>CAYRSC010000015.1:0-86397 GCA_964427155.1 uncultured Desulfohalobiaceae bacterium | reverse complement strand
AAAAGATTTTCTTCTAACTGAACTCTGCTCCGTAGGGTCTTATATGGGAAAAGAAAAGTTTAACTGTTATTTCACTGGGTTATACCCACAAAGATGAGTTATCCCTGAAACTCCTGATAAATAAAATTTTCCTTAATATCTCCCAGCCCAATTTTTATAATACCCCCAATCCCCCACCCCCCAAAAAAATTTTCATAAACAGTCAATTTACACATACTAATAGCCCTTTTATTTCTCCTCCGGCACAAACACTCCCAGGCCAAAATGCGCTCCATAGCCAACTGCAACTGGCCCCTGCACTTCTCTATCAAATTCTATCCTGAATCCATAACCTCTTTTTCCTGTCCTGCGGCCGCCGCCTTTTTTGCGCTTTATTTGAAATTTCTGCCAGCAAACTGATTTATTGCCTTTTACGCTATTTTCTACACGCTCAATCTTTACAGGCTTTGGTTTGTCTTGCAGTTGCAAAAGCCGGCAGAGATCATGCTCTGGACTGCCCTGATGCAGTCCCTCAGGATCAAGCCGAGGTTTGCCATTACAGTTATAACGGGAATGTCTGGTGGGCACAAAAGGAGTGTAAGAAATCCAGGCTTTGGCCTTTGCAAAAAAAGCCTCGTTTTGAAAATCTTCTAGGTCTCCAATACCAAGCAGGGTAAAATAAAGATCACGGCTTCCCCATATTTTTTTTAATCTATAAAAAACTTGCCGTGCTCTTTTGTTAAGACCCTGTAGCACATAAAGGATTACTCGATCAATCCTTGCTGTTTTATCTGCCCTGCAAAAAATATAAGTATGCTTATGTCCTTTTTGAAGCGGATGGCCATATTCATCCTTGCCTGCTGTAAAAATAGGGTGGGCGTCTGATAAAAATACAAAACCTTGGTGGAGAATCTCTCTTATGTTCAATCTTTCAGTTAACAGGAGAGGAATCTTATAAGATAGGGCGAAACAGGCTATGGTGGGGTTATCATTAAACTCTTCCACTATGAGATTTAAGAGGGAAGGATAGGTTTCCATTTTCTCCTCTCAACCACTATTTGCCTTTTGCAAAGTATTAGAGATAAGTTTAACACAAATAAATACTTATTTCCAGATAAAAATCTTTGTCTTACTTTTATAATATTACCTTCTTCTTTCAGATGATAATGCGCTTTTTTAAGGACAGTTAGCTTATAATTTTAGTGAGTTATTATCTCTCCTTATATTTTTTCAACCTTCCCTCCGATTCTTTTAAGAACTTCAAGTAAAAAAAGAAATGAAAAAACAATTAAATAAGAAGGAATAAGGCAAGGGTCCATGTTATTTTAAAAGAAGGCTCTTCCTTGAACCTAACTTTTTTTGGTAGGCGAAGAGCCTGACTCCTCCCATTTTTAAATAATTTTGCTATTTTCATCTTAACCTCCTCCACCTATTTAGTTATTGGCGATAATAATCTGTCAATTAATATCCCTCTTCTCTTTCCACTTCCATCTCTTTAATTCTTCTTTTCTTTGTGTCCATAACCACTCCAACCAGATATATCTCCTTTGCATCTGGGTACTTACGGGCGTAGCCTTTTTTCTTTATCTGAGAAATGGCTGAGGCTGCTGTGCCTCTTATCTTTATCTCAAAAATATACACTTTCCCACGATACTTAAGCACAAGGTCTGCAAATCCACCTTGATTTATAATTTCTACCTCTGCCATATATCCACTAGAATATAAGGCAAGATAGATAATGGTCTGATAAAATCTCTCCTCAGCTATGATTTTTTCTTCATCTGTCTCTTCTTTCTTCATTGTTTTCCATAACCTGTTTGGTATAAGCGATAGAAGGTTGTTTATATGCTTCTTGGCTTGAGCAAAATCCTGTTTTAGAAGAAGTGCTCATTTTTAAAGCTCCCTCCCTCGTCCAATTTCCCCCACTCAGCAGTCCGCCTTTTATGTAAGGAGTGAAGCTTCACCTATTAGTCCTTCGCCACCTCTCTGATTAAAGAAATTAGCCAAAAATCCTTTTCTTTGTAAGGCATTAAAAAATCAGACATATCTATAAGGAATAAAGCAAGGCTTCATGTTGTTTTAAAGTAAGGTTATCCCTTCCCTATAAAACCTTTTGCCATCCCAGGGGTTTTGTTTATAATCTCCTCAATGCAATGGAGGTAACAGAGATGGATTTTTTTAGATTGATCTCCTCCTATTCCCCTGCAGGGGACCAACCACATGCCATAGAACATTTGGTGCATAATCTAAAGGCAGGAATAAAGGACCAGGTCCTTTTGGGGGTTACTGGTTCAGGCAAGACATTTACCATGGCCAATGTGATCCAACGTATAAATAGGCCTACCCTGGTAATAGCCCCTAACAAGACCCTCGCAGCCCAATTATATAATGAGTTTAAACAGCTATTTCCTCATAATGCGGTGGAATATTTTGTAAGTTATTATGATTATTATCAACCAGAGGCCTATGTGCCTGAGTCTGACCTATATATAGAAAAGGATTCTTCCATTAATGATGACATTGATAAACTCCGACATGCCGCAACCTACTCCCTTCTCACCAGAAGGGATGTACTAATTGTGGCCTCAGTCTCCTGTATATATGGCCTGGGTTCTCCTGAGTATTACAGAGAGATGGTTATCCCTGTGGGAGTGGGGCAGGTGATGTCTATAGATGAGTTGATAAGAGGACTAGTGGAGATATATTATGAAAGAAATGACTATGATTTTCATAGGGGAACCTTTAGGGTAAGGGGAGATGTGGTGGAAATAATCCCTGCGTATCGCCAGGAACAGGGGATAAGGATAGAGTTTTTTGGAGATGAGATAGATGGGGTATATGAGATAAATCCCCTCACAGGAGAGGTGCTGGAACCCCTGGAAAAGACCGTGATATTCCCAGCAAGTCACTATGTGTCTGAGAGGGATAATCTCTTGCGGGCCATCTCAGATATTAGAGAAGAACTCCAGGAACGTCTTGCCTGGTTCAAAAGGCAGGGGAGATTGGTTGAGGCCCAGAGATTAGAGCAGAGGACCCTGCTGGATCTGGAAATGATAGAAGAGATGGGCTATTGTAATGGGATAGAAAATTATTCCAGACACCTGGATGGACGACCCCCAGGAACCCCTCCTGCCTGTCTCCTGGACTACTTCCCCCAAGATTTTGTGTTATTTATAGATGAATCCCATATTACCATCCCCCAAATACGGGCCATGTACAATGGAGACCGCTCTAGAAAGGAGACCTTGGTGGAGTATGGGTTCAGGCTTCCCTCGGCCCTGGATAACCGTCCTCTTAATTTTGAGGAATTTATAAGTAAATTAAATCAAACCATCTATGTATCAGCAACTCCAGGGGACTTTGAGATGGAGAGGGCAGGGGAGTATGTGATAGAGCTTATAATCAGACCCACAGGGCTGGTGGATCCAGAGGTAGAAGTACGTCCAGTAGAGGGACAGATAGACGATATTATATCTGAATGCAAAAAGAGGATGGAAAGGGACGAGAGGGTGCTCATAACCACCCTTACTAAACGGATGGCAGAGGACCTTACAGATTTTTTACAGGAACGGGGTATTCCCGCCAGGTACATGCATTCAGATATAGACACCCTGGAGAGGATATCCATAATCCAGGAGTTGAGAGAGGGGAAATTTTACGTACTGGTTGGTATAAACCTGTTAAGGGAGGGATTGGATATACCAGAGGTCTCATTGGTAATAATCCTGGATGCGGATAAGGAGGGATTTCTTCGTTCCCATCGGTCCCTCATTCAGACCTTTGGAAGGGCATCTAGAAATGCCAAGGGGATGGTGATCATGTATGCAGACGAGATTACAGATTCCATGAAAATGGCCATAGAAGAGACCCAGAGGAGACGCCAGAAACAAATAGCATATAATAGGGCGAACAATATTACCCCTGTCACCATCAAAAAGAGCAGCAAAAATCCCCTATATGAATTTGGTACCCGCAGGGAAAGGAGGATTTTGTCTGTTGCAGAGGAGAAAGATTTTTATTATCTAGATGCCAAAAGTGTGGAAAAGGAGATAAAGAAACTCTCTAGAGAGATGAAGAAGGCCGCACGGGAGATGGAATTTGAGAAGGCGGCGAAGTTCAGGGACCGAATAAAAGAATTAAAAGAGGTCTTGCTCACCTTCTGAAAAAGGATACCAGATGCTTCCTAGAAAGATATTTTCCAGAATAAGAGAAAATTTAGAAATAAGACTCTCCAGAGACTTTTTTTCAGAGTTCTATCCCCTGGTAATTGGATTTATTTTTCTCTTTTGTGTCTATCTCTATGGCCTGTATATATTCATGCACATTGAGGGATGGAACTTTCTGGATAGCTTTTATCAGGTGGTAATAACCCTTTCTACTGTGGGTTTCAGGGAAGTGCATGAGCTTTCCAACAGGGGAAAGTTTCACACATCCATACTTATCCTCTTGGGAGTTGGGTCCTATGCCTATATCATAGGTTCCTTTACTAACGCCTTAATTGAAGGCAAAATTCAACTTTTTTGGGGAAAGAAAAAGATGGAGAGACGGATAAGCCTATTAAAAGAGCACTACATTGTATGTGGATACGGTAAGATAGGAAGTACTGTGGCAAAGGAACTTATAAGAGAAGGATGTAAAACAGTAGTGGTGGAAAATGACCCTGTGGCAATAGAAGAACTGGAGAGAGAAAAGATATTTCACGTCCAGGGGGATGCAACTCATGACTATGTCCTTTTTAAGGCAGGACTTAGGAGGGCCAGGGCTATTATCACAGCATTAAATACAGATGCACAAAATGTATATGTTACACTTACTGCAAAACAATTTTGTCCCAATATTACTGTAATTGCACGGGCAGAGAGTGAAGAGTCAATAAAGAAGCTGGAGTTGGCGGGGGCAGACAGGGCACTTACGCCCCACCTTTTGGGAGGACTTAGGATGGCACAACTGGTGCTGAGGCCCACTGTAATAAACTTTCTGGATATGGCTATCCACGGCAATGACCTGAATCTTCAGATGGAGGAGGTGACCATACCTGAATCCTGTGAACTCGTGGGAAAAAATTTACTGGAATCTCAATTGAGGCCCAGATTTAACCTTATTATTATAGCCATCAAAAAAAAGGATGGGACCATGATATATAATCCCCAGGCCCAGGAGGTGCTCGCTGAAGAAGACACCCTTATTGTGGTGGGAAAAAAGACAGACCTTACAAAGTTTAAAGCAATGCTTTAACTTTTTGCCTATGAATATCCAGCAAATAAAAAAACGCATTGAAGAACTCCGAAGGGAGATAGAATATCACAACTATCGTTATTATGTCCTGGACGACCCTGAGATCTCAGATGGAGAGTATGACCAGTTATTTAATGAACTGAAGAAACTGGAAGAGAGCTATCCCCAATTTAGGTCTCCTTATTCCCCCACCCAAAAGATTGGAGGGCCTCCCTTGGAGGAATTCAAGGAGAGACCGCACACCCTTCCAATGTATGGGCTGGACAATGTCTTTACGGAAGAAGGATGGATGGAGTATGTGGAGAGATTAAAGAGGTTGCTCCCTGGGGAGGAGATAGCCTTTTGGACGGATCCAAAGTTAGATGGGCTTGCCATAGAGATAATATATGAGAGGGGGAGATATGCAGGTGCCGCCACCAGGGGAGATGGATTTGTGGGGGAAGATGTCACAGAAAATGTCAAGACCATAAAGAATGTGCCTTTAGTGTTGAGGGAGGTGGAGGATATGCCCTCCTATCTGGAGGTGAGGGGAGAGGTGGTTATCTCTAAGAAAGACTTTTTACTTCTCAATAAAAAGCAGTTGGAGAGTAAGCAAAAGACCTTTGCCAATCCCAGAAATGCCGCAGCAGGCTCCATTAGACAACTAGATCCCCGTATAACAGCATCTAGGCCATTACATTTTTTTGCCTATGGCATAGGAGTGGTGGAATGGGAGAAGGGGGGACATGAGTGGGCCTATCACCACGAGATAATGCACTCCCTGAAAGAGCTTGGTTTTGCCACAGTCCCCAGGGCAAGGCTCTGCACCAATTACACAGAGGTATTTAAGTATTTTCAACAGATAGAAATGGAAAGGGATTCCTTTCCATTTGAGGTGGATGGGGTGGTGTGTAAGGTGGATTCCCTGAGCCAACAGAGACGCCTTGGAAATACCGCTAGATCCCCCAGGTGGGCAATTGCCATAAAATTTAAGGCGGAACAGGGGGAGACTGTGGTGGAGGATATAGTGGTTCAGGTGGGGAGGACAGGGGTGCTCACTCCAGTGGCCATCTTGAGGCCAGTGGCCATAGGGGGGGTAGTGGTAAGAAGGGCAACTTTGCATAATGAGGATGAGATAAGGGCAAAAGATATAAGGATAGGTGACTGGGTGATTGTACAGAGGGCAGGGAATGTAATCCCTGAGATAGTAAGGTCCATTAGGGAAAGACGCACAGGTAGAGAAAGGCCCTTTAGGTTCCCCTCCAGATGTCCAGTATGTAATTCTGAAGTGGTAAGGCCAGAAGGGGAGGTGGCCCATAGATGTATAAATGCCTCCTGTCCCGCCAGATTAAAAAGGGGGCTTATGCATTTCGTATCAAAGTCAGGATTGGATATCCAGGGGATAGGGGAGAAGTGGATAGAGATATTTGTGGATAAAGGGATTGTAAAGGACTTTGCTGACCTGTTTCTTCTCAAAAAGGAAGATATTATTCATCTGGAGAGGATGGGGGAGAAACTCGCCGAGAACATGCTTACCTCTATAGGGAGGGCCAGAGAGGATATCTCCCTGGAGAGGTTTATCTCTGCCCTGGGCATAAGGATGGTGGGGGAACAGACTGCCAGGCTTCTGGCACGCCACTTTGGCTCCATGGAGAGACTAATGGAGGCCAGCGAAGAAGAGCTTATGAAAATAAGGGATATTGGACCGGAGGTGGCGCGCTCCATATCTTCCTTTTTTAGAAACCCAGAAAATAAATTCCTCCTTGAAAAGTTTAAAAAGATAGGGGTATGGCCCAGGGGAGGGGAGGGTAGAAGGGGGGATACGGACAAGAGAGGTTCCCTTGAGGGAAAGAGCTTTGTATTTACAGGAAGGCTTCAGAGATTGTCCAGGAGAAGGGCAAAGGAACTGGTGGAAGGCGCAGGAGGAGTGGTGAAGAGCAGTGTCTCCAGAAACATAGATTATGTGGTGGTGGGGGAAGATCCAGGCTCAAAGTTTGAGAGGGCAAAAAGACTGGGAGTGAGGACCATCTCTGAAGAGGAATTTTTTAATCTCTTAAAAGGAACAGGAGGATAAAGATGTCTAAAATAGAGGTGATAGTTACAGGCGCCGCAGGGAGGATGGGGTCTATTATTTCTAGACTGGTTAAAGAGGATGCGGATATGTCTTTGGTGGCATTGGTGGAAAAAGAGGAAAAGATAAAGGAGATAGGAGTGGAGGCAGATCTCTGTGGAACTTCCATTGAAGAGGCCTGTGAAGCATTTCCCTCTGCAGTAATAATAGATTTTACCTATCCCCAGGTCACCCAGAAGAATGTGGAAACGGCCATGGCCCACGGGAATCCAATGGTGATAGGTACCACTGGACTCACAGAAGAGCAGATGGACCTTTTGAAGAGGGCGGCCATGAGAAACCTTATCTTTTGGGCCCCCAATATGAGTGTGGGAATAAATGTGCTCTTTAAGATACTTCCCATGCTGGTGGATATGCTGGGAGAGGATTATGATATTGAGATATGTGAGATACATCATAAATTTAAGAAAGATGCCCCTAGTGGAACTGCTGTGAAACTGGCCCAGGTTTTACTTGAGGCAAAGGGATGGGGAGAAGATGCCCTCACCTATGCGAGAAAGGGAATGATAGGGGAGAGACCTAGGAAAGAGATAGGGGTCCAGACCCTCAGGGGAGGAGATGTGGTGGGAGACCATAACATATATCTTCTGGGACCAGGAGAGAGATTGGAGATCACCCACAGGGCCCATTCCAGGGAAACCTTTGCCCGCGGGGCCATAAGGGCAACCAAATGGCTGGTGAACAGGTCTGCGGGGACCCTTTATACCATGACCCACATGCTATCTAATCAGGAAATATAAATGATAAGATCCTGGAAGGGGATGGCACTGTCCCTGCTGGTGATACTCTATGGGGCTGTGGTGTGTAGTGCCCGAATATCTCCATGGCATACGCTAAAAAAGGGGCTCTTTTTTGCATCTTTTAAGGGTACTACCTCTGCCTCTCATTCTCCCTATAGCATTTCTGTCCTCAAGATAGATCCCCATTTTTACCGACTGGTGCTCCTGATGTGTGCTAGAGAGGGCACAGGTCCGTTGACACTGAAACAATGGGTGGAGAGATATCATCTGGTGGCTGCCATAAATGCGAGTATGTTCTGGAAGGACTATACTACCAGTACTGGGTATATGAGGGGAGAGGGGTATGTGAATCAATCCCTTATACATAAACATTTTGGTGGATTTTTTGTGTTTGCTCCCCTGAAAAAGTCTCTCCCCTTTGCTACTATTATAGAAAAGGGGGAACCAGGATGGAAAAGACTTCTTTCCCAGTATGACTGTGTGGTACAAAGTTTCAGGATGATAAGTAAAAATAGAAAAAATTTGTGGAAGAAAAGCGATAGAACCTATAGTGTCTCTGCTATAGGAATAGATAACCTCCATAAAATACTATTTATTTTTAGTTTAAAACCTATTTCTATGCATGAATTAAATGATATTTTATTATCTTTACCACTTAATATTGCAGGGTGTATATTTACTGAGGGAGGAAAAACAGCAGGGATGTATATAAAAATTCATGGATTTGAAAAATCAATAGTTGGATATAGTAGCTTTAATCTCTTAGAGAGGGAGATTATGTCTCATAGAGTTCCAAATGTAATAGGGGTTATTTCAAAGAATATAAAAAAGTTAAAAAATAGGAGATAAAAGGTACATGAATAATCTTAAGGTATATTTGGTATTTCCTTTAGTTTTCTTTTTGAATATATTCTTTTCTTTTACTGCACTGGCAAACAATGTCAATATAGGATTAATATTACAAAAAAAATACAATGAAATTCATTCTATATCAACAGAATATATTCAGGAATTGACAAATCATTTAAGTCATGAAACCACTATAAGAAAAGGGAAAATCTTTATATTAAAGAAAAAGGGTACATTAAAAATAAGATGGGAAACAATCTCTCCAGAGAAGGAGATCCTCTTTGTAAGCGGAGATGTAGTATGGGACTATATCCCTGGTGACAATATAGCCTACAAATATCGTCTCAAAGATGTTGCAGACTCCCGCACCATATTGGACTTGATAAGTGGTAAGATAAATATAAGCAGAGAATTTGTGTTGAGTAAAGAGGATATATCTAAGGGTCCGTATAAAAAATACAAATTGATTCCCCATAGGCCGGAACCCAATATGGTACTTGTGTATCTCTGGATAAGCAGGGAAAACCTTATCCATCAGATAGAGATAATAGATTTCTTTGGAAATACCAATACCATCACCTTAAAAAACACTGTTATAAATCAAGGTCTGGACCCTGGTCTATTTGTCTTTAGACCTAATAAAGATACCCAGATCCTGGAAGGTGTCCCTGGAGGGGGACAATAGAGGAGCAAACAAAATAAGTAAAGGAGATGTTGAAGAGATGAAAGATATCCTCATGGAAGGTGCTACCATCTTTATGGGGTTTTTTGCCATCATGAATCCCATAGCCAATGTGCCTATATTCCTGGGGCTTACTGCTGGGGACGACCAGGAGACCGTACGGGCCATAGCCTTTCGTTCCCTTATGCTGGCATTTATCATAGTTTTGGTATTTGCCATAACTGGAAAACTAATATTTGCCATGTTTGGAATAACCCTTGCGGCCTTCAGGATAACTGGTGGACTTTTAGTACTCTTGATTGGTTTTCATATGCTCCAGGGAAATCACTCCAGTGTCCATCATCCAAGTGCACGGGACAAGAAACATGCCCGAGAGGCAGAGCTGAGCATTGCTGTATCTCCATTGGCCATGCCCATACTTGCGGGACCTGGCACCATAACCACTGCCATGAATTATGCCGCAGGTGGGATGGTTGATATGGTGATTACCATCGCCATGTTTGGACTGCTATGTATCATAACATATCTTTTTTTTGTCTTTGGAGAGAGGTTTGTAACCTTTATTGGAAATAATGCCCTTGGGGTAATAACCAGGATGATGGGACTAATCCTCGCGGTAATTGGGACCCAGATGCTCATAGAGGGAATTCATGGGGCATTTAAGATTTGAGACCTTACCCTTATTAGAATTGTCTCATAATGAATATTATGTAAACTTTTATATTCAAACAAAAAAGTAGAGAAAATCAGCACAACTTCTATCCCTTCCTTGAAAGGTTTAGATTGTTTTGTTTGTTTGCAAATCATTGAGTCGTGCTGACCAACAAAGGCTGATCTAAAATAGGGAGCCAAGGGAGCGGATAACAGTAAATAAGGCTCTTTTTTTTTGAGTGAGAAATGAGGATATTATTTTGATATTATTTTTTTTGTTTAAAAATATTAAACTAAAATTTTGTGTTTAACTAAATTAAACCAAGGATGCAATCACTATGATGAAAAAAGGTCCAATTTTCAAGGGGATGATGGCGGTATTTCTTGTCCTGATGATATGTGAATTTTCCTTTGCTGGAGCAAATCCAGAAAAGGGATTTAAAAAACTAATACAAAGATATGGGGCATATGAGGCCCTTGCGGCTGAGTTTTCTAATAATAAAGGCTCCCCTTCTCCAGGGGTGCTCCTTGAGCTTGCTCAGATACAACTTCGTTTAGGCAAGGCAAACCAGGTTATTAAGATGTTAAGGTATAAGAAATTTTCAGGAATATATGAAGGACGGCGATTATTATTGTTGGGGGATGCCTATAGGATGGAGCTGGATTTTAAAGATTCTCTTATCTATTATGCCAGGGCAAGGGATTACCTTACCACAAAACAAATGATGTTGACACCCGCTCTTGCCTCCTTCTGGGAAGGTGCCATACGGAGATGGATATGGGACTATATATATGGGGCACAATATATTGTGGATAAAGAGGAGATCTCATCTCTGGAGAACGTGGTCCTCACTGGAAGACTGTTATGGAATCGGTCCCACCTCTGGGAGGTGTGTGTGGGAGTGTGCTCTCTTCTTTCCAGGGAAAGGCTTACTGTACCGGTACCCACCTCTGCTCCTATAAGAGATGTCCTTATTCGGTTTTTTGCCCGCATATCCCTTCAAGACTATAAAACTGCCCAGGAGCTTGCATCTTCCTTACCCAAAAAATATCAAACCCAAAGCCTTTTCTACCTCTTGAGCCTCATAAAAGGGGAAGGTAATGCCCCATCCCTACAGAAAACTTATCCCAAGCTGGATGCCCTGGTGGAGATCCTTCCATCCCTGCTGAGTGAGATAAAGGGAAAGGAAGGGGGCATAAATTGGAGCATTTGTGTCCCTGCTAAAGAAGGGATAAGGGCATTCCAGCATAGGCTCTTATCCCTCTCTCCTACCCTGGCCCTCTCACTTCTAAAGAGGGAACTTAATTCTCCCCTTATTTCTCCCTTTCAAAAGCGATTTATAGAAAAATTCAGGATCTCCTATCTATTGTTAGTTGGTGATTACAATGAGGTAAAAAGGCTCCTCTCCCCTACTCTCCTATCTTCCCTCCCCCTATCCCTGAAGATATCCCTCCTACTGATGCCTGATCCCCCTATGATAACTTCACCCTCTATGAGAGATGCCTGGAGATGTGCCCTGATTGTGCTTCAGCCTTTTGATGTATCTTTATATGGGATAACAGCCCCTTTTGATACCCCTTATAGTGAAGTGGAGAAAAGGATCAAAGATTATCCCCTGGATATGTTATTATATTATGCCTATCTAAAAAGAGAACTCCTTACTAACAAAACTACAAGGTATTCTTGCTTGAAATATCTGGCTATGTTATATCCCTCCACCCCCGCAGGGAAACAGAGTCTTCTTTCTTTGGCCCAACTTGAACTGGATAGAGGAGATGTGATACGTGCCCAGAGCTATATAGGGATGTTTACCTTTGAGCATCTTACCCCTGCACTGGTTACTAAATACTACTTACTCATGGCCCGCCTTCTGGATAAAAAAGGAGATAGAGAGGGGGCCCTCTCCTACTATGAAAAACTCCTTGAGTTTTCCCCCAACCAGGTCCCCCCTATGAATTTTTTAAAAATAGCCCTCTATGCCCAACAGACCCAGAGGTGGAAGGTGGCGCAGAATTTTCTTTTATATCTGTGGCATCACAAAAAAAGGCTTTCTAGGGCCATGCAGGCAGAGATACTTTTCTGGCTTGCAGAGGGGGATGAGCAATTGGGAAAAGAAGACCTGGCCATAGATAGATATTTAAAGGTTTACTGGTACTACAAAGACCAATACATCTGGTCCATTACTGCCTTATATCGGGCAGGTCTCATATATGAGAGAAAGGGAAACCTTATTGTGGCCAGGAATATCTTTCGGGATGTGTTAAGGGATGCCCGAAGAAAGAGCGAAAGAGAAGCCGCTCGGGCCCGTTTAAAGGCCATAGAACAACAGAAAAGGGGATATACTACCTCTCCCTATCTTTTTTAAAGGCATTTTGGTTATGGTGGATTAACTCCTCCATCTTTTTCTCTAAAATACGAATCTGCTCCTTTATAAATGAGGAGGTGATCCTCCTGGTTTTGCACCAGTAGGGTCTTCCATATATAATCTTACACCTTGCCCCAGGGAGGGGGAGTTGAAATTTGTCCCATGACCTTTTAAAGACCTTTTTATGGGAGATCTGGACCCTGATAGGCATAATTGGGACCTGGGCCTTGGCCGCTAGATAGACTATTCCCTCCTTTACCCTATGACGGGGTCCCCTGGGGCCATCTACTGTTATGGTGACCTCTCTTCCCTCCTCTTGAAGAAGCCTCAATATCCCTTTTAGGGCCTTAAGCCCCCCGCGGGTGCTGGACCCACGAACAGTTAAGAATCCCATGGAGCACAATATCCGGGCTATTATCTCTCCATCTCCACTCTCACTTACCAGGGCCACCACAGATTCATGCTGGTGGGCACAGATGGGTACAAAGAGTTCGTCGTGCCATATGGCATATAGAACCCCCTTTCCCATCTCTCTAGTGCTTAAAAAAAAATCATAGTTCTTTCTCTCAATGCGTAAAGTAACGGCCCATACCTTTACCAGGGGTATCAGAAGAGAGGAAAGGATTTTTGCTGTACTTTTTTTCATCTTTTTAATTGAATACAAAAAAAAGATAAAGTAATACTTTATTTTTTCTCCCACCCTATCTCCCTGTGCCAACCTGTTATAGATAACCTCTGGAAAAGGTATTGACAAGATTTTGTATTTTTAATTAAATGTCGTTTGACTTTCAGTCAAACAATGACCAACAGTCAACAAAGGATAGAGATATGTCAAAAAGACAACGTGAGAAGTCTCTTCAGACAAAAAGGGAACTTATGAAGTCCGCCGTCAGGCTTTTTGGGGAAAAGGGATTTGTTGCTACCACTGTGCAGGAGATAGCTTACAGGGCTGGTTATGCAAAGGGAAATTTCTACAGGTACTGGAGAAGTAAGGATGATATCTTTTTGGATATAATGGAAAACAGGCTTAAAGAGTATAGAGAAAAGAGGAAAGAAGGGCTTGAGAAGGCAAAGGATGTGAGTGAGGTGATGAGTGTTATTGTGGACTTTCTGGAGACCATCCTTGACGATAAAGACTGGTCCAGGGTCTTTCTGGAATTTACCATATATAGTTTTGGCAAGGAGGAGGTGAAGAAAAAGTTAAATAATAGCAATTATCGCCTCTCCACAGACCTATTTGCTGAGATACTCCAACCTTTTTATCAGGATACAGAGAGTGCAAAAAAACTGGGGGCCCTTATAACTGCCCTTTTTGAAGGTTTTCTTATCCAAAAGGCCTTAAACAGTAAGGTAATAGACAAGGGAGACCTCAGGGAGGCAATTCTCATTTTGTCCCGGCATTTTTTAAAATAACCCCCTTTTTTACTACTCCTTTTATTCTATCTTAAAAAAGGGAATAAGGAGCGCAAGGGAATGGAATTTGGGAGTATATAGGATTATAGCCCATCTTTATTTAGAAAGGGAAGGGTCCCCCTATCTGCTTTTTCCCTTTGAAATTAATCAGATTTTATCTATCTCTTTATCTTTATCCACCTGATTTCTTTTCATACCTCCCTCTACATAATAGACTCTTTATGCAGGATCATCTTGTCCTCCAAGGGAGAATTTGCCCTTGACAAGGTTTGCAAAAATAAATAATCGTTGGGAAAACTGAAAAGGAAGTTGGGTAAACAGGGATCTGTTATATTTGTAACAACACAGCAAAGAGAGTAATCCCATGAAAAATTTGTCCTTTTCGTCGGGCGGTATAACCCTGAACCCCCCTACCTCCACCTCCACTCTAAAGCTCACAGAGATCTCTCCTTCTAAGACTTATGTCCTTCCCTTAAGGCAAGACCTCACAGGTGTATGTGAGCCCTTGGTAAAGAAAAAGGCCTCTATATCCCAGGGAACTATGGTTGCTACCAATGGTAGATCTCACATCTACAGTCCATGTTCAGGGGTGGTAAAAGAAGTTAAGAAGGATTTTTATCACCTATGTGGGGAACGTACAGGCGCCATCGTCCTTGAGATGAAGGATGAGGGAGAGGAGGAGGGATTTTCTTTAGGTGAAGAGGGGACTTTGGGCAAGATCACCAGGACCTGCCTTGTGGACAATCAAGATGGACCTCAGCTACTTCTCACAAAGATACAGAAGGCACAACGGGAAAAGGTGGGGACTATTATTATAAATGGATTGGAGGAAGTGGTCCTCACTGGGGCAAAACATTATTTACTTACCCATGAGCCCAAGGTGGTATTTCGTGGTATAGAGGTCCTCAAAGATCTATTGGGTTCTCCACGGACTATTTTGGCCCTGTGTGGGGAGAAAGGGCATGAGTATGAAGAGCTTATCTCCCTGTGTGAGGGGGCGGCTATAGAGATAGCCCCCTTGAAAAGCAAGTATCCTCAACATATGACGCCCCTTCTGGTAAGGGCCATATTAAATGAGGATTATCCTGTTACCTCCTCTGTGGAAGAGGAACTGGGGATAGGTGTCTTTGACCTGCTCACCCTTTATTATCTGGCCAGGATAGAGGAGGACCCCTCCTCTTTGTTTGACAGGATAGTAACCGTGATAAATGGGGATCTTTCCAGGACCTGGGTGTGTAAGGTAAGGGTGGGGACCCCCATATCCCATTTACTAAAGGAGCTTGAGGTAGAAGTGGAGGAGGTATCCAAGGTGGTTTTCAATGGGGTCCTCTCTGGAAAGGCCATCCCCACCATTGACTATCCAATAACCAGCGAGACCTATCAGATATTTTATCAAACAAAGGGACAGGAAAGAAAATTTTCTTCAAATGTATGTATAAAATGTGGACTCTGTGTTGATGTGTGTCCCATGAATCTCATGCCATTCTTTATATCGGGATATGCAGAAAGCAAGCATTTTGAATTCCTTCCCAAGTACAATATTTTCAGTTGTATTGAGTGTGGATGTTGTACCTATGTATGTCCCATCTCCATTCCTTTGGTACAATGGATAAAATATGGAAAGCATAATCTCTTGAAAAAATAAGGAGAGTATAGTCCATGAGCAATCTTATTGTATCCCCTTCACCTCATCTTCATAGTGGAAATAGTCTGGAAAAAATAATGGTGGATATCATGATAGCCCTCCTTCCATGCGTGGGTTTTGCCATATATTTATTTGGAATAGCGGCCATAAAGGTAATCATTATCTCCATGATATCGGCTGTATTGTGGGAGGTCTTTTTTCAGGTAATCACAAGGAGGCCCATCAAGATCAAGGACCTGACCTCTCTGTGTTATGGTCTTATTTTTGCTATGGTGCTTCCCCCTACTCTCCCCTGGTGGATAATATTGGTGGGTACCTTTTTTCTCGTCTTATTGGGAAAAGAGATCTATGGAGGTTATGGGACCAACCCCTTTAATGGGGTACTCATCTCTTGGGTAATATTAAAGATGTCGTTTCCAGATTATATGGGCAAATGGATAGTGCCATTACAGGATATTGCCACTTCCAAGACCCCTCTTGAGGTCTTTAAGAGTGAAGGGATAGATTTTGTCCACCACTATTTTTCTTACTCCAATATGTTCTGGGGGTTTGTACCTGGATTTATGGGACAGATATCCGGGGCCGCCATAATAGCAGGAGGTCTTTATCTTATATTGAGAAAGAGGATCAACTGGAGGATACCAGTTAGTTATATCCTGGGACTGTTTATATTCTCTGGAATATTCTGGCTCCTGGGCTCAAGTTCCTTTGGAGACCCCATATTCCATCTCCTCTCTGGAGGTGCCCTATTTGTGGCCTTTTTTCTTGCCACAGATATCCCTTCTACTCCAGTGACCCCTCAGGGGATGGTCCTATTTGGACTCTTTGCAGGGATGCTAACGGTGATAATAAGGGTGTGGGGCACATGGACCTTTGGGGCCTATTATGCGGTGCTCATAATAAGCCTTATCACTCCTTTTTTGGATAAAATCACACCAGAGCCGTATGGGAGGTAATTACTGTGAATGCCAAAGAAATTTTGAGGATGGTGATTGTCTTGACCCTGGTTTCGGGCATCTGGGGAGGGGCCCTTGCCCTGGTGAAAAAGGCCACAGAACCTCAAATAGAGTATCAACGGATAAAAAACATAAAGGCCCCTGCCCTTAAAAAGGCACTTGCGGTAAGTTATGACAATGACCCGGTAAAGGACAGGATAAAGGTGGTTGTTGGGGTGGACAAGCGAGGCCACAAGATAGAGAAAAATATCTTTTTGGCCAAAAAGGGAAAGAAGTTGGTGGCGGTGGCCCTAGAGGGCTTTGGAGTAGGTTATGCAGGGAAAATAGGGGTTATGGTTTCCATCAATATCCCTTCTGAGACCATTGGAGGGATTGCAGTTACTACTTATTCCGAGACTCCAGGTGTTGGGACCAGGGCCATAAAGAGCAAAAAATTCATGGGACAGTTTAAAGGTAAGCCCATTTCCCTCAATTTTGCTCCTGGAAGCGGCACCATAGATGCCTTTACTGGCGCCACTTACACCTCCCATGGAATTATGATGGCAGTACAAAATGCAATTAATATCTACAAGAAGATAAAGGATAAGATACCGGGAATCAAAAAATCCTAAAAATAACTCAAGGAGAAAGACGACATGTCCAGTTTTATCCGAGAATTCACAAAGGGCCTGTGGAAAGAGGTCCCTCCCTTTAGGTTTGTCTTGGGACTGTGCCCTACTCTAGCAGTAACAGGGCATGTGAGTAGTGCCCTGGGACTTGGATGTGGAGTTATATTCGTGTTGCTAGTGAGTAATGTGGTAATATCTGCATTTAGAAAGTTTATCCCATCTAAAATACGGGTTCCCGTCTTTATCGTAATTATTGCATCTGCTGTAACTATTGTGGAACTCACCATGGAGGCATATTTCTATTCCCTCTATCGGGTATTGGGAATATGGATACCCCTGATAGTGGTCAACTGTCTCATACTGGGAAGGGCGGAAGCCTTTGCCAGAAAGAATGGGATAATTTTATCCATAGCAGATGGATTGGGGATGGGACTTGGTTATACCTTATCCATTGTGTCCCTTGCCTCCTTGAGGGAAATATTGGGAGCAGGAACCTGGTTTGGAATCCGCGTAATGCCTGCCTCCTACATAGGATTTGAACTCCTGCAGAGACCTCCTGGGGCCTTTATCTGTCTGGGCTTAATCCTGGCCCTTATGAATTTTATCTCCCTTAAATTGGAGAAGAATGAGGGATGCGGATGTTAATAACATATCCTTATTATAAGAGATAAGAGAGGGTGATATCATGGGCAATTATATTTTGATGATGGTCACGGCGATATTTGCCAATAACATTCTACTTATCAGATTCTTGGGAAACTGTCCCTTTGTGGGGGTCTCCACCAGTCTTGATAGTGCCATTGGGATGTCAGGGGCAGCACTCTTTGTAAATGTGCTCTCAAGCTGTATAACCTGGATGTTATATAGCTTTGTCCTGGTGCCCTTAGAACTTGAATATTTAAAGACAGTGGTCTTTATATTGGTAATTGCATCTCTTGTACAACTTGTTGAAATAATTTTACAAAAAACAGCTCCTGCCCTATATCGTTCCCTGGGGATATATCTTCCATTGATTACCACCAATTGTATGATATTTGGTGTGGCAGTATTAAATGTTCAGCAGAAACACACCTTTATGCAGACGCTGGTATATTCCATTGCCACCGCAATTGGTTTTGATCTGGCACTTCTTATCTTGGCGGGAATAAGGGAGAGGTTCTCCCTGGGGAGGATACCCCCCCTATTTCAGGGATTTCCTGTGGCCTTGATCACTGCTGGTCTAATGGGGCTTTGTTTCTTTGGCTTTGTTGGTCTGGGACAATAACCAATAACTATCAGGGGAAATGGATATGTCTCCAATCATAACCGCCATGTTGGTAATGGCATGTCTGGGTCTGGTGATGAGCCTTTTTCTAGGGATCGCCGCAAAGATATTTTATGTATATGTAGATCCCCGGGTGGAAGAAATATCTGACATCCTTCCAGGAGCAAACTGTGGGGGATGTGGTTATGCTGGGTGTAGTGACTATGCAGAGGCCATTGTAAAAGGAGAGGCCCCCCCTAATAAGTGTGTGGCTGGAGGAGAAAATGTAATTGAGGCAGTATGTGCTATTATGGGGGTAAAGGCCACCTTGGAAGAGAGAAAAGTGACCAAGATATTCTGCAGGGGAGACAATGAAAAGGCAAGGCGGGATTTTAAATACCTAGGAGCAGAAGACTGTTATGCGGCGATCTTACTCACTGGTGGCGATAAGTCCTGCAAATATGGGTGTGTGGGGCTTGGCAGTTGCGTAAAGGCATGTCCCTTTGGGGGAATAACCATGGGTGAAAACGGGCTGCCTGTGATAAATGAAGACATGTGTACAGGTTGTGGGAGTTGTGTGGAGGCCTGTCCCAGGAATATCCCCAAATTGGTCCCTGTATCTCAAAAGGTAGCGGCCCTGTGTTGTTCTTTAGATACAGGTAAAATGGTAAAGAGCGTATGTAGTGTGGGATGTATCGGGTGTGGTATATGTCAAAAAAAATGTCCAGAAGGGGCTATCACCATGGTGGATTCCCTCCCCAGGATTGATGTAAAAAAATGCACAGGTTGTCTGGAGTGTGTAGAAAAGTGTCCCACCAAGGCAATGGCCTGTCTCTTTCCAGGGGTAAAGACAGAGGCAGAAGATAAGCAGGAAAAAGAGGCAGCGGATGCAGCTTGATGAAAAGATAGAACAGGGAAAAGTCATAGAGGTTATTTCTTTTAATAAGGCAAAGATACAGGTGCGACGGGGAAAACAGTGTGTTGGATGTAGCCAGAGATCTCTGTGTTATCCTTTTGGTAGTGACTATATGATTATTGAGGCATCTAATCCATTAAATGCAAGGGTTGGGGATAATGTGGAGGTCCTATTTGAGGTAGTGACTCGCAATCAGGCCATTGGAATCCTATATCTCATCCCCTTGGTCTTTTTTATTATAGGCTCTGTGGCAGGAAATTATCTAAACCCTCTCCATAACAAAGATCTATCTGGATCCCTGGGGGGAATTTTTTTCTTGATAATCTCCTTCTTGTTAATATACTTCTACAACCGGGGGCTGGTAAGAAAAAAGCCAGCTCTGCAGCCAAGGATAATAAGGATTATTCCAGAATTAGATAAAAATGATAAAGGTGCTGGAGAAGAGAGATGAATAGATATAGACTCCTTTTTTCTGGTTCAGGGGGACAGGGCATTATTACTGCTGCCATTCTGCTCGCAAAGGCCGCGGTAATTTATGAAGGATTAAATGCGGTACAGTCTCAGGCATATGGGGCAGAGGCCAGGGGGGGACTGAGTCGTTCCGATGTTATAATCTCAAATGAAGAAATATACTTTCCAAAGGTGATTCAGCCAAATATCCTCATATGTCTCACTCAAAGGGCCTATAATAATTTTTATCGCATGATAAGACCAGGTGGTATCCTTATAGTGGATGATTTCCTGGTGAGACGGGATTATGCTGCAGATGCTATTGTATATCCCCTTCCAATATATTCCACAATGAAAGAGGAGATGAACACTACCCTTGGCATAAATATATGTATGCTGGGGGCCCTTATCGGGATAACCAGCATTGTAAGTTCAGATTCCATTAAAAGGACATTGGAAGACGATATTCCTCCTCAATACAGAGAGCACAATCTCAGGGCCTTTGAATTGGGGCTCTCCATGGTGAAGAATAGGAAGAAATTTGACCTACAGATGTAGGTATTAGACCTCCTTTCCTCCATCCTTCCCTCAAACAAAAAAGATACGAGAGGGTCTCTTCTCCTGCTTGACATCCTACCTACCACTAAGTACTCTGTCTGAACTCCCGTTCAGGGGGCTAGTCTTTACTGTTATTCAACAAAACAATCAAGGAAGGAGGAAGGAGTATGAGGCTTAAAAAATTAAAGCTGGTGGTATTGTGTGTAGGCGCATTTTTTATGTGCTGTTCTGCGGCCTTGGCAGGGGGAGTCATAAAGATAGGGGTAGCAGGGGCCCATAGTGGCGACCTTGCCTCCTATGGCATCCCCTCTATCCATGCAGTGAAGTTGGTGGCGGACCAATACAACAAACATGGTGGGCTCCTAGGTAAAAAGATAGTAATCCTAACCGGTGATGATCAATGTAAGCCAGAACTTGCCACCAATGTGGCCACCAAGATGGTCTCAGATGGCGTGGTTGCAGTAATAGGACATATCTGCAGTGGAGCCACTAAGGCGGCGTTGCCCATCTATAAGGATGCCAAGATACCCTGTATTTCTCCCTCCGCCACTAATCCCCCACTTACCCAAAGCGGAGAATATCCCAACTTTTTCAGGACCATTGCATCTGATGATGCCCAGGCAAAACTGGATGTGGATTTTATCTTGAACAAACTCAAGGCAAAGAAGATAGCCATAATACATGACAAAGGGGATTATGGAAAGGGTTTTGCCACCTATGCCAAACATTTCATTGAGACAAAAGGAAAGGGAAAGGCCAAGGTGGTCCTTTTTGAAGGTATTACCCCTGGAGGGGTGGATTACTCTGCAGTGGTCCAAAAGGTGAAAAGGGCAAGGCCAGATGTGGTGATATTTGGTGGTTATTATCCAGAGGCATCTAAGATAGTGATGACCATGAGAAGAAAGAGGTTAAAGATCCCCTTTGTGTCTGATGATGGCGTAAAAGACATTACCTTTATCAGGGTGGCTGGAAGATATGCAGAGGGTGTATATGCATCTGGGCCAAAGGATATTTCTCACAATCCTCTCCATATAAAGGCGGTTGAGGAACATAGAAAGGTCTATGGTACAGACCCTGGAGCCTTTTTTGACAACGCCTATGCCGCGGCTCTCGCCCTTTTTAACGCCATTCAAAAGGCAGGTAGTACTGACTATAGTGCAGTAACAAAGGCCCTTAGGACCTATTATGTGGAAACACCTTTGGGAAAAATAAAGTTTGACTACAAAGGAGATGCCGAAGGTGTTGGATTTTCTATCTATCAGGTGCGAGGAGGGAAGTTTGTGGAAGTGAAGTATTAAGTGAGGCGCCGCAATAATGGATTGTTTAAGAAGGCTAAAATGGAACTCACCATTTTAGCCTTCTTCTTTGTTTAACTCCTTATAGCAAATAATTAGTCAAAAGAGGATGGGCTCATGGAATATTTTCTGGAACTATTTCTAGGAGGACTATCAAAGGGAAGTATATATGCCTTGATTGCCCTTGGCTACACTATGGTATATGGAATAATTGAACTCATCAACTTTGCCCATGGAGAAATATACATGATAGGGGCATTTACTGCCCTTATAGTGTCTGGGGTCCTCTCTTTTATTGGTTTTAATAAACTTTCCATCCTGATCCTGGCCACCCTGGTGGCTGTAATATACTCTTCTGCCTATGGATATACTGTGGAAAAGATAGCATATAAACCCCTGCGAGGCTCCTCCAGACTCTCTCCCCTTATCAGTGCCATTGGGATGTCCATCTTCCTTCAAAATTATGTCCTTCTTGCTCAAACACCTGATTTTGTGCCCTTTCCTGAACTCATCCCTGAATTTAAGTGGCTGGAACCCTACTCTTCTATTATTGGTTCCACAGACTTTGCTATAATTGTGGTAACAGCAGTGGTAATGATACTTCTCACCCTACTTATCAAGTTTACCAAAATAGGTAAGGCCATGAGGGCCACTGCCCAGAACCAGGTTATGGCACGGCTGGTTGGGGTGAATGTGGATAGAGTTATATCTATGACCTTTATAATTGGTTCAGGACTGGCCGCTATTGGAGGGGTCTTAATTGGTTCACATGTGGGACAGATAAATTTTTATATAGGATTTATAGCAGGCATTAAGGCCTTTACTGCTGCAGTGTTAGGGGGCATTGGAAGTATTCCCGGGGCAGTGTTAGGGGGTCTGGTCCTTGGACTAACAGAAAGCTTTGGGACCGGTTATATCTCCAGTGACTATGAAGATGTATTTGCCTTTCTTTTACTTGTTCTAATCCTTATCTTCAGGCCTGAGGGAATACTTGGGGAATCAACCACTCAAAAGGTATAACACATAGGATGTTGTCTATGATAAGGGAATTAAAAAAATCTCTAGTGGTATCTCTTTGGTTCATGTTTCTCACCTTTCCCATCATGGTAATAAAGGTGGATACCCTGCAAAGGACTATTATCTGGAGATGGAAGAATCTCTTTCTGGTGGGTATAGGTAGTTTTTTCCTTTCCATTGTATGGAGGTACCTCATAGAAAGAAAGACGAAGAAGGCAAAACAAAAGGAACTTGGACTTGAGGGGGCATCTTTTGTAAGTAAGGTAATAACAAATCCAAGATATTCCAGGCCCCTCTATCTCGCTTTTTTTATATTTATACTTGCTTTCCCCTTTTTGTTCTCCACCTATCAGACCAACATCATGATCTCTGCTCTCATCTATGTAATGTTGGGACTGGGACTGAATATAGTGGTGGGGATCGCAGGACTGCTGGATCTGGGGTATGTGGCCTTTTATGCAGTTGGGGCATATAGCTATGCCCTTCTCAATTATCATTTTCACATAGGATTTTGGACTGCCCTTCCCATTGGTGGATTCCTGGCCGCCCTTTTTGGAATAGTCCTTGGTTTTCCAGTACTTCGTCTGAGAGGAGATTATCTTGCCATTGTAACCCTTGGTTTTGGTGAGATAATAAGACTTATTTTAGAGAATTGGGACTCCTTTTCCTTTGGGCCAAGTGGTATTTCCAACATACCAAGACCCTCTTTTTTTGGAATGGAACTTGGAGTAAAAGGGGCCACCATTTATATCTATTATCTTATTGTGGTAATGGCATTGATAACCATATTTGTAGTAAACAGACTTCAAAATTCTAGATTGGGACGTGCGTGGCTTGCTCTAAGAGAAGATGAGATCGCATGTCAGGCTATGGGAATAGACAAGACCAAGACAAAACTTACTGCCTTTGCCCTAGGAGCAATGTGGGCTGGATTTGGAGGGGTGGTATTTGCAGCAAAGACCACCTTTATCAGCCCTGCATGTTTTACCTTTCTAGAATCTGCTATAATCCTATCTATTGTGGTCCTTGGAGGTATGGGATCCATTGTGGGAGTGGTGCTGGCGGCACTGGTTATGATATTACTCCCAGAATATCTAAGGGCGTTTTCAAATTACAGGATGCTAATATTTGGGGCATCCATGGTGCTTATGATGGTCTTTAGGCCAGAGGGACTGATACCCAGTGTGAGACGCAAGTATGAATATAACCCTGCGGAAAACCAATCCTAAAAACAGGACAGGTGGAGGAAAATGCAAAAACAAAAACACTCTTCTCCCATCCTGGATGTGCAGTCCATTTCCATGCAGTTCGGGGGATTACGTGCCCTGGATAATGTAAGCCTTCAGGTATATCCCCAGGAGATCGTGGCCCTTATTGGTCCAAATGGTGCTGGAAAAACCACTTTTTTTAACTGCATTACGGGAATATACAAACCCACCCAGGGCGATGTCTTTGTCTATAGAGAAGGGAAAAAGAAGAGGGTTAATGGATTAAAACCAAACAAGATAACAGAAATAGGTCTTGCCAGGACATTTCAAAATATCCGTATATTCCCCAATATGACAGTCCTGGAAAATGTAATGGTGGGAAGACACTGCAGGACCCATGCGTGGGTAATAGGGGCAATATTTAAGGGGAAAAAGACCAGAGAGGAAGAGAGGCAGATAATTGAATACAGCTATGGTCTTCTCCAGAAATTGGAACTAGAGAGGTTTGCCAATGAAATGGCTAAAAACCTTCCCTATGGGGCCCAGAAGAAACTGGAGATAGCCCGCGCCCTGGCAACAGATCCTCTTCTCCTCCTGCTAGATGAGCCTGCCGCAGGTCTAAATCCCCAGGAGACCCAGGAGCTCAGGGAGATCATACTTACGATAAGTAGAGAAGAGGATGTTGCCATACTCCTTATTGAGCATGACATGAAGTTGGTGATGAACGTTTCTGACAGGGTATATGTAATGGAATCAGGGAAGATGCTGGCTCATGGCACCCCCACAGAGGTGAGAGAGAATCCAGCAGTAATAAAAGCCTATCTGGGAGAGGAACATGCTTAGGTTGGAGAAGATTAATACCTTTTATGGAAAGATTCAGGCATTGTTTGAGGTCTCTCTAGAGGTAAAAGAAGGGGAAATAATCACCCTTCTGGGAGCAAATGGGGCAGGCAAGACCACTACCCTCATGTCCATTTGCGGGGTAGTTCCAGCCCTTGGGGGTAAGATATACTTTGAAGATAGGGATATTACATCTCTCTCCACTGAAAAGATAGTATCTCTGGGAATCGTACAGGTCCCCGAGGGGAGGCTCATATTTCCCAGACTTACTGTCCTGGAAAACCTGGAGATGGGGGCCTATCTTAGAAATGACAAAAAGGGGATAAAACAGGACCTGGAATACGTCTTTGAGATATTCCCCATATTAAAGGAGAGACGCCATCAAAAAGGGGGGACTTTGAGCGGTGGTGAGCAACAGATGCTGGCCATAGGCAGGGCTCTTATGGCAAGACCCAGACTCCTCCTTATGGACGAACCATCCCTTGGTCTTGCCCCTCTTATCATAAAACAGATATTTGAGATAATAGAACGAATAAACCAGGAGAACAATACCACTATCTTTCTGGTGGAACAAAATGCACATCAGGCCCTTCGTATAGCACATAGGGGATATGTCATGGAAAATGGCAGGATTGTAATGCAG
This sequence comes from uncultured Desulfohalobiaceae bacterium, assembly GCA_964427155.1. Taxonomy (GTDB): domain Bacteria; phylum Desulfobacterota; class Desulfovibrionia; order Desulfovibrionales; family Desulfothermaceae; genus Desulfothermus. The sequence goes on along the minus strand of CAYRSC010000015.1, from coordinate 60,993 downwards.
GACTCTGCAGAAAATTTGCTAAACAACGAAGACATAAAAAAGGCATATCTGGGCCTTTGATGAAGATGTAGATGAGTAACTTCACCATTGTAGTGGGAGCCCTTATATTTTCTATCCAGATGCTGGGGGCCATTCATGCTCTGGTATATAAAAAGGACCCCAGGGCGGCCTGGGCATGGATTGTAATCTGTCTGGCCCTTCCCCCTCTGGGCACCATTGTGTACTTTCTCTTTGGAATAAACCGTGTAAAGCTCAAGGCAAAAAAAATACGCTGGTTCTGGCCTGAACTTAAACAGGACAGGACCATAAACAGACCAGGCCATGCCTTTACAGACCATCCAGGCCTTAGATACTATATTGTTTCTGGAGACTTTCACCACATAGCTCGGGTATCTGATTCTGTCTCAGAATTCCCCCTGGTCAGTGACAATCAGGTGGATGTCCTTTACAATGGAGACCATGCGTATCCTGCCATGTTAAATGCCATTAAAGGGGCAAAGAATTTTGTGCATCTAGAGAGCTATATCTTTGAAAAGGGGGAGGTGGGAAGAGAATTTGTGGATGCCCTGTCTCATGCCCAGAAAAGGGGGGTGGATGTAAGGGTCATTATTGATGGCATAGGGGAATGGTACTCCTATCCCCCTATTGGAAGATTTCTCCTTCAGGAGGGGATAAACTTTGTGAGATTTTTGCCCCCTCGCCTCTATCCCCCTTCTCCCCTTATAAATCTTAGAAACCATCGTAAGATATTGGTGGTGGACGAAGAGGTGGCCTTTACAGGAGGAATGAATATCAGAGATAGACACCTTGTGGGAAGACGTTCCTCCATTAGGGATATACACTTTCGGTTTAAAGGACCCATTGTTATTCAATTGGAAAATATATTTTGTCGCGACTGGTTTTTTTGCTCAGGTCAATCCCTCTTCAAGGAGAGGATTCCCTCTTCTTGTGAGGGAGATTCAATGTGCAGGGCCATTTCTGTGGGACCAGATGATGACCTCAATTCCTTAACTGTAGTCCTCATTGGGGCCATCTCAGAGGCAAAGGAGTCCATCTATATAATGAACCCCTATTTTCTTCCCAGCAGGGAAATAATTGGCGCCCTTCAGTCTGCGGCCCTCAGAGGGGTGGATGTACGCATTGTGCTTCCGGAAAAAAATAATATCCCCTTTGTACACTGGGCCACAAGGAATATGCTGTGGGAGCTTCTCATCTATGGGGTGAAGGTCTATTACCAACCTCCTCCCTTTTGTCACTCCAAACTCTTTGTAGTGGATAGCTATTATTCCATAATAGGCTCGGCAAACTTAGACTATAGAAGTCTCAGATTAAATTTTGAACTGGTGGTGGAAAACTTTTCTGAAAAACTGGGGGTCCAATTATCTGAACACATCCTCTCAACCATTTCTTCCTCCCGGGAGATTACCCTCTCCGAGGTAGATGCCCGTCCTTTTCTTCAGCGTATCCGGGACTCTCTGTGCTGGCTCTTTACCCCTTATCTCTAGGTGGGGAGAAATAATGCTTGATGGTTTTTTTCTCCTGGTTTAAATTAGCATCTTCCATATAACAGAAGTAAATAAGGGGTAAATGATGGAAGACGTCTTCAGGATTTCAATATGGTTAAAAGATACAATAGAGGACGTGAGAGGAAGGTCCTTATGTACCCAGATAAAAAGGGACCTTGGCATAGAGGTGGATAACATAAGATTATCTCGCATCTATACTATTGTGGGACTCCTGGAAGAAGAGGTGGAAGAGGTGGTGAAAAAGGCCATCCTCCATGACCCTGTATTACACATCTGTTCCCTTGCTCCAGTGGAGGGTACCTTTGATTGGATACTGGAGATAGGCTTCCGTCCAGGGGTTACAGACAATGAGGGTCGGGTGGCAAAAGAGGCCATTGTTAATGGACTGTCCCTTGGAGAGAGGTTGTTTAACGTATATTATTCCACACAGTACCTCCTGGAGGGAAGGCTATCTCAGGGAGATGTGGTCTCCATTGCCAGGGACTTCCTCTGCAATGAACTCATAGAAGAGTTTTTCATAAAAAGTGGGAAAGAGTGGGCCCTTGAACCTGAATTTAACAGAAGGATACCGCGGGTCACAGGTCAGGCCACCGATAGGGTGGATAAAATACCCATCTTCTCAATGGGGGATGAAGACCTTCTAAGATTAAGCAGGCAAAGGGTGCTGGCACTGGATATAAGAGAAATGAGGGCCATAAAGGAATATTATTCCAGGGAGGAGGTGAGGAGACACAGGGAAGAGATAGGAATTGGTCCAGAACCCACTGATGTTGAAATAGAGGCTATTGCCCAGACATGGTCAGAGCATTGTAAACACAAGATATTCAATTCCAGGATCTCTTATGTGGACAGATTCACAGGTCGCAGTTTTGAGATCAATAGCCTCTTTAAGACGTACATCCAGGGCTCCACTGAGATTATAAGGAAACGCATGGGTGAGAAAGACTTTTGTCTTTCTGTCTTTAAAGACAATGCAGGAGTAATAAGATTTGATGAGGATTACAGCCTGTGTATAAAGGTAGAGACACACAACAGTCCTTCGGCCCTGGACCCATACGGAGGGGCCCTCACTGGTATAGTAGGAGTGAATAGAGACCCCATGGGAACAGGGTTGGGTGCCAATCTTATCTGTAATACTGATGTATTTTGTTTTGCATCCCCCTTTTATAAGGGTAAACTTCCTCCCAGACTCCTCCATCCCCGCCGGGTATTGGAGGGGGTTAGAAAGGGAGTTGAGGATGGGGGAAATCAGTCTGGTATTCCCACTGTAAATGGGGCACTGGTCTTTGATGAGAGGTATCTGGGAAAACCCCTGGTCTTTTGTGGTACAGTGGGTATTATGCCTTCCAGGATAAAGGGAAGGCCCTCCCATGAAAAAAGTGCACTCCCAGGAGATTACGCTATAATGGTAGGGGGAAGAGTGGGAAAGGATGGCATCCATGGGGCCACCTTTTCCTCCGAGGCCCTACATGAGGGCTCCCCTGCCACTGCAGTGCAGATAGGAGATCCAATCACCCAGAGGAAGATGTATGACTTTTTGATGAGGGCAAGGGACCTTGGCCTATACAATGCCATAACAGACAATGGGGCAGGTGGTCTTTCCTCCTCTATGGGAGAAATGGCCCAGGACCCTGGGGGATGTGAAATAGACCTTTCCCTGGTGCCCTTAAAATATGATGGCCTTATGCCCTGGGAGATCCTCTTATCAGAGGCCCAGGAAAGGATGAGTGTTGCAGTGCCTCCCCAGCATGTGGATAGATTCCTCTCCCTGGCCCGTGAGATGGATGTGGAAGCTACTGTACTTGGAAGATTTAATGATTCTGGATTCTTCAGGGTAAGGTATGGGGATAGGATTGTGGCGGAACTGGACATGGAGTTCTTTCATAAGGGAGTACCTCAGATGGAACTAGAGGCAGTATGGGAGCCTGTGAACCAGAAGAGGATTGCTATCCCCTCACGGGTAAAGGAGATAGGAGGAGAAGAGATCTTAAAGAGGATGCTCTCCAGGTTGAATATATGTTCCAAGGAGTATGTAATTCGTCAGTACGATCATGAGGTACAGGGAGGAAGCGTTATAAAGCCTTTGGTGGGTCAGTGGCTAGATGGACCCTCTGATGCCGCAGTAATAAGGCCCATTCTGGATAAAAGGAGGGGGATAGTTGTCTCTAATGGGATATGTCCCAGGTTCAGTGATGTGGATACCTACTGGATGATGGCATGGGCAATAGACGAGGCCATAAGGAATGCAGTGAGTGTGGGAGCAGATCCCGCCTACATGGCAGGGGTAGACAATTTTTGTTGGTGTGATCCCATCCAGTCTGAGACCAACCCAGATGGACACAAAAAACTGGCCATGCTGGTTAGGGCAAATCAGGCCCTTTTTCACTTCTGTAACGCCTTTGGCGTCCCGTGCATCTCGGGTAAGGATTCCATGAAAAATGACTATGTCATGGGAGAGATAAAGATATCCATTCCCCCTACAGTGCTGTTTTCCCTTATTGGAGTAATCCCTGATGTCTCAAGGACCACCACCTCTGACTTTAAAAATAAAGGGGATCTCATATATATCCTGGGTATTACCAGGGATGAAATGGGATGCACAGAATTTTGTAGGGAGTTTCACCTCTCCTCCGGCCTTATACCCCAGGTGGATGTGCTTTCCGCCAGAAAGAGATTTTTCTGCCTACATCAAGCTATTGCTCAGGGGATTATCTCTGCCTGCCATGACATCTCTGATGGGGGACTGGGAGTATCCCTTGCAGAGATGGCCATAGGAGGGGACCTGGGGGCGATTATTGAACTGGGAGAGGTGCCTGTGTGCGAAGATATGGAGGTTGAGAAGATATTGTATAGCGAGACCCCATCTAGATTTATAGTGTGTGTCCCCCCTGAGAATCGCAGGGACTTTGAGTCCTTGTTTAAAGGACAGTGCTATGCCCTCATAGGAGAGGTCACTGGCACCAAATCCTTACACATGAAGCTTAAGGGGGAAAAGGTCATTGATGAAGAGGTAGATATCCTTAGAAGATGTTGGAAAAAGACCTTGGATTTTTAGGAAAATCACTGTGGATATAAATATAAGTCCCCTCATATTTCGCATATTCTCCCTTATACTAGGTCTGTGCCTGGGAAGTTTCTATAATGTGTGCATCCATAGATATCTGTGGGGGGAGTCTATAGTCTCTCCCCCTTCTCATTGCCCCAAATGTGGACACAGGCTCTCCTGGTGGGAAAATATTCCGGTAGTGAGTTTTATTATCTTAAGGGGGAAATGTCACGCCTGTGGTGAAGACATATCACCCCTCTACCCTATTGTAGAGATAATCTCTGGGCTATGGTCTCTTTCTATTGCATGGAAGTTTGGCCTATCTGTCCCATATTTAATTTATCTTATATTTGGTGGACTATTTATTATTATGAGCTTTATTGATTTCATTTCCTACATACTTCCAGATATTATTACTATACCTGGTGCAATATTGGCTTTTGCTGTATCGCACTTTTTAGACATTTCTTTTATAGAATCTGCACTTGGTGCCATTATGGGAGCTGGTATCTTTTTTATTATCCAAAAATTATATAAAGGGCTAAGAGGTATTGAGGGAATGGGAGGAGGAGATATAAAACTTATGATATTAATAGGGGCACTACTTGGAGTCTATGCAATTCCCTTTGTGGTATTTTTTGGTGCCCTTACCGGGCTACTTGCCAGTATTATATATCTAATAAAGGACTCCTCTGAAGGAATGTCAACAAAAATACCATTTGGTCCATTTTTGTGTATGGGTGCAATGACCTTTATCCTATTTAAAGATGCAATCTTAAAACTATACACCTAAGGGGGATAATTAAACCATGAGTAGATATAGGTTCTTACCGGAGTTTTCTTCTGAAGAGGAGCTTTATAAAATCCAGTTGGAAGGTCTTAAATTCACGGTTTCTCATGCCTATAAGGGATGTGAATTCTATAGAAAGAGGTTCAAAGATGCGGGTATTTCTCCTGAGGATATTAGATCCCTGGAGGACATAAGGCATCTTCCCTTTACTACAGCAGAAGACCTGAGGGAAAATTATCCCTTTCCCTTTTTGTCTGTGCCTCTGGAAAAGGTGGTAAGGATCCATGCATCTTCTGGAACCACTGGAAAGAGGAAGATACTTGCCTATACTGCAGCAGATGTGGAGGTCTGGAAGAATATGATGGCAAGGTGTTTTGAGATGGCTGGATTGGGAAAAGAGGATAGGGTTCAGATAGCAGTGGGATATGGCTTGTGGACCGCTGGAGTGGGTTTTCAATTGGGATGTGAGCACTTTGGGGCCATGGCCCTTCCTGTGGGGCCGGGAAATCTGGAGATTCAGCTACAGTTTCTCATGGACCTTAGACCAACGTGTCTGTGCTCCACTGCTTCTATGGCCCTTTTACTGGCGGAAGAGGTGGAGAAGATGGGAGTTTCAGGTAAGGAGATCTCCTTGAGACGAGCCATATTTGGGGCAGAACCCCATACTCCCAAGATGAGAAAGAGGATTGAGGAGATGCTGGGATTGGAGGATAGTTTTGACATCCCTGGAATGACAGAGCTCTATGGACCGGGCACAGGTCTTGAGTGTCGTGCTCATAGGGGCATCCACTACTGGGCAGACATATTTATCCTGGAGATCATAGACCCCACCACCCTTGAACCAGTGGAAGAAGGCGAGGTGGGAGAGATGGTGGTCACCACCCTAAAGAAAGAGGCATCTCCCCTTATAAGATATAGGACCAGAGATCTTTGCAGGCTTATAGGGGGACAGTGTGAATGTGGTTCTCTCCTCCCAAGACATGATAAGATATTAGGTCGATCTGACGATATGTTTATATTCAGGGGGGTAAATATATATCCAGGCCAGATAGCAGAGGTCCTGGAGGTCTTTCCAGAGATCAGCAGTGAATATCAAATAGTGTTAACCAGGAATAAGGGGGTGGACCACATGGTGCTTAAGGTAGAGAGGAATCCATCCTCTACAAAGGAGGTGGATCCCCATCTGGCCCAAAAGATATCTCAAGAGCTTAGGAAAAAACTTCTGGTACGGGGGGAGGTGGAGATAGTGGATCATGGAAGCCTTCCTCGTACCTTTGCCAAGAGTAAGAGGTTGATTGACAGGCGTGAAGAAGATTAAGATAAAGACAGGGGAGAGTCCTAATTTTATCATGTCCTTACGGCTCTTTGGTCCCTGAGTAGGTGAAATTCTTTGCTATCATCTTGTAGAATCTCCCCTTGTCTATTCCTATTACTGCCCCGCATTTACACCATATCCTTTTATCCCTATATACCGCATGATACATACGTGTAATCCTATCCTTATGGCACCTAAGCACTTCGCCTTTTCCTATCTTGCGATATTTCCAGAGCTTTTTTTTACATCGCGCACACCTAATGGTAAGCATGGGGCAGTTCCCCTTCTTCCCCTTCTTTTTTTATATGGGTCTCTCTTAAGAGGAGCGTTAGAGGAATCAAAAACATGGTCATTGTACCTAAAAATATAAAGCTATCGTTGAAGGCCAGCATCCCTGCCTGTCTTCTCAGCTCCATGTAGATGAGATAAAGGCTCTTTGATCCATATGTGGGATAGAGACAGGGGTCATGTAAAAGGTTTCTTACCATGTCCCATGCATGGATAAATTCCTGACGAAAAGGTACCATATTTTTCACGAGCATATTCTGGTTGAACTGTTCGCTTCGGGAGAGATATGTGGTGGCCAGGGCGGTACCAAAACTACTCCCCAGATTTCGCAACAGATTAAATATACTGGAGGCATTTCCCATTTTCTCCTTGGGAATGTTTACATACGTGGCTGCAGTAAGTGGAACAAAAAACATGCCCATACCCGCAGACTGAATCACCCGGGGCCAGCATAACTCCCAGAAACCTGCATCCAGGGTAAATCTTCCCATCTCTATCACAGAAAAGGAGATAAGGGCCATGCCAAACATCAAGAGGAGATAGGCAGGAAACCCCTTATTTAATAAACGTCCCACAAAAAACATCACAATGAGGCTCGCCAATCCACTGGGCCCCAGCACAAGGCCCGCCCACATGGCAGTATATCCCATAAGGTTCTGGAGAAAAAGGGGTAGAAGGACAATGCTTCCAAAAAAGGACATAAAGGCAGTAAACATTATGAGATTTCCTGTAAAAAAGGCACGATCTGTAAATACTGATAGGTCAAGTATGGGCTTTTTAGAGGAGAGTTCTCTTACCACATATATCAAAAAACAAACCACTGAGATGATTGTAAGCACCACAATAAAGTGGGAATGAAACCAATCTTCCCTCTGGCCCTTGTCCAAGACCACCTGGAGACATCCCACCCATATAAAGAGAAGTGCAATAGTAATGTAGCTTACATCTTTGTTCTCTGAATCCTTTAGATAAGGAGGATCAAAGATAAAGAACAGGGTCATAAATACAGAGAGCAACCCTATGGGAAAGTTTATATAAAACACCCACCTCCAGGACAAATTATCTGTTATCCACCCTCCTACCACTGGCCCTATGGTGGGAGCGAGCACTACCCCCATTCCAAACATGGCCATTGCCATTCCATGCTCTTCCTTTGGAAAGGTCTCCAGGAGTATGGCCTGGGAGATAGGTTGAAGGGCACCTCCCCCAATTCCCTGAAGGATCCTAGCGAGGATGAGTATCTCCAGGGTGGGGGCACTTCCACAGAGCATAGAGCTCACAGTAAAGAGTATAATGGATGCGATAAGATATTTCTTTCTTCCAAAAAAGGTGGAGAGCCACCCTGTGATGGGTATTATTACCGCATTTGATACTAGATAGGAGGTGAGTACCCATGTGGATTCATCCAGTCCTGCATTTAGCCCTCCCTGGATATGGGGGAGAGACACATTTACCACACTGGTATCCATTACCTCTATGAAAGTGGGTAAAATTACGGTCAATGCCACCACCCACTTGTTCACTTTAGGCATAGCCCCAGCATCTGCCATAAAAGACCCCTTATTTTAGACCCCTTAATCTGGGACCTGTTTTTTTACGAATGTCAATACGAACCTCCAGAGAACACCCTACACGAAGTGGATATTGGGGAGAAAATGGGTGGTTTAACTCTATTTTTACTGGCACCCGCTGGACCACCTTTATCCAATTGCCAGAGGCATTCTCAGGTGGAAGCAAAGAGAATGCACTCCCTGTGCCCGCCCGAATTCCCGCCACATGACCGTAAAATATGTGACCAGGATACATATCTGCCTTTATCTCCACCTTCTGCCCTATGCACACGTCCTTGAGCTGGGTCTCTTTGAAGTTGGCCTCCACATATACCCTTTTGAGGGGGACTATTATCATAAGGGGCTGACCTGGCATGACCCTGTCTCCAACCTGGAGTTTACACCCGGCTATATAACCAGAGATGGGCGCAGTTATATGGGTATATCCCAGGGTTAACTGGGCCTCTTTTACCGCCGCCCTCATGGCATCCCTCTTGGCCTCAAGGGACCTTATTTTCTCCTCAGTAACCGCTATTTTTTCAAGGTCCTTATGAACTATTTCCTGTTGTATCCTGGCATTATTGATCTTCTCCTTCAGGGAACTCAGAGATGCCTTAAGGGACTTTATTTGAAACCCTATGGAAGAGATTTCACATACCAATTTGTCCCGAATGGTCTTCACTCTATCAAACTTATCCCTGGATATGGAATGTCTTTTATAGAGATTTAAATAACGCTTATATTCAATTTGTGCTAGGTGTAAATCTTTTAACAATACATCCTTTTTTGAACTTAAACTTTTTATCTCAAAATTTAACCTCTTTTGTTCTGCAAGTAGGAGTTTTATATTATTTTTACTAATTGATGTTTGTTTTTTCAGATTATATTTTAATATATCCAATTCCTTATAAGAACTATTTAGTTGATATAAAACAACTTTTAATTCTTCTTCAATTCTATTTAATTTTGTTTTATATATAGATGGATCTAATTTTATTAATAAATCTCCTTTCTTTACATAATCGTCATTATGGACTAATAAAGTTTCTATAGTTCCTGGTATTCGTGAGCTTATATAAGCATTATCTGCAACTACATAAGCATCGTCTGTAAATACATAATTTTTTAGGTAAAAATACCAATAAAGAAAAAATATAATAAGTCCAAGGACCAAAATAGATAAAATAATCAAAATTCCACGTCTTCCTCTGCTATTTATGCTATTTTCTTTCTGAGCCATTTCTTCACCTCAAATTTATATTAATTTTACCTCATCAATCCAACTGCCCTATATAATGCAGCAAGAGAAATATGGTATCCATATAGTGCTGCATAATATTGCATTTCTGCCTGCGTTAGATAACTCCTGGCATCAAGAACATCAGTAGATGTATTTATTTGGACCTTGTACCCTTCATTGGTTATTCTAAAATTCTCTTTTGCCTGAGAGAGTCCATTTTTCGCGGTGCTGAGATTGGCCTTTGCTACCATAAGATCTTCATAAGCCTTCTTTACCTGAAGGGCTATCTGGTCTTCCACTGTCTTTTTCTTTTGGAGCAATGCCATCATCTTGTATTTGCTCTCCTTGACATTTTCCAGATCCTTTCCTGAATCAAAGAACTCCCATTTGGCAGTGACTCCAATGGCCACATTGCTTTTATTGCTAAACTTATTTTCAGTGGCAAAAATATGGCTCCCTTCCCGCTGGTATTTTCCAAAGAGAGACACCCGGGGATAGAATGGGCTCCTGGCCAGTCTCTCATACAACCTTGCCTGTTTTATGCCCTTGTTGAGGGCCATTATAGCAGGTCTAATCCTCAGGGCCTTTTTTATAAGGGCTGGGAGTCCCTCCTTTAAAGGAGGAATTGAGGTGATATCCTGGACTTCCACAGGCATATCCAATCTCCTATTTAAGACCCTATTGAGATTTGCCTTTGCCACCACCAGATCGCTTCGGGCCCTGGCAAGCCTTTGCAGAGAGAGGGAATAGGCCACCTTGGATTTGAGAAGGTCATTTTTAGGGATCAGTCCTTCTCTATAAAAATTCTTTGCATCTGTTAGGTGTGCCCTTAAGGCCGCCACCTCCTCCTGCCTCACCTGGAGGGCCTTGAGGGCGAGTAATACATTAAAATATGCTTGTTTCACCTCATATACCACATCAAGTCTTACCTGGGACTGTCTCAGTCTTTCCATATCAAGACCCAGGGTTGCTATTTCATGTTTTGAGAGCAGGGCAAATCCAGTAAAGATGGGTTGAATTACATATATATCCCAGGAACTAGTATTGGTATAGCCTGTGGGCATCTTTTGAACCACTGGCCCCATCTGTATATTGGCATAGGGCTCATCCCTTAGATGGATATAGGTATATTCTGCCCCTATGCGAGGAAACATCTCAAAGAGGGTGGAACGCTGCCTCGCCCTAGATGCCTTTACGTTGTAGCTGGCCTCTTTTATCTGGGTATTTTGTTGTAGTGCAATCTCAATTGCCCTGGATAAGGTCAATACTGTTCCCTTGTCCTCACATATCCCTGAGGAGGGATAGAGAGAGAACACGAGAAAAACTAAGATACATGTCCACAAGGACCTTTTAATGGAACCATAACAGAATTTCCCTGTATTATTATCCCTTAAAGATGCCATAAAAAAAGACCTCCTCTATGATTTCCCCATATCTCTTGTCGGGGTCATTTTCCTCCAGCACGATACAGTTTTTTAATATTGTCCACAATAGGCCCAGAAACATAAGGGCCACCTTCTTTGTGTCCACATCCCTCACCTCTCCCCTGACAATGGCCCTATCTAACATGGAAGCCACCATGTCCCTGATATTTAATATTCCCCTCTTAAAGTCATGTTTCACTCCCCCTATCTTGTTTAATCCTTCCATTACCAATATCTCTATTACCTCCTTGGAACGATAAAATTCATCAAAGTGGATCTGGGCTATCTCATGAAGTATCTCACGAACATCCCCTTCCCTACCCACCACTGAAGCGATCTTTCTCTCAAAGTTTTCCATCTGCTCCTTTATGATAGAGCCAAATAGGTCTTCCTTGTTAGAAAAATAGTTATATATGGTCCCCTTTCCCACCCCTGCCCGTCGGGCTATATCTGAAACCAGACTCCCATGAAAACCCTTTTTGGCAAATTCTATCTTGGCTGCCGCCAGGATCTTCTCTCTGTTGTTCACCTTGTCTATTCCCTCCTTTAATCTTCAGACTGACTGGTCAGTTTTAAAATACCTCCCCTCTTTATCCCTGTCAAGGTCTTTATTTACCCTGCCCCCATGGATAGTTGTCCCATGTTTGACCTTGACTAAAAAAAATACAGGAGATAGAAAGATAAGTCTGTGCAACAATTACTCAAAGGGAGGTTTGAGGCAGATGGCAGGAAAGAATTATTTTGAAGGGGCTGAAAAGACAGACAAGGGATTAAGGTTTAAGGGGATGCTGTTGGAACCAGTGGTGGAAAATTGCAATGGTTGCGAGAGGATCGTGGAGTTTGAGGGAGAAAGATATTGTGCCAGTTATGCAAGACCAGCAGCAAAATGGAGAAATGGTGCGTGCAACTTTGCCACCCACGTAAAGGCCACCATTGATAAGACTGGAAAGGTAAAACTAAATCCTCTAAAGGCCTCCAAGAGAGCCGCCCGAGGAAGATAGGCAAGGTTTTATGAAGGATGTATTGGAATATATAGAAAAGGATGTCTCCACAGTTGTGGAACTTCAAGAAGGGCTGGTATCCTGTCCTGCCCTTTCCCCGGAGAATGGGGGAGATGGGGAAGAGAAAAAGGCGCAATTTCTTCTCTCATATCTGGATGCTCTGGAAATACCCCATATAGAGAATTATCCTGCGCCAGACGAGAGGGTCTCCTCAGGGAGTCGTCCCAATATTGTGGCGGTGGTTCCAGGAAGGGATAGTTCCAGGACCATGTGGATAGTCTCACACATGGATGTGGTGCCCCCAGGGGATATGTCCCTTTGGAAGACAGATCCTTATATCCTGGTGCAGGAGGGGGACCTGTTGTATGGCCGGGGGGTGGAAGACAATAATCAGGGGATTGTCTCTTCTATCCTAACTGCAAAGGCCTTTGTTAAAAATGGGGTAAAACCAAAGATAAATCTGGGTATCTTGCTGGTCTCTGATGAAGAGACAGGGAACAAGTATGGGCTGGAGTTCCTCTTCAGGAGACATAGGGAGATATTTGGGGAGAGAGACCAGTTCCTTATTCCGGATTTTGGTACAAAGGACTCTTCAATGATAGAAATAGCAGAAAAGGGGATGTTGTGGTTAAGGGTTGAGATAGTGGGAAGGCAATGCCATGCATCTACCCCAGAGAAAGGGATAAACACCCTGGTTGCAACATCTGCCTTTATAGGAGAGCTAAGAGATCTCTACTCTATTTTTGACAAAAAAGACCACCTCTTTTCTCCCCCCTCCTCTACCTTTGAACCCACTAGAAAAGAAGAAAATGTCCCAAATATAAATACCATCCCTGGAAAGGACGTCTTTTATCTGGATTGCAGGGTTCTTCCCTGTTATTCCATAGAGGATGTGATGGGGAAAATAAAAGAGATTGGTGGAAGGGTGGAAAGCTCTTATGGAGTAAAGATAAGCTATAAAATAATCCACAGTGAATCCTCTCCCCCCACCCCCAAAGACCATCCTCTTGTGGAGGAACTCAGGAGTGCCATCAAAAAGATATATGGGGTTGATGCCATGGTGCAGGGAGTGGGAGGGGGAACGGTTGCAGTATATCCCAGAAAAAATAATTATCCTGCAGTGGTATGGGCCACCCTCCTTGGATACGCGCATCAACCCAATGAATGTGCATCCATAAAAAATACCATAAAGGATGCCATGGTAATGGCAACACTTTTGCATTAATTACCATGAAAAGGAAGGAATTTCCAATCATGAGTCCTTGAGAGGAGGAGTCTTATTATTTTATTAAAAGATATGGTTATTCCCTTCAGATCTCAGAGCTATCTTCAGAAGATAAGCAGGAGTTTTGTCCATAACAAATGGGAACTCTCTCCTGAGACCATCCTTATAATCCAATTTATTGTCCTTATCATCCTCATATTGGTCTTGATTTATATCCTCTTACAGAGGATAAAGGCCTATCGCAGAAGATCCAAACCAAGTCCTTTCATAAAGACAGATCGCGCAGAGATAAGGGAGATATTACTCACCTCCATGGCAGAGCGGAGTAAGTTTGAGCTCAGCTTTTCAGATCAACCTAAATTCGCTGCAATATGTACCCTTATAGATGTCAAAAAAAATAGCCTTTCTCTGGAGCTACCTTTAAAGGTCACCCCTACCTCTGAATGGATTGGAAAAAAGATCTTCCTCTATTTTAGTATCTCTCAGGAAAAAAACAAAAAGATATTTTATTTTTTTGAGTCTAGGATTTTAAATTATTTCAGTGAGTTAAATGGATATTATCTGGAAATAGAATTTCCCTCTACCATGGAGATAAAACAAAAGAGGAGGCATTTTAGGATTGAGGCAAAGAATTCTGAATTTGAAAGGCTTATGCTCTACCTTATAAAGCCTGAACAGGAGATAAATGAAATAAAAGACCTTCCCAAACCTATATTTGTATATCCCCCCAAAAAAGAAAAGGAAAAAGAAAAGGGGAAAGAAGGAGAAGAGGATAAGAAGGCAAAGGAAACCACCCCTCCCATACAGATAGTGAACATCTCTGCGGGAGGGATAAGGCTAAAATTTTCCAATAAGATAAAAAAGGCCCTTTCCCTTGATATGGAGAATCCTCCAGATGTCCTTTTATATTTATCTTTTTTAGACGGAAAACGGAAGAAAAAGCTACTGTTATGGTGCAGGCCCAGGAATTACTTTGAAGATTTTGTTACCAGGGATATAGAGGTGGGGATGGAATTTATAAAAGAGGCATCCCTGGATCCAAAGGATAAGAAAAGGCTTGTATGGAGGAAAATTTCCTCTGAAGAAGGACAGGACGACCTGGCCAAGTGGGTATTTTTGAAAAACCTTCGCCTGATTCAAAAAGGAATAAAATAAAACCAAGGAGGGGAAAAACAGGTGAAAAACCAGGCGGAAGAGGGATATGAGGGCAAATTATGGCACACCATAAAAAACCTCTTTGCCAGTGGGAAGAGCCACTCTTCTCTTGAAAAGATAATAGAAGAGGCCAGGGATTCAAAGAACATACCCAATGATCTGGCCTCCATGATGTTAAACATCTTAAGACTGGGGGAAAAAAAGATATACGAAATAATGGTGCCCCGAACTGACATAGATTGTGCTGAAATAGGGTCATCCCTGGAAGATGTGGCAGAGATTATTATAAAAAACGGACACTCACGGATCCCCATCTACAGAGAAAATAAGGACCAAATAGTGGGTATAATACATGCCAAGGACCTGTTACCCCTGCTTTTGAAAGAGGAACACAGACGTCTGGAAGAGATAATGAGACCACCTTTTTTTGTCCCTGAGACCAAGAATGTCAAGGACATGCTCCTTGAATTTCAAAGTAAAAAATTACACCTGGCCATTGCCATTGATGAGTATGGGGGGACGTCGGGTCTTATTACCCTGGAAGATGTATTGGAGGAAATAGTGGGGGAGATAGAGGATGAATATGACATGCCCAGAGAGGAAGAGATTCAGATACTGGAGAACGCCAGCTGTCTTGTCTCTGGAAGGACTTCCTTAGAAGACCTCAAGGAGCAACTGGGCATAGAACTCTCTTCAGACTTTGTGGAGACCATTGGAGGATATCTTACAGAAAAGATTGGGCGTATTCCAAATCCAGGGGAGTCCTTTAAGATAAAGGGTTACAATTTCCAGATAAAAGAGGCGGATAAAAAACACATTGGACTCATCCTCATCCACCCTGTAAAGTTAGAAACAAAGCAAGAGCTGGAGCAATCCTCCTCAAAGTCCACCTCCTGATCTCCCCATGTTTTATCTTGTCTCTATCCTGACCATCTGGTTTGGTTTTGCCAATCCTGTGGGACAATTTCCTCCAGGGGTGTTACTCTTCCCCTTAATCATGTATCACCTCTCCCTCTCCCAGGGACCTGTGAAGAGAGTGATGGGATCTGCATGGCTCTTCGGGGCAATGGTATATTCCACCTGTCTGTATTGGATAGCCTATCCTGTGATAAATTTTACCTCAGTCCCCCTGGTGGTGGCCATTGCCTGTCCTATCCTCCTGGGCCTCTATCTGGGCATCTATCCCCTGCTCTACTCCTTGGGCCTTTGGTACATCAAGGAATATCCTTTTCTCCTTAAACTCCCTCTGGCCATATTCTTATGGAGTTTTATTGAATATCTCAGGGGTCATCTCTTTACAGGGCTACCCTGGCTTTCTCTCTGCCAGGCCTTTGCCCATTATCCCTGGAGCATTCAGGCCATAAGATATATTGGGCCCTATCTCCTATCTGGGGTCTTCTCTGGTATTGCCATTTGTATATATGAAATTGGAAGAAAAAGGTCCTGGGCCATCCTCCCTGCAGCCCTTCTCTCGCTTCTGCTCTATCTCCCCGCCTTCCCTTCTTCCCCCATTCCCTCAAAAGGGTTTATCTCCTGTGGAGCAGTGCAGGGAAATATTAATCAATATCACAAATGGGATACCCAGTATCAAGACCTTACCCTTCACACCTATCTCTCCCTCACCACAGAGGCAATCTCCTCTCTACATTCAACTCCTTCCCCTGCCCTTGTGGTATGGCCTGAGACTGCAATGCCCTTTTATTTTACCACTTCCTCTCCTCATCTAAGGAAGATATTGAGATTCACCATTCTCCATAAGATTATCCTTCTTACAGGGGCCCCTGGTTTCAGGATGAGGGATAGGGGAGTAAGCTATTTTAATAGCGCCTATCTCATAGTCAGGGGAAAGATAGTGGCGAGATATGATAAGGTCCACCTGGTCCCTTTTGGGGAATATGTCCCCCTATCAAGATATTTTCCTTTTTTGAAGAAGATGGTTCAGGGACCAGGAGACTTTACGCCGGGCACCAGGCTATATCCCCTTAGGTGGAGAAATCTTGCCATTGGAACCCTTATCTGTTATGAAGTCATATTCCCGGAGCTAGTGGCCAGAGAAGTTCAAAGGGGGGCAAACCTCCTTGTAAATATCAGTAACGATGCCTGGTTTGGAGACTCTTCTGGACCATATCAACATCTCAATCAGGCCATTTTAAGGGCAGTGGAAACAAATAGATACCTTATCCGTTCCACTAATGATGGCATCTCTGCCATCATATCTCCCAGGGGAAAGGTGGTAAGACGCCTGTGGCTCTTTAAACAGGGTGAGATAACTTATGATAAGGTGGCCCTGGTGGAGACAATGACATTTTATACAAGACACTGGAGACTGCTCAGGTACGTAATACTTATAGGAACCCTGATACCCTGGGGGATCATCTGCTTCCTTAAAGTACTTGCTGGAAGTAAGTGAGGAGGAGTGAAATGCAACGAGAAAATATAGTCCAGCTTCCAGAACTCAAAAAGGAAAAGGAGGATACCCTTTCAAAATATCTAAGCCTCAGGGGGCGTCTTTGACGTAGCTCAACTCAAGAAAGAGCTTGAGGAGATAGAGAGGGAACTCAGTAAGCCTGATAGATGGAATGACCCTGACTCCTTGAAACCCATATTACAGAGGAAGACGTATCTGGAAAATCAACTTCAGGAAATATATACGCTGGAAGATTGTCGCCGAGCCGTAGAAGAGTGGTTTGAACTGGTGGAGGAAGAGGAGACCGAGGAGATCATCTTGGCGGCAAAGGAACAGCTTATGGAATTTAAAGAACTCCTTGAGGAATTTGAATTAAAAACACTCCTCTCCTCTCCAGAAGACAAAAGTGATGCCATATTAGAGATACATCCAGGGGCAGGAGGGACAGAGGCACAGGACTGGGCAGAAATGCTCCTTAGGATGTATAAGAGGTGGGCAGAAAATCATAACTATAAGGTAAGGCTCCTGGACTATCTCCCTGGAGAAGAGGCGGGCCTAAAGAATGTAAGTATATCTATAGAAGGTCCCTATGCCTATGGTCTCCTTAAAGGGGAGAAGGGTATCCATAGGCTAATCAGGATCTCTCCCTTTGATGCATCAGGGAGAAGACATACCTCTTTTGCCTCTGTGGACGTTTATCCCGACGCCAATAAGGAGATAAAGATTGAGATCAGGGAAGAAGACCTGCGAATTGACGTCTTTAGAGCAGGAGGGCCAGGGGGACAGTCAGTCAATAAAACCAGTTCAGCTGTGAGGATAACCCATCTTCCCACAGGAATAGTGGTTCAGTGTCAGAATGAAAAATCCCAATTCCGGAATAAAGAGATCGCTCTCAAGATCCTAAAGGCACGATTGTACGAAAGGGAACTAAAGCGTCTTGAAGAAGAAAAACAAAGGGAATATGCTCAAAAGAGTGCCATTGCGTGGGGCTCCCAAATAAGGACCTATACCCTTCAGCCCTATAGGTTGGTAAAGGACCACAGAACCAACACTGAAGAGTCCAATGTGGAAAAGGTTCTGGATGGGGAACTTGACAAATTTATAAGGAATTATCTTCTTTACATCCATGAACAAAGACATAACCACCAGTGAACTTGAAAAATTAAAGGCAGAACTCCTCTACCTTCAAGAGAGATTTCAGGAAGTACTGGAGAAAAGAGAGGGAGAGAGGGAGGGGATTGTAATATTTAAACCCAGTAGGGCCATTACCCTGGAAGATTGGAAGACCATAAGGGATTCCCTATATCACTGGAGTGCCCTTCCAGTGGGCTCAGACATTACCCCTACCCTCCTGGAGCTACAGGAAAAGATAGAAAGATTATATAAACTGAGCTCCAAAGATCCATTAACAGGTCTGGACAACCGAATGAAGTTATATGATATACTCCGCCTGGAAGTGGAAAGGGCAAGACGAACAAAACAGCCTTTGTGTGTTGCCTTTATGGATATAGACGATTTTAAAAAGATAAATGATACTTATGGTCATTCAATAGGAGATGTTGTATTAAAACGTATTGCATATATTTTAAAAGAAAATTGCAGAAAGACAGATTTTATATTTAGATACGGAGGAGAAGAATTTGTTCTTATTTTACCTGCAACCTCTCTTATTCAAGGAGAAATAACATGTGAGAGAATAAGAAATAGTATAAAAAATTTTAGATTTTACGATGAAAATGGAAATCTATTTTATGTAACAGTGTCAATAGGTCTATCGTCTTATAAAGGAAGAAAAGAAATAGATCCCTCAGAACTATTAAAACTGGCAGATGAAGCAATGTATAGGGCGAAAAAATCTGGTAAAGATAGAATAGTTACAGCAGAATTTATTGATATTGAACCATTTGATAGAATAGTTAAAGTAAATAGTGAAGAAAAACAATTTCTTTTTTCAAATTAGAGTTACATAAAGTATTTGAAAGGCAGGGAGGGAAATGAAAGAAGGTAATAAGACGCTAAGTATTTCCATACTCAGTGGAAAGGGGGGAGTTGGAAAGACAAACATAGCACTTAATCTTGCCTATGCCCTATATTCCATGAAAAACTCCACCCTATTGGTGGATTGTGACCTTGGGCTGGCAAATCTGGATATACTACTTGGGATAGCTCCAGAGAAGAACCTGGAGTATCTTTTAAGGCCCAATACAGGGGTGGAAGAGATACTTATCCCCTTGGAGGAGGAGGGCCTGGACTTTTTACCAGCGGCCTCAGGGGTACCTGAGCTAGTGGAGTGGGACAATGATCTGCAGACCGTGATATTTAAAAAGCTAAATACCTTGCTGAGCAAATACCACTTTCTCATAATGGACCTTGGGGCAGGGATAAACTCCACGGTTCTCAATCTAGCGGCCATCACCAGATTCAGGTGTGTGGTTATTACCCCTGAACCCACATCCCTCACAGATGGATATGCCCTCATAAAGGTCTTAAATACCCAACACCGCGTAAAGGATTTTTTTATCATTGTAAATATGGCCCAGAATGCAAAAGAGGGAAGTCGTGCCTTTGAAAGACTCAGGCTGGCGTGTGAGAATTTTTTGAAGATAAAGATAAATCTCCTGGGGATAATAAAGGAAGACCCAAATCTTCCAAAGGCAGTGATCAATCAGACCCCTCTTTTTAAATTTAAGAAGGACACCCCTGCCTGTGACAATATACTTGAGATAGCTGTGAAGATAAAAAAATACAGGGAGCTTTTGTTGCCTGAACTCACCCTCCCCTTTAACCTGGATGTGCTCTTTAAAAACCATCAGGTCTAAAAATCCCTTGACCAGCATCTAATCTTTTTGCATACTTTTTGATAAGATATGGGAGGTGCGATGGTTTTAATCTCAAACACAATTGGGGGATGGGGGAGAGAAGATGAATAAGAGTGAACTCATAAGGACCCTGGCAGAGAGAAAAGATCTATCCTGGGACGAGGCCTCTCTGATAGTAAACATCTTTTTTGATTCTATTAAAGAGGCATTAAAGGAAGGAAGAAGGGTGGAAATCCGGGGTTTTGGGAGTTTTAAGGTAAAGGAATACAAAGGCTATAAGGGGAGGAACCCGAGTACAGGGGAAGAGGTAGATGTAAAACCAAAAAAACTGCCCTTTTTTCGGGTGGGAAAAGAGCTAAAAGAGTATTTAAATTCATGAAAAAGACGTGGTACTTTACAATGGTGGCCATCTCCCTCCTGACCTTTGCCTGTCAGGGGGCATGGGGTGAAGGTCTAAATATTGTTTATACTGCTAATACCAGGGGTGAGGTAAAACCAGTAACCGTGTGAGGGGGAAGACAGCTGGGCGGTCTGGCCCGGCGTGCAACCCTTCTTAAAGAAATAGGGGCCAAGGGCCCCTCCACTTTAATCGTGGGGGGATTTTTTGAACTCTTCAGTCCCTTTGAGATGAGGTCAAAGGAAAAGTTGAAGAGGATGGTCTCTGCCTTTGACCACATGGACTATACCCTCAAGGCCATCTCCTATGAAGAGGCCTATTATTTAAAAAAATATCACATTTCCCTGAAAGGATGGCTCGGGAGTGCAGATAGGGTTATAATAAAAAAGGTACCCTTAAAACATACTTCTGTGGAATTTGTGATACTTCCCTGGGATTGCTCTCATCTCGCCGATAAAGAGGTCCAGAAATTATTTTCCTCTCTAAGAAAAGGACCTTCTCTGGTAGTTGGTTTGAGTCCTTATGGATATGCAGAGGAGCAGGACCTTCTGGAGAAATATCCTGATGTATTTGACCTACTGCTGGGCAGTGGGAGGGGACTTATTTTTTCTGCAAGGGTGGCAGGCAGGACCCTGTGGATAAGGCCCATGAGTCAGGGCAAGGCCCTTTATCTTATCCATATAAAAGATGTTGAGGGGCTAAGGTCCCAGGGGGCTATTTTAGGTGATAATATCTCAGTAGAGAGAAGGTTTATAACCCATAACATTGCTCCAGACCCACAGATAGTTTCTATCCTAGAGGGAAAATAGGGAGAGAAGAAGGGAGAAGCGTTTCCATGGGGACTACCGCAGACACCATTACCTTTTACAAGGCGCAGGGAAGTGGAAATGATTTTGTTATCCTGGTCTTGGGAGAAGATATAGAGGTAGATATCTCTCAAATGCCCCGTTGGGCCAGAAGGATATGTAAGAGAAGGTTTTCAGTGGGGGCAGATGGATTGATATTCATTGAACCCTTAGAGGAAAAGCATGGAGCCGCATATCGCTGGCATTTTTATAACTCCGATGGGTCCAGGGCCCAGATGTGTGGAAACGGGGCAAGATGTGTGGCAAGACTTGCCAATAAACTGGGGATTGCTTCCTCTTCCCACTATTTTCTTACGGATGTGGGACCAATATATGCAGAGGTTTATCCAGAGGAAGGAAAGGTAAAGGTACAATTAACTCCCCCGAAAGACCTGAGAACCCATCTGGAGGTCCCCTTAGGTCCAGGAGAAAAATATGAGGCCCACTTTGTAAATACAGGAGTACCCCATCTGGTGATATTTGTAGAAGGGGACCTTGAAGAGGTGGATGTAAATGGAGTTGGAGGGAGGCTACGATTTCATGAGATGTTTGCCCCTGAGGGTACAAATGTAAATTTTGCCAAAAAGACCCCTGAAAATCACCTCATCATTAGGACATATGAGAGGGGGGTGGAAGAAGAGACCTATGCATGTGGGACAGGGGCTGCTGCATGCGCATATGTGGCAAAAAAGATAGGGTATATAGATTCCTCTTCTATTCCAGTAATTACCTCAGGAGGAGAACAACTTCTTCTTTCTCTGGAAAAAAATGGCCTTTACCTCAGTGGAAGAGTAAGGATCATCTATGAGGGGAAACTGGATCTCAAGGAGATAGGTCTCATTCAGTGAGCCCCCTTTCCCTAACCACCACCTTGACTTTACTCCCCTTCTTGGATATAGATATATCTATTCGTCAGGTGCCTTTAAGGGCTTAAAAGGGAACTTCCGTGAGATTCGGAGACCGGCCCGCGGCTGTGACAGGGGACGAAAGCTGCAGATGCCACTCCTGAAAAAGGGGGAAGGCGCAGCAAGTAGGAGGATCCTGGAGTCAGAAGACCTGCCTGAAAGGCTTTCTTCTCCCGGTTGCAGGAGAAGGGAGAGGGGTTGATTTGTGTGGGGATGAAAACGGGAGATCCCTGGGACCCTCCTCTTATGGGTGTCGGGGATTTTTTTTGGCCCAAAGCACTCTTTAACATAGGACCTGAATTCGTAAATACCATTTCAAATCCTCCCTTATGGCGAATTCAGGTCCCTTTCTTTCTTTAATCCCCTCTCAATAATCTCTCCGCCTGTTCCTGTATGAGACCCTTAAATCTATCCAGGGAGATGGGATATGCCTGCATGGGGATACCCATCCAATCACAATACTCCAGAAAATCTTCAGGATTTTCTGCCATATACTTTTCCATAAATCCAATCCCATCCAGGACAATTGCCCCACCACTGTGACGGGGAAAATTCTCATTGGCCATGGCCTTATCCCACCCTTTAAAGACATGGGACTTAAATTTTACCCAGCCAGGGGTCATCCACCATACCTTTTCTCCCCCTGCCATCTCCTGGGCTATCCTCTCCCTTTCCTCTTCACTTGCAAGCATATCCATACAATGGGTGGCATTTATTCTCCTTATATTTGCCCCACTCTCTGATATAATCTTGTCAATGGTCCTGGTTGGATTATCTGCATTTACATAGCAAAATTTTCCCCCGTATATCACCAAGACCCCCTTTGTACCTGCTGTGGCCTTCTCTATTCTGGCGAGCAATTGTCTCTCCAGCTCTTTTATGTCCTGATGCAGGCCCGGTGTAGTAAAAAAGACCTTTTCTGTATCCAGAAATCCCTCTTCCTGCAGGTGTCTTATCTCCAGACTGAGAGTCCCACAGGATACAATGGCAATCTCAGAAAAAGAAAATCTCTTCATCTTTATTCTCTCCTATAATTTTTAATACCTTAAGGCTCTTGGAGAATAATCCTGCAATCTGCCACAGTGGCCCCTTCCCCCTCAGGATGTACTATAAGGGGATTTATATCCATCTCCTTAATCTCAGGATGATTTACCATCATGTGGGACATAATTACCAGGAGTCTCTCTAGTTCTTCTATATCACAAGGAGGTTGTCCACGAAAGCCTTTTAAGAGCTTATAGGCCTTTATCCCCTTTATCATCCTTCTGGCATCTCCTCTGGTAAAAGGTGCAAGCCTGAAGGATACATCCCTGAATACCTCCACAAATATTCCTCCAAATCCAAACATCACCAGGGGACCAAATCTGGGATATCTCATTGCCCCCAGTATGACCTCTACCCCTTTGGAGGCCATCTTCTGTACCAATACTCCACGAATCTGGGCATCAGGTTTATACTTCTTTGCATTCTCCACTATCTTGTTAAATGCATCTCTAATATCTTCCTCTTCTTCAAGTCCCACCTTTACTCCTCCTGCATCTGATTTATGAAGAATATCTGGCGATACTATCTTCATCACCACTGGATAGCCAATCCTCTGAGAAATGGACACCGCCTCCTCTGGGGAGGATGCAATCTCCATGGGAAGGGTCTTAAAACCATAGGCCTTTAATATCTCCAGAGAATCAAATTCTCCCAGGTGAAGGGAGCCCTGTTGAATGTGGGAAGAGATGATCCCTTCTACCTTTTCTCTCTCATATTCTGGTTCTATTTCTTCATAGGTCTCTCTGTGGAGCCAGGTGTTAAATTTATAGAGTGCACCCAGGGCCTTTGCGGCGTTTTCAGGAAAGCTAAACACGGGATATCCATGTTTCTGAAGATATTCTACTCCTGGAGACACATCAATTACTCCCATAAAACAACATACAATGGGCTTACTGGTGGTGGAGGCTATCCTCACAATGGCCTCTGCAGTGGCAAGGGCATCTGTCATGGATTGAGGGGTTAATATGACCAGGGCCCCATCCACATTGGGGTCAGAGATAACTACCCTCAGGGCATTTTCATATCTATCTGAGGTTGCATCCCCTATTACATCCACAGGATTGTGAATATTGGCTGTGGAGGGCAGGAATTCTCTTAATGCCTCAGTAGTCTCTTTTGTAAATTCTGCCAATCTGAGACCAGTTGTTACTGTCACATCTGTGGCCACTATGCCGGGACCTCCGGCGTTGGTGATAATGGCCACCCTGTTTCCCGAGGGTACCTTGGTGCGCAGTTTCCCAAGGGGAGTTTCACTTTTGTAGGTAAATGCAGTGGCAAAATCAAAAAGCTCATTTATGGTCTCTGCCCTGATTATACCCGTCTGTTCAAATATGGCCTGATATACTGCATCAGACCCTGCAATAGCACCAGTGTGAGAGGCTGCCGCCCTTGCCCCTGCACTGGTACGGCCCGATTTTATCACCAATAGGGGTTTGGGTTTCATCCCCGAGGTAACCTTTTTGGCCACCTGGATAAATTCATGGGCCCTTCTTAGTTCCTCAAGATATATCATTATTACTTCTGTGTCAGGGTCCTCATAAAAGTAGTTGAGGAGGTCCACCTCATCCACATCGGCCTTATTTCCAATGGAGATAAATTTGGAAAAACCAAAGTCTCTATCAGCGGCAAAGTCCAGTACTGCAGTACATAGGGCCCCACTTTGCGAAATAAAGGATATCTTACCAGGTTGCGGCATCCTGCGGGAAAAACTGGCATTTAGCTGGACATTGGAGAGGGGATTTATCACACCAAGACAGTTGGGACCCACAAGCCTCACTCCTGCCTCTCTGCACACCTCCACTATCTCTCTTTCTATCTCAGCACCCTCTCCCCCTACCTCCTTAAATCCCGCAGATACTATCACTATCCCCCCCACCCCTTTTTCAATTGACTGTTTTACTGCATCCAGGGCGAGACGAGGGGGAAGGATAATAAAGGAGAGGTCCACCTCATCAGGGATCTGAAGCACTGAAGGATAGGCCTTTACACTGAGTACGGCCTTTGCCCTGGGATTTACAGGAAAAAGGACACCCTTATACCCACCTTTCAGGATATTCAAAAAGATGTCATGACCCACCTTTCCAGGGGTGGTGGATGCCCCTATTACTGCAATGGATGCAGGAGAGAATATGGAATCCAGCCCAGACATAAAAACCTCCTTATGCTATAGGTTGGAGACAGTGCCCTAAATCTCGGCCCAGCATTTTGTTAGCACATTGAACCATAACAGGCAGGGTTTGGGGTTTAAATAGACCTCACACAATATTTTGACCTCCTAATCCTTTTCAAAAAAACTATCAACTCCTATTTTTGACCAGGATATAGATAAAGACACAGTATTTACTTTTTTCCCATCTTATTGACAAAAAAAGGGTTTTGATGCAAAATGTTAAATAAAGAGAACACTGTTTTAAATTGAAACTGATTTACCTGAAATGAATGAGCTATTAGTTCCACTGAAAGCGATTCTTATAGAGGTAGGACCGAGAGATGGGTTCCAGTCACTCCCCCACCCCATTCCCACCTCCCTTAAAATAGAGACCATCAAGGGCCTTATAGAGGCAGGTATATCCAATATCCAGATAACCTCTTTTGTAAATCCCGCCAGGGTCCCTCAGTTTAAGGACGCAGAGGAGGTGGTGAGGGCCCTTGGGGATTACAGAAAGGATATCATATTAACTGGTCTGGTGTTAAACAGGAAGGGATTGGAGAGGGCCTTTGACTCTGGCATAGGAGGGGTTGAGATCTCCCTTTCAGCAAGTGATGAATTTAGCAGGAAAAATGCAAGAATGACCTATAGGGATGCCCTTGCCCAGACATCCGAGATGGTAGTAGAGGCAAAAGAAAGGGGTCTATACGTGAGGGGCAGTATTCAGTGTAGTTTTGGCACCCTGGAAGATAAGAGACCTCCCCTCACACAGATCCATGAGATACTGGACGTCTTTTTAAAGGAGGGGATAGATGAGGTGGTTTTGGCAGATACTGCCTCTGTAGCTGGTCCCCTGGAGGTGAAGGATGTATTAAAGGAGGTGATGAAGCGGATTCCTCTGGATAGACTTACACTTCATTTTCATGGGGAAAGATCTCTGGCCATGGTGAACCTCTATACGGCCCTTCTCATGGGGGTATATCGGTTTGACACCTGTTTTGGGGGGATCGGGGGGTGTCCCTTTATGGATAATTTTAGACAAAATATCTGCACAGAAGAGGCATTGGACCTATTTTTAAGGTTAAATATAGCCACTGGCATTGAAAAGTCTATGGTAGAGCATTGTACCCAGGTGTTTAACAAAACCTTGGCCTCTTTAACATAAAACCTAATTCTAAGGAGGGGGTATGGACTTTGATCTTACCAAAGAGCAGGAAATGATAAAAAGGGAAGTGAGGAAATTTGCCCTTAAGGAGATAGCTCCCAGGGCCCAGGAATTGGACGAAAAGGAAGAATTTTCTGTGGAGATTACCAGAAAGATGGGAGAGATAGGTCTTTTTGGGATGTTTGTTTCTGAAAAATATGGTGGACAGGGGCTGGATTATCTCTCCTATATAATTGCAGTGGAGGAACTGGCAAAGGTGGACGCCTCTCATGCGGCCACTATTGCCGCGGGCAATTCCCTGGGGATTGGTCCTATATACTATTTTGGTTCTGAAGAACAAAAAAAGAAGTATCTTCCCAAGTTGTGCTCAGGAGAGGCCCTGTGGGGATTTGGTCTCACTGAACCAAGTGCAGGCTCTGATGCTGGGGGGACCAAGACCACTGCTGTTAAGGACGGAAATCACTGGGTCATAAATGGCTCCAAGATATTTATCACCAACGCCTCCACAGAGATATCTCTAGGGGTAACTGTCCAGGCGGTAACAGGGAAGCGAGATGATGGGAGACCAGAGTACACATGTTTTCTGGTGGAGCATGGCACCAAGGGATTTACAGCAAAGACCATTCACGGAAAGATGATGTGGAGGGCATCCAATACTGCTGAATTATTTTTTGACAATGTAAGGGTTCCAGAGGAAAACCTCCTTGGGAAAAGGGGGGATGGATTTAAACAGATGTTGCAGACCCTTGATGGAGGGAGACTCTCCATAGCGGCCATGGGACTTGGGGGAGCAGAGGGCGCCTATGAGAAGGCCCTTAAGTATGCAAAACAACGTGTGCAGTTTGGGCAACCAATCTCTAAATTTCAGGCCATTGCCTTTAAGCTTGCAGACTGTGCCACAGAGATAGAATGTGCCAGGAATCTATTGTACAAGGCCTGCTGGCTCAGGGATAACAACAGGCCTTTTGCAAAATATGCCGCTATGGCAAAACTATATTGCTCTGAACTCATGGGGCGGGTGGTGGATAAAGCGGTCCAGATTCATGGGGGATATGGTCTCATGAGGGAATATGATGTGGAGAGGTTCTACCGGGATCAGAAGATATTGGATATCGGGGAAGGCACCTCTGAGGTCCAGAGGATTGTCATCTCCAGATATATTGGGTGTTAATAGTGTTTAGGATAGTATGGGGAATATAACAAAAAAACATTTAAGGAGGGGGAGTATATGAGTTATAAGCTTCCAGAATTTGAGGTTGGAAAGGTCACTATTGGAGAGTTGGTGGATATCGTGGCAGCCCAGATGCCAGACCAGATGGCTGTGGAATACTTGGAGCCAGAGGTGAGGTACACCTACAAGGAATTTAATGAGGTGTGTCGCAATGTGGCAAAAGGACTTATGGCCCTAGGGGTAAAAAAGGGAGAACACATTGCCATATGGGCAAACAATGTCCCCGAGTGGCTCTATCTGCAGTTTGGTTCTCCCAAAATGGGTGCGGTCTTGGTAACAGTAAACACCAATTATCGGGCCTTTGAGCTGGAGTATCTGTTAAAACAATCTGATACCACTACCCTGTTTATGATTGGAGGTGTAAGGTCTGAGGATGAGTATATCCGCGTAATAAATGACGTATGTCCCACCTTGAAACACTCTGAGCCTGGAAAGTTGGAGAATGAAAAACTTCCTTATCTAAAAAATATAGTATTCATTGGGGAGGAGACCCCTCCTGGGATGTATAACTGGAGGGATATAGTGGAGATGGGGAAGAAGATATCTGACGAGGAACTGGATAAGGTGCAGGCATCCCTCTCTCCAGACGAGGTAATAAACATGCAATATACCTCGGGGACCACAGGATTTCCCAAAGGGGTAATGCTTACTCACACCAATGTTATTGGAAACGCCAAGTCCATTGCAGAGTGTATGAAATTCTCTCCTGCAGACAAACTTTGTATCCCTGTCCCATTCTTTCATTGTTTTGGATGCGTACTAGGGACGCTCACGTGTGTGGTTTCCGGGGCCACCATGTGTCCGGTGGTGGCATTTAAGCCTGATGCAGTGCTCAGGACAGTGGAACAGCTAAAATGCACTGCCCTTCATGGAGTACCTACCATGTTTATTGCTGAGCTGGAGGAGATGGAGAAAAAGAAATATGACACCTCTTCCCTGCGCACAGGTATTATGGCAGGCTCCCCCTGTCCCATAGAGGTGATGAAAAAGGTAGTAAACGTCATGGGGGCAAAGGAAATCACCATTGCCTATGGTCAAACAGAGGCCTCTCCAGTGATAACCCAGACCAGAACCGACGACCCCATAGAGCTCAGGGTATCCACAGTGGGAAGGGCCCTACCTCATGTGGAGGTAAAGATAGTGGACATAGATACAGGCGAAGAGGTCCCTCCAGGGGTTCAGGGGGAATTGTGCACAAGGGGATATCATGTAATGAAGGGATACTATAAAAACGAAGAGGCCACTAAAAACGCCATTGACGAGGATGGCTGGCTCCACACTGGAGACCTTGCAGT
Organism: uncultured Desulfohalobiaceae bacterium; assembly: GCA_964427155.1. GTDB lineage: Bacteria > Desulfobacterota > Desulfovibrionia > Desulfovibrionales > Desulfothermaceae > Desulfothermus. The sequence continues at coordinate 32,176 of CAYRSC010000015.1, read as the reverse complement.
AATGGACGAAAATGGCTATTGCAAGATCACAGGACGTATAAAAGATATGATAATAAGGGGTGGAGAGAATATCTATCCCAGGGAGATAGAGGAATTTCTCTACACACACCCAAAGATAAAGGACGTTCAGGTGGTTGGCGTCCCCAGCAAAAAATATGGGGAAGAGGTGGTTGCCTTTGTGCAGTTAAAGGAAGGGGAAATGGCCACTGAAGAAGAGCTCAAGGAATTCTGCAAGGACAAGATAGCCTTTCACAAGATCCCGGCCTACTTCTTCTTTGTGGATGAGTATCCCACCACTGCAAGTGGAAAGATCCAGAAATACAAGCTCAGAGAAGAGGCAACCAGACTCTTAGGAAGAGAGGAGGACGCCAGGGTAGAGACTGCTTAAAACCAATAACAAAGGGGTTTTCCCATGTCAGAGGAGATACTTCTCAGGGAGGAGAGAGACAGGGTCTGTATCCTTACTCTCAACAGGCCCAGGGTAATGAATGCCTTTAACTTTGATTTGCTCATGGCCCTAAAATCCCAGATAGACGAGATAAGAACCAGACGGGATATACGGGTGGTTATCATCACGGGCGCAGGAGATAGGGCCTTTTGTGCAGGAGCAGACCTCAAAGAGCGGGCCACCATGCCCGAAGACAGGGTAAAGCAATTCATCTATACCATCAGGAATCTCTTTACTGACATTGAAAATCTAAACAAGCCTGTGATTGCAGGGGTAAATGGAGTGGCCCTGGGGGGAGGTACAGAGCTTGCCCTGGCATGTGATATAAGGATTGCCTCAGAGAATGCAACGCTGGGTCTCACTGAGACCCGGCTTGCTATTATTCCTGGTGCAGGAGGCACCCAGAGGCTCCCTAGAATAGTGGGAAGGGCAAAGGCAAAGGAACTTATATTCACTGGAAGACGTGTGGATGCAAAGGAGGCCCTGGACATTGGTCTTGTAAATAAGATATGCCCTCTGGAGGGGCTCATGGACGTATGCATGGAAATGGCATCCATGATATGTGAGACTGGTCCCATTGCCATTGAGCAGGCAAAATATGCCATAAATAAAGGGATAGAGGTGGACATAAATACTGGGCTGGCCATAGAGTCCAATGCCTATTGGATAACCATACCCACAGAGGACAGGTTAGAGGGACTCAGGGCGTTTAGAGAAAAGAGGAAACCAGAATATAAAGGCAAATAGAGGGTATATCCATGGATGAGAGGAGTGAGAACAGGATTTTCTGGCAAAAGGAGGAAAAAAAGCTGGATGAGTTGGTGGAAAAGGCCATGTGGCCAGGGGGAGATAAGGCGGTTGAGAGATTAAAAAAGCAGGGTAAGAGGCCTGTACGGGAGCTCATTAATCTCCTCATAGATCCCGGCACTGAGTTTTTTGAACTGAGCAGGATAGCAGGTTTTGGGATGAACTATCCAGATGTAAAAGATGTGCCCTGTGCAGGGATAGTCACTGGGATAGGGAAGATACACGGCAATTGGACTATGATAATTGCCAATGACTCCCGGGTAAAGGCAGGGACATACTTTCCCATTACCCTAAAGAAACACCTCCGGGCCCAGGCCATTGCTGAAAGATGTGGCCTCAACTGTGTATATATTGCAGACTCCGGGGGGGCATATCTGCCTATGCAGGCGGATGTCTTTCCTGGAGAGGACCACTTTGGTGCCATGTTCTACAACATGGCCCGTATGTCTGCCATGGGACTTAAACAGATAACCATGAGCACAGGGGGCAATACCGCGGGTGGGGCATATATTGTATTTATGGCGTGTCAGGCAGTAATGGTGGAAAGACTTGCCTATTCCTTTCTGGGAGGTCCTCCCCTGGTGAAGATGGCCACTGGGGAAGAGATAACTGCAGAGGATTTAGGTGGGGCGGATGTACACACCAGGATATCTGGTGGAGCGGATTATTTTTGCAAGACCCAAGAGGAGGGTATCTTAAAGGTCAGGGAGATCCTCTCCCTGGAACCTCCTCAAAAACTTTACTCCCACCGTTTTCCTGAAAGGCCGCCAAGGGTACCTGTGGAAGAGATATATGAGATACTCCCAGCTCAGGTGAGCAGGGGTATAGATGCCAGGGCCTTTATAAGGGCTATTGCAGATGATAGTGAATTTATAGAATACAAAAGGAGGTTTGCCCCGGGACGTGGAGAAAACATTATCACAGGGAAGATACGAATAAAGGGGATCCCTGTTGGGGTTATCTCTTCCAATGGTGTGGGGATAATCTTTGTGGAGGCCGCAAAAAAGGCCACAGAGTGGATAGTAAGGTGTTCCCAGGAGAAGGTCCCCCTGCTTTTTATCCAAAATTCCCCAGGATATATGGTGGGCTCTGAAGCAGAACATATGGGCATTGGAAAGTATGGGGCTGACATGGTGCGGGCTGTATCATGTGCTCAGGTCCCCAGGATCCAGTTAGTAATAGGTCCAGACCATGGTGCGGCAAATTATGGGATGTGCGGGAGGGCCTATAGACCTCACTTCCTCTTTGCCACCATGAGGGCCCGTACCTCTGTGATGAGCGGCAAGAGTGCCGCTGGGGTCTTGTTGTCCATAGAAAAGAGAAAGAGGCAGATCAAGGGAAGGCCCATGACTGCAGAGGAGGAGGCCGCCTTTCAAAAAAAGATGATAGAAAAATATGACGGAGAGGCCCATCCCTTTTATTGTGGAGCAAGGCTCTTAAACGATAGGGTCCTGAAGTTTGCAGAGATAAGAAAATGGCTGGCAATGGCCTTTGAGGTAAGTCTCCTAAGGCCTATTGGAGAGCCATCTTTTGGAAACTTTAGATTTTAAAAAGAGGGAGGTACCATGTCTAGGTCAGAATACGATCTGTGGAAGATATTCCCCAGGATGCCCAAGAAGGTGGTGATTGGCGACATCACCATAAGGGATGGATTTCAACACGAAGAGCAATATATCTCCACCGAGGCCAAGATATACTATGCAGAGCAGCTTATCTTTGCTGGATGCAGACATATTGAACTTACCAACCTGGGCAATCCCTATATTATGCCCCAGTTTCGGGATGCAGAAGAGGTATTGGCCTATTTCAGGGGGGAGAGGTTTAAAAAGAGGTGCGCCAAGAGGGGAATAGACCCTAAGGATATTACTTTTACCTGTGTCACCATCAGAGAAAAGGCAGTGGACAGGGCAATAGAGCTTAAAAAACGAGGGATTGGACCAGATAGGGTTCTTATGATGGTCTCCACAGACGAGCAACACCATTATGCAAATTCAGGCACCACTCTCCCTGAGTATTGGAAGGAGGCAGAGAGGTGTATAAAAAAGTGTTCTGATGTGGGAATTGTAATGTGTGGAACAGTAAGTACTATCTGGGGGAGCCCCATAAGTGGTGCCACAGAACTCAAGGAGGCAGTTGAGTTTACCAAGCGCTGGTTTGAGATAGGGGCCCATGACGTGGAACATGCGGATCACGATGGAAGCGCTTCTGCCCCGGAGGTGTACAGGTATTTCTCCATGATATTGGACGAGATCCCCAACCCCGATGTACACATTGCCCATTTCCACGAGACAAAGAGGGTTGGTTCTGCTTCGGTCCTGGCGGCCCTTCAGGCAGGAATTACCCATTTTGAGGCAACCCTTGGTGGCACTGGGGGCCAGCCAGCCAACTTTCTGGATGACAGACCTGTGCCTGGCACCGGGGATTATTACTATAAGGACGAGAGATATGTGGGACTTATATGTCTTGAGGACCTCCTGGTACAGGTGGATGAGATGGGTATTGAACACGGATACGATGTGGACAGGGTCCTGTGGCTTGGGAGAATGATGGAAAAGACCCTAAAGAGACGTCTGCGTTCTGAGGCGGTGGTAAATGGTAGAACAGAAAAGGAAGGACATCCAGAGTTTGCAAGACCTGGTCTTGCCAAGTTAAAGGAAAAACTTGGAGAAAAAGAAGGTCAGAAGATCCCAGAAGGATGGGACAGGGAACCCACAGTTCCCGCGCATATCCTAAATCCATAAAGACAGTGGAAGGAGACGCCATGACAGAGGAAAAAAGATACATAAATGTTGACTATTTTGAGTCACTCACTGGCAGTATTGAGGAAAGGGAAGAGGCAGAGATTATAGATATTGGAAAGAAGATTAAAGAAATCCGGGAAGAAAAGGGGCTTACCCTGGAGGAGCTGGCCTCTTCCACGGGATATGAGAAAGAACTCCTTGAAAAGATTGAAAAGGGAGAGATACAGCCTCAGCTGGGGACTATCATCAAGCTATCCAAGGTCCTGGATAGAGGACTGGGAGAATTTCTGGGAGAGGAATCAGATAGGCCCTATTGTCTTATTACGAAAGAGAAACGAAAAAGGATATCCCGCTCCACCTCCCCCAAGGGACAGAGAGAGCTATACAGTTATATGAGCCTTGCCCCGGATGTAAAGGGAAGGCACATGGAACCCCTTATTGTTCATCTTCGGGAAAATCCAGATGAAGAGACCTCTATTCACGATGGAGAGGAGTTTATCTTTGTCCTGGAGGGAGAGGTCATTGCAAAGATAGGTGACCATAGGTTTGAGCTGAGTCCAGGGGATTCCATTTACTATCTCTCCAACTATCCTCACATGTTGGCGGCAAAGAAGGACTCAGCAACGATCCTGGCAGTTATATTTGAGGGAATCAAAAAATAAGTAAAAGGGGGTAGAGATGGGTAGATTGCTATGGACCCCCTCTGAGGAGAGGGTAAAGGGGTCCAATATGTATAGATTCATGATGGGGATAAATGAGAGATATGGTACAGATTTTTCAGAGTATAATCCCCTGTGGGAGTGGTCTGTGGAAAATATTCCCGAGCTTTGGGCAAGGGTATGGGACTTTGTAAAGATAATACACTCCAGACCATATGAGATGGTGGTAGACGATCCTTATAAGATGCCTGGAGCAAAGTGGTTTGAGGGAGCCAGGTTGAATTTTGCAGAGAACCTCCTGAGGTATCGGGATGAAGAGGTGGCAATTATTGCATATGGTGAGGACAGGCCCAGGAGGGAATTGAGGTATAGGGAACTCTATCAAGAGGTTGCCAGGGTGGCAAAGTCCCTGAAAGAGCTGGGTATATCTGTGGGAGATAGGGTGGTTGGGTATATGCCCAACATCCCTGAGACCATCATTGCCATGCTTGCCGCCACCTCCCTGGGGGCCACATGGTCCTCGTGTTCCCCTGACTTTGGTATAAAAGGGGTGCTGGACAGATTTGGACAGATAAAACCTCGGGTATTGTTTACTGCAGATGGATACAGCTATAAGGGGAAAAAGATAGATTCCCTATCCAGGGTAAGGGAGGTGTTAAAGGAGATAGATTCTGTGGAAAAGGTGATTGTGGTGCCCTTTATGGAGCAAGAGCCTGATCTATCCAACATTCCAAACAGTCTCCTCTTAGAAGAGTTCAAGTCCAGCGAGAGGGATCCAGAGATGGAGTTTGTGCAACTACCCTTTTCCCATCCCCATTATATAATGTATTCCTCTGGCACCACAGGTCTTCCCAAGTGTATGGTACAGAGTGCAGGGGGGGTGCTTATAAACCACCTAAAGGAACTGGTTCTCCATACTGATCTCAAAAGGGAAGACAAGATATTCTACTTTACCACCTGTGGCTGGATGATGTGGAACTGGCTGGTAAGCTCCCTCGCAGTGGGTGCAACTATTGTCTTATATGATGGAAACCCCTTCTACCCCACTCCAAAGGTGTTGTGGGAGATGGCGGAGGAGGTGGGCCTTACGGTTTTTGGTACCAGTGCAGGTTATATCTCTGCCCTGCAAAACGCAAAGGTGAGACCTGGTGAGGAATTCAATCTGGAAAAACTAAGGGCAGTGCTTTCTACAGGTTCTCCTCTTCCAGAGGAGGGGTTTGAATATGTATATGATGCAGTAAAACAGGACCTTCAACTCTCCTCCATCTCAGGGGGTACAGACCTAAATGGTTGTTTTGCCCTGGGAAATCCCATGGGACCAGTCTATTCTGGAGAGCTTCAATGTAGAGGACTGGGTATGAAGGTATATGCCTTTGATGAAAATGGAAAACCTGTTTACAATCAGAAGGGAGAATTGGTATGTACCGCTGCATTCCCCTCCATGCCCATCTATTTCTGGAATGACCCTGACGGACAAAAATACCATAAGGCATACTTTGACGTATATCCCGGTGTATGGAGACATGGGGACTTTATAGAGATAAATGACAGAGGAGGGGTTATTATATATGGACGCTCTGATGCCACGTTAAATCCAGGGGGAGTAAGGATAGGTACTGCAGAGATATATAGACAGGTTGAGCAGTTTGAGGAGATAGAGGATTCTCTTGTGATAGGTCAGGACTGGAAAAATGACGTGAGGGTGATCCTGTTTGTAAAGATGAACCCTGGATATAAACTGGATGAAGACCTGAAGACCAGGTTAAAAAGGGCAATAAGGGATGGGGCATCTCCAAGGCATGTACCAGATAAGATAATAGAGGTACCCGATATCCCCTATACCCTTAATATGAAAAAGGTAGAAATCGCAGTGAGAAAGATCATCCACAACCAAGAGGTAAAGAATAAAGACGCCCTAAGAAATCCTGAATGTCTGGAATTTTTCAAGGATATTCCTGAACTCAAGGAGGACTAAAACACAGCGGCATCCTTAACTTAGATGGATGCCGCTCTCTTTTAATAAGAAAACATTCTGAACGGTCGCCTAAAAATCTGGTTAGTCGGTAAGGAGAGATCATGGCTTACATCCCAGAATTGGAACAGATACGAAAGCGACAGATAATTATGGCTGCCCTGAGGGTAGTAGCCAGGGAGGGATATTTTCATCTGAGCATGGAAAAGGTGGCCCGGGAGGCTGGCCTATCCAAGGGGGGGGTGGCTCACTACTTTTCCTCCAAAAAGACCCTTTTTATGGAGGTCTTTGTGCGTTTTTTTGAAAATATCTTTGAGAGGGCCCAACGCACCTTAAAGGAAATAGATAATCCCTTAGAGGCCCTTACCTCCTTTGTGTGGTTATATAACTGGAAGGACCCCCTGGTAAATGAGGGCTATGGGATCCTGTTTGATTTTATGTCCCTGGCAGCCAGGGATCAAGACTTCCAGGAGATCTTTGTAGAATGGGTGGAGAGGTGGTGCCTTTTGCTAAGGGAGATACTTATTCAGGGAAAGGAGAAAGGGGTTTTCAAGGAGGATATGGATGAGGAGATACTCGCCCGTTGCATCTCTGCCATTTATCAGGGGATTGGAGAGAGGTGGTACCTGTCTTCTAAAAGACATTCCACCAGATGGGCCAAAGAGGCCCTGGAAAGGGCTATCTATTCCCTTATCCATCCCTATTTGAACAAATAAAAACCATAAACCAAGGAGGCGTATATGCCTGTCTTTAAGTCAACTGAGATGATGTATGAGGTCCTGGGGAGGCTGTGGGAAGAACTCCTCTCAGAAAAAGAGCTTGCCGATAAATTCAAGGAAGCGGGAATAATAATAAAATTTACCATACATGATCCCAAAGGAGAGATATGGCTCTTTCCCCAGGGAAAGGTGGTGTGTGGGCATACTGAAGAAAAACCAACTGTTGAGATGTTTTTATCTGGAGATGACTGTCATAGGTTCTGGATGCAGGAACTAAAGCTACCTGTGGCCCTGGCAACCAGAAAAATAAAGGCAAAGGGTCCCATAAACAAGATACTAAAGCTCCTTCCTCTCATACGCCCTGCCTATGAGAGATATCCTTCAATCGCCAGCAAATACAATATATTATGAGTCATAATAAACGTTTTAAACACATAAGGAGAAATCTATATGTATACAGACCTAAATATAGAGTTAACTAAAGAGCAGGAGATGATAAAGGAGGAGACCCATAGATTTAGCAAAGAGGTGCTTCGTCCTGTGTCTCTCTCCTTGGACAAACTCTCCTCCCCTTCCCAGGTAATAGAAAGTGAAGACTTCTGGAGGGCCATGAAGCAGGCATATGAGCTGGGATATCACACAGTATTTATCCCTGACACTTGGGGAGGGCTTGGATTGGACCCCCTAGAGGTCCACATAGTGCTGGAGGAGCTTGGATGGGGAAGTGTGGATTTTGCGGTATCCCTGGGGGTATCCTGTTTCCCTGCATTTTTTGCATCCCTACTCCCCAATGAAAGAATGGTGGAAGAGATAATAGAACCTTTTTGTCAGGACAGGGATGCCAAATTTATAGGGTGCTGGGCAATAACCGAGCCAGATCACGGGACAGATGTCCTCTCAGTGGGCACTCCTCAGTTTTGTGATCCCAATATTTCAGGGAATTGCAGGGCCTATGCAGATGGAGATTCCTGGATAATAAAGGGACAAAAGTCCGCATGGGTCTCCAATGGCACCATAGCCACCCACGCCCTACTCTACCCTACTATTAATCCAGCTAAGGGGATGTCAGGAGGGGGTATATGTATTGTACCCCTTGACCTGCCAGGGGTAAAAAAAGGACAACCCTTGGATAAGATGGGACAAAGGGCCCTGAATCAGGGGGAAATATTCTTTGAAGAGGTACGAATTCCAGCTGAGTATATGCTGGTGGAGCCAGATTCCTATGAAGGTATGTTGGAGATCACACTGGCCACAGCAAATGCCGGCATGGGCGCAATATTTACCGGCCTTGCCCGTGCGGCATATGAAGAGGCCCTGGAATATGCCAAGATGAGGGTACAGGGGGGAAAGGTCTTATTTGAGCATCAGATAATAAAACACAAGCTCTTTGAAATGTTTATGAAGGTGGAGGCGGCCCGCTCCCTCTCCCGCTCAGTGATGATATACAACTATAACAATACCCCTCCACGGGTGGAATATTCCATTGCATCCAAGGTCTTCTGTACCAAGGTGGCCCTTGAGGTCACAGGGGAAGCCATTCAGATATTTGGGGGGTATGGATTGTGCCGGGAATATCCTGTGGAAAAGTTCTTCAGAGATGCCCGGGCGGGTCTTATAGAGGATGGGGCCAATGACTCCCTGATGATCACTGGGGCTCATCACCTATAATTGTTAAAACCTTAAGGAGATAGAAGATGGCAGAGGTTTTTATAATAGGCACAGGCATGATAAGGTTTGGGAAATATCACCATCGGGACGTAAGAGACATGGCCATAGAGGCTGCTGAATTTGCCTTACGCGATGCAGATATATCTAAGGAGCAGGTAGAAGCGGCCTTTTTTTCCAATACCTTCTGGGGACTCTTTGGGAATCAACACTCTATTAGGGGACAGGTGGTATTAAGGAGTATGGGGATAGGGTCTATCCCCGTTATAAATGTAGAAAATGCATGTGCCGGTGCAAGTACAGCCCTACACTGTGCAATAATGGGACTGGAGGGAGGGGCGTTTGACGTGGCCCTGGTCATTGGCTCAGAAAAGATAAGCAACCCCGACAAGAACCTTTCCCTTATGGCCTATGCATCGTGCATGGATGTGGCCAACTTTGAGAATCAATTAAAACTTATGGAAGAGTTGAGTAAGGAGTTTAAGGTGGAGGTGCCCCCCACAGGAAAGGTGGGAGAGGGCAGGAGCGTCTTTATGGATGCCTATGCCCTGGGGGCCAGATGGCACATGTCCAGGTTTGGCTCCACTCAGAGACAACTGGCCATAATTGCCTCCAAGAATCACTTCCACGGCTCATTAAACCCCCTCGCCCAATACCAAAAACCCATGAGCGTAGAAGAGGTGTTAAATGACAAGCCCATTGCCTATCCCTTAACTAGATCCATGTGTGCCCCCATAGGGGATGGTGCAGCAGCAGCAGTGGTGTGTTCTGGAAAATTCTTGAAAACACATCCCTCTTCCAGGGCCATAAGGGTTCGTGCATCTGTCCTTGCATCTGGAAGAGATAGGGCCATTGATGAGGAGGACATTGGGGAGAGGCTCTCAAAGAGGGCCTATGAAGTCTCAGGAGTGGGTCCCCAGGATATTGATGTAGCAGAGCTACATGATGCCACGGCCTATGGAGAACTCCACCAATGTGAAGCCATGGGGTTCTGTCCCCTGGGAGAAGGAGGAATCTATGCAGAATCAGGGGCAACCGCTCTGGGGGGAGAGAGACCGATAAATACAAGTGGGGGGCTTGAATGCAGGGGACACCCCATTGGCGCATCTGGTCTGGCCCAGATATATGAATTGGTACTTCAATTGAGAGGAGAGGCGGGAAAGAGGCAGGTGGAGGGGGCCAGGATTGCCCTTGCAGAGAATGGGGGTGGAAATATAGGCGTGGAAGAGGCGGCCATGTGTATCCATATACTTGAAAAACCATGAAAGGAGTAAAAGGGATGAGTGAGAGATATATAGAGGGCCACCTGGGCCTGGAGGTGGAGAAAAAGTATAGAGAGATGGCGGACTTTCCTGTGTTGACATTTGAAAATGGAGAATGGAGGGAAGAGGTTATTACCTACAGGGACCTCTATCTAAAATCCAGGCTACTGGCCAGAAGGATATTTGAGGTGGGACTAAAGAAAGGGGACCGATTTGCCATTGTGATGAGAAACCATCCAGAATTTGTCTATGCCCTTATAGCCGCATCCTGGACAGGCACGGTGGCGGTCCCAATTGATCCCCGGTATATGGGAGATAGGCTATTATATCAGATAGAAAATTCCCAGTCCAAGGCCATTCTCTTATCAAATGAGTTCTTTTCCCCTATTGTAAAAATCCTTAACAAACACCCTGAGATAGAGATAATTGGGGTGGTATATAAAGAGGGATTTGATTCCCCTTTTAGGGAAGATTACCCAGATGTGACAGAGTTCCTGAAGGTCCAGGGAGATGAGGTGGTGGAGCTCCCAGAGGAAAACCTCAACCTCTCCTCCCCCCTGGAGATAATCTATACCTCCGGGACCACTGGAGACCCAAAGGGAGTGGTTATTCGAGGGGATAGACTACTCGCATTTAAACTCCTTGGGGGGTTTATCTGGAAATATACCTTAAAGGACAAACTATATACAGGTCTCTCCTTAACCCATGGAAATGCCCAGGCCGTTACCCTGGTCCCAGCCATAACCCTTGGGATACCAGCGGTTATCAGCAGAAAGTTTACCAAGAGCAGGATATGGGATATATGCAGACATTATGGGGTCACCACCTTTTCCCTCCTAGGTGGAATGATGATGGGTATATATAGCGAACCACCAAAGAAGATGGACCCCCACAATCCTGTTAGGGTGGTGCTCAGTGCAGGTACCCCCCCATCTATCTGGAGGGAATTTGAAGAGAGATTTGGGGTAAAGATACACGAATGGTATGGCGCAGTAGAGGGGGGATTTGCCCACAATCCTCCCGGTGTTGGTCCAATTGGTTCCTTTGGAAAACCCCCTGAGGGTTTTATGGAGATGAAAATCCTCAGGGAAGACGACACCCCCTGCGCCCCTTATGAGATAGGAGAAATTGTATGTCGTCCTGTGGGGGGAAAAGCAGAGGTGGAATATCTGGGAAAGGAAAGGGCATCTAAGGAAAAAACCAGAGGGGGGTGGCTTAGAACAGGCGATATGGGCCATGTGGATGAAGAAGGGTGGTTTTATTTTGACTTCAGAAAGGGAGGAGGACTCAGGAGACAGGGGGAGTTTATTCAGCCTGGGTATATTGAAAAGGTCCTGGCAGAGATGGAAGAGGTGGAAGATGTGTGCGTGTATGGGATACCCTCTACCTCAGGGGCCCCTGGAGAAGTGGATATTGTTGCCGCAGTAAAGCCCTTTAAGGGAAAGACCATAAGTCCTGAAAAGGTCTTTTCCACGTTGCAGCAGAGACTGGAAAATAATGCTATACCTTCCTATCTACAGGTGGTGGACGAGATACCAAAGAGTCCCTCCCAAAAAAATCTGGACAGGCTCCTGAAAAAGGAGTTTTCTCCTACGGCAAAAAATGTATTTCCCTATAAATATCACTCAAGATAACACCTGGAGGAGATAGCATGTTTAACTTCCTGGAAAGATTCACCCATGTGCACTTCCCCCCCACTGTCTTCCCCAGATTACACTACAATCAGAACGCATGCATAAAGTGCAAAATGTGCGTAAAGGCATGTCCCACATCCTGTCTGGTATGGGATGAAGACAGGAATAGGCCCATAGCAACTGCCCTTATGGAGATGGACCCAGCATGCATAGGATGTAATAATTGTGAGGCAGTATGTCCTGTGGGTGCCATTAGGATGCAGGGCAGGTATTTTGTAAAAAAGGGAAGATATGCCACGGTAAGGGAAAAGGACAGGGATATGACATATCCCTTTGACAGGGAGAGAGATAAATTGGAAGAGATAGAGGAGGAACTTACAGAAACGGAGAGACTCATTTTAAAACGCAGGAGTATAAGGTTATTTAAAAAAAAGGAGGTAGATAAGGAGCTCTTGTTAAGGATACTGGAGGCAGGACGTTTTGCTCCTTCTGCGGGAAATTGTCAGCCCTATAAATTTGTGGTTGTCACAGATAGGGCCATAAATAAAGAGATAGATATACGCTGTGCCCGTGTTCTCTACCGGATAAAAGAACTCTATCTCACAAAAAACAGGCTAAAAAAGGCCCTTATATACCTTTTGAGTTATCTCTCTGTAAACAAGTGGGACCAGAGACCCATTGCCGCCATGGAAAAGATATGGAGGGAAAAGGGAGTAATCACATTTGATGCCCCGGTGGTGATCCATATATTAAAAGATAGGCGCGGCATCTCCTCTCCAGACATTGATGTGGGAATTGCAGGGGAAAATATGGCCCTTGCTGCACACTCTCTTGGACTTGGCACCTGTTTTATTGGATTTATTGCGAGCGCCCTACCCTTTGCCCCTTCTGTGAGAAGGCTTTTGGGAATAAAATACCCATATGAACTTGCCTTAAGTCTATGTGTAGGCTACCCTTTAAGAGGGATAGACTCCTTTGTGGCACGAGGCACTGTCCCTGTAACCTGGATAGAAAAGGCAAATTCTTGACATTGATCAATTACCCTCCCCCTCAACGGGGATATGATGAAAGAAAAATGCGTGGTGAAGGTTATGAAAAGAGTTTTTTTCCCCTTGATAATGGTTGTATTAGTTGTCACCCCCTGCTGGGGGATGAGCCTGAGGGAAGCAATAGACATTGCCCTTAAGAAAAGCCCTATACTCCTCCAGGAAAAGATGCGTTTAAAGGAGTCCAGAGAGGAAAAACTGGCCAGCATAAGGAAAAATTTTGGCCGACTCACCCTCGTGGGGAAATATACCCATTATAATATTCCCCATACCCTATCCCCTATAGTTCCTCCAGTAAGTCCTAATATAACCACCAGTTATGATATTACAAGCGGAGGACTCATGTATGAAGTCCTCCTTTTCAATGGGTTTTCTGACCTCTCCTCCATAAAGATAGCCCGTCTTGGGGAAGAACTCTCCCGTTTGAGGGTTGGTCTGTCAAAGCAGAGGCTTATTTTTAACATAAAGTCCCTCTATCTAAAACTCCTCTCCTTAAAGGCCCAGAAAAAGGCGGCCATCTCCTATAGAGATGCCCTCACCGAGTTATATAAAAATGTCTCTCAGGAGGTGGCAGTGGGAAAAAAAGCAAAGATAGACCTGTTAAAGGTCTCTGCTGACCTAGCCAATGCCTCATTTGTAGTAAAGCAGATAAAAGGCTCTATAACGTCCCTCCAGTCCATATTGGGTGCCACTATTGGAGTGGATAAGCCCGTGGATGCAGAGGAAGATACAGATCCAAGAGAGGTGGTCACTGCCTGTGCTAACACAGATATAACACATAGCTATGAATATGGTATCTCTGCCCTGAAGGTGAAAAGGGCGCAGGAGGCAATTAGGAAGGCCCGCTCCATATACTATCCCAGCCTGGGAGTGGATGTATATGTGGGGGATAACTATGCCAAGGGAGATAGAAAGGAGATATGGCAGGCAGAGGTAACCTTAAAATGGCTCCTTTTTGACTTTGGGGTGAGGAAGAGTGAGGTGAGAAGGAGCTATATCGCCAAAAGAGAAGCGGTAATTTCTCTGAGAAAGACCCTATTGGATTTAAAGAGTAAAATAATTGAGGCCAGAGAGAAGATAGCCACTGCTGAAAAGAGACTGGCATCTCTTAAGGAGCAAGAGAGGTTTCTAAAAGAGGTAAGAGAGGTGGAGAGGCTCAAATATGAAAAAGGGGTCTCCAATATGTATGACCTCCTCTATGCCTATGCCAGATATCAAAAGGCAAAAAGCGACTATATAGGTGCCAGATATGACCTGTATATACAAAGACTCTACCTTAACTATTTAATGGCAGGTGAAAGATGAAAAAGACTATCTATACGATCATTGTTGTAGCCATTGTGGTGGGTGGTGCCCTGCTTGTTCGCAAGAGGATGCTCCAGGTGAAATCCCTAAAACCACCCCTGGCCAAGCTGGTGGCAGTATATATGGTCCCCCCTCAACAGAGAGAGGTGGAAGAGACTAGGCAATTCTTGGGGACCTATTATTCCATAGACCATCCCAGCATCTCCAGCAAGGTCAGTGGGGTAATTAAAAAGGTATGTGTGAGAGAAGGAGAATGGGTGAATAAGGGGAAATTGCTTGTGGAAATTGATCAGGAAGAGATAATCCGTTCTATCAAGGCACAGCGCTCTTCCATCAGATCCCTCAAAGAGGCCATCTCTGGCCTTGAGGAGACCGTCTCTGCCCTGCGCTCTGACTATCTCTATTCAAGACACATATTTGAGAGGAATCAGGCCCTCTATAGGGCAGGGGCCATCTCCAGGGAGAGATTAGAGGAATCTAAGGTTGGGATGGAGCTGAAAAAGGCCCGGATGGATTCCACTCTCAAGGAGATCTCATCAAAAAAACAACAACTCAAGGCACTCAAAGAGGAACTCCTCTCCAAAAGGCATCTTCTCACCTACACACAAATAAGGTCTCCTATTGATGGAGTAGTGGGGCAAATATTGCTCCGTCCAGGGGATATGGCCATGCCAGGAAGGCCTATCCTTACCCTGTATGGAAAAAAGAAAAGGGTGGAATTTTCCTATCCCCTCTCTTTTATGGGAAGGATAAAAAAAGGACAAAAGGTGTATATCCTTGGGAGGCCTTTTACCATCACAGCCCTGGAAGCAGGCTCCTCCAGATCCCTGGCAAGGGCCTATATAGACCTTGACTCTAACCTCCCCCTACCTCATATGAGCAATGTGACTGTAGAGGTGGTAATGAGACAGGCCAGGGGATGGAGTGTTCCCGTCTCTGCCCTGCTTGAGAGAAAGGATGGAACCTTTGTATTTGTCCATACCTCAAGTAGATTTGTCCCTCTCAAGGTAAAGGTCCTGGCCATAGACGATTCCTATGCAGTAATTTCTCCTCCCCCACATGGAGATGTGGCCATTGGCAGTGCTGATAAGCTCTCCCGCCTTTTTGTAATCAAAAGGACACGAGGAATTAGGTATGAATAATAACTGGCTTGAGCGCTTACTCAACCGACCCTATTATATTATCTCTTTTCTGGGACTATTCATAGTACTGGGGATATACGGATATCACCGCATAGACAGAAAGCTGTTTCCTGACTCCAATCGTCCTGAAATAGCAGTGGTAATTGTATGGCCTGGGGCAGGGGCAAAGGATATTGCCTCCAACATTGCAGTGCCTGTGGAAAGGGAACTCTATACCCTGGATAAGATAAGGCGCGTCTATTCCACCACCATTGATGAAGTCACTGTGATAAGGGCAGAATTTCAGTATGGGAAGGACATAAACAGCGCAGCCACAGATGTTGCAAATGCCATCTCCAAGATACGCTCACTCCTCCCTCCAGATATAAAAGAGCCCCAGATCCACAAAATAACTGCAGCCACTGCCCCAGTAATCACCATTGGGGTATCCTCCACCCATCTCCCCCTGGAAGATGTAAGACAGATATGTGAAAACCAGATAAAAAATATCCTCCTCAAGACAAAGGGAGTGGCAAATGTTGACATATTTGGGGGTTATAAAAAAGAGATCCTGGTTGAGGTAAACAAGTCTGAAGCAGATAGATACGGAATATCCCTTTATCAAATATTGGGGGCCCTCTCTAAGAATGATAGGGACTATGCCATAGGATTTATTGATGTTCCCCGGGGAAGATTCCTCTTAAAGTCTATTGGTAAGAGAGATAGACTTGAGTACCTAAAGGACCTACCAATAACCCCCTCTATTACCCTCTCTGACGTGGCGAATATCCACTATGGTCATTATGAAAACACTGCCCTCTACTATGGCAATGGAAGACCAGCCATTGCACTGGCTGTGGAACGCTCTATTGATGCAGATGTAATAAAAACCATAGATAATGTAGAAAAGGCCCTTAAAAAGATAAGGAGCATGTATCCTGATCTTAAATTTGAGGTAACAGATACACAAAAGGATACCATTGAACAGAACATCTCTAATATGTTTGAATCCTTAAGAGATGCAATTATCATGTCCACAATAGTGGCCTTCTTTTTCCTTGCATCCTTTCGTCAGGTGCTGGTGGTCCTCTTCACCATCCCCCTGGTGTATGCTGCAACCATTGCCACTATGTATCTGTGCGGGATTGAATTTAGTGTGGTGACCCTCACCGCCATAATCCTGGCCCTGGGACTTTTGTTGGACGATGCAGTAGTGGTAATGGAAAACATTGAAAGACATTATAGAGAGCTTAAAAAACCAATAGAGAAGGCGGTTATTGAAGGAACAAAGGAAATAATATTTGCTGACCTCTCAGGGACGCTCACCACCATGGCGGCCCTATTTCCCATCATGTTTGTGGGAGATTATCCCCAGACCATCTTCAGACCACTGGTTTCTACTCTCTTAATTGCCCTGGCTGCCTCTTATATTATCTCTATAACCACTGTCCCCTTGCTGAGTCTAAAGTTTCTGGCTATCCAGTCCCCATGGATACTTAAGGGAGAAGAGATATTTGAGCGTATCACAAACAGGTTTAACAAGGGGGCAAGGGACTTCTTTTCCAACCTGGCCAAGGCGGCCATGGAGAGAAAAAAGGTGGCCGCCCTCTATTTTCTAATCCTCTTTGGACTCTTCTTTGTAAGTGTGCGGGTGGTAATGCCCCTGGTGGGACAGGAACTCATGCCACCAATGGATACTGGCATAGTAAAGATTAATATTACCATGGACCCCAATCTACCCATCTCTGAGAGTGCCCGTACCCTCAGGGATGTAAACAGGATAATATATAAAAGTGGAAAGGTGTTAAGGGTCTCTGCAAGTGTAGGTAGTGAGGCAGGGGTCCTTAGTATTGGAAGTGGGAGTGGTATAGATCACATAGCCATCACCGCCACCTATGTAAACCGCTTTGCCAGAAAAGAAAGTATCTGGCAGATAGAGAGGAGACTTAGAAAGGGGATACAACACCTGCCGAATATTAAGTACTTCACTGTATTTGACTATGGCGCCACTGCCCTATCCAGCATCCGGGGAAATGTAGATGTTATGTTAAGTGGGGACAACTTTCAGCATCTTCAAAAGGCCTCTGATACCCTATATAAGGTCCTGAAGAAGACAAAGGGGTTGGTAAACGTAGCAAAGACCTGGGATATGGACAGGAGTGTGTATGAACTGGTTATCTCCCCCAGAAAGGCCGCCTACTATGGGGTGAGTTATGACCAGATAGCCCGGGAGCTTGGTCTTCTTTTAAAAGGAGCCCCTGTGGCTTATAAAACCGTAAAAAATGCCCCTGACATGGTGGTCCGACTATGGAGTGCAGACAGGGAGAGATTTCAATCCCTGCTATCAACCACCCTCATCCACACCTCTAAGGGAGAAGTCCCCCTCTCCTCTCTCGCCCATATAAAGGAGGTGAAAGAACCCAGCCAGATAACCAGAGAGGGGTTAAAGTACACAGTGGACGTATATGGTTTTCGGGAAAAGGCCGCCATCTCCCATATAATGGCAAACTTCCACAGGGCATTTAAGGGTGTGGTGTTGCCCCCTGGCGTGAGTATGACCCAGACAGGAGACATTGCCCAATTCAAGGACTCTGCATCTCGCATGATAAGGGCGGTCTTTTTTGGGATATGCCTCATCTTTCTCTCCCTGGTCCCCATGTTTAATTCCATTCGCTCTCCCCTACTTATAATCTTTTCCATTCCACTCACCATTGTTGGAGCAAGCTGGATACTTCTCATCCTGGGATACCACACCTCCATGCCAGCCATGATGGGTTTTATCCTCTTAAGTGGTATCATTGTAAATAACGCCATCCTATTAATAGAGTTTGCCCTTCTAGGGATGAAAAGAGGGCTTGACGCCAAGAGGGCCATGCTTGAAAGTATAAAGATAAGGACACGGCCAGTGCTTATGACTGCATTTGCCACTACTGCAGGCATGCTCCCTGTGGCCCTGGGATGGGCAATAGGACTGGAGAGATTGGCACCCCTGGGGGCGGTGGCCATAGGGGGACTCATGGTGGGAACATTCCTTACCCTGGTATTTATTCCCATAGTGTTTGTGTGGATATACAAGGGGAAAAAAGAAATAGAATTTTAGGAAAACCTGTCAACATCCCCCACTTTCAAGCAAAAAAATTTGAAGAAAAAGAGAAAAAACTGCCTCATGTCCCAGCCTTCTCAAGACCACACCTCTCTTTACACAGGGTGTTAAGATATATCTATTGGAGATCCCTCTGTGCCAAAGAACAACTATAGGCCTAGGCAGGGGGAAATATAATTTCTAAAAAAACCTATTGACATGCCCTATTTTCAGCTATATAACCATTTCCGGTCTGCACTCCAGGTGCCCTAAAAAGGGTGAAACGGGAAGACCGGTGAGAATCCGGCACTGGCCCGCAGCCGTGTGAGGGGACGAAATCCGCATAAAGGTGTCCCACTGGATATAAGAGATATCCGGGAAGGGAGCGGAGAGTAGGAGGATCCTCAAGTCGGAAGACCGGCCTGGAGGAAGGTAGAGCGAGGCTTCGGGGCTAACTGCTTCGTTCTCAGAAGGGAGCGGAATCCCTTACCCTTCCCTTTCTGATGAACCCACCTGAAGCTTCCTCCTTATAACTTAATTTTCCTAGAGCAGTTAAGGAGGAACACTTATGTATATACCCATACCTATCTCGTCATTTGATTTGTATCTCATTTTATATTTATTCTCTGAGAATTATAAAGAGGCTATTTCTCCTGCAATTTTTCCAGAGAAATAATAGATTAGCTTATTTTATCAGTATATGAAAAAAATATATTTATTATTATTGTTCATAATTTTCGTTTTATCTTGCCGCTCCCCCTCCTTTAAATCCATTGGAGAGTTCTCTATAAAGAGGCTCTCCAATGGATGTATTCAGGTAACTGATGGAATAGGGAGACGATTTGTTCTGGTTCCAAGGGATACATCTGCCTCTATTTCAGAGGACGAAGAGATAATACATATACCTGTGAGGAGGGTTGTTGCATATTCTGGATATAATGTTTCTCTCCTGCGGGGTTTGGGGGTATTAAACACTGTAGTTGGAGTAACCCATAAAAAGGATTACTGGACCATAAAGACAATACGACAGGGACTTGAAAATGGCACCATACGTTATGTGGGAGAGTCCTCTGCTATAGACTATGAGACACTTAAAGAGATAAGGCCAGAGGTAGTATTTACCTGGAACCTTGCAGATGTCCCTCGTCTGGAATCCATGGGGATAAGGGCAGTAGTTACCACCACAAAACAGGCCATGGATCTGGAAACCCGCATGAGATTTATGGAGTTCCTGGCCCTTTTTTTTGATCGGGAGAAACAGGCCAGGGCCTTTGTAAAGAGAGTAAAATCAGCCATAAAAGAGGTGCATAAAAGGCTTATAGGGATAAAAAACAGGCCAAAGGTGATTTGGGGAGATATATATGAAAAGAGGGTATTGGTGGAACCAGGCAATTCCTGGGCTGCAGAGATGGTGAAGATTGCAGGAGGAGATTATCTTTTTGACGATATACGGGGAGGTTCCTGACTGGAGATCTCTCTGGAGAGGTTTCTCTCCAGCGCAAAAAAGGCTGACGTCCTTTTCACCTATCGCACCACAAACACAGGGGCCTCCTCCAAGAGAGAACTGGCAAAGATAAACCCCTTATTAAAGGACATAAGGCCCCTTACCCAGGGAAAGGTATATTCCCCCCTTCCCACCTATGGCCAGGGAGGAGACAAATTGGACAGGATAATAATTGAAATTGCGGCCATATTACACCCTTGCCGATTTAAGGGATATAAACTCAGATTTTTCAGGGAGCTTCCAGCACAATGAACTGGCAGAGAAGATTTGTCCCTCCCCTATGGATGTTTGTCTTCCTCTTGATCTTGATACTCTCATGTGCGTGGTTAAACCTATCCCTGGGCTCAGTGAAGATGTCGCAGAGAGAGATGCTGGAGCTTCTCTTTACCCGGGATTCCACTTCCTCCCATGGATTTATCCTCTGGAATATAAGGATGCCCCGACTCCTTGCAAGTGTACTGGGAGGGGCATATCTGGCAGTCTCTGGGCTTTTACTGCAGATATTTTTTCGCAATCCCATTGTGGGACCCTTTATCCTTGGTATATCCTCAGGGGCCACCTTAGTGGTATCTGTTATTATGCTCACATCTATAAGCCTTGGCTTTACCTATCTTGCCCCCTACCTCACCACCCTCTCTGCCCTCACAGGGGCCTATCTCACCATGGCCATAGTCCTTATAATTGCAAGCAGGGTCAAGGACCCCATTACCCTTTTGATTATAGGATTGATGATGGGCTATCTATGTCATGGAGTCACCAGCATCCTCATGGCATTTGCGGAACAGGAAAGGATAAAGGGATTTGTTCTGTGGCAACTAGGTAGTTTTGCAGGCTTTAAGTGGACAGAGATAAAGATACTCTCCTCAGTGGGAGGCACACTTCTCCTGGGGACCTATCTTTTATCCAAGCCCTTAAATGGACTAATGCTGGGAGAGGCATACGCATCCTCTATGGGAATAAATATTCGGCTCTTGCGTTTCTTTATCATCCTATTTTCCTGTGCCCTTTCTGGAATGGTCACTGCAGGGGCAGGGCCTGTGGCCTTTGTGGGCCTTGCCATCCCCCATATGGGAAGACTACTCTTCTCCACTTCTGACAATAAGATACTCATCCCTGGAGTGATTATCCTGGGAGGGGCAGTAACCAGTATATGTGATCTCATAGCCAGAATGGCGTTTTCCCCTGTGGAGATCCCCATAAGTGCCATTACTGCATTTTTTGGGGCACCTGTGGTTATCTTCTTGATTATGAGGAGGAGAATGGCCATATGAGTGCCTTTATTTCAGAAGGGATATTACAGACCAAAGAATTGGTGGTGGGCCACGGGAATGTCCAGGTCCTATCAGGGGTGAATATTTCAATAGAAAGGGGAAAATTTATATCCATCCTAGGGCCCAATGGGGCGGGAAAGACCACCCTCTTACTCACCTTGGCAAGGCTTCTAAGGCCACTTAAAGGATATATCTATCTGGATGGTATGCCCCTATCCAGCATAAATCAGAAGCAACTCGCTCAGAGGCTCTCTGTGGTTCTCACAGAGAGGATAAGACCTCCCCTCTTACCTGTATATTCCTTTGTGGCCTTGGGTAGATATCCCCATACAGACCTGCTAGGGAGGCTCTCTCCACAGGACAAGAAGGTGGTGAAGGAATCTCTTGCCATGGTTGGGGCAATGGATATAGCAGAAAAACTAATGGAAAATCTAAGTGATGGAGAGAGACAAAAGGTCTTTATTGCCAGGGCACTCGCTCAGGAGCCAGAGATTATGCTCCTAGATGAGCCCACAGTACATCTGGATATGAAACACAAGATGGAGATAGTAAACATCCTACAGGGATTGTGCAGAGACAAAGGGATTACTGTAATAGCATGTATGCACGATATAGACATAGCACTTAAGGTCTCTGATAAGGTGCTACTGGTAAAAGATGGATCTGTAATGGCCTGGGGAAGTCCAGAAGAGATACTCACAGAAGAAAAAGTGTGTGTATTGTATAATTTTAATTCTATGCGTTTTAATCCTGTACTAGGTTCTATTGAAATTATTGGAAATGGAAAAAAAGGAAATGTATTTGTCATAGGAGGTAAAGGGAAGGCCACTCCAATTTATAGAATTCTAGCAAGAAAGGGTTATAACATATCTACAGGTATTCTTTATAAGAATGATGTTGATTGGTTTGTATCTCAAGGAATAGGCATTCACTGTATAGACATGGAAATATGTTCCAGTATAGATAGTCATAAAATTAATAAATGTATAGATGCCATATCACGTTCAGATATTATTATAGATCCTGGAGTAATATATCCAGAAGTAGATATGTCTTCTCTTTTAATTGAAATAGCACAAAACATGAATAAAAAAATTATAATTATAAAGGAAGATATCTCAATATCTGCTCCTGAAAATACTATTTATATATCCAATCTTTCCCATTTATCAGAAATTCTTTAGGAGCAGAAAATGATAAAATATCTTATGATAATGCTTACAACCTTATGTAATATGAAATGTAAATACTGTTATAGAGATGAAAGCCAGGGGATTACCATGGACATATCCATCCTGGAGAAGGCACTACATCTGGTGGATGGAAAATCTAGGACCCATGTTCAGATAACAGGAGGGGAACCCACCCTCTTCCCCCATCTTGTGGAATATGCCTGCTCTCTACTCAGAAAAAGGTCACCAGATGTATCCATTGGTATCCAGACAAATGCTACACTCCTGGATAAGGGGTTGGTGAGGATACTTAAAAAATATGATGTCCACATAGGGATAAGCATGGATGGAGTAGGTCCTCTCCACGATCAACTAAGGGGACATTTTAACAGGGTAATGAAGGGAATATTTTTGCTCAGGGATATGGAAAAGGAATTTACCATTACCACTACCCTCACCCACATCAACATACTCCACCTTGATGAACTTATTCTCCTCCTCTCCAGCCATCCCAATGCAAAGGGCATGGCCCTGGATATGTTGGTGGTAAAGAAAAGGGCCAGGGAAGCAAACATATACCTTCCCTCCCCCGAGGATACCGCCAGGGGGATAGGGGCATTAATGAGAGGTCTTTGCTGGATCCGAACCTTCAGGGATTTTTCTCTGAGAGAAGAAGAGAGGCTATTTTCCTCCAATCCCCTATACTTTTGTGAAGCAGCCGCAGGACAGGGGATATGTGTGTATCCAGATGGGAGCATATATCCCTGCAGTCAACTGGCAGGTGAAAGGAATTTTTATCTTGGAGATATAGATAATTTTGATCCTGAGTATTCAAAAAGGCTCCTTTCCCCTTATGCTCTGATTAATGAGAGATGTGCACAATGTGAGATAAAAGGGATCTGTCCTGGAGATTGTCCATCTAGGATATATTACAATCAGGGAAGAGACAAAGAGGTGGTCTGTACCATGTATAGGACCATCTTTAGATATAAGGGGAGGAGAAGATGCGTGGGGCCTTAAAGATAGTATATTTTTCTGCCACCTCTTCAGAACTGGAATCCCTTTCAAGGGCCGCCTTGGAGTATGAAAGGGAAAACAAGTTGCCCATTGAAATAATTGCAAGGAGCAAAACCCAGCTCATGGAGGATAGAGGAGTAGAGGATTTTATCCACCATGCCCTTCACTCACATGTGACCATCCTCTGTTTGCATGGAGGAAAGGGGTCCTGCCCTGGATTTGATAAGATAGTTAAAGCAATAAGCCACGGGAAACTCCACCGTAATCGGCCTTACCTACACATCCATGGGGGTAGTGGAGACCCAGAGTCCCTGGAGTTGTCCCTTCAATATAGTGATCTCGCAGGAAAAGGGGCCTGGAAAAGGATAAACACCTACCTCCTCTACGGGGGGGTTATAAATATAAAAAACCTCTTCCTCTATCTAAGGGAGTTATTGTGGGGAGAAAAAGATGCCCCTGCCCCCTTAAAACTTCCCCACGAGGGGATCTATCATCCTGATTTTTCAATGCCCCTATCTCTGTCAGAATATCTTGAGTACAAAAAGATCTCCCCTACCAAGCCAGTGGTGGGAATATGGTTTTATCAAACTTATTGGCTCAATCAGGACCTCTCCCATATGGACTGTATCATTCAGGAGGTGGAAGATAGAGGGGCCCATGCACTGTGCGTGTTTCACCTCAGATACAAAGATAGGGAAAGGGGAAATATGGGGGCGGATGAGGTAGCAAAAAACTTTTTTATGAGACAGGGAAGACCCTTTATAGATGTGCTTATAAGCCCCATGATGTTTTCCCTTACCCTGGGAGACAGGTCCTATGAAAAGATCTATCCCACATTGAATGTACCTGTGATTCAGGCCATCATGTGCCTTAGTTCTTTTGAACAATGGGAGGAGAGTGAGTCTGGACTATCTCCAGGGGAGATATCCTTTTCTGTTGCCCAGCCGGAATTTGATGGAAATTATATCACAGTACCCATTGCCACCAGAGAAGAGGACTACCAGGATCCAATAACCGGGGCCCTTTTGACCAGATATCGGCCTATCCCAGAAAGGGTAGCCCATGTGGTCTCCCTTGCCTTAAACTGGGCCAAACTCAGAAGGATATCCAAGAGGAAAAAAAAGGTGGCCATCATCTTTCACAACTATCCTCCCCGTGATGATCGCATAGGCTGTGCTGCAGGATTGGATAGCTTTGCATCTGTGACACTCCTTTTGAAAAAGATGAAAGAGAGGGGATATTATCTGGAACATGACTATAAGGATGCCCAGGAACTTGCTCGAGCCCTTACCTCTTCCCTCACCTATGACAGGAGATGGATACTGCCAGAGGATATAAAATCCAGGGCAAGTATAAGCATTGGTACGCAAAAGGTAAAAGAGTGGGTGGAGTCCCTTCCCCCTCTCTGTGGAGAAAAACTACAGCAGGACTGGGGAGAGGCCCCAGGAGAGCTATTTACATCCAACCACGAGATGTTTTTCCCTGGGATAGTAAATGGGAATATATTTTTGACCATACAGCCCCCCCGTGGATATTTTGAAAATATAGAAAAGATATATCACGACCCCTACCTCTCCCCTCCTTATAATTACATAAGTCATTACAGATGGATAAAGGAAATATTTAGGGCAGATGCAGTTATTCATGTTGGAAAACATGGATCTCTGGAGTGGCTCCCTGGTAAGGGGGTGGGATTGTCCCGCAGGTGCTGGCCTGATATATCCATCAGCGATCTCCCCAATATCTATCCCTACATAATAAATGACCCAAGTGAAGGTACCCAGGCCAAAAGGCGTTCCTATTGTTGTATAATAGATCACCTCACTCCCATATTTACCAACGCAGGACTCCATGACGAACTGGCAAGACTAGATAACCTCCTGAGGGAATATACCCATGCGCAAACAGAGGATAGGTCAAAACTCCCCATCTTAAAGGAAATGATCTGGAAGGCCACCAAGGAGGCGAACCTAGATTCAGACCTCAACCTTACACAACAGCCAGAGGATTTTGACGAGTTTTTGCACAGACTACATAGCTATCTAGGGGAACTTTCACACAATATGATAAACAAGGGGTTGCATATACTTGGGAGTCCTCCCCAGGGAGAGGATCTAGTGGAGTATCTTTTTCAATTAACCAGGCTCCCAAATGGAGATGTACCTTCCCTCCTGGGAGGGATAATAGAGGCATGGGGTTTTGATTATGAAGAGATGATAAGGGAGCAGGGAAAGATAATAGATAATAAGAGACATCTTCGTGCAAGAGACATAATTGACAGGGCACGGGATAAGGGCCGGGAGATAATTAGAGAGATTCAACAGAACCAATTTAACAAAGAAAAAATAAAGGAGATTGTGCATGGTCATTTTCCCCAGGGGGCCCCTACGATTATGGCCTGTTTGAGATATATATGTGATCTGTCCATTACACTCTCTCTTGTAGAAAATGAGATAGATAATACCCTAAGGGCACTGGATGGAATGTTTGTCCCACCAGGTCCCTCAGGGGCACCTACCAGGGGACAGGCCCACATCCTACCCACTGGGAGAAATTTTTATTCCCTAGACCCCCGCAAGATACCAACCCCTGCGGCATGGGAGATGGGGAAAAAGCTAGGGGATAAGTTGATAGAGCGATATCTTAGAGACACAGGCAGATATCCCGATACAATTGGGATAATTATCTGGGGTGGCTCCACCATGCGTACAGGGGGAGATGATATTGCAGAGGTCCTATATCTGTTAGGAGTGAGGCCCGTGTGGAATAGATATAGTATGGACATAACTGGTCTGGAAATAATCCCCCTCTCCGAGCTAAAAAGACCCCGTTTGGATGTAGTCCCCAGGATCTCCGGATTCTTTCGGGACGCCTTCCCTGGACTGATTGAACTCATGGACCGGGCCATAAAGATGGTGGCGTGTCTTCAAGAGGGAAAGGATGAAAATCTGATTAGAAGGAATGTGGAGCGAGATATGGCAGAATATTTGGAACAGGGGATGGAAAGAGAAGAGGCCTTGCGTAAGGCCACGCTGAGGGTCTTTGGATGTCCTCCTGGGACCTATGGGGCCGGGGTGGCTGAACTTGTGGAAACAGGAAAATGGAAAGAACAAAAGGACCTGGCAGAGGTGTATATATTTTATTCCTCTCATGCCTATGGGGAAAAGGTGTATGGAAAAAATATGCCAGATGAATTTAAAAAAGTATTATCCAGAATGGAACTAACTATAAAGAATGAAGATTCACGAGAATATGATATAATGTCCTGTACTGATTATTATAATTACTATGGAGGACTTATCACTGCTGCCACTACTCTTAGAGGTAAAAAACCATTATCTTATGTTGGTGACTCTTCTAATCCAAATAATATAAACATACGTTCTATTTCTGAAGAGACAAAATTTATATTAAGAAGTAGAATTACAAATCCAAAATGGATAGAAGGGATGCAAAAACATGGATATAAAGGAGCAGGAGATATATCTAAAATGATAGATGTTATCTTCGGATGGGATGCAACATCAGATGTAATAGAAGATTGGATGTATGAAGAAGTAGCACATAAAATTGCATTGGATAAAAAAAATCAAGAATGGATGAAAAAAAACAATCCACATGCTCTTCATAACATAGTGTCTAAATTATTAGAGGCAATATCAAGAGGAATGTGGAAACCTCAAAAAGATACTTATAAAAAGTTAAAGATGACCTTTTTAGAGATTGAAGGAGATATAGAAGAATTGATGGATAATAGTTCATAAGTCAGGAGGCGGAGAAAAGTTAAAATATAGGAAAGAGCAGGATACTGGCACCTCAATGGTTTAAAGGGGAATCCTGTGAGAATCAGGAGCGGTCCCGCCGCTGTAACCGGGGACGAAACCCAACAGTTACCACTGTCCCTTTGAGATCTCTTTTTAAGAGGGATGGGAAGGTAGGGGAGTAGGTGGAACCGGAAGCCAGAAGACCTACCAGTATCCTTATTTGGCATGAGGCCGGCGAGGAAACGGCCGCCATGTAGATAAAATCCTTCATCATACACTCTCCTAGATACATGCGGCCTGTTTCCCCCCACAAACTAACATCCTAACCTTAGTGGGAGGAAAAGATGTTCAAAACCATTGAGTTTAGCAGGAAGTCTATTTTCGTGTGGATGATTATTCTACTCTTCACTTTTTGCTCTTCCTCACAAGGGGAAGAGGTGGCAAAGGGCGAGTTGGAAGAGATGGTGGTAACCTCCACCATGACAAAACATCAACTCATGGGGGCGCCCACCAATGTAGTGGTTATAACCAGAGAGGATATACAGAAAATGGACGCCAAGACCGTGGCAGATGTATTAAAAAAATTGCCAGGGATATTTTATTCTAATGCCTCAGGTCTTGAACCCCATCTATCCCTTAGAGGGACAAGAATAGGAATGAGTGGAGGGGCACTGGTACTTTTAAATGGTATCCCTATGAATCTAGGAAAATTTGCCTACACGGATTTTGAATCCATTCCTGTGGAGAATGTGGAGAGGATAGAGGTAGTTAAAGGGCCCTTGTCTGCCCTATATGGAGGAGATGCTGCACGCGGAGTTATAAATATAATCACCCGAAAAGGAAAAAAAAGGCTCCAGGGAAATGTATCTGTTATCCGGGGATCCTATGATGACCAGAGATACTCGGCCCTCTTGTATGGCTCCACAAATAAATTGTATTATAATCTAAATCTAAAGAAGAGAGAACAAGAAAGTTTTAGAGATTACACTTCATTAGATGGATATTATTTCAATGGAGAAATAGGATATTGGATGTCTGATGAATCCAGAATAAGTTTATTTGCAGATGCAGTCCATAAAAAAAGACTACTTCCAAAACGTCTCACTGAGGCAGAAAGAGAGAAGGATCCCAGTCAAAGTCCAGATTATAGTCTAACAAAAAATAGAGACTATATAACAGGAATTACATTTAAAACAAATAAAGAGATGTTTGATGTAGATACTACTATCTATTACAAAACAAGAGACAAATTATATGACAATTATAAACTTGCAGTACTTGGTACTCCTTATGAAGAAGATCTTAACGAATATGTATATGGTGCTAGAAGCATAGTTACTTACAAACATGATATTTTTTCTAAAAAAAATCTATTTTCTTTTGGTTTTGATTATGACCATGACTATATTGATATAAAAAAAATAAAGGCTGCAGCAAAAAATCCTCTTCTACCCTATACCATAATAGACCCAAAATATACAGGCGATTTTACAAGAAAAGAGATTGGAGTATTTCTTCAGGATGAGTTCTATCTTACTTCAAAGTTAATAATAACAGGTGGCATTCGTTATGACTACTTCAAATTTTACAACGATGCTCAATATGATTTTACTCAGGGAGGAAAATTAAATTATGATACTACCCCTTCTTACGATAAAATTAATCCCAGGATAGGTATTACATATCGTATTCGTCCTTCCTTAAATCTATATGCAAACTTTAGTCGCGCATACAGGGCTCCTAACATATATGACTATTATGCAAGCGCAAAATATTCTTCAAAATACGGCTACACCTTGAAACCCGAAACCTTTACCCAGTATGAGGGAGGAATAAGATTAAAACAGTCTAGTTTTTTTAATCTTGATTTTGGTATATATAAAATAATAATTGAGGATATGTTAGACCTGGCCTATAATCCTAATGGAAAATATGTTGGAAAACGTAATATAGCAGAAGCCACTATTAAGGGTATTGAGACTACCATATATGGTTCTCCATTTAAAAGATTTAATTATAAGATATATTACTGTTATACAGATGCGAGATATACTGCTCCTATATTTTCAAAGATAGCTAGGGGAAAAGTGGTAAATATAGATGGAAACAGATTAACTAAAGTTCCATATAATAAACTGAATATAGACCTGAATACCAAACTTTTATCTCACAACTTATGTCAAATATGGTGGTATTTTAATATATATGCCCAAAGTAATTATGAAATGGATGCGGCCAATACAGACCATTATCCTGGATATGCCCTTTTAAATACCAAATTAAACTTAAAATACAAAAAATTAAGTGCATTTGTAGCTGTAAATAACATATTGGATAAAGATTATGATGCCTATGCCTATAGAAGTTATAGTAAAAACTATTACTATCCAGCGGCAGGGCGTACTTATGCAGTGGGGATTAAGTATTCCTTCTAGTTGATTGTCACAAAAGAGAATAACTTTAAGGGGGCTTGATAAAATGAGCCCCCTTTTTAAATTTTATTATAAAATTAAATAGCTTTAATTATCATGCCATACCCATAAATAATCAATCCTGATAAAAACAAAAAGGTACCAAAAATATATACCCATATTCCTGGATCTTTTCTACATATTAAAAATACATAATTATTTCCAAATTTGTTTAGATGGAAACTGTAAGTTCTATAAATTATAGGAGAATTTATGGAAATATTTTTTATCTTGCATATGCTATTATTACCATTATTATAACATAACTTAATTATTGCCTTGCAATATATTGGTCTATTGTAAAGATATGACAATCTTTTACCTTTATAATATCTTATATTAATATTTTTCAATATAAGAGATATCTTTGTATCAGAGAGCCTTATATTTTTATTGGGAATCAATATAATAGGATAGCTATAAGAAAAGATATAACTTATTAAAAATCCACCTAAAATGAAAAGAAGCGCATAATGCATTATATGTGGAGATAATAAAATAAATTTATTTTTTCTATTAGAATGGATAATTTTAATTATTTTATTACTAGAACATATAAAAGTTTGTATAGATAATATCAACAAAAGAAATAAAAAAACAAAAAACCACCAAGAATATATAATATATTTAGCTCCATAAGTAACTATCCACTTTAATATTCCAATTTCATTGATTGGAGAAAAAAGACTGGTATTATGGCGAAGATATACATATCCTATTATAAGATTTATTACAATACACAAAATAGTTATAATGGCAATATCCACTCTGGACAAAAATTCCCACGTCTTTCTTAATACCTGGCCAACCATAATCTCACCTCTGGCATGGAAAATCTTCCTGTCTCTGGAAGAATAAAGAGGAAAAATATCATTGCCAACCCCAGCAAGAGTAGATAAGCCCTTATTTTTCCCCCAATTCTTCTAACAAGATACAGGTGAAGAAATCCAACATAATAAAACCATATAGCCATATACCCAAAAATACAAGGGTCCTCCCACACAATAGGGCTCCCTGTTTGCAAATAAGACCATATCTCACCTGAAAACATAGATATAGAAAGAAAAAACACTCCCCAAGATATATAACTTATATTATATTTCTTAAAATTATTTTTTCTTATAAATTGATCTATACAAGACAATCCTGCAGTTATAAATAAACAGTTTCCTATTATCAGGGAATAAAAATAAATATGAGAAAAAATACTCTTAGTTTTTAAAAAAGGTAAATAATATCCACCTGGAAAGAATAAAAATAAAACGGAAATTATAAAAATAAATATAAAAAATATTTTATGATTTAATATTTTTTCTTCTGATTTTCTAATATAAGAAATAAAAAATATCAAAGTCAGTATTGCTGGAATAAAAAAAGATTTTTGAAAAAGTGGTACAAGAGGAAAGGAATGGTAAAGTATAACATAAATAGATATAATATTGGCAATAAATCCTATGCTCATAAGTGTAAAAGCCATACCAATACTAAAATTAACGCTAAGTGTTGCCAATCCATAAAACACAGTCGCCATTAAAAAGAAAAGGGACTTCATTATCACCTCCCTCAAATAAAAAAATCCCTGGACCAGATAACCTGCTCCAGGGATTTCCCGTCTTTATCCCTTTTTTGCTAAAGACATCCTTTTTTCAGGCAGGTCTTCTGACTTCAGGATCTTCCTACTCCCCACGCCTTCCCATCAGAAAGTCCCATTCTGACAGTGGCAATGTGTGGGTTTTGTCCCCTGTTACAGCGGCGGGCCCGTGCCAGACTTCCACTGGCTTCCCTTTTAAACCCAAATGGGCACCTGAATTTATTCCTTAGTATCTAACCTTAGACAAACATATAAGTCAAGGGCGTGTATAGATAAAAACCATACGGCCTGACCTTATTACTTCCCTCCTTCGTCGCACATCGTCTTGATCTTGTGAATTACCATCCACTCCTTCAATTTTTTATCCTCCCGATTATCCCTCAAGATAACCAGAAGTATATGGCCCCCTCGCCACTTTTGCACTCTAAAAGTGGATCAAAATTATTGTCCGTTTCTGGCTCATTTTAATTGGCCATTAACAATTTTCATAGGTACTCTCAAAACAAAAGACCTGGCGCAGTTGTGAACGCAATAGCGGTAGTTTCAATTCCTCATAGGTACTCTCAAAACTAAATTGCCCTACCCAGGCTTTTTTTTAGATTTTTTATTTCAATTCCTCATAGGTACTCTCAAAACCTATTCCTTCAACTGTAAATTCTTTTAATTTTTCTGGAGTTTCAATTCCTCATAGGTACTCTCAAAACGAGCGTGGACTGTTGGCTTTAGCGGACCGACTACAACCGGTTTCAATTCCTCATAGGTACTCTCAAAACCGAAGATAAAGTACATGGCATTTGGTGATGGAGGACAGTTTCAATTCCTCATAGGTACTCTCAAAACAAAATAGATGGCTGTAGGAAGACACGTAATCTGAGATTTTTTTGCACATAATTTAAGAAAACAATCTTTATTTTGTTTTTTTCGG
>CAYRSC010000014.1:0-118299 GCA_964427155.1 uncultured Desulfohalobiaceae bacterium | reverse complement strand
CCTGGACCCTATCCTTTCTGGAGATAAGGATACAATCGCGGGTGACAACCACCACCTCATCCTCCAACCCCAAGGTAGTGAGGAGCATATCCCCTCCATCTAGATAACACCCTGAGGTGTCTATTGAGATCACGTCTCCCTTACATACATTTTGATGAGAGTCCTTCTCCCCTATCTCCCATAGAGAATACCACGAGCCCACATCATTCCACAGGCATTTAAGGGGGACCACACATGCATTTGCCGTCTTTTCCATCACTGCATAGTCAATGGAATCCTCAGGACAGGACAAAAAGGCCTCTGGATCCAAGGAGAGAAATACCCCCTGTCTTTTCCCTTTTTCCCAGGCAAGAGATGCCTTCTCATATATCTCTGGGGCGTACCTCTTAAGCTCATCCAGATACACAGATGCACTGAATAAAAACATCCCGCTATTCCAAAAAAATCCACCCTCCTCCAGGTATCTTTGGGCAGTTTCCCTATCTGGTTTTTCCACGAATCTCTCCACCTCAAAGATCCCCTCTCCTATCTTCTCTCCCTGTTTTATGTAGCCATAACCAGTCTCTGGCTCAGAGGGTACTATCCCAAAGGTAATGAGCTTTCCCTCCCGGGCGTAATTGACACCCACTTCCACTGCCCGTTTAAACTCCTCCATGCCCTCAAGATGATGGTCTGCTGGCAGGACTAGAAGGATGGGGTCCTTAAACCGTTTTATGGCCTCTAATGCGGCTACACCTATAGCGGGAGCAGTACTTCTTCCCTCTGGTTCCAGAATTACATCCCCCACATCCCTTCCAATCTCCTCCATCTGAGAGGTAACCAGAAACCTGTGGTCTTTATTGGTTATAAACAGGGGATCTCCCAGGAGGTTTTCCAATCTATCCAATCGCTTCACTGTCTCCTGGAGCATGGTATCTTCACCCACCAGGGACAAAAATTGTTTTGGCAATAATTTCCTGGACCTGGGCCACAATCTTGTTCCTGAGCCTCCACATAAGATTACCGGAACTATCATAATCCACCTCCTCTATGCATTTGTGAATTAAGTATTGCCCTGCCGTGACCTTAGAAAAAATCTAATCACCTGGGTGGTACTCTGTGCCAGATACCTGGATGCATCTTTCATGGCCTGGGAAAGGGAAATAGGCCCTGGACATATGGAAAAAACCGCTATAATCCCCACCTCTTCCAGTTCATGGAGACGAATCTCCTCATCAATGGCCCCCGCCAGGGCAATACAGGGTATATTTCTTTCTTTTGCACACTCTGCCACTCCAAAGGGTCCTTTACCAAAAAACAGCTGATTATCCAACTTTCCCTCTCCAGTAACTACCAAGTCAGCACCCTCTATCTTCTCTTCCAGCCTCACCAGTCCCTTCATCACCTCTATCCCCTTCTTCAGGGTGGCACCTAAAAAGGCATATAACCCTGCCCCCATGCCTCCGGCAGCCCCTGCCCCTGGCATCTGGGCCACATCCTTACCCAATCTCTCCTTAAGGATACGGGCGTAGTTCTCAAGCCCCCTCTCCAACTCCTCTACCTGTTCCTCACTGGCCCCCTTCTGAGGGCCATAGACCCTGGCGGCCCCATTCTCTCCAAGCAGGGGGTTGTCCACATCACACACCACCTCTATCTCTACTCTCTCTATCCTGGGGTCCAAGCCTGACATATCAATCTCCCGAATATGAATGAGATTTCCTCCCACAGGCTCAAGCTCCTTTCCCTTCTCATCCAAAAATCTCACTCCCAATGCCGCTGCCATACCTATTCCCCCATCATTTGTGGCGCTACCCCCAATGCCAACCACTATCTTTTTTACCCCCCTATCCAGGGCGTATCTGATGAGTTCCCCGGTCCCATATGTGGTGGTCCTGGTTGGGTCCCTCTCATTATCCTCCAGCAGGGCAATGCCACTGGCCTTGGCCATCTCTATGGCGGCAAGCCTTCCCCCTTTGGCTATGCATATACTAGAGCTTATTCGCCTCCACAGGGGGTCTGATACCTCCACATCCACTATCTCCCCCTCAAATATATCCCTCAACACCTCCAGCAGTCCGTCCCCCCCATCAGAAAAAGGGACTTCCTCCACCCTGGCATCCCTTACCACCTCTTTTACTGCACATGCCATCACTTCTGCCGCCTCTTTGGCAGAGAGACTCCCCTTAAAGGCATTTGGAGCTACCACTATCTTCATTCTATCTCTCCCCTGGTCTTTTTTATAAATTGTCTCGCAGAGTAATTCATATACCTATCTATCATGCTATACAGATAACGCATGGCAAAGAAATATCCCCTAAGGGCTATGGTGGTGGTGTAACAGATAACCCTGCTGGTCCACAGCTTAAAGATGAGTTCCTGCCAGTCTTCATCACTGGCGTCAAAGTGCTCCAGGAGCACATAGTAGGTCTCTCTCCAGGTGTGCTCATCCATAAAACTAAAGGAAGGGGCCTTCTTATTGGCATAGAGCCCATCCCTTACTCTGCGGGGAAATAGGGCCAGTAGCTCTTCCATGCGAGGCGTCCAGTTCTCAATCAACAAACTCAGGGAGCCCTCTATGTCAAAGCCTATCTTCTCAAACACCTCTGGAGGTACCTCATGGGGATGTTCTGCCCTGTGTACTATACCTCCCACACATACCAGAGGTTCACCATCTCCCTCCCCATCAAATTTCTCGTCCTTAAGGGACTGGATGGTATCAAAACACTCCACCAACATGGTCTTTAAATCCGTTAATTTTCCATAGAGCTTATGCAATTTCCCCTCAGAAATATAGGTCTCCAGCATGGGATAACCATATTTTACTGAATAAAAGGTGTACATGGTATCTATACCCCAATCACTCCTTCCCACCACTGCCTCTTCCTCCATGAGCTTTTCAACCACCCGTCTCTTCATGAGCAACTCTCCCCCAAGGGGTTGTTCTATCCAGGGAAGCTCCGAGGTGGGCCACAGGAGGGCAAACCCTGTCTTGGTGATCATCCATGTAATCATGGCATCAGTGCTTGCACGGGGAAAGTAATGTCTTACAACGGGATAATCCATATCGGCCCCCTCCATTGCCTTGGTTATCCAGTGGGGCCCAAAGGTGGTAATGTCTGAATCAAAGAAAAGTATCCTCTTGAGGTTTGTCTCTTCCAGAAAGTACTTCAGGGCCGTATTCATCCCATCTCCCTTGCCTGGTCTCTTGTTACCTATCCTCTCTTGAAGAATGAGATTTATCTCTTTGTTGGTCTCCATCTTGATAGTTGGAATGTTCTGCTCCAGCGTCCGATATGTCTCTTCCTTCTCTACCCCAACACACAAAACTTCCTCTACACGTGGATGTTCAGCCGCTATTCTCACATTTCTTAAAACCACCTGAGGATTCTCTTTTTTAAAGGGAAATACTACCAGACTCATAAACACCCCCTTGCTTAAAAATTAACACTTGCAAACTTTAAAATCCCCATATACACTTTTTAAATAATTGAAACATCTTCATAAAGGATACGTTCAAGAGTCCTTTTATTTTAGTCTAAGCTAACACAGCCCCTCCATTTTTTCAAGATTGGATGGGAGAAAAAAGGTTTAACACAAAATATATGGAGGATAGAGATGAGAATAGAGACATTTAGATATACAGAGAGAATGGGGGCGGTACTTTTAAGGGACATCCAGAAGATCATAGAATTAGACTCAGGGCTGGAGACCCATGACGAGACAGAGGCCAGAGGGGTCTTAAAGGTGAGCGAGAGGACTATCTATGAAATGCAGAGAAACATGTCCATTATTATCCCCACCAAAAATGAAAAGATAAGGCTATTTGAGAATTGCATAAGCGGTGTGCCTCACGAATGCCTTAAGATCGTGGTGTCAAATAGCGATACAAGGCCCATAAACCGCTTTGAACTGGAAAAAGAGACCCTCCAGCAATTCTGTGAATTTGCAAAGAGGAGGGCCATTATAGTCCACCAAAAGGACCCTGTAATTACCAGGGCCCTTCAGGAGTGTGGATATGATGACCTCTTGGATGAAGATGGAAATGTAAGGGATGGTAAGGCAGAAGGTATGATTATAGGAATACTCCTTACCAAGTTCTTTGAAAAGGAATACCTGGGATTCATTGATGCCGACAATTATTTCCCTGGCACGGTGTTAGAGTATGCACGGGCCTATGCCGCAGGCCTCTATATGGCAAAATATCCCTACTGCATGGTGAGGATATTGTGGAGATATAAACCAAAGATTCATGAACAGGGACTATATTTTAAGAGATGGGGGAGGGTCTCAGAGATCACCAACAGGTGTCTAAACTCCCTTATCTCATTTGTAAGTGGATTTGAAACAGATGTGATAAAGACCGGGAATGCAGGGGAACACGCCATGACACTATCCCTGGCGGAGACCATCCCCTATGCCTCGGGATATGCCATAGAACCTCAGGAACTACTCTCCCTGTTTGAAGAATATGGGGATATCCCCTATCCTGCAGATGAACACCAAAACAGCATCAAGGGGATAGAAATACTCCAGATAGAGACCAGGAACCCCCATCTCCATGAAAACAAAGGGCAGGAGCACATAAACCAGATGTTGCTATCCAGTCTGGGATCTATATATCATAGCGAGGTATGTCCAGAGGAGACCAAAAATCTTATCCTAGAGGAACTTCAAAGACAGGGTCTCCTGAAACTGGGAGATGAGCCCCCAAGACCAAAACTGATAAGGTCTCCAAAACATATAGACTTTGACCGCTTTAAGGATATAGTGGGAGAACATATAGAGCAATTTATCATCCAATAACCCCTCACTCTCCCCCATGTTTCTCATTGTATTTTCCGATATTGATGGCACTCTCATAGACCTCACTACCTTTGAGATGGCCCCAGCAATGGAGGGAGTAAATTTCCTGAAGGAAAATGGAATCCCCCTTATACTGTGTTCTGCAAAGACAAGGGCTGAACAGGAAAAGATACGGGAAAGGATGGGAATAAGAGACCCCTTCATTGTGGAAAATGGAGGAGCAATATATATCCCCAGGGGATATTTCCCTTCCTTTCCGAAAAAAGAGACCCTGAGCCTCCTCAGAAGGGAAAAGATCAATCTCCTATCCCAGGGAGATTATGAGGTCATCGCCCTGGGGAGAGAGTATTATTACCTACGCAGGATACTGGAGGAGATAAGGCAAAAGACCTCCCTTCCCTTAAAAGGCTTTGGGGATATGACAGCAGAGGAGATCTCCAGGCTTACTGGACTTAACATTGAAGAGGCAGAATATGCCAGAGAGAGAGGATTTGATGAGACCCTTATTCTCACCCCTTCCCAGGCAAAGCTCCTCTCCAGAGAAGTAAAGTCATATGGTCTTACTCTCACTCATGGCGGGAGGTTTTACCACCTATTTGGGGGCTCCTCCAAAGGAAGATGCGTATCTCTCCTGAGTAAAATTTTTAAAGGGGAGATGGAGTGCCCTCTCATTACCATGGGGATAGGAGACAGCCTTAACGACCTTCCCATGCTTAAGGTGGTGGATATACCAGTGCTGGTGGAAAAAAAGTCAGGGGGATGGATAGATGCGCACATAAAGGGGCTCCATCGCATCAAAGGGATAGGCCCCTATGGTTTCTCCAGGGCAATACACCATCTCATAAAAGAAAAATTTCCACAATTCCATCATTGACTTTGATTTTTAAGTATTATTAATTAAACTTTCATTGGAAGGAAACAGAGGATGCAGGGCTCCCTGTTAAGAATGAGGATGCGCAACAACTAGTTAAACTTACTGGAGGGGCAATCAATGAGCACTCATGGCAAAAGGATTAATATCGCCATCGCAGGGGTGGGAAATTGTGCCAGTTCACTTATTCAGGGTCTTTTTTATTATAGGGATCCAGAGAGACTAAAAAGTGCCATAGGACTCATGCACGAAGAGATATGTGGATATAGGCCCTCAGACATCCAGGTGGTTGCGGCCTTTGACATTGACCAGAGAAAGGTGGGAAAAGACATATCCAGCGCAATATTCTCTCCTCCAAACTGCACCACCACCTTCTACAGGGACATCCCTGAGCAGGGAGTAAGGGTGAGCATGGGACGCATCCTGGATGGATTTTCTCCCCATATGGAAGAATATGACGAAAGATATACCTTCAAACCATCCCAGGAGAAAGAGCCCTCAAAGGGGGAAGTGGTCTCCATACTAAGGGAAAAAAACACAGATATCTTGCTCAATTACCTTCCAGTTGGATCAGAGGAGGCAACCAAATTTTATGCAGAATGTGCCCTGGAGGCAGGGGTTGCCTTTATAAACAACATACCGGTATTTATTGCCAGCACCCCCCATTGGGGAAATAGGTTTAAGGAAAGAGGCATCCCTATCCTGGGAGATGACATAAAATCCCAGGTGGGCGCCACAATAGTTCATCGCACCCTCACTGACCTCTTCAAAAAAAGGGGAGTAAAGCTAGAGAGGACCTATCAGTTGAATATGGGTGGGAATACGGATTTTTTAAATATGTTGAACCGAAACAGGCTAAAATCCAAAAAGATCTCCAAGACAGAGGCGGTACAGGCAGTGGCCGCAAAGAGGTTGGAGGATGAAAACATCCATGTTGGGCCAAGTGATTATGTCCCGTGGCTAAAGGACAATAAGATATGCTTTATAAGAATGGAGGGAAAGCTGTTTGGAGATGTGCCAATGAATATAGAACTGAGGTTATCAGTAGAGGACTCTCCAAACTCTGCAGGGGTGGTCATAGACGCCATAAGATGTGCCAAGGTGGCCATGGATAGGGGTATAGGGGGGCCACTTCTTGGACCTTCCTCTTATTTTTTCAAACATCCTCCAGTGCAATTTACAGATGATGAGGCATATAACCAGGTGGAAAAATTTATAAAAGGAGAATAAAGCAAGGGGGGCCTAGGGGCCCCTTTTTTATCTAGGTAACACAAGAGGAAAAGAGACCAATCTAGATCAGGTCTTGAAAGGGTTATCTGTTTTTTGACCAGGTAAATAAACACGCTGGATAGCCTCAAATATTTCAGGCTTATAATCTGTTTCTGCGCCTCTAAAATATGCCCTTCCCATTAATCCTCAATTATCCAGGACGAGCTGCCCACCCAAAGGAAATTGAAAAATCAGGAGCAATGAGACAGGGATATATATCATCATGAAATAGGAGAATCTGTGGCCATAAAAAAAGAGAGCAGAGGTCCATGTGGGCCTTGTGTATAAGAAGACCCTTTTGTTTTAACAGAGCCACTTGGCCAGGGACTTCACCAATTCAGTAAAGGTAAAGGGTTTAAAAAGGATCCCTTTAAATCCATATTTTAAGCAACGCTCCTTAATATCCTCACCCCTATATCCCGTGGAGATTACAATAGAGGCAGAGGGGTCTTTTTCCAATATCTCCCTTCCCACATCCCATCCGCTCCTAGGACCAGGGAGGGATATATCAAGGATAGAGAGGGCATAGGGCTTACCAGAGCTGAGACGCTCCAGATAGGAAGATATGGCAATAGAGGCATCCTCAAACACATCCACCTCTCCCCCAAGATGTCTTATTATCTCCCCCATCATCTCCCTGAGTAAGGCATCGTCATCTAGAAAGAGGATACTTTTTCCAGAAAAATCAAGGGCTGGCTCCTTGTGTTCTATCTCCAGGGAGGGAGGGACCTCTGCACAGGGAAGATAAACCACAAAGGTAGCCCCCTCTCCTGCTCGGGAAAAGACCTCTATATGACCCCCATGGGCCTTTACTATCTGATAGGTAAGGGCAAGTCCCAGTCCAGTACCACCTGATTTGGTGGTAAAGTAAGGGTCAAATATACGGGGGATCACATCCTCACAGATACCACATCCTGAATCTATTATCTCCACTTTGGCATACGCACCTTCTCTACGAAGGGGAAGGCCCTTTTCCCGGGAACAAGGGAACCGAGATGCCCTTATCACGAGCCTTCCCTTATCTCCCATGGCCTCCCTGGCATTGAGTACAAGGTTTTGAAAGACCTGTTCCATCTGTATCCTATCTCCCCATATGGGACAAAGACCTTCCTCTATCTCCATCTCCACCTCAATATGGGTTCCCGCCAGTAAAAACCTTATATTCTCTTCCAGCAACCTCTCAAGGGATATGGCCTCCTTTTTCCCCTCCCTCTTTTTGGCAAAGAGCATGAGCTTATGCACCAATTCTCTGCCCCTCATCCCTGCCTTTTCTATCTGCTCCAATTTCCTCTTGAGTTCCTCGTCATTCTCATACCTGGCGCAAAAGGTCTTTATAAAGCCTATATTGGCCAGTATTGCCCCAAGTAGGTTATTAAAATCGTGGGCAATCCCACTGGCCACAAGGGAAAGGGTCTCTAATTTCTCCAGCCTCAAAAGCTCCTGTTGATGTCTCACAAAGGAAGTGGCGTCCCTGAATATCACCACGCCAGCCACACACCTGTCCTCTCCATCCCTCATGGCAGTGGCACTCTCAAATATGGGAACTCTATTGCCACTTCTCTGGATGAGCATTACATATGAATCCCCATGCCCTGGATCTACACCTTCTGCTATATCTTCAAGGCTACGTTTAATAGGAGTTCCCTGAGAGGGCTCCGCCAGGCAATAGACATCCTCCAGCCTCCGTCCCAGGGCCTCCCTTTCCCCCCATCCTGTCATCTCCTGGGCCCACAGATTAATAAGGACAATATATCCCCTCTCATCTGTAACTATGAGTCCATCTCCCATACAATCCAGGATCTGTCTTATGGGCTCCAGAAAGGCCTTTATCTGTTCTGCGGTAAATACATCCTCTTCCACCTCCCAGCAAAGGGCAAGGACCTGAACAGGCCTTTGTTTTTTCAGAACAAAACCAAGCCCCCTGATGCTCACAGGAGTTCCATCCCCTCTCAAAAACCTGAATTGGGCAAAATTTACCCTCCCACAGGTGTTGGTCTCCCTCATTATCCCTGCCACATATTCCACCTCCTGGGGAGGTATCATATCCAGCATCCTCCCCCCAATCACCTCCTCCCTTTTTCTTCCCACAAGGGAGAGGAACTTTTCATTGGCATATAATATATTTCCTTCAAGGTCCCTTATATAGCACCCCACTATTTCACTCTCCACTATACCAGTAACCTTATTTAGATCCTCCTGAGCCACGGAAAGCTCCTGCTCAAGCTCCTTTTGCCTTTGCCTGAGCTTAACTATATATGCACCCAACACCAATATTGTTAAGACAAAGAGCACTACCATTTCTAAATGAATGCTACCAAGGACATGAGACCACAAAAAATACCCCTTTCCATTCTCCATGCTCCCCCCTTATAGCCTCACGAAATCAAAATAACTCAATCCCAGGTTCCGGGGAAGATGCACTCTCTTCCCTGGAGGCCCTCCCAAAGGAAGAGGACAACACACCTTCATACTCTTCTATAACCTCTTCCAAGAGGGGAAGGCACAACATCCCCCTCTTCTCCATATCCCTTTTACATCCATCTAACAGAGAACCTATCTTCTCCAGCATCTCATCTATCTTCTCCAGGATCTGTCTCGTGATGTCCTGAAACTGGATCTCTCCCAAGGACTCCACCACCACGCCTGCGGCCACCTCTGTCTGACGCTGCATCTCTTGCAATATCTCTCCCCTTAGTCTGGTGGCCTTCTCATTGAGGATAAATATCTTCTTCAACCTCTCTTTTATCTCCTCCATTTCGCTCCAGCGTCGTGAGGTGGAGGTGGTATCCATTATCCTATTAAAGCCCTGCTCCACCTCTGAGATAAGAGAAGAGATCATATTATTCATCTTGGTTACTGTCTGCTGGGTCTGGGAAGATAGTTTGTGCACCTCATCTGCCACCACAGCAAATCCCCTGCCTGCGGCCCCTGCCCTGGCGGCCTCTATGGCGGCATTTAGGGCGAGCAATTTGGTCTTTTCAGAGATCTCCTCCACCTCTTCCACCAGCACCTCCAGGGTCCTGGCCCTATCAAGTACCATCCTGGCATTCTTTACTGTGGAATTTATCTCCTCCACCTGGGCCCTTATCTGATAGTCCAGGTCTTTGATGACCGAGCTCCAGTCCGCCATATCTTGAGATACCCCTTTAAAGAGGGCGTCTAACCTTCCAATACCCTCTCTTGCCACCTTTAGAATATTCTGTACTGAAGAGTCAACAGTGTTTAGATTCTTTATAATATCAACAGCCGCTCTATCTGTAATATCCACAACCTGTGTGTGGGAATGGATTACAAGGGAATTTATAACAGAGAGTTCATATAAAAAATGTCCCATATCATCCAATATCCTATCCATTTTTCTCCTTAATGCCTCTATATCTTCACGAAATAAAATCTCCTGTTCTTTTCTAGCATCTTCTATCTCCGCTATTCCCTCCTTTATAAGGAGAAGATATTGACTTAACTGCTTAATAATAGATGGAAAAATTAAATGAGGTCCCTCTTCAGAAACCGAAAAATTAACCCTTGTATCCTGTAATAATTTGAAGAGCTTTCCCTTTTTATCCACACCTGAGTATAGGGAGAGGACATATGAGAGGGTACTAAATACCTCTCCAAGTATTCTCTCCACCTCTTTCCATAGAGATAAAAAAAATTGCATATCCTCACTCTCTTTTTCCTCCTCTATTATCTCTCTGGAGGACTTTCTAAACATCCCTCCCAGAGAGATGGAAATAACTACCAAAATAACAAAGATATACCTATCCTCCAGTCCATATCTCTCCTGTATCCAAAAAGTGAAATATCCACCTAAATAACATAATACACAAAAAAAGATACATATAAACCACATAACATCCACCTTCCGACCAACTACCTCTCTCCACCTCTGAAACATAAGACCACCTCCTATTTTAAAAGACAAAAAAGGGGAGGACCCTTATCCCGGATCCTCCCCTCCTGCATGGACGGCAGTTCAGGCGCTCCCTGGAGAAGCCCTCCAAAAATATCTAAAAGTAAGTAAGTAAGTAAGTAAGTAAGTAAGTAAGTAAGTAAGTAAGTAAGTAAGTAAGTAAGTAAGTTCAATACCAGTGCCATATTTTTCAACTTATTAAGACAACTTACTGTTTTTTATGTATTTTTTGTCCAAAACCAGAGTTAAATTTTAATATAATACCTTCACAAAAAATCGTCAATGTATCTCTTAAAATAGGGATACCTTAAAAACAAAAAAAGGGATTGACCTGGAGTCAATCCCTTTTTCTCTCTTTCACCTATGAGAGGAGTGTTAATCAGCTAAAAACCAAACTCTCCATCATTTAGGTCTCCTCCAAACCCAAACTCTGCCTTGGCCTCTGAGGACTTTGTCTCTGCGGCTCCCTCTGAAGAGGTACCTTCCTCACCGCC
Source organism: uncultured Desulfohalobiaceae bacterium (assembly GCA_964427155.1). GTDB lineage: Bacteria > Desulfobacterota > Desulfovibrionia > Desulfovibrionales > Desulfothermaceae > Desulfothermus. Next base: position 106,970 of record CAYRSC010000014.1, on the reverse strand, counting down.
CACGGCTCCCTCACCAGAGACAGTGACCACTCCATGTTTTTTCACCTCTTCAATCTTTGCCAGAAGTTCATCCACCTTTTTGATATACTCATCCACCTTTGCGGCAGAGGCAATTATCTTCTTCTCTCCCTCCCCTTTCATCTGGGCCTCGTAATCCTCTACTTTGGCCTCCAGGGCGGCTATCTTTTTCTTATTCTCTTCTAAAATACCCTCTAGCTCTGCTATTTTTGCCTTTTGCTCCTCTATGGTCTTCTTGTACTCTGCAAGTTTGTCAAAGATGGCATCCACCTCTTCCTTTACATCAGCAGGAAGGCTTAGGATAGATACATTTTCTCCCAGTTCCCTCACCTCTTCCTTGCTTAAACGGGCCAGTTCAGGATGTTGTTCATAGATCCATGCCTTGGACATTGCAGATGCAAAAGGGGCAAGTTCTTTATCCACCTGTTTTTGGGTGACAAAACTGAGCAGTTCCAGTACATCCTGATTGTAGTTACCTGCCTTACCCCTTAAATAAGCCACAAATGTCTGCATGGGGAAAACTTTGCGAGCTTCTGCCATGACAGCCTCCTTATTTATATAACAAAAAGTTTATTCTTCTGCTCATCCACTTCAGTGGATACGCGTCCTATTTTCCTTGCATATGCCAATGCAAATACCCTATATACCAGATGCCCTAATTTTGACCAGGGCAGATAGGCAATCAACATAAACACTGTTACCAGATGGATATAATATACTGGATAGGCCAAAGATGCAATCCCACTCCACCTCAAAACCTCACTAAGGATGCCACTTAAGGCAATAAACCAGATAAGTATCAGGAGATACCAGTCATAATAGGTGGAGGCATCCTTTTTGGTCTCGTTGAGCCTGCGTTTGGTCAACAGGACCAGCCCCACCACCAGAAGGATAGCACCTACATTGGCCAATATCTTTATAGGATTATACAGTGGCATTGGATAGGTCATCTTTAAAAAGGGGAAGACCTTTCCCCCCCAATGAGTAAAGGCCACAAACCCTGTGACCAAAAACAGGGCCACAAAGCCATAAAAGAGGGCCAGGTGTCCTTTAAACTTGGCATCATCCCCTTCTTCTGTCCCACAATCCTTCCACTTTTTATGGGTTAGGACCTCTTCCTTTATCACATCATAAAGGCCATGCCAGATGCTCTTTGGTCTGTTATATCCCACCACAAAGGTCTTGGGCTGTGCATCAAATATCTCCATGAGTCTTTTTATCCCTTTGTAGAAGGAATATATCACAAACAAGGCCGCCAGCCCAAAGATGGGATCTATGGTATAATCCCCTGGAAAGATTAGGCTATAGTCTATCCTCCCATGCTCCAAAGGAAAGGCAGTGCCATGCATGCTTCCTGTGATAAACCAGATGATAAGATAGATGATAGCTGGAATGGCAATCAATTTAGGCAAATGTTTCACAGAGCTCATCCATCTCCCCAGAAAGCTGGGACCCACTAGATTCCTGTAGGCCATATTTCTAAGGGCCGCCATAAGCTCTCCTGGCTTGGCCCCTCTGGGACACATCTCTGTACACTGTCCGCATTTATGACACAACCACATATCTATATCGTTTACCAGCTTATCCTTTAGTCCCCACTGGGCCCAGATCATCTCCTTTCTGGGAAAGGACTTATCCACAGGAGAGAGGGGACAAACCACACTACAGGTGGCACACTGATAACACTTCTTCAGTGTCTCGCCACCCACCTGTTGGAGTTCCTTTATAAAATCCAGATCGGGTTTTATGCGATTAACCATGGTCATATTTCCCTCCTACTAATATCCCTTAAACGGATTGGGACCGAGTTTTATAATGTCCTCAACAAAACTATCAATTATCTCAGGAATCCTGTCATAGTCATCTATGGCAACCTGTTCCTGTCTCACCCTCTCAAGTTCCACCCCCAGCCTATCCAGGGTCTCTCCTATATTTATCATCCTCCTGTTACACAGTTCAGAACCCTTCACGAAATGACACTGATAATCTTCCCCATATTTACATCCCAGCAACAGGCACCCATCATTTCCTTTACTCATGGCATCTGCTATCCAGATGGTATTTACAGAACCCAGGCACCTCACAGGGATAATCCTCACATACGGACTCCACCTGCGTCCTCTCCTCGCGGCCATATCCAGCGCAGGATATGCATCATTCTCACAGGCCAAAACCAGGATCCTTGGTCCTTCCTCATCCATATTGTCAGGGACCCGAATAGAGGTAATCATGGAACCTATCTGTCCCACGCTATAGTTATCAAAAGAGATAACCCTCTCTGGACACGCACCCATACAGGTCCCACATCTCCTACATCTTCCCACATTTGGCTTGGGAGTCCCCTTCTCATCATCATCCAGGGCCCCAAAGGGACACTCCTCTGTACACCTCTTACACTGGGTGCACCTTACAAAATTAAACTTGGGATAGGAAAGGTCGCCAGAACGGGGATGTACTGCCACTCCTCTGTTTACCGATTCTATACACTGAATAGCCTTTAGAGCGGCACCATATGCGTCTGAGGCCGCCTTTGCCAGGGTCATGGGCTGTCTCACCGGCCCTGCTGCGTATATCCCTGTCCTCCTGGTCTCATAGGGAAAACAGATATAATTAGAATCTGCATAGCCATCAAAAAGGTCCAGGTCTGGAAAAGCCGGTCCCTGTCTGTATTCCAGATTTATAACAGGCTCCAATGCCGTGGTGGGAACAAAGCCAGTGGGCACTACCACCAGATCTGCCTCCACCTCTATGGTCTCTCCCAAAAGATTATCCTCAATCCTCACTATTACCTCATCCCCATTACCTGCATAAATAGAGGTGACCCTCCCTTTGGTGAGCATAATTCCAGGGTCATCCTGAGCACTCTTATAATAAAGCTCATATACCCCAGGGGTCATCATGTGTTCGTATATAATATATGCCACAGAATCAGGGAGCATCTCCCTAACATAACCTGCCTGTTTTAAGGCGGTTAGAGAGGTCACCTCAGAGGTATATTGCATGTGTTTATAGGTCTCAATGGGCTCAAACTTCTCTTCCACCTGAACCTCTTCTTCCCCTTCCTGGACCTCCTCTTTCTCCGCCTCTTCCTCTTTCTTTAGCCTCTCCTCTTCTTCCCTCTTTGCAATATCCTCCATGAGATCAGAGGCCCCTAGCACAAATAAAACACTCTGAGGGACACCCCCATCGCTGGGTCTCTTTATCTCTCCCTTCTTGGCCATGTCCTCAAATTCCAGGGTGGTCACCACATTCTTTATCTTACCATATCCAAATGGTTCCAGATATTTGCTATCCATGGGCTTCCATCCTGTGGCCACCACCACAGAACCCACCTTTACCTCTTCCTCACCAGAAGGGGTCTTGAGATAAGCGGTATATTGACCGGGCTGACCTGAAAGTTTCTCCAGGGAAGTTTTGGTATATACCTTTATATCCTTGTTGGACTTAACCGCCTCAATCTTCTCAGCAACATGCGGGTCCTCAGCCCGTGTATAAGGCGGATTTATGGGAAAACTCTTATACAACCTTGCGGCATATCCCCCAAGCTCTGCTTCCTTTTCTACCAGCACCGCCTTATAACCAGCCCCTGCCACTGCCAGGGCCGCATGAATGCCCGTCCATCCACCACCCAAGACCAGAATGGTCTTTTCTGTCTCAAGGGCCTCTCCCTCAGGGGCCTGACTCTTTTGAAGCTTTATTACTGACATATTTATATAGTCCATCACCAGGTCCCAGAAGAGCTCAGGGGCTTCCTCCCCTTCTTTCAAAGGGGTCCCATCGGGATTCTTATAGGCCCACACTCCCTGCTCCCTGAGATTTACCCTATCCACCACCACAGAAGGACCAAAATCAAAATACTCTGTATCCACCCGTGGGGAAGGCCCCACCACAGAGACCCCATCTATGCTACCTGCCTCCAGGTCTTTCTGGATCTCCTTGCGACCCTCCTCACTGGCCACCAGGGGAAGGACCTTTACCACCGGACAGGCGTCACCCCATCTGTTTTTTATCTTTTCCACCAACTTATCCAGATCCAGATATGGATCCAGGGTTGCTTTGTCTATGTATACACCGATTTTCTCGGCCATAGTTACCTCCCTCTTACCGTTTGTATGGCTTTCATCGCTGCAGCAGTTCCAGATTGAGCCGATTTCATCACATCTAGAGGTTCTGCAGCACAACCTGCCACAAATATTCCCTTATCCTGCATATCAAAAACAAAACCCTCTTCATCCATATCTATATCAAAGGGCAATTTCTCTCCTGCCAGAGAGGGCTGCATACCAGTGGCAAGGACCACCAGATCATACATCTCTGTTATCTTATTCCCTGAAATGGCATCCTCTGCAGTTACCCATACTCCTCCTGTGGCAATATCTTCCTCCACCTGGGCAACCTTACCCTTTATGGCCTTCACCTTTTCATCCGCCAGCACCTTCTGGGCAAAATTCTCATAACGACCAGGTGTCCTGAGATCTATATAAAAGATAGTAACCTCAGCATCCGGGTATTGTTCCCTCACATATCTGGCCTGTTTCAACGAGGCCATACAACAGATATAAGAACAATAAGAGAGATGATTCTCGTCCCTAGAGCCTGCACACTGAACAAAGGCTATCTTTCTGGGGGCCTCACCATCAGAAGGTCTCACTATCTTCCCATTGGTGGGACCACAGGGAGAGGCCAGTCTCTCCATCTGCATATTGGTGATACAGTTGGCAATACTGCCTGCCCCCAGGTTAGTGAGTCTGGTTACATCATAGGGCTTCCACCCTGTGGCAACCACAATGCTACCCACATTTAAGGTGATGGTCTTTTCCTTCTCTCCCAGGTTGATAAAGGGACTCTTGGAAAGGAGTTTTTTATCCTCCTCAGAGACGTGTTCCACATCTAGTACATATCTGCTGGGATAGGCAAAGGGTACATCCATATAGAGGGCCTTCCTGCTGTTTAGACCAAACTCAAACTCATTCTTTACATTCTGAGATAGCTTTTCAGCAAGACCACTCAAATCCACACTGGTGGGCGCAGTATAACGGGGTTTTAATCTAACTACCACCTCATAATCCCCGGCCTTTCCACTCACCGAGACCACCTCTGCCAGGGTAAAACACCTGATGTTGGGATTCTTCTTGATCCTCTGAAACTGGATCTCAAGACCACAGGAAGGGGGACACAGCTTTGGAAAATACTTGTTTAACTGCATCACCCTACCGCCTAAAAAGGGTCTCTTTTCTACGAGATAGACTTCATGGCCCACCTCTGCCGCCTCAAGAGCGGCAGTGATACCACTGAAGCCTCCCCCGATTACTAAAATACTCTTTGACATTTCATCCTCCCTATAAACTCAACTACTTAACTAACTGCCTCATCCTGGTCATCTAACCAACTACACCTATTCCCATCCTGCCAGACCGAAAAAAATATATACCACAATCCCTCCCAGGACTGGCTGGCAATTGATTTACCTGAAAATCACCGTAATAGCAATAGAGAGACAAGAGATTACCTCTTCCCTATACACTTTAAGAAGACCTTGAGAATATCCTTGAAGGTAATCTTCCCCACCGAATATCCTCAAGGTCTTCCTAAAAATGAAAAGGTGGCAGGCAAACCTGCCACCTTTCCTCTCCTCAGTCTTTAAGGAGCATATGGATCAGGGATTATCTGGATGTATGGCCTCTTAAAGAGAGTAATCTCACCTGTTTCAGGATCATACTTAGAGTTCACAAAACATCTCCACTTGGAATCATCCAGTCCCATGAAGTCAGAACGATAGTAGAAGCCAGGATAACGGGTCTCCTTTCTGAACTCAATGTGGAGCATGTGGAGCCTTACGGTCCAGAGTCTGTGATACTGCTCCCAGCACCTCATAAGTTCGTGCAGGTCTCTCGCAGCCAGCTTCTTGGAATCTTCTTCCAGCATGTCTAACAGCTCAAAACCCACTTTGAGCATGGCCTCAGAGGTCATGTAGTAGGTTGCACAACCACCACCATATTCATCAGTATGTTTAATTAACCTGAACATGAAGTTTCTAGGAGTTATGAAGTTTGGATTCACATTGGGATCAGTGGAGGCGTCCTTATGTTCCATATAGGTGTACCAGGGCTGATAGATCATCTTCTTGAGCTCTTCAGGACTCTCCTTGATGGTGGGCTTGAAGTCCTTGTGATCCACACACCAGCGAATCAGCTGTTTACCAGCTATCCTTCCCTCTGCATGGGAACCAGAGGAGAACTTATGACCAGAGGCACCAACACCATCTGCCGCAGTAAACAGACCATTTACTGTGGTCATCCTGTTATAAACCTTTCCATTGTCCGCCTTTATCTTGTACTCCTCAGGGACCCAATCCTCATCAGGGCCAGATACCCAGATACCACAACAACCAGAATGGGAGCCCAGGAGATAGGGCTCAGTGGGCATAATCTCAGAACCCTTTTCCTCTGGCTTGATGTTCATACAGGCCCACAGATTGGCCTGACCAGGACACATGTCAAGGAAGTCTTCCCATGCCTCGGCCTCAAGGTGTTTCTGCTCCGCCTTGGACAGTTCCTTAAAGGTGGTCTGCAGGGCTGTGGCAGTGTCCATATAAATAGGACCACGACCTTCTCTCATCTCCCTCATCATCATATGATTCCTGAGACAGGTGGGAATCACTGCACCAGTTGCATATCCGCGATCCTGATAGGGCTTGAGCATGGCGGCATTGGTCTGACAATAGTCTTCACCCTTGGCATTGGTGGCCTTTGCCTTAAACAGCAAGAACCATGCACCAACAGGCCCATAACCATCTTTAAACCTTGCAGGTACAAACCTGTTCTCCATCATGGTCATCTCAGCACCCACCTGAGCACACAGGGCATAAGTGGAACCTGCATTCCATACAGGATACCAGGCACGACCCATCCCTTCACCAGTGGACCTTGGACGATAAACATTTACTGCACCGCCGCATGCCACCAATATACCATTTGCCTTGATTATATACACCTTATTCTCTCTGGTGGAGAAACCCACTGCACCAGCTATCCTGTTCTTCTCCTTGGCATCCAACAGGAGCTTCACAATGAAAAGCCTCTCAATATACCTATCCTCTCCCAGGGCATTCTTTGCAGCCTCAGCCACTATCACTTTATAAGATTCACCATTTATCATTATCTGCCAACGACCAGAACGTACCGGCTTAGCCCCATTTCTTACCTGCAACCCCTCAGCCTTTGCCTTGGCACCATCCAGCCTTTTACCATCTTTCATTACCCAGAGAGGAAGACCCCACTCCTCAAATAGATGAACAGAATTATCCACGTGTCTGCCCAGATCAAAGATAAGGTCCTCACGAACTATACCCATAAGGTCATTTCTCACCATCCTCACATAATCATCAGGTTCATTCTCTCCAAGATAGGTATTGATGGCAGACAGACCAGGGGCCACAGCACCAGAACGTTCCATGGCCGCCTTATCCACCAGCAGGACCTTTACCCCATACTTGTCGGCCCAACGTACTGCCTCATATGCGGCACCACAGGCACCCATACCACCACCCACTATCAGGGCGTCAGTTTCCAGCTCTACTACCTCTGGCTCTGCTAGAGGTATTCCCTTGGGTTCATCTTTGATTGGTAGATGTGCCATATTATTACTCCTTTTGCTTTTATCTTTTTAGTTACGCTCCAAATAAGTTCAGACCTCAAAACCCTCCCCAAAAAATAAGATTTACCCTGCTATCTTCCATGTCTTGGTGAGATCGGCCTCCTGGATCTCATACTTCTTATTAAGGACCTCTTTTGGTTTTTTCAGCTCGGTCTCATTAAAATAGAGATTGTCCTCCAGGTCTCCTGCCTCAGGCTTGCCCTCATATGGCTTAATGGAACCCTCAGGAGTGGTGCGAATGGGGAATTTAAACCTCTTCACCTCACCATTTCTAAACTGAATGGTCCACATAATGTCCTCAGCACTCCTGAGAGGAATACTGGTTCCCCCCATGGGAGCAAAGTCTGCATAGGGCCTTGCAGTAATTGCCCCCTGAGGACAGATCTTGATGCAGGAATAGCACTCCCAGCACTGATCTGGTTCCTGATTATAGGCCTTCATCTCCTTCTCATCCAGGATCATAAGGTCATTGGGACAAATATACATACATGCAGTCTTTTCTCCACCTTTGCAACCATCGCACTTTTCTGGATTAACGTAGGTTGGCATACTTCTACCTCCTCATTCTTTTTTGATTTTCTTTGGATTAACCCACCTAAATTCCAATCCTCCTCAAATTTGTGCAAAAAGTAACAATCCCTCAATCCAATGTCAAGCAAGATTTTTCTGACCTTTTTCTCACATATTCAGGTAGATAAGCACATCCTTCCCCACCTAAAAGACCTTCCTCAAAAGGATTTTTTGTGAAAAAAGACACAAAACCCATCTTCTCCCTTTTTCTATCCCTGACTAAATTTACCACCATTTCAAGCTGTTGCACAAAAAGAGGAGGGGCCGCCCCTCCCATGACGGCCCAGGATTAGTTTACACCTTAGACATCTATTTCCGGGGCAGGCAAAAATTCAGATTCCTTGGCGGCCAGTTCCTTTATCTCATCCACCTTGCCCAGAACCCCTTCAATCACCTCAGGCCCCAGAGACTTCTTTTCTGCTATTTGATTAAACAACTCCCTCAAGAAGGCCACTGGCACATCTGTGATAGCACCTCTGGAGTCTATGCGTGCAGTATCAAACTCTTTAAGGATCCTGTCCTTCAACTCCTCGGACACATCCACGTTGAGGCAGCGAAGCTCTCCGCCAAACATATATTGTATTTTATCCTCCAACTCGGTGCCCTTTATCTTGGAGTACCGATTGTCGTCCAATAGAACAACTATAAAATAAGCCATTTCAAACCTCCTAAACGGGAAATTATATATTGATTAAAGGTCCTCCAGATCCACCTCAAGTTCCTTTTCTTTATTTATCACATACTTCTCATTACAGAAGGGATAATTAAAGTGCTTCCACCACTTAACCACCACCTTATAGACCTCGGGACGCATGATAATGGCCGGGGGTTGAACTCCCTCTGCCACCATACCCCTTAAGAAACTGCCGCTGAGTTTTTCTCTCTTATGACCACAGGTCTCACTGTAGGCCATCTCTTTACAGGTGGGACAATAGGAAAATTCCCTCATATTCTGGGGCCTTATGCTAAGGCCATAGGGAACATCAGTGGGAGGAGCAGGAAAGCCAAAACTTGGAATACCCTTGGTCCACAATATCTGCGTGGCCCACTTATCATAATACTCACCAACTGCCGCATGATCCCTTCCAAACATATGGTGGGTGCACCCCATATTCTGACGGATAATACCGTGAAGCAGGGACTCCAATGGATTACCATACCTCATATCCCACAGACATATGGTGGGAAGATGTCTCTCAGGCTTGATGTACCCACCTTTATTTACGGCCTCATGCCCCTCAACAATAGCCTCATCAGGATAGTCCCCTCTGCGTTTTACACCAATAATGGCATTTACCAATATCCCATGGCACGGCTCAAAATCTCCCGTATATGCGGCATTCTTCATGAGAAATTCATGTCCCACATGGGGAACATTTCTGGTCTGATGGTTAATTACAGTCCTCCACCCCCTCCTATCAAACTCTTCCCTGCACTTCCTGGGAGGATACCAGAACCTATCAAAGGGGGCGCGAAATTTAGGCTCATTAATAATAGTATATTTCCCAGCAAGCACAATGGGCTGGAGACTGCGATAGATGACCCAACCTGGGTGTTTCTTGTTAAAAGGCTCCTTTACCACCTCTGGATTGTCCTCAGGGGTACCAAAGGTCTTGTGGGCAAGTTCCTCTGCATCCTTTATCTCCCAGACCTCCTCAATATCCAAAATAGCAAAGGGCTTACCCTTTAACCTCAACACCAACCTATCACCAGCGCCAACACCCAGATTCTCATAATCTTCCCGACTGATGTCAAAGACCAGAGGATAAGGGAATATCCAGTCGTTCAACAACCTGCGCTCCTTTAAGACCCTATCCACCTCCTCTTTCTTCATAGAACCTTCCACTGGACTAAAAAAACCATAACATATGGACATGATCTCACGATACACATTGCGTACCGGTACCCCGGTCTCATAATGGAGGGTGGGCTTTATGTCATAAGTGGGACACCCCTCAATCATCTTCTTTGCCGCTTCCCTGTCTCTAATCACCCTTTCTACAAGCCTACCTCCGTGTGGCAAGGGCCTTTGAATTAGTAAGCTAGACATTCATACACCTCCTGTTTTATCTTAAAAAGTTCACAATCTTCTCCCCCGTTGGTCTTGGGAGCAGATTATATCAATCATCAAATTTGTCAAGAAAGTATTGTGAAAATATTCACTTATAACAGATAACTTATTAATATCATTAAAAAACAATGAAATCCCTCCCCTCATCATATCCCCTGTATATCCCAGAAACAAAGGGATTAAAGGTCTATTCCATCTCCCCTTCAAATTAGGTGTAATAAAAATTTTGCTCTTGTTATTTATGGAACTTACTGCCAAAAAAGAAAAAATAAGGGAAAGTCCAAGGTTTACTTTTTCCCTCAACTTTTATATGTGCCCTTTAAAGACACACAAAATAGTAGGGGAATCCAGATGAAGATAAAAAAAATAGGTTTTGCGGGCACAGATGGAAGGACATTTTTGTCTGCCCTAACCGTGTCCACTGCATTGAGTGATAAATATGAGGGAAAATATCAAGGGGTTATTATCAGGGGGACATCTTCTATGCCAGAATTTGCAAAGAAGCTCTCCCTTCCCCTGGAATTTATCTTTACCCAGGACAATTCTGTATCTTCCTATGCCAGGGCAATAGAAAAGGGCATCCGTGAAAATGGCCTTGATTATATCCTTCCCCTCCCAGAGGCCCTTTTATTTGAAGGGCTGGTGGACCAGTTAGAGTCCAGGGGACTAGGGGGGCATGTGGCAGGTCTCACAAGGGAGTTTGCATTTATTGAAGGGGACAAGATAAGGTGCAAAGAGGTGTGCAGGGACTGGGGCATCCCTGTAGCAGACAGATGGACGGTGGTGGATGCCCGGGACTATCAAAAGGTACTTGAGGTCTCTCTGGAATATATACACAGCTTTGGAGGGGCGGTATTAAAATATCCATATAGTGCTGGAGGCAAGGGGGCCAGGATAATCCTGAACACCTGGGAGATAGAAGAGGTGTATTCCAGGTTAATGCAGGATTACAAAAAAAACTATCGCTCCATGTTTAGAAAGGGGAAATGGCCCCTACTTATAGAATCCAGGATGTCTGGTGTGGAGATAAGTTTTACCATCATGGTGGATCGGCGGGGAAACTATACTATACTCCCCACGGCAATGGACTATCCTGAAAGATTTGAGGGCACCTCTGACAGAAATAACCCCATAACCGGGGGCATGGGAGCAATCTCTCCTCACCCATTTGAAACAGTAGAGATGCTTTCCCTGGTAAAGGATAGCATTGCATCTCCCCTAGTGGAATACTTAAGAAAGAACAATGCCCTTAGACCATGTATCCTCTATCCTGGATGCTTTGTCTCCTTTAGAAGGGATGGAGAAGGAAAGATAATACCTTCAAAGATAAGGGTCTGTGAGATAAATATCCGTCCAGGAGAACCAGAGTTCCAGTCAGTGGTAAAGAGGGTCCGAAATCTAGGGCATCTGGTAGAGGCCATGTTTGAAGGCACACTCCATGAGATAACCCCAGAGGTAAGAGAGGACCAGTTGTGCATCTGTATTGCCCTGGTTACAGGTCCAGGGGGACCAGATGGTCAAAAAGGATATCCCTGGAGCGTCACCAAATATGAACCTGTGAAGATAGATTTTGACTACTTCAAGAAAAAAGGGATACAGCTGGTACCCTCAGGTATGGGCTATTCTGAGGAAAGAGGCTTTTTCTCTGATGGAACCAGGGTGATATATCTGGTGGCAAATGCCAAGGTAAAGGGGGGACAAAAACGAGGAGAGGTGGCCGAGAGGTTGAGGAAAAGGCTCCTTACCGCCTTTGATCAAGGGAGGATAAGGGTCATACCCCGGGAGGACCCCCAGGGAAACAGATTAGACCTGAGACGGGATATAGGTATCCACTATGGAGTGGCTGAAAGGCTTTTCTCTTGAGAGAGGTGAATAAAGGAGATGGGATCCACCATCTCTCCCAGCACGCATATTCCCAGATGTAGATGGGGGCCAGTAACCCTTCCACTCTTTCCAGTAAGTCCAATCACCTCTCCTTTTTCCACCATCTGGTTCAAAGAGACATCTATAGCGGAAAGGTGAAAATATTCACTTATTATGCCCAGCCCATGATCAATAAATACTGATTTTCCGCTAAAGAGAAGCTCCTTACACAACACCACCCTTCCCCGGTTAATAGAGTGGACCTTTTTCCCGTATCCTGTAGCAAAATCTACTCCCAGATGAATGGACCTCTGTTTCCCATTTATTATCCTCACCCGCCCATAAGGGGAGGATATGGGGGCCCTTAAGGGAAGGATAAAAGGCCCTGAAAAATAAGCATGGGGCTCAAATAGTTCGTGTATTCTCCTTATTTCTTCATGTTCCTTAAAGTAACGAGAAAGGGCCGCTCTGGAGAGATGACTATATCTGGCTGAGACCTTTATCCGCGTATAGGAATACCTCCTGGGATAGAGATATATTTGTCTTTTTATCCCCCTATCCCTGGATGTCCATATAGAGAGGGAATACATTCCTGGTCTATCCCTTTTCACATCACTCCCTAAAAACAGCCAGAGATGATATTGGGATCCCCTTCTCCTCAAAAGGGAAAAGGAAATCCTCCTGCCCAGCCACTGTAAATATCCAGTTCCCCCATTTCTATAAGAAATCTCTACCCTAAAGGCATCCCCTAGTCTAACTGAATGTGGGACCCTTACCTCAAAGGGCCACAGGGGAGTAGCTAAGATCATAGCCAACAGTGTGAGGATAAATACCTTTGCCTTTTGTGTGCTCATGATATATAACTGGGCTTGAAAATTAATGGATACAGGCCAGTTAGGGATCCTAACCTGTTGGAGAGATATTTTCAAACATTAATTATAAGGGGATAAACAGCCATGACCAAAACCAACAACAAATCAAAAAGGCATACCTCACCCACATCCAATAGGGGGGCCTCCAGGTCCCGCAAAAGGCTAGTTCCAACGGTAAAACCACCCATTTTCTTCCCCTGGAAAGACCTGGTGTGGTGGGTAAAATACCTTATCATCTTTTTTCTGGTAGTGGTCCTTATATGGCCAGTGGGCCTTGGGCTCCTCTGGTCAATGAATGAGTTATACAAGATGATTGACCCAACCACCTTTCCCCATGTGGACAAACACATAGAACACATACTAAAGACCACAGGACCAAATTCCCCTCCCGCCAAAAAAGGAGTGGCCCTATGCGAGGCCATGATAAACAGACTAAATGATGAACTCCATTCCAGACTTGGGTGGACAGTAAATGACCTTATTATCTCTCCCACTGCCTGGCCTGATAACAGAGACAACAGACAGAGGGGGGTGATATTTGCAACAAGACTTCTGGTAAACTTCTTTGCCACCAGTTTTGCAAAATATGGGGGAGCAGGGGCAGAAGACGAACACCTAAAGGAAGCACGGGAACAATATTTTGCATTTTCCCCAGACAGCTGGTGGTTCCCCTCGTCTGAAGACCAGTACAAGAAAGGGATAAAGATGGTGAGAGAATATGAAAAAGAGCTTTTAAAGGGAGAGGCCGTTTATAATGTGCGAAGTGATAAGCTATATTCTCTCTTCAAATTCATAGTAAGCCCTGAATTTTTAGATCAACCCCTGGGACTGCTGGTAGAGGAAAACGACAAGGTAAAATATTCTGAACTGGACGACAGGATATATTATACCCAGGGAGTAATCCTGGTCCTTAGGGACTTTCTAACTGTCCTGGTGCATCTATATCCTGAAATAGAAGAAAGAGGGGGAAAAGATAATCTCAATCTGGCCTTTAAGGCCATGAATAAGATATGCACCTTTGACCCACTTATTGTGTTAAGGGGCTCGGATGATTCCATATTTGCAGACCATAGGGGAAAGATGGCAAGGTACCTGATAACGGTAAAGGAACGTCTCAGTGATGTGGCAGACTCCTTGAATAGGTAAAAGGACCCCTATGATAGGACATGGAGCAATCCAGAAAAAAGTAGCCATAATAGGGGGAGGACTGGCGGGGTGTGAGATTGCCAATATCCTTTCCTCTGTAGGGATAGGGTGTAGTATCTTTGAGATGAAACCCAAACGGTTCTCTCCTGCCCACACATCGGCGCACCTGGCTGAACTGGTGTGTTCCAATTCCTTAAGGTCAAAAGACCCTGCCTCTGCTGTGGGCCTTTTAAAAGAGGAGATGAGAGAACTGGGTTCTATTGTAATGGAAAGTGCCCAGCAGAGTGAGGTGCCTGCAGGCAGGTCCCTTGCAGTGGATAGGGAAAGATTCTCTGCCTACATCACTAGAAAACTAGAGGATTCCCCCCAGATAAAGATAGAGAGGAGAGAAATAAGAAGCCTCTCTGATCCAGTCCTCACCTCCTTTTCCCATGTGGTAATCGCCGCAGGTCCCCTTATTTCTGAACCCCTGGCAAGGGATCTATTAAGCAAGGTGGGACAGAGGGAACTCTATTTTTATGATGCAATCGCCCCCATTATAAGTGGAGATTCTATAAACTGGGAAAGGGTCTTCTGGGGCTCCAGATATGAAGAAGGGAGTGGGGATTACGTAAATTGTCCCATGACACAACAGGAATATAAAAGGTTCTGGGAAGAACTTATCAAGGCAAAAAAGGTGGTGCCTAGGGAATTTGAGAAAGAGATTCATTTTGAGGGATGCCTCCCCATAGAGACCATGGCAGAGAGGGGGGAGATGACCCTGGCCTTTGGCCCCTTAAAACCAGTGGGATTGATAGACCCCAGGACAGGAAAGATGCCCTACGCAGTGGTTCAACTTCGTCCAGAAAATAAAGAAAAGACCATGTTTAATATGGTGGGATTTCAGACTAAACTCACCTATCCTGAACAAAAAAGGGTCTTCAGGATGATACCAGGTCTTGAGAGGGCAAGGTTTGAACGACTGGGGAGCATCCACAGAAACACCTATGTAAATGCCCCAAAGGTACTTGGTCCTTTTTTAGAGATAAAAAGACTACCAGGGGTATTCCTGGCGGGGCAAATCACAGGGGTAGAGGGCTATGTAGAATCTGCGGCGTGTGGTCTATTTGTGGGGATATATCTTGCCCATTATCTATTCAATAAAAATATTCCTCTCCCCCCCCGAGAATGTGCCCTGGGGGCCCTTCTGGGGCATTTAAGGGAAGAAAAGGTATCCTTTCAACCTATGAATATAAATTTTGGTCTTATGCCACCCATAAAGGGAAGGATGAAAAAGGCAAAGAGGAGAGAGAGGTATGTGGAGAGGGCAAGAAGATATTTTAGGGAGTGGAGAGAGGCTCTAAGTATCTTTAAGGGATAAATTTAAGGAGGAAAAAAGTGTTTCGCCTACCTAGGATAGAATCTGTAAGGGACCTTTACTATGGAAAAGACCCCTATCTGGACGCATGGATACTTCACTTTATGACAGAAAACGACATTGAATACTTTGCAAACCCCACAGAAAACGCATCACCTGAACAAATGAGATTTATGGTGGATCTAGACGAGAACCAGGTATTTGCCCCGTGCAGTGACTGGACCCTTAAAAACCTCTTATATTCTGAGCGCTCCAGGGAGCTAAAAAGAGAATACAGGATCCTTTGGAAGAGAATGTTAAACCTCATCCAAAAACTGGTGCATAACGATTATATAAAGAAAAAGATAACCAGTCTGTGCAAACACAAATTTAAAAAGGCATATAATTCCCCTTTTCTAATACCATCCCGACTGAATAAAAGGATGCTCACCATTGTACTGAGTCAATTGGCACAACATGACCCTTATGAGACAAGAAAATCCCTATTTAACCAGAGGGCGCATGAATT
This sequence comes from uncultured Desulfohalobiaceae bacterium, assembly GCA_964427155.1. Classification (GTDB taxonomy): domain Bacteria; phylum Desulfobacterota; class Desulfovibrionia; order Desulfovibrionales; family Desulfothermaceae; genus Desulfothermus. The sequence goes on along the minus strand of CAYRSC010000014.1, from coordinate 90,909 downwards.
TGTCTCCACTTCTATGTTTGAAGAATTTACAAACCCCTTATATACCACTGAGGAAAAGAGGCTAAGTCTTCTGCGGACGGAGCTGGATATATTGGAATTAAAGAGGCTTTTTTGTCTCTCTCTTTGTGAAGAAATATGGAAACAGGGGAAAAATGATATAAATCCAGATGTGCACATGGAACTCAAAGGATTTGGGGAAATTCTGCGAAAGGGGATTGAGACAGAACAGGAAGAAATGACCATCTTATATATGCCCAATTCCAGTGGAGCACTCATATTTGACCTGCTAATCATAAAGAGGCTTATCAAGATGGGACACAGGGTAATCCTGGCCCTGAAAGAAGGGTTTTACTTTGACTATCCCACATTCTGGGAAATAGAGGAGAGCAGGGTATTAGAGAATTACCTAGAGGGGGGAAAAATAATAACTAATCCCCATATCTCCAAAAAGGCCCTCCTCAAGGAGTTAAAGGAATCGCACCTAGTGGTAATCTCCGACGGAAGCAGGGAGAGGCTGAATCTCTATAGGACCTCGGTGACCTTTGCCCGTGCCTGGAAGGAATCAGACCTCATAATAGCAAAAGGCAATGGAAACTACCGCCGCCTCATCCTAAATTCGCATCTTTTTACCAGAGACATAATAGCCATATTCCGTGATGAGGGGGGACGAGTCCACTTTACCTTTAAACAAAAGAGTCCCAGGGTGAGAAAGATTACAGAAAAGGAAATTATAGCAAAGGCAAAGGCAATCATAGAAGAGATGAAAAGGGCAAAGGAAAATGGACAAAAGGTGATGTTCTATAGCGCCATTGTGGGGAGCATCCCAGGAGAAACCCAGAGGGCAATAAGGATACTTTCTACCTTTGTAAATTATCTACGGCAAAAATTAGAGGGGGTATTTATAATCAATCCCGCAGAACACTTTGAAGAGGGAATGGATGGGGATGACCTCATGTATATGTGGGAGATGGTCCAGAGAAGCGGACTTATAGACGTGTGGAGGTTCCAGACTGTCTCAGATATAGAAAAGAGCTTTGAATTAATGGGAGAAAAAATACCCCCTATCTGGGCAGGAAAAGATGCTACCTTTTCCACTGGCTGCACCCAGGAAATGAAAATCGCCCTGGAGGAACAGAAAAAACATCCAGAGATGCAGATCATAGGACCAGACCCTGAAAAGTTTTTTAGAAGAAGGGAATATGGTGTGGGTAAATATTTTGATGCAGCTCTTAGCTAAAAAGCCTCGTAAGATAATCTGACTAACTCCCTAGTTAGGACAATTCTGATGACCCTCTCCAGGGGAGGGGTCCCCTTTTGCCCTTGTGCCATACCTTGATACTTTTCCTCCAAAGGGACCCATGCCCCCATTATTTTACCTGTGACTAATGCTGGACAAGGGAAAGGTTAGCTGTTAAAAACTGAACTTTGTCAAAAATCAGGTTAAAGGGAGGTTTATATGGCCAGACACAAAAAGATAGAGAGGAGAAAAGAGCTGGATCGCAGGAGGAGGAGAAGGAGAAAGAGATTAAAACAGAGGATAAAGGAGGCAATTGCTGCAGCAAGGTCCTCCCGCTCGTAGCAGAAGACAGAAGAGGATTCAGAACGTTGACTTGTATAAAAAGAGGCTTATATTTTTCTCCAGAAAAAGTGAGGGGTTGGAATCTTAGAGAAGGAGGTGGATGGGATGCCAATATATGAATATGAATGTGAGGGCTGTGGAGAGGTCTTTGAGGAATGGCAGAAGGGATTTGAGGAAAGAGAGGTAATGTGTCCCAGGTGTGGAGCCAGGGCAAAGAGACTTATCTCCCATACATCTTTCATCCTGAAAGGTTCTGGATGGTATGTCACCGACTATGGCAGATCCTCCAAAGGTGGTAATGGAAGTGGTAATGGAAATGGTAAAAAAGACAAACCCAGCAAGGGCAAGGAAAAGGTGAGTGCATCCACTAATGCATCCACACAGACCTCTAAAACCACCTAGCAGAGGGGAAATTTAATGATAGAGAGATACACCAGGGACAGATTGAAGCGTATATGGTCCCTGGAGAATAAGTTCCGAAAGTGGCTGGATGTGGAGGTGGCCATATGTGAGGCCTGGCATAAGCTGGGACACATCCCTGAGAGGGAAATGGAGGAGATCCGAAAAAAGGCGGATTTTGACCTCAAAAGGATCCTGGAGATAGAAGAGACCACAAAACATGATGTAATTGCCTTTTTGACTGCAGTGGAAGAAAAGGTGGGCCCTGCCTCTAGGTTTATCCATCTAGGATGTACCTCCTCTGACATAGTGGATACTGCAAACGCCCTGCTCCTGAGGGAGGCAGGGGGAATAATTATGCATGACCTAGATGACCTCCTTGAGGTCTTAAAGGAGATGAGTTTCAGGTATAAGGGCGTGGTGGTAATGGGCAGGACCCACGGAGTCCATGCAGAACCCACCAGTTTTGGACTCAAGATGGCCACCTTTTATGCAGAATTTTCACGACAAAGACAAAGATGGGAAAGGGCCCTAGATGAGATCTCTGTGGGAAAGATCTCAGGTGCAGTGGGTACATATGCCCACCTCATGCCAGAGGTAGAGGAAATAGCGTGTAAGATCCTGGGACTGAAGAGAGACCCCATCTCCACCCAGATCATCCAGCGAGATAGATATGCATCTTATTTTTGTGTGCTTGCCCAGATAGCAGGGAGTATAGAGAGGCTGTCCCTGGAGCTGAGACACCTTCAAAGGACAGAGGTACTGGAGGTGGAAGAGGGGTTTAGCAGGGGCCAGAAGGGTTCATCGGCCATGCCCCACAAGAAAAATCCCATATCTGCTGAGAACCTCTGTGGCCTAGCAAGGGTGGTGAGGTCAAACTCCATGGCATCTCTGGAAAATATGGCCCTATGGCATGAGCGAGACATCTCCCACTCTTCAGTGGAGAGAATAATCATGCCAGATTCCACCATCCTCATTGACTATATGCTTGCACGTCTCACATCCCTGCTCAAAAATCTAAAGATAAACAGAGAAAATATGGAAAAGAACCTCTATCTATCCCATGGCCTCTTCTTCTCCCAAAGGGTATTACTTGCACTTATAGACAAGGGTCTTCCCAGGCAAAGGGCCTATGAAATGGTCCAGGCCCAGGCCATGCGCTCATGGAAGGAAAAGGTGCCCCTATATGAAAAGGTAATAGAGGACAAGGAAATCACCTCCTATCTTTCTCCTGAGGAACTCAAAGGGCTCTTTGATGTCTCATATTATCTCCGATATGAGGATGAGATATATAACAGGGTATTTAAAGGGGACAATGTCACATGCAGGAACTAAAACAGAGACTGGCAAGACTACTTTTAGAAAAGTCGTATATAGAAGGAGAGGTGGTGCTTACCTCCGGGAAAAAAAGTGATTATTATTTTGACTGCAAACCCACAGCACTCCATCCAGAAGGAAGTTATCTATTGGGGAATATATTTCTAAGTATGTTAAATCCAGATATTGAGGCAGTGGCAGGGATTACCCTGGGGGGAGATCCCCTGGTAACCTCTATTACTCTGGTATCTTATCTAAAAAAAAGACCTATTCCTGCCCTTATTGTCCGAAAAGAGCCCAAGGGGCATGGGACCAACCGTTTTATAGAGGGAATTTCAAATGTAGGAGAAAAGGCATCTGTGGCACTGGTAGAGGACGTGGTAACAACAGGAGGGAGTGTACTGAGGGCGTGTAAGGCCATTGAAGATGCGGGATTTAAGATAGGACAGATACTGTGTGTACTAGATAGAGAAGAAGGGGGCTATGAAAATATAGAAAAGGCAGGTTATAAACTAACACCTATCTTCACCAGGGGAGAGCTTCTGGCCTCAAAATAAAGATACTTCCTCCAGAATTCATATATTTGATCAATGAGACGTATAATCACCATCTCCTTAGTGGCCATAGTCATATTTATCTTTTTACCTGATAAGAGTGGTGCCCAGAAAATTACTATAGCCCCCCTCCCTCACCTCCCGCCATATTTTTTTGTGGTGGATAAATCAAAACAGGAAATATATCTATTTTCCTATAACAGTACCCTGAGACTCCTTATGAAAAAACAGTGTTCCACGGGAAATCGGGATGGAGACAAATTTTCAGAAGGAGATATGAGGACCCCTGAGGGGGTATATTTTATCACTCACAGGATCAGGGAAAGATTAAATTATACCCTGTATGGAGGGATAGCATATGGATTGAACTATCCCAATCCAGTGGACAGGATATTTGGAAAATATGGCCACGGGATATGGCTTCATGGGAGGGGAAAAAGACTCCTTCCCAGGGATACCAAGGGATGTGTTGCAGTGCATACCCAGTTTCTCTACAGTCTTCAACACATCATTAAACAGGGTTTTAGCCCCATCTTGATTGCACGAGAGATCTCCATCCTCAAAAGAGCACCCAAAAAACTATCCCAGGAAGAAGCACTCATCCTCCAGAGGGTAAAGAGATGGAAGACCCTATGGGAAAGAAAGGACCCAGAGTTCTTCTCTCTATACAATCCCCTCTTGTTTAGTAGGTCCTCAGGAAAGAGGTTTTCCTCCTTTGTAGCCAAAAAACTGGGCTATTTTAAGCGATATAAATGGATTGATATTTTTATTCCAAAAATATACCTTGTGAAGGGTCCCTATTATTGGGTGAGCTTTTTTTATCAATACTTTAGAAGCCCTCTCTTTGAATCAGAGGGAGTGAAGAGGCTCTATTGGATGAAAGTGGGTGGAGGATGGAAGATAGTTGGGAGTGAATGGAGAGAAAAGGCCCTTCACCTACACAGGAGATATCTAGCTGAGTCAAAGAAAAGGATAACAATGTTTCTGGACAGGTGGCTAAGGGCATGGAAGGGTGCAGACATAAGAGAATATGCCCTTTTTTATGACAAAAATGCCTCGCAGAACAACAGGAGAGGACTAAATGCCATAGTGGCCCATAAAAAGAAGATATGGTCTCAGTCTCCTCCCCTATCCATCCAGATATCCCAGGTCCATATAAAGATGGTACGCTCTGGCTTTGAGGTGTCCTTTCTGCAGGATTATTGGGCCAAAGATTACCACGACAGGGGGAAGAAGATATTGGTAATTGAGCCTCATGAGGGCTCTTATCTCATAGAGAGAGAATCATGGTCCAAAAAATAGGCTCCAGCAGGGTCTTCCTGCTGTCTTTCCTCATCTATGTCTCCATGTGCTTTCTTCTCTGTGGGGAGATATGGGGCTATTCTATAAAAAAGGTGGTATTTTTCCAACACACCCAATTCCCCCTCAAGGTATTTTTTATCCAGGGAGACAGACCTGGCCCTACTGTAATGGTGCAGGGGGGGATACAGGGGGATGAAATATGTGGGGTGCTCACCGCCCAATCCCTTCTCATGTCAAAGGTATTGAAGGGCAACCTAATTGTGGTACCTAGGGCAAATATCCCATCTCTCCTCAAAAGGAAACGGGGTATAAACGTGGACCTCAACAGGAGGTTTGACAGGCGCTACTGTCAGTTCTACGAAGACCACCTTGCAGATGCCATAAGATTTTTGATCTCCCTGTGCGATGGCCTTATTCACCTCCATGAAGGTTCAGGATTTTATAGTCCAGTATTTATAAGTGAGATGAGAAACCCCAAAAGATATGGCCAGTCCTTTATAATAGACACCTATACTTATAAGAACAAACTCCCTCTGGGCAATACCATTCGTCCCATCCTAAACGCCCTAAACGCACAAATCCCCAACAAAAGATACTGGTTTAAGATCTTTAATACAGATACCATCTCCCCTTCCACCATGTATCCAGAACAGAGAAAGTCCCTTACCTATTATGCCCTCACCAAAAGGGAGATACCTGCATTTGCCATAGAAGTGAGTAAGGACATAAAGAATCTAAGATGGAAGTGGAAGATCCAGCTCACGGCCACGAAAATGGTGTTAAAAAAACTTGGGGTCATTGTGGATATCTCCCATGTGGATGAGAGGGAGATACTCTTTCCTTCCCCCAGGGAGGTCAAGATACTCATTGGAGATACCAATATCATGGATAAAAGACAAATAACACTCTCTCCTTTGATGAAGATAAGCCATAAAGTACCTCCCTCCTTCCTGCCGGAGATAGGACTATTTACCCCATCTCTCCCCAATCTAAACCTACTCCGATTAAAGGCAGTTCCTCTATCTTCCCCCATCTCCCACCTTCTCCTCACCCTGGATGGCAGGGAAATAAGGAAATGGAAGGTATTATACCACAGGGTCCCCTTTCCACCCTCTGAGAAAGACATCTTTGTTTGCCAACTAAACAACAAGGTCTTATGCGTCCCTGCTGGGGGATATCTCCTGGCCCACGAGGGAGACACCCTCGTAATTATGGGTATCTTAGGGGGAAGAGGGGATGAGGTCCTCAATCTAAAGGGCTATCTCTCCCATAGCGGATATAACAGTGGGCAGGATATGGGCACAGACATCATCCTGGAGAGGGACTTCTTTATGAAGAAATACATAAGCCCCCTTAAAGAAGGGGGGGCATGGATGTGTGACCTTGTGAGGGAAAGGGGGAACAGGTCCCTTTCAAGGATACACATAATGGTCTTTCCTAAGGGAATATATGGCATCAGCCTCACCAGGGGAGATAAGACATGGGTGTATCCTATAGGGGAGAAAAAAGAGATCCATCTCCCACCTGGTGAATATCACATCTGTATATTTCCAGAGGGCAACTACTCCAGCCATGTGGTTATATTTGAAAAAAACTCTCCTTTGATGGATAAGAAGGTCCATATTAAAAAAGGGGAGAGAAACGTGCTTGTATTTATGGATACAGACCTGGCAAAGAGATGTGGGACCATCTATTTAACAGGAAAATAAAAAAGAGGGGTTCACATGGGGCGCTATTTTGTAAATCTACCTCTCAGATATATCTATGAAGATAGGGGATATCTAGACTATTTCATATCCAAGATGATAAACCCTGAGCTGGGCCTGGACTCCATCTCCATTGACGAGATACCAGAGGAATGGCACAGGGAGACCGCAAAGGCCTTCAGGGAGGCAGGGCTCATATGCTCTATCCACCTCCCATTTCACGACCTCCAGCCTGGCAGTATTGATGAGATGATACTCAGGGCCACCAGGGAAAGGCTCAAATCCGCCGTAAAAATCGCCCAGATATACAACCCTCGCTTTATGGTTGCTCACGCAAATTTTATCCCCCTATATAACGAAATATTCTCAAGATGGCTCAACCGTTCCATCCAGACATGGACAGAACTCCACCATGAATGGGAGGAACATCCCCCTCTATACCTAGAGAATGTAAGGGAATACGATCCCCGCCCCCTGGCAGACCTTTTATCTGAACTGGCACCCTATAATATCCGATTCTGTTTTGATGTGGGTCACTGGGCCAGTTATAGTGGGGGAATGAGGTATAATAACATGGCCCTATGGATACAGGTACTCTCCCCTTTTTTAAAACACCTTCACCTCCACGACAATGATGGGGTGGCAGACCTCCACCTCGGTCTCGGAGTGGGGAATATTCCCTGGGCAGAGCTATTTGCGGGTCTGGAACTCCTGGAACTCACCCCCTCCTTTACCCTTGAGCCCCATACAAAAGAGGACCTGGAAAACTCATGGAAGTTTATGAAAAAACACCCCTCCTGGTTTAATAAGCTGGGAATAAGGAGGTCTGTGGTCACAGGGGTGGAATAGAATAGAAAAAGAGGGAGGAGGGGACCTACCCCCTCTCTCCCCACCTCCATCACGATCTGAGGCCCTTATCCATAAAATTCAGGACCTTCGCAATAAGGTCCCACTGGGGTACTCCAATATATTCCCACCTGAGACGGCTCTTGTCTATACCAAAGTCCGAGAGGGTATCCTGCATGAGTTTTACCCTCTTATCTGTTACATAATTTCCCCACAGGTGATGACAGTTGTCAGGGGGACATCCTGCCACCAGTATCCCATCCGCCATATCTTCAAACAAGATCTCAGTGAGGACCTCAGGACTTACAGACCCAGAACACCTCATCCGTATGGTCCTAAAATTCTCTGTTATCTCCATACGTTTTATCCCAGCCATGTCTGCGGCCCCATAAGAGCACCAGTAACACAGGAAGGCAAGTATCCTGGGGCCCCCTTCCTCCATATTCTCAAAGGCCCTCTCTGCCATCTTCAATATCTGATACTCCTCCAGATTTAAGAGCCTTATTGCTCGGGAAGGACAGGTTGTATAACACATCCCACATGCCTTACAAAATGCAGGATCTATCCCTATCTCCAGATCCTTTAGGTCCTTCTCTTCAATCCTTGCAGGGTCCAGAAGGATGGTGCGACCTGTATCTTTTTCTCTAGCACTTATTGCGCCATGAGGACAAATAGGTATGCACATGCCGCACTTTGAACACTTCTCCACCAGACTCACTGACACAAAGCGCTCCTTTTTCCCCTTAATGGCCTCATAGGCCCTCAGTGCCGCCATATTTCCAGATTCTATACTCTCCTGTACATCCTTAAATCCCTTGGCCGCCCCAGCCAGGAAGACCCTATCCACATAGCTCTGCAGGGGTCTCACCACCTTGGGCTGAAACTCCACGGGAAAACCAAATTCATCTAGCTGAAGTCCAAGCATCTTTGCCACCCTCAGGGAGGAGGGAATAAGGGGTTCTGCCAAGACCACAAGCTGGGTCTCAAATTCTCCCTGATCAGTATGGAGGGTGAGCCATTCCTCATCCCCTTCTATGGATTTCACCTCTGCACGTATAAATTCTACCCCTGCCTCTTCAGAGCTCCTCCTCAACACCTCTCCCAGCCTTCCAGCGGTCCTAAGGTCTTTATATATCACCAGTGTCTCGGTCCCCATAAAGAACTTGGACATCCTGTAGGCATGTTTTGCCACCACCTCACAGCAGAGCCTGGAACAATATCCCACCCTATCCTTCTGACACAACACAAAGGTCACGCTCATGGGAGGCCTGCCATAAAACCTATTCCCTATCATCCTCTCAAATTCCAACAGGGTTATCACATTGGGTCTCTCATATGCAAGATGGGGGAATTCCTTCATGTCCTTGGTATTAAACCCCGTGGCAAATACCACTGCCCCAAACTCCTTCTTCACCATCTCAGGTGAGGCATCCAGGTCTATGGCATTGGTGGGACACACAGAAACACATTCTCCGCACCTATTGCACACAGAGGCGTCTATGTTATAGGCGTCAGGCATACAAACATCACATATCTTGTCTATTGCCTTACGAGATTTTTGTGCCAATTCAAACTCATTAGACACCTCTACAGGACACACTTCCCTGCATCTTCCACAGGAAACGCATAAAGAGGCATCCACATAACGAGGGGAGCACTCTATCTCTACATAGAAATTCCCCTGACGCTTCTCTATCCATTTGATAGAGGAATTGGTGAGGATAGAGACCCTCTCCTCTAAAAGCAGGTCCCTGTTTATCACAGGGATAACGCATTCACTATGACAGAATCCAGGAGAGCCCTCACTCTGCCACAGAAAAGACACCTGCTGGGCATGTCCCCCAAGATAGGGTCTCTCCTCCACCAGAGTGGAACTCACCCCCAGTTTGGAAAGGGCCTGGGCCGCACTTATACCTGCCACTCCCCCTCCTATCACAAGGACCTCCTGTTTTATGTCCTTAAACTCATAGGCAGGAGAGTTGAGCTTTAACTTCTCATAGGCCATGGTTATAAGGTCCATGGCCTTTCTGGTGGTCCTATCTCTATTGGTATGCATCCAGGCACACTGCTCCCTGATATTTGCCACCTCATACATCCCCCTATCCATCCCCACCTTGTCCAGATATTTCTCAATCATCTCCTCATGAAAGCAAAGCGAAGACCTCTCAGAGCAACATGCAAACAAGACTCTTCCCACCTCTCCCTTAAATTCTTCCAGTATCTCCATGACATCCCTGCACAAAAATTCCACCTTCTTTATCATGGTTATGCGGGAAAGCCTCCTTGCCCCCTTAATTAGATAATCAAAATCTATCTTATCCTCTAAACTCCCCCCACAGTTACATAGGATAAGTCCTATTAAGTCCTGCATATGGTCCTCCTGCTAGTTTTGGGATATAATCTCCTCTATATCCCCTATTATATGAGGGAGACTCAGTTCCATCCCACGGCTTATTCCCCTCTTAAATCCGCGTATCTCCCCTGTCTCTATGAGAATGAGGTCTATCCTCTGGGGCATCTCTTTCCCATACACCACATATCCTGTCTCCAACACCTGAAATATCCCAAGTCCGTGGGAATTCTTTAGCTCCCCAGTGGTTATCCCTTTTCTATAGGGGATATGGATGACCTCTCCATATCTTGCCCCTGTATAGGCCGCATCCACAATTATCACATGGTTGTATCCAAGCATCCTGTCCATGAGGTCAAAGGAGATATAAAAAAGTACCTCCACATCCACATCCCTCCTTTTCCTGGCCATCTCCTCTGCCACTACAATGCCTATTGCATCATCCCCCATATTGGGGTTCCCAATCCCCACAATGAGACAGCGCCTTTCCCTTTTCATATCAAAAATTTCTCATCTCTTTTAGAGGTTCCCCATTATGGTCAAATACCCTTATCTCAATTGCACTCTGGCCGGGAGAGACCTGATGGGTGGCACATGCCAGACACAGGTCATAGGGCCTGAAGGCCATCTCCACATAATTGAGTATGGCATCGTCTATCTTTCCCTTTCTTATAAAGTGCTTAGCGGCCTTTTTTATGGCCAGATTAATGGGACCGTTATTATGGGTGGTTGCCACAATGAGGTTTGCCCTCTGAACTATTGCCTTATCATCAGTAATATAGTGATGTATCAAGGTCCCCCGGGGGGCCTCCACGATTCCTATACCCTCCCCTGTTATGGTAGATGGGGGAGAAACCACGTCTCTGCTGGTTATATCTGGCTCATTTATGAGTATCTTTATCTTTTCCGCAGCATTTAGCAGTTCTATGGCGCGGGCCCAATGATACGCCTGTATATAGTGAACAGGACGTTGTTTAAAAAATTCCTGAAACTCCTCAAAGGCCTCATTGGCCAGGGGAGTATCCATACCTGTGGCCACATTAAACCTGGCCAGGGGTCCCACTGAATATAGATTGCTCCCCTTTCCCTCCTCTATCCCCCTCCAGTCTCCCAGCTTTTTCAAATAGGGGAATTTTAGATAACTCCATGGAAGTACCCTCTCACATATAAAATCCAGATATCCCTTTCCTTCAAACTCACCTATCTCCTCTCCTGTGGGGGAGACCACACGCTGTTTTCCATGATAATAGCTCACCTGGTCCTTTTCATCCACACTTCCCATGTATCCCACTTCCACCCGATATACATCGCTGGTGATAAGGTCTAGATAATCTGGGTTTCCAAGGACCACATCCCGAAATATCTTCAGGGTAATCTTCCCCAGCTCAATGAGCTCATCTGCCCAGGCATCAATAAGGTCCCTCTCCTCTTCCGAGATGTGTTTTGACCATCCACCGGGGAGGGCAGACACGGGATGGTTTGGCTTCCCACCGAGCATCTCAAATATCCTCACAGCAAGTCCCCTCCTGTGGAGGACATCCCTTGCAGTGTCCCTTCCCACCTTCTGGATGAGACCCACAATGTTTCTTATCCCCTTATCTGCCTCCGGTCCAACCACATAGTCAGGGAGTCCAAGGGCATAGAGGATAAGGGCATGGTCTTCTATGTAATGGGAACAATAATATATCTCCCTTATCTTTCTGGCCACCTCAGTGGGGACCACCCCATAGACCTCATCCATGGCCTTCATGGCCGCAGTAAAGTGCACCCCCCTGCACACCCCACAAATTGTGGACACGGTCCTTGGGACCTCTTCCATGGGCATCTGCTGGAGAAACTTCTCATACCCCCTGAACTCCACCACCTGGAAAAAGGCATCCCTTACCTCCCCTTCCTCGTCCAAGAATATGGCTATCTTCCCATGGCCCTCCAGACGGGTAATGGGATTTATCTCTATCTTCTTCACGATTATATCCTCCTGAAATTTTTATTTATTTGAGGTTCTGTCTATAAAACTACCCACAAAACTATATCTATAAAAGAGCTTGCGCAGGTCTCCATACTTTTTCTTTATATCTGCGGCAACTCCAGGGTCCTTGAGCATAGAACCAATAGTGGCAATACACCTGGAGCCAAAATCTTTTATCTCAGGCATGGGTCCTCCACATCCCCTGCATGGCATATTGACCCCTGGACAGGAGGCCCCACAGTCTCCCTGGGTCATGGCCCCCAGACATAAATACCCCTGCTCTAAAAGGCACCTGTCCTCCTCTGCAATATCTGTGGCCCTCTTTATCTCAGAGACACTACCCCTCATCCTTGACCTGGTTCCAGGATTCCTCTTGCACACATCGCATACAGATTTGCCTCCTGTTATCCACGAACCCTTGGGGGGTAGGTCATTATCCAGGATCTTTTCCACTATCTTCCCTATAAATTCATGGTGTGGGGGACATCCCCCAACCATATAGTCCACCTCTACCACGTCCCCCACACTTCTCACCTTGTCCAGGAACCTGGGGAGAGTAAGGGGATATTTACCATCCACCAGATACTCTGGCTGGGGAAATATGCCTTCTGGATTTTCTGTGGACACACTCTCAATATATGCCTCTTTAAAAAGCTCCTCCTTATCATAGAGATTTGCCATGGCAGGAATACCTCCCAAAGAGGCACATATACCAAAGGCAACAAGGACCTTGGATTTCCTCCTGAGTACCTTTATCATATGCTCATGCTCATCCAGCCTCACCATACCATCCACAAAGGCAAGATCCAGGGACCCATCCTCCATCTCCTCAAGGTCTCCATATTTTACATCTGCCACAGTGGGAGCCCAAAACATCACCTCCAGATGCTCCAATACATCCACAAGCCTCTCGGAAAGGTCCACCATGGCAGTTTCACAACCTGCACATCCCCCTGCGAGCAAAAAACCAAATCTTATCTTGGACATAACCACCTCCTTGTGGTTTCCTTATGGTTATAAGTGTCAGGGAAAACTCCCCGTGGTAAACGTCATAAAAAAATAAGCCGTGCCTAACTTTTCGGGCACACTATAATCCACATAACTCCCCATTGCAATATATCTTCTCAAGAAAGGGGAAAGAAAAAATAGATGTGTTATCTATGCTATTTATTTAATAATCATATCCAGAAAGTAAGAAAGGCACACATGGCACATAAAAAGAAGGGCTGATGGGAGGGACCTGACCATCAAAAGAACAGGGGCATACCCTTAGTTACTGTTGCTCAAACCTGGGGACTTGAGGTCTTTTACATGGAGTTCAATGCTGAGCAGGCCATTGAAGCTAGAAAGCCTGGGATAAAATGCAACAATTATCTCTCTTCCCTTAAGGCCCTTCCCTATCTCTTCTCCCCTTCTCCACACCTTTCCCCAGATGCTCCTCTTTGCCTGGGGGTCTGACAACTCCAGGGATAGGTGACCCTCACCAAAGGGTCTGATTACCCCTACACGCAGGGGATTGGAACAAAATATAGGCTCAGGATTGCCTGGGCCATAAGGTTCCAGCAACTGGAGTTCTTTTATAAGGTCGTAATTTACCATGCTAAGGGGCATCTTTGCCTCTATCTCCAAAAGGGGAACTGGCATCTTACCCTCCACCTCCTCCTCCACTGCCCTGGAAAACATGGAGGAAAATTCCTCCAGCATCCCTTTCTCCATGGAGATCCCTCCTGCCTGGGCATGTCCTCCAAACCGGGTTAGGAGGGAACCACACCTTTCCAGTACCCGATAGAGATGTACAGGGGGGATGCTCCTCCCTGATCCCTTAAGGAGGGAATCCTCTCCTGTAAGGAGAAAGGTGGGTCTATAAAACATCTCTGCTATCCTGGAGGCCACAATCCCTATAACCCCCTGATGCCAGTTATGGGAAAACAATACCAGCCCCCATCTCTTCTGGGATACCTGCTCTCTCGCCTGGCTCAGGGCCTCCTCCCAGATGAGGTCTTCCTGTCTCCTCCTCTCCCTATTATAGAGTTCCAGTTGTCTGGCAATCTCCCTGGCCTCCTCAATATCCCTGCTGAGTAGGAGCCTCAGGGCCTCTTGGGCATGAGATATACGGCCAGCCGCATTTATCCTGGGCGCAAGTACATAGCCAACCTCTTCTATCCCTAAAGGAGTACCCTGACTTATTCCACTCACCTCCTTCAATGCCACAATACCTGGTCGGGTGGACTCAGATAGTATTAGCAGTCCATTTTTCACCAATATCCTGTTGTCAATATCCAGAAAGACTACATCTGCAATAGTACCCAGGGCCAATAGGTCAAGGTACTGTCTTATATCCAAGGGCTCTCCTGGCAGGAGCTTATTGAGGGCCCCACATAACAGGAAACTAACCCCCACTCCTGCAAGATTCTTATATCCAGAGGAGCCCAACTTTGGATTCACAATAAAATCTGCAGGGGGAAGCTCAGGACCAGGGAGATGGTGATCAGTTACCACCACATCCATTCCCAACTCCTTTGCCCTGCTTATTGACTCCACATCCGTGATACCGCAATCCACGGTTATAAGGAGATCCACCCCCTCCTCTTTGAGTCTTTCTACCCCCTCCACACTCAGGCCATACCCCTCTTCTATCCTGTGGGGGATATATATATTACCTTCATAATCCAGGCGTTTTCTTAAAAAATCAAAGAGAATGGCACAGGAGGTGACCCCATCCACATCGTAATCTCCCCAGATGGAAAGCCTCTTTCCCGCCTCCAGGGCCCGGGCAATAAAATGGGCCGCCTCCATAAGAGAATTTACACTATTGAGGGGACTTAAATGACGCAGGTTGGGATATAAAAACACTTCCATCTCCTCCAGGGAGGTAATACCCCTGCGCCACAAAAGTCTGGTCAAAAAATCAGAGACCCCTAACTTTCTTCCCCATCTAAAAAGAGAAGGGGGCTCAGGCCCCCCTCTGGATCTAAAAAACACCCACTTATATCTCAACCTACTACCCTAAATAAGTTTTTTCTTCTTCAAAAACTCCATGAATTTTTTACCCTCTTCAAAGTCAGGGTTCAACTCCAGGGCCTTCTCCAGATATTCCTTACACTTTGCAAACTCCTTCATCTCAAAATAACAGCGGGCAATGTTATAATAAAGATGTTCATCATCCTGGGCAAGCTCAAGGGCCCTCATATAATAGTCTAGACACTGCTTATACATCTTGTTCTTTCTAAGCTTTATGCCAAACTCGTTAAACAAGTGTTTATGCTCCTTCTCAAAGGCCGCATCCAGCTTTACCAGACGTTCAAAGATGTCATTGGCCCTCTCAGTATCACCCCTGTCCAGATAGGTGAGACCCAGACCAAAATTGGCCCTAATATTTTCCTCATCTATCTTAAGGGCATTCTTGTATTCAAACTCTGCACTATAGGTCTCCCCCCGCATCCTGTGTCTGTCTGCCCTGGCAATGGTTTTATTTAGCTCTCTTATCTTGGGATAGACTGTATAGGTATAAAACTCTGGTTCAGGGGTATATTTCTCCAGGAGTTCTTCCAAGGTAATGAGCTTTTTTGGACCTGAAGGTACATAGTTCCTGTTCAAGGGCTGTATCTCCACCATCCCATTATCAAGTTCAGTGGCCATCCAATAACTCTTCTGAACGGTCTTGCGCTGGGTGGTGCCTGTACCTATCTTCATAAGGGTCTGGGTAGAAAAGACCCCTTTTATCTTTTCCTTACGCCCCTCCTGTGCCTGCCCATTTGACTGTGCATTCATATTCATAAGGACAACTCTCCCTCTTTATTTCCTGGGTTTAGCATGTTGTGATATAAAAATACACCTTAGTATTTCATACGCCTCTTCAAGGTTATCATTTACCACAATATAGTCAAATTCATCAGCAAGGGACATCTCCTCCTCAGCATTCTTTAACCTCATCTCAATAAGCTCTTCACTCTCTGTGGAGCGGCCCCTGAGCCTGTTTCTAAGCTCTTCCAGGGAAGGGGGCATGATAAACACAAAGGTGGCATCTTTCAAGTTTTTCCTAAGTTGTCTTGCCCCCTGCACATCTATATCAAATACCACATCTATCCCCTCTGAAAGCTTTCTCTCAATCTCATCCCTGGGGGTACCATAGTAATTGGAATGTACCTCTGCCCATTCAGCAAAAAAATCCTCTTCCTTTAATCTCAAAAATTCTTCCCTGGAGACAAAACGGTAGTGTTCACCATCCACCTCCCCCTTTCTCGGGGGTCGGGTGGTATAGGAGACAGAAAATTCCAGAGAGGGGAATTCCCTCCTCAACATATTAACCAGCGTACCCTTTCCCACGCCAGAGGGGCCACTTATGACTAGGGCCACTGCTGAGCTAGTCATTATCATCTCCTTTTTCCGCCATAAATCTCTGTCCAATAGTATCTGCTTGAAGGGCGGACAAAAACACATGATTTGAGTCAGTAATTATAATGGAGCGGGTCTTTCTTCCCTGGGTGGCGTCAATAAGACGGCCTGTATCCCGTGCGTCCTCTCTGAGTCTTCTCATGGGAGAAGAATTGGGGTTAACTATCCCTACTATCCTGGAACTCACCACAAAATTACCAAATCCGATATTTAATAGTTTATTCTTCATATCTCTCCTTATTCTAGGTTCTGCACCTGTTCCCTGCATTTCTCCAATTCGGTCTTGAACTCAACGGCTACCGCACTTATCTCACAACTCTGGGCCTTATTGGCGCAGGTATTTATCTCCCTAAAACACTCCTGAAGCAAAAAATCCAGACTCCTTCCCACTGAACCATCCCCCCTGGACAACTTTTCTTCTATGGCACACAAGTGGGTCCTCAATCTAACAAGTTCCTCTGAGATGTCCAGTCTGTCACTTAAGATGGCCAGTTCCTGATATAATCTATCCCTATCTACGCCGTTGCTAGTGCCTATTATTTCTTTAATCCTCTCTTTAAAAAGGTCAAATTTTTTTGTGGACAAGGAAGGGGAAAGCTCCTCTATCCTGGAGTGGAGGGTTTTAAGAGTGGAGAGGCGACGGAGCAAATCCTCCTTTAACTCCATCCCTTCCCTCTCCCGAAACCTATTCCAGGACAAAAGCGCCCTTTTTAGTCCTTCACATAAACAGGTAAAAAGCTCCCCTTCCTCTGGGAGGGGATTTTCCACCCACAGCCCTGGGATGGTAAATATCCTGTTGTAATCTGGTACAAATATCTCACCTCTCCTTGAGGCAAACTCCTTGAGGTGGTCAAATAAAAACTCCAGAAGCACCTCGTTTATAGAAAAAGGGAGGGCATCTCTCTTTAGTATCTTGAGATTCAGAAATACCTCTATATTCCCCCGATGGGCATTTGCCTTTACTTGCTGAATCCATTGACTTTCAAAAGGTCTCACATAGGAGGGTATCTTAAAACGCACATTTAGATTTCGGGAGTTTACACTCCTCACCTCCCAATACTGACAACACAGTTCATCACACCCCTCGTAAGAGCCAAACCCAGTCATGGATCTTATCATCTCAATTTCCTCAATTTCTCTTTATATCGCTCCCTTATGGAAAATAGTATCTCCTTGAGTCTCTTCCCTCCATAGTCAGGATATGTCCAGGGGAGAGAGACCCAGTTACCCTTTTGAAAGATAAGGGTAAGGTCCGCCCATACCCCCCTTCCAAGATATATCCTGTGGGTATATTCCTTTCCCGTGGCAAGCACGAACCGCTCCAGAGAGAGGATGCCTGGATCAAGGTTAAACAGCCTTCTCCCCTGTGCATCTGAGAACTCCTCTTCAAGGGCATTTGTCTTTATCTTTAATTCTACCAAGCTATCTGGAGGCACAAGGGACTCAAAAGAAAATACCCTCCGATAAATAGGAACCCCAAGCTCTCTATCATAATAAGAGGTCTCCACAAAGGGAATCTCCTCCGAGATATACTCTATGGAGCCAAATATCTCCTCTATATCACCCCTTATACAGGGCCATATCCTATCCCACCTGCTACTCAATATAGATAGGACAGGTTGCACATCTCTAGGTCTGCTCAATTTACTCACACCACTTCCCCTATGGATAAAACCACAACAACTTGTTTTGAGACAAAAAAGGGCGGGGAGACAAAAAGATTGGAGGGGGATTCAATTTCCCCCTCCCCAGAGATTATTAATCAATGGCGTCAAAGCGACACTTGTCATAACAGGTAAGACACTTTACGCACTTGTCCTTATTTATTACCGCAGGTTCCTTCTTCTTCCACTCAATTGCCCCTGCAGGACAGCTCTTATAACATAGGCCACAGCTTTTACACTTTTCTGGGTCCACTTCAAACTTTAAAAGGGCAACGCATTTTTTGGCAGGACATCTCTTTTCCTTTATATGGGCCTCATACTCATGCCTAAAGTATCTCAGGGTGGAGAGCACTGGATTTGGAGCAGTCTGTCCCAGACCACATAGAGAGGTATCCTTTATCATCTCTGCAAGCTCTTCCAGCCTATCAATATCCTCCATCTCTCCCTCACCATGGGTTATCCTCTCCAATATCTCCAGCATCCTCTTGGTGCCCTCTCTGCATGGAGTACACTTTCCACAGGACTCATCCTGACAAAAATCCAGAAAAAAACGTGCCATATCCACCATACACGTGCGATTATCCATCACCACTACGCCGCCGGAGCCCATAATGGCACCTGCCTTTACTATTGCTTCATAGTCCACAGGCAGGTCCAGATACTGCTCAGGGACACATCCCCCTGAGGGACCCCCAAGCTGTACGGCCTTAAACTTCCTCTTCTTGGGGATACCCCCTCCAATATCAAAGATAAGGGTCCTGAGGGAGGTTCCCATTGGCACCTCCACAAGCCCGATGTTATTTATATCACCGGAAAGGGCAAAGACCTTTGTCCCCTTGCTGGATTCGGTCCCCACACTACTATACCACTTACCTCCCTTGAGGATTATCTGGGGCACATTTGCAAAGGTCTCCACATTATTTAAGATAGTGGGCTTGTTCCACAGCCCCTTATGGGCGGGAAAAGGAGGTCTTGGCCTGGGCATACCCCGTTTACCCTCAATGGACATCATAAGGGCGGTCTCCTCTCCGCACACAAAGGCACCTGCACCATGATATATATCAAGATTAAAAGAAAAACCGCTCCCAAGTATGTCATCTCCCAACAGTCCATACTCCTTTGCCTGGGAGATGGCTATCTGAAGCCTGTGAATCGCCAGGGGATACTCTGCCCTGCAATATATATATCCCCTGTTGGAGCCAATGGCCTTGGCGGCAATTATCATTCCCTCTAAAACCGCATGAGGATCCCCCTCTAAAATACTCCTGTCCATAAAGGCCCCAGGGTCCCCCTCATCGGCATTGCATAACACATACTTTATATCTCCTGGAGCATCCTTGGCAAACTGCCACTTTAAATAGGTGGGGAAACCAGCTCCACCCCTTCCCCTGAGGCCAGATTGTTTCATCTCCTCTATAATGTCCTCAGGACTCATCTCAAAAAGGGCCCTAGCACATCCAAGATAACCGTCCCGTGCAATATAGTGCTCTATGTTTTCCGGATCTATCAACCCCCTATTTTTACGTACCCTCATGAGTTGTTTAGAAAAAAATGGAATCTCTTTGTGATTGGCTATCCGTTTTTTGGACACAGGGTCCTTATATAAGAGCCTCTCCAGTCTCTCCCCTTTTACAAATTCACACTCCACAAACTCTTCCACATCCTCTACACTAAACTTCTGATAAAAGATATCCTCTGGTTGAATAACCACAATTGGACCATTGGCACAAAAACCATTACATCCAGTCTCCACTATCGCCACCTTATCTGTTAGCCCCCGTTTCTCTATCTCCTGCTCCAGGGCATGTTTTATCTCATGACACCCCATAGCCCTGCATCCCGTATCTCCACACAGCATAATATATCTTTTATCAGAGAAGGAGAGGAACTCTGAATATTTCTCTTTTATCTTCTTTAAATCCTGAACTGTTACTTTACTCATCTCTCTAACCTTCCTTGATTTTTTTATTTTACTTATAATTCTCCAGTATCTCAATCACCTTATCAGCGGTTACTGTCCCATAGGTCTTTCCATCCACCACCATCACCGGAGCAAACCCACAGGCACCAAGGCATCTTACACCTTCCAGGGAGAACCTCCTGTCCTCTGTGGTATCTCCCACTTCCAAACCATATTCCTGGTGAATGCGAGTTAAAACATCCTTTATCCCCTTTACATAACATGCGGTCCCAAGACAGACCCTGATAAGATGTCTTCCCTTGGGTTTCAATGAAAACAGGGCATAAAACGATGCCACTCCAAAGGCATCACTGCGGGAGATATTCATCCTGTCCGCAATATAGTTTATAAGGGGGATGGGGAGGTACCCTACAACCTCCTGAGCCTCCCTCAATGCCTGGGTGATTCCCCCTGTAAAGTTACGATACTTCTCTATTATCTCATCTACCTTATCCCACATCTTATCGGATATATCTTCATGTTTTGGTCTCACAATAGGACTCATAATAAGCGCTCCTTAAACTCTAAAAAAGGTTAGAGACTTATATTCCTTCTATCTTTACTGCACATACCTTATATTCGGGTATCCCTGAGACAGGGTCCAGTGCAGGGTTGGTAAGGACATTGGCCGCGGCCTCTGCAAAATGAAAGGGGATAAATATGGTACCTTCAATGGCCCTTAGAGAGACCCTTGCCACTGCCTCAATAGATCCTCGCCTGGAGCTTATCCTTATCCTGTCCCCATCTGAAATCCCGTGGGATTCAGCATCCCCTGGTGAGATCTCCACAAAACACTCCGGGGCCAGGTCATTGAGTCCCTCTACCTTCCTGGTCATAGTGGCAGTATGATAGTGATACAAAAGTCTCCCTGTGCTAAGGAGCAGGGGATATTCCTCGTCAGGTAGCTCCGCAGGGGGTATATATTCCACCACGTTAAAGAGCCCCTTACCCCGGGCAAACCCTTCCCGATGAAGCACAGGGATGCCAGGATGGTCCCTGGTGGGACACGGCCAGTGGAGTCCCACCTCCTCTATCCTCTCATAGGTTATTCCTCCATAAGAGGGGGTTACAGATGCAATCTCCTCCATTATCTCCTCAGCACAGCCATAGCTCATCTCAAACCCCATTTTGTTAGCAAGATGAGCTATTATCTTCCAGTCTTCCATGGCCTCTCCCACAGGCTCTATTGCCTTTCTCACACGCTGGATGCGCCTCTCTGTATTTGTAAAGGTACCATCTTTTTCCGCAAAACAGGCCGCGGGAAGGACCACATCTGCCAATCTTGCAGTCTCAGTTAAGAAGATGTCCTGCACCACCAAAAAATCCAGTGATTCCAGTGCCTTTTTTACATGAGAGGTGTCAGGGTCAGAGATCAAAGGATTTTCACCAATTATATAAAGGGCCTTTATATTACCAGATAGGGCCGCGGGTATCATTTCTGTGGCCTTGAGTCCTGGCCTCTCAGGGAGAGAATCCACTCCCCATGCCCTTTGCATCTTCTCCCTGGCTCCTTGGTCCTCCACCTTTTGATAACCAGAATATACATTGGGAAGCCCTCCCATATCGCAGGCACCCTGGACATTGTTCTGTCCCCTCAGGGGGTTCAGGCCTCCTCCTTCCACTCCAATATTCCCACACAACATGGCCAGGTTGGCCAGGGCCTTTACATTGTCAGTGCCACAGATGTGTTGGGTGATCCCCATGGTATATAAGATGGTTGAGGGCCTTCCACTGGCATATAGTCGTGCCACCTCTATGAGGTCAGATGCAGGTATTCCAGTTATATCTTCCACATACTCAGGGGTATATTTCTTCACTGACTCCCTGAGTTTTTCAAATCCCTCTGTCCTCTCCTCCACATACTTCCTATCATAGAGGCCCTCTTGTATAATAACGTGAATCATCCCGTTTATCCAGGCCACATCTGTACCCGGTCTCTGCCTAAGCCACTTATGGGCATAGCGCGTCAAGGTAATCCGTCTGGGGTCAACCACAATGAGCTTTGCCCCTCCAAATTTTGCCGCCCTCTTTATATAAGTAGATATTACAGGATGATTTTCTGTGGTGTTGGAACCTGTTACCAGGATAACCTCTGCCTTGCTTATATCTCCAATGGTATTTGTCATGGCTCCACTTCCAAAGGCAGCGGCCAGACCGGCCACCGTTGGAGAGTGTCAGAGACGGGCACAATGGTCTATATTGTTGGTCCCAATAACTGCCCTGGTAAATTTTTGAATCACATAATTCTCTTCATTGGTAAGTCTGGCAGAGGTAAATACCCCTATGGAATCTGCACCATGTGCATCTTTTATCTCTGAGAGCTTCTTTGCCACCAAGGAAAGGGCCTCATCCCAAGATGCCTCCCTGAATTCCCCATTTTCCTTTATAAGAGGCCTTGTTAGCCGTTCTGGAGAATTTATAAACTCAAACCCAAAACGCCCCTTTACACACAGACTTCCATAATTGGGGGGAACATCCTCCACCCCTGTAACCTTATGGACCCTGTTGTCCTTCACATGAAGATACAACTGACATCCCACCCCACAATAAGTACAGGTGGTCCTAACCTTTTTAAGTTCCCAGCTTCGGGGTTTGAGATGAGAATCCTTTGGGAAAAGGGCACCAGTGGGACATGCCTGGACACATTCCCCACAAAATACACAATCAGAATCCTTTAATGGACTGTCCCCTGCAGCTACAATCTTACTGTTTATCCCCCTGTATCCATAGCTTATGGCCTCATTTACCTGGATCTCCTGACAGGCCTGAACGCACCTTCCACAGAGGATACACCTGGAAAAATCCCTAACAATAAAGGGATTAACATCCTCTATGGAATGGGGGGTCCTCCTCCTGGGAAAGAGATATCCCTCCACCTGATATCTGTAGGCCAGTTCCTGGAGCCTACAATCTCCATTGGCTGGACACAGCAGACAGTTGTGATTCCCTGAGGAGAGCAGGAGTTGAAGGGTGAGCTTCCTGGAACGCACCACCCTTTCTGATTCAGTGTGTACCACCATATTGGGAGAGGCAGGCATGGCACAGGATGCCACCAGATTTCTGGCACCCTCCACCTCCACCACACATATCCGACATGCCCCTGTGGGTGTGGCCCCCTTTAAGTAACACAGGGTCGGAATAAATATATTATTCCGCCGGGCCACCTCTAATATGGTCTCGCCCTGTTTAAACTCATACTCTTTTCCATCTATAATAATTTTTTCTGAACCCATATGTACCGCATCCTTTTAATTTTGTTTTTATGAAAATATCCCCTTTTTATATACCTCTAGCCAAAAAATACTCTCCTTTTCCGATTACTTGACTCTTAACCCCTTAAGAAATAGCTTGTCAAGGTAGAGCAGGCATTTTTGGGGATTGACTAAGTGTGCATACATCCTTTAGTGCTGAATAGATACAGGAGGAAAAGCAAGGCGTTAAAGGAGGCGCAAAAAAGAGGTGTTAAATGGAAAGTTAAAAGGGATTATATTTGACTTTGATGGGACGCTAGCTACACTAACCCTGGATTTTGATAAGATAAAGAGAAAAATAGCATCCCTAGGGGCCATCTTCCTGGAGGAGGACAGAGAGGTGCTCCTTAAAAATGCCCCTCCTGTACTGGAATTCATAGAGATATTAACCGCCAGGGTAGCAGAGATGGACAGGGACCTTGCCCTGGAATTTAACACCAGGTGCAGGCTGTTACTGGTGGATATGGAGATGAGGGCGGCAAAAAGGGGGAGGTTATTTCCCTATAGTAGAGAGATAATATACAGACTCAGGGAAAGAGCCATAGGGGTGGGGGTGATAACCCGCAATTGCACCCCTGCAGTAAGACAGGTCTATCCAGAGATAGAAAAAGAGGTGGATGTGTTTCTCCCCCGGGAGGAGGTGGAAGAGGTAAAACCCCATCCATCTCATTTACTCTCTGCAGTAGAAAAACTGGGCATAGGGCCTGAGCATACCCTATATGTGGGAGATCACCCAATTGATATAACATGTGCAAAAAAGGCAGGCACATGGAGTGGAGCAGTCTTAACAGGGATATCATCCAGGAGAGAGATAGAGAGGTGTGACCCTGACATCGTGGTGGAGGACATCAGGGAATTATATAAAAAAGTCTTTATATAGGAGGAGATATGTGTCTGGCGGTACCCCTTAAGGTGGAAAAAATAGAGGGTGAGATGGCATATTGCAGGGTGGGAGAATCCCTTATCAAGGCATCTCTCCTTCTCATGGATGAAGAGGTAAGGGAGGGAGATTATATCCTTATCCACGCAGGATTTGCCCTCAGGAGATTAGAAGAAAAAGATGCCCTGGAGACCCTAGGACTCTTAAAGGAGGCATTGGGGGCATCAGGTGAAATTATAACAGGTTAAGAGGTAGAGAGGGGGGAGGAATATGAAATATTTGATATTTGAAGATTTCTCCGGCAATGAGGTCCCCATTATCTTCCCAGAGAGGATACTTCATGAGGAGATGCGGGAACAGATACCTTATGCAAAGGTGCTTGCAGGGGGATACATCTATCTAAGAGAAGGAAAGTTTGTCTGTAAAGGACAGGCCAGGGATCTTGGTGTAAGGGCTCGGGAGAAGGATGGTTCTGTGATTACGGAATTCTTTTCAGAAAATATATAAGGAAATACTTTAGTTCAAGGAGGTGGAACAATGAAAAGGACATGTTTAATCTTTCTGGCTTTCCTGTGGATATTGCAGGGAAGGGCCCTGGCAAGGGACATCTCATCTCTACCCTCTTTTGCAGATCTTGCGGAAAAGGCAAGTCCAGCAGTGGTAAATATAAGTACAGTAAAGGTGGTAGAGGTATCCCAGCGTCTAAGGCGCTTCTTTTCTCCCTTTGGAAAAAATGATCCCTTTGAACAATTCTTCAATCGTTTTTTTGAAAGCCTGCCACCCACAAAAAAGAAGGAATACGCCCTTGGTTCAGGGTTCATTATCTCTCCAGATGGCTACATCGTTACCAATTATCATGTGATCTCCAAGGCGGACAAGATAAAGGTGATACTTAAAGGAGGAAAACACATCTATAAGGCAAAGGTCATTGGAACAGACCCGGAGACAGACCTCGCCCTGCTCAAGATAAACGCCCACAGAAAACTACCCTATCTCAAGTTTGGAGACTCTGACAAGGTGCGGCCAGGGGATTGGGTGATAGCCATTGGAAACCCCTTTGGATTGGACCATACAGTAACCGCAGGCATAATAAGTGCCAAGGGAAGGGTGATTGGTGCAGGTCCCTATGACGACTTTCTCCAGACTGATGCCTCTATAAATCCAGGTAATAGCGGAGGTCCCCTCTTAAATATGAAAGGAGAGGTGATAGGGATAAATACTGCGATCGTGGCATCAGGGCAGGGAATAGGCTTTGCCATCCCAAGCAATATGGCAAAACAGGTCATCGCCCAGCTCAAAAAATACAAGATGGTAAAGAGGGGCTGGCTAGGGGTCACTATACAGGATGTGGATGAAGAAACCGCAAAGGCCCTGGGACTACCAGAGGCAAAAGGGGCGTTAGTGGCCTCTGTCATCCCTGGCGACCCCGCCTCCAGGGCAGGTATAAAGGTAGGAGATGTGATTATCTCAGTAAATGGTAAACCTGTACAGGATTCACGGGACCTCACCAGAAAGATAGGGGGATTTGCCCCTGGGACCAGGATAAAGATAACCGTATGGAGAAAAGGGGAACTCAAGGACTTCTGGGTAAAGCTGGGAGAGAGAAAGACCAACCTGGCCAAACTGGAAAGTCATAGATATGGAGAGGCAGGATATATCCTGGGGATGAAACTCAGACCCATCACCCCTCAGGATATGAAAAGATTCCACCTGGAGCAGGACTATGGGCTGGTAGTAGTAGATGTAAAAAGTGGTTCCAAGGCAGATGATGCAGATATTGAACAGGGGGATATCCTCTTGAGGGCAAACTTTAAGCGGCTAAAGAGCGTGGAAGATCTAAGAGAAGTAATAAAAGAGGCCAAAAAGAAAGGGGCTATACTTCTTCTTATAAGACGGCGTGGTGAGAACATATTCCGTCCCATCCCACTAGCAAACAAGTAATAGAGATGGGTAGCTCTCCCACTGTATTAACATGCCCATGTAAAGTAAATACCTATCTAAAGATAGGGAGAAGGAGGGAAGATGGCTATCACGAGATAGAGAGCATCTTCCTTCCTCTACCCTCCCCCTCAGACACCCTCCAGATATATGAAGGAGGAGATAAGGGTCTTACCCTTGAGTGCAATATAAAGGGACTCATTTCTCACAACATCCTATACAGGGCATATGAACACTTTGGGAATCTCACGGGACTGTGGCCCTCCCTACACATCGTCCTGAAAAAAAATATCCCCGTAGGGGCCGGCCTAGGTGGAGGAAGCTCCGATGCCGCCCATCTATTGAAATATCTGTGGAACAGCTCAAAGAAGAGGGGCAGGGAGATCCCCTTTGACCTCATTATTAAGATAGCTGGGATGTGCGGAGCAGACGTGCCCTTTTTCCTCTTTGACTCTGCGGCCTATGTAACAGGGATAGGGGAAAGGATAATACCCATTCCAATTCCCCCTGAAATAAGGGAATCCTGTTTCCTGGTAATATCTCCCCCCATAGATATCTCCACCTCCTGGGCATATAGAAAATGGGACAAAACCAGCGAAACAACCAGGCCCCACTCCTTGACAAATAACCTCTTTGATATTAATAAGCCTTTTCGTTTTTGGGCCAATGACTTTGAGTCTGTGGTCTTTAGAGAACACCCCACTGTGAGGACACTCAAGTCCTGGGTCATGAAAGGGGGGGCAAGGGCATGTGTACTTAGCGGTTCGGGGTCTTCTCTGGTGGCACTATATTCTGGACAAATTCCAGGGGAGGTGCTAGAGGAACTGAAGGGCAGAGGAATTGCTTTCTTTATAAATACAGGGGTGTAGCCAAGTGGCAAGGCAACGGGTTTTGGCCCCGTGATGCGGAGGTTCGAATCCTCCCACCCCTGCTATTTTAGTTTATGGGGGCATATACATTAAATACTCCCTTCTGGCTACTCTCCTTTTAAATCCATAGGTTACAAGAAACCAACAAAACAAAAAACCTTAACCTAAAAAATACTTTTATCTATAAGCAGCCATGGGAAACAATAACACTTTAAAGCTTATCACAGGAAACTCAAACATGGCCCTGGCAGAGGCCATTGCCAACCATCTTGGGACCCAACTCACCCCAAGGATAGCCAAGCCCTTTAGTGATGGAGAGATACGCATAGAGATAGGAGACAATGTAAGGGGATGTGACGTCTTTGTAATACAGTCCACGTGTAAACCAGTAAATGACAATCTCATGGAACTATGTCTCATGTTAGATGCCCTTAAGAGGGCCAGTGCCAAAAGGATTACTGCGGTGGTACCCTACTATGGTTACGCGAGACAGGACAGAAAGGTCATCCCCCGTGTACCCATAAGCGCCAAGATGGTGGCAGATTTCATCTCAGTGGCAGGGGCAAGTAGATTGCTCACCATAGATCTGCATGCAGGACAGATACAGGGATTTTTTGATATTCCAGTTGACAATCTCTATGCATCTAAGGTCCTGTTGGAGTATCTCAAAGGGATAGAGGGTGAGAAGGTGGTGGTCTCCCCGGATGCAGGGGGGATGGAGAGGGCAAGGGCATTTGCTAAGAGACTGGATTGCGGTCTTGCCATTATTGACAAGAGAAGGGACAAGCCAAATCAGGCAGAGGCAATGCATGTTATAGGGGATGTAAAGGACAAGCTCGCCATTATTGTAGATGACATGGTGGATACTGCAGGTACCTTGGTCACTGCCAGCAGGGCACTTATGGATAGGGGAGCCCGGACAGTTATAGCGTGTGCATCCCATCCAGTACTATCAGGTCCTGCGGTGGAAAGGATAAGCTCTTCTTCCATTGACAGGCTAATAGTCACTGATACCATCCCACTGAGCGAAGAGGCCAGAGGGTGTGGGAAGATAGAGGTGGTCTCTGTGGCAGGACTTCTTGCCCAGGCAATCAACAACATCCACAATGAATCTTCAGTAAGTGTATTGTTCTCATAAAAGAGAATCACAATGAAAAATAAGCGTTAAGGAGAAAATAAGATGGTAGGGGAATTTGTCATTGAGGCAGAGGTACGTGAAGGCACGGGAAAAGGCGTGGCCAGAAAGTTAAGGGCAAAGGGATATGTTCCAGCTATCTACTACAAAAAGGGGGAAAACATCCCCCTAAGTGTAAAAAGGAGCACCTTTGAAAAGATATATTCCCGGGCCCACAAGACCAAGATAGTGGACCTCACGTTGAAGAAAGGGGATGAAGAAGAGACAAAGTACGCCCTGGTATGGGACATTCAAAGGGACCCTGTGAAAAACAAGGTGCTCCATGTGGACTTCCTGGGAGTGGACCTGGAAGAAGAGGTATATGTGGATGTGCCCATTGTCCCAGTGGGGAAACCAAAGGGCGAAGAGAGGGGGGGCGTCCTCTCCATCTACCGGGAAACCATACCCATTGTATGTCTACCCACCTCCATCCCTGAGAAGATAGAAATAGATGTGAGGGAACTGGATATAAACGACAATCTCCAGGTAAAGGACCTTCCACTTCCTGAGGGGGTAAGGCTGGACGATGTGGAAGACAACTACGCTGTACTTGGCGTGGAACCGCCAGAGACCTCCAGCGAAGAAGAGGAAGGGGAAGAGGAAGAAGAGGAATAGGCAATAGGTGTAGTAACAACGGTGGATAATACCTGGCTTATTGTGGGATTGGGGAACCCAGGGAAAGGATATGAGCTCACACGTCACAATGTGGGTTTTTTGTTTATAGATTTCCTCATAGATGAATATCATGACTATGTAGGGGAAGGCAGAGAAGGAGGAGACCTACAGTGGTGGCCCCTGAAGATGCCTTCCCTCCCTTTATGTATCCTGGCAAAACCTTTAACCTTTATGAACCTGAGCGGAATCGCAGTGGAGAAGTTATGTCATCTCCACTCCATTGCTCCCCCTAATCTCCTGGTGGTCCACGATGATCTGGATATTGAATTGGGGAGGATGAAATTGGTCTATAGGGGAGGAGGAGCGGGCCATCGGGGAGTACTATCCATCATCTCTACACTAAAGAGCAAGGATTTCTATAGGATAAGGATTGGGATTGGACGTCCCTCAAAGGGAGAAGCCATAAGAGACTATGTGTTGTCTCCATTTGAGGAAGGGGAAATTAAAGTGCTCCCTTATATCCTGGAGGCGGCGGTTAAGGGGTGTATAATCTTTTTAAGAAAAGGCCTTGATGCGGGAAGAAACCTCATCAACGCCTTTAGACTTCCCTGATAGTTACAGCCAGGGAAAGGTGTGGACTTAGTATTTTTTTTGGTGTATAATTCCCCTATTAAATAGAATAGGGGGGCATTTGTCGTGTTTAAAAAAGATCAACTGGTGGTATATCCTGCCCAGGGGGTGGGAATAGTAGAGAATATTACAGAAAAAGAAGTGGGGGGAATAAAGACCAACTTTTACATTATCCGTATCCTCAGCAATAATGGCACTGTGATGATACCTGTGAATAATGCAAAAAATGTTGGTCTAAGATGTATATGTGATGCAGACTATGGTCAAAAGGTCTTAAAGTATCTTTCTGATTGGAGCGATTTTAAGGGATATGCGGGTCAGAACTGGAACAGGAGATACAGGGAATATGCCGATAAATTAAAGAGTGGAGACCTGGTAGATGTGGCGTATGTCCTCAAGGAGCTTATACTTATATCCCAAGATAAGGAATTATCCTTCGGGGAAAGACGCCTCATGGAACACGCCATGTCTCTCATCACTACAGAGTTGTCCTATTCCTTAAATAGGGCAAAGGAAGACATACGAGAAGAGATAGGAAGAATTTTTAAGGACATTCTCAAAAAATAGTTTAACAGCTTTTTCCTTCTAAAAAAACCCCAGCCATAGCCGTCCGGGATAACACAGTAAGCAACCCCCTTGGTATAACAAGAAATGTTCTTTACCTTTTAAAAACACAATCAAGGAATAGTGGTGCAGAAAAAAAGAAAAAATTCAAAAGAGGGTAGGTATATGAATGCAAATTCAAGGGTGATGAATCTCTCTGAGATGAAAAAAAAGACCATGGATGAACTCATGAAGCTGGCGGCCCAATACAATGTGGAAAATCCCAGCAGTCTCAGGAAACAGGAATTAATATTCGCCATCCTCCAGTCCTATGCAATGAAACACGGAAACATCTATGGAGAAGGGGTGCTGGAGATACTCCCAGATGGCTTTGGCTTTTTGAGGTCCCCCCTCTACAACTATATGCCAGGGCCAGATGATATCTATGTCTCCCCTTCCCAAATAAGGAAATTTGGTCTGAGAAAGGGAGATGTGATATCCGGCCAGATCCGTCCCCCCAAAGAGGGAGAGCGCTACTTTGCCCTGTTGAGGGTGGAGAAGGTGGGATACGGTCCACCCGAAGAGTCCAAGAATCTGGTGCTATTTGACAACCTGACCCCGGTGTATCCCGATGAAAAATTTAACATTGAAAATGGAGAAGACAACTATTCAGCCAGGATAGTAGACCTACTCACACCTATTGGAAAGGGACAGAGAGGTCTTATCGTGGCCCCCCCAAGGACAGGAAAGACAGTGCTTCTGCAGACCATTGCCAACTCCATTATGGTAAACCATCCAGAGGTCTATCTCATTGTCTTGCTCATAGATGAGAGGCCTGAAGAGGTCACAGACATGGAGAGGACTGTAAAGGGAGAGGTAATAAGTTCTACCTTTGATGAACCTCCCCATCGCCATGTGCAGGTGGCAGAAATGGTCCTGGAAAAGGCAAAGAGACTTGTGGAACGCAAGCACGATGTGGTTATCCTCCTGGACAGCATAACCCGTCTGGGGAGGGCATATAACGCCATCACCCCATCCTCTGGGAGGGTCCTATCTGGAGGGCTAGACGCCAATGCCCTTCAGAGGCCAAAGAGATTCTTTGGTGCGGCAAGGAATATAGAGGAGGGAGGAAGTCTCACTATTATTGCCACTGCCCTTATAGATACTGGGTCCAGGATGGATGAGGTGATATTTGAAGAATTTAAGGGCACAGGAAATATGGAGATATACCTGGATAGGTATCTGGCGGAAAAGAGGGTCTTCCCTGCTATAGACGTAAACCGCTCTGGGACCAGAAAGGAAGAGCTCCTTTTACAAGAGGATGTATTAAACCGCGTATGGATACTTAGGAAACTCCTGGCCACCATGAGTCCCTTAGATAGTATGGAATTCCTTCTGGATAAGATGAAGGGGACAAAGAATAACAGGGAATTTCTGGACCTGATGAACAAATAATGAAGGAGCACCCTGTGAAACTAAAGGCCAAAAGGTCTCTGCCCTTTCTGATATTTATGATCTTATTTCTCTTCTTCTCCTCCCCTGGGCTACAGGCATCGGTAATGGAGTTTTCCATCCATGATGAGGTAAAACTTGGGGAGAAGTTTTACAACTACATAAGGGCCCATTATCCCATAGTATATGACCCTTATGTGAATACATTTATAAAAGGGCTCTCGCATCGG
The DNA here is from genome assembly GCA_964427155.1 of uncultured Desulfohalobiaceae bacterium. Classification (GTDB taxonomy): domain Bacteria; phylum Desulfobacterota; class Desulfovibrionia; order Desulfovibrionales; family Desulfothermaceae; genus Desulfothermus. The sequence continues at coordinate 59,286 of CAYRSC010000014.1, read as the reverse complement.
ATAATAAGGGCCATCCCCCCACAGCCCTTTCACATCACCGTGGATGTGATAAGAGACCCTCAAATCAATGCATTTGCAGGTCCAGGGGGACATGTATTCCTTAACACAGGAATCATTGAACTTATGGATAACGAGGCAGAGCTTGCCGCTGTTATATGTCATGAGCTTGCCCATGTGACCCAGCGTCATCTGGCCCAAAATATAGAAAGAGAAAGGCTTCTCACCGTGGGAAGTCTGGTGGGCATGCTGGCAGGGGCCCTGATAGGACGCTCTGTGGGTAGTGCAGTGGCCTTTGGAAGCGTCGCAGGGGCCCAGACTGCAATGTTAAAATATACCAGGGAAGAGGAAAGGGAAGCAGATCAAATCGGGATCCAGTATCTCACAAAGGCGGGATTTCCTCCTAAGGCCATGATAGGGGCCTTTGAAAAACTCAGGAGGATAAAGATAATGTCCGGAGAAAACAATATCCCCCCATATTTTCTCACCCACCCTGGGATTGAGGACAGGATCTCCTACCTCTCTGACATGTTAAAAAATCTTCCCTCTCCCCACTTTCATCCATCCCCTATCTTTCTAAAAATAAAGGCCCTTATCCTGGGAGAATATAGCGATCCCGCACGGGGAATAAAGATGGTGGAGGATGTGTTAAAGGGGGCCTCCCCCTGTGAGCTTACCCTTGCCAGGGCCATTTTATTCTCCCGTTTAAACCAGATAAAGACCGCTGAGAAGTTGTTTTCCCATACCAAATGTGCCGCCACCATCCCCGTATGGTACAGAGAAATGGGCATTTTTTACTTTAACCTGGGACGACTAAACACCGCTCTAAAGTGTCTAAATCTGGGCTTAAGGGAATATCCCGATGATTACTTTGCTCTTTTTTTCAGGGGACGCATATATGGTAGTCAGGGGAAGGTGGACAAGGCCCTTGCGGACCTCAAGAGGGTACTTAACTACGCCCCTGAAGACAGCGAGGTACATGAGGTGATGGGGAGGATCCTAGGTAGATACCGCTCCCCATTTCTGGGATTTCTACATTTTGCCTATGCGGCCCTTTACAGGGGAAACAAAAAAATGGCAATGAGCTATATAAAAAGGGCCTCTGCCCTTGCCAAAACCAGAGAGGAAAAAAGGGAGCTGAAGATATTCAAAAAGCGGTTCAGGGCATGGAAGGAGCTGTAATCCTTCACCATGTTCTTACCTGGGGTATAAACATCTTGACATGAGTGTTATTTTATAGGTAACCCAGGAGAGCTTGAGGTTTCTAACTTATAGGCATTTACCAATATTTCACAATCAAAACAAAGGAGAAAAATATGTTTCTGGAAACTCTGGCTTATGCCATGGCACAACCCCAGGGAGGCGCTGGATCCCAGAACCCCCTGGTGGCCTTTATGCCCCTTATAATCCTATTTGCCATCTTTTATTTTCTTTTGATAAGGCCTCAGCAGAAAAAGGCAAAACAGCATAGAGAGATGTTAAACAACCTGAGAAAAGGGGATATAGTTATCACAGGAGGTGGACTCTACGGGCGTATCCTGGACATAGATGGAGATATGCTGGAACTAGATGTGGGTACAGGAGAAAAGGGGAATAAGGTGGTTGTAAAGGTCAATAAAAATTACATCTCCACCCTTGTATCTAACAGAGGTAGCAACCCGTCTAAAAAATAATCAGGTATCCTTGGTCCCCATAAAAAGGGCCCTTCAGGTTCCTTCGGATACTCAACCTTCAAGTGGGGTAAGAGAGCTATGATGAGTAACTTTAAGCTGAGGGTAATTATTGCATCTATGGTCCTGGGACTGGGAGTTATCTTTGCCCTTCCCTCTTTTATCTCCCCGGACAACCCCATTGCAAAGATGTTACCAGACAAGCGCATCAAACTGGGGTTGGACCTTCAGGGGGGAATAAATCTCATCCTGGGCGTGGACATGAACAAGGCAATAGAAGCCGCGCTTGAGCAATTGGGAGAAGACATCCGGGCAGAGGCCCGAAAGAGGGGAATAATTATAATAAGGCCCAGGATCGTGGGCAAACACAAACTTTCCTTTTACCTGGTGGACGCCACCAAAGAAAAACAGCTGGAAGACATCTTACACAAATATTTTCGCTATCAGGTAAAGGTGGAGAAGATAGAGGACATCTCCAGGGCAAAGAAAAAATATATCCTATCCCTGAAGGAAGACTACCTCAAAAAGCTAAAAGACATGACCATAGACCAGGTCCTCAAGGTCATCAGAAACAGAATAGACCAGTTTGGGGTGGTGGAACCAGATATTAGAAAACTGGAAAACAACCGTATCCAGGTTCAGCTCCCTGGGATGGAGGATGCCCAGAGGGCCATTAATATCATTAAGAAGACCGCTCACCTGGAATTCAGGCTGGTGGACGACTCTGTCTCCATTGAAGATGCCCTAAAGGGCAATCTCCCCATAGACGATGAGGTAATGTATCTCTATCACAAAAGGCCCGATGGTTCCTATATAAAGGAGCCCATTGTGGTGAAAAAGGCCCCTGTATTAACAGGGAGGTATATAACAGATGCCAGTGTGGCATTTGACAACTTTAATCAACCCTATGTGACCCTCTCCTTTAATCGTCAGGGCGCCAGGATATTTGAAAGGGTAACAGGGGAAAATGTGGGAAAGCGACTGGCAATCATCCTGGACAACAAGGTGTACTCCGCCCCTGTGATCAGGGAGAGGATAAGTGGAGGAAGGGCCTCCATCACAGGGAGATTTACCCTGGCAGAGGCCCATGACCTGGCAATAGTGTTAAGGGCAGGCTCCCTTCCTGCACCTGTGAAGATATTACATGAATCTTCAGTGGGCCCCTCCCTTGGACAGCAGTCCATAAGACAGGGAATACGCTCTCTGCTGGTGGGTGGTGCTACAGTACTCATATTTACCATCATCTACTATGGGGTGGGAGGGCTCATTGTGGACACCCTCCTCATCATGAACCTCATCCTGGTAATAGCGGTACTGGCGGCGTTTGGGGCAACACTTACCCTCCCCGGCATTGCTGGTATAATCCTACTCATAGGTACTGCAGTGGATGCAAGTGTCCTTATATTTGAAAGGATCAGGGAAGAACTTAGAAGGGGAATGAGCCCTGCCAAGGCAGTGGAGGAGGGATTTGCCCGTTCCACCTTAACCATTGTGGATGCGAATCTCACCACTATCCTTGCAGCAATCATCCTCTACCAGTTTGGAACTGGACCTGTAAGGGGTTTTGCGGTGACACTGTCTGTGGGGACCTTTGCCTCTATGTTTACAGCAATATATGTCTCCAAGATATTCTTTGCGCTCTGGCTAAAACGGGTAAAAGCCGGCGGAAAATTCAAACTTTAACTCAAATACGAGGTGAGCCAAGATATGGGACTGGAGTTAATTAAACCGGATACCAAGATAGATTTTATGTCAAAACGGCGGATAACCGCCATTATGTCCATCTCCCTCATCCTAATAGGGCTTATAAGTATTGTGGTAAAGGGAGGGCTTAAATATGGGGTGGACTTCTCAGGCGGTATAAATGTCCAGGTAAGATTTGCCCACAAGGTAGATATCTCCAGGCTCAAAAAGGTGCTAAAGGAGGAGGGACTTTCTTCGCTGCGGGTACAGAGATTTGGACAATCCAGCTATCATCAATATCTCCTGCGCACCCCCATTACCAATATAGACCCAGAGGTACTAAAACACCGCGTGGCCCAGGGTCTGAAAAAATTGGGGATCCCCTTTACCATTCAGAGATTGGAGATGGTTGGGCCAAAGGTAGGGTCAGAGCTAAAAGATAAGGCCCTAGAGGCCCTGTTCTATGCAGTATTACTCATCTCCATATACATCTCTGGTAGGTTTGAACAAAAGTGGGGTACTGCGGCCTTGATGGCCATAGCCCTATCTGTGGGGGTATATTTTCTAAAACTCCTCCATGTCCCTATGGCCTATCTCATCCTGGCGGCCATAATAATAACCCTTGGACTTTGCTGGTATCTCAGACTAAACTATGCCCTTGGGGCAGTGGTGGCCCTTATCCATGACGTACTCATAACGGTGGGGATGTTCTCCCTATTCAATCGGGAATTTGACCTTACTGTGGTGGCAGGACTACTCACTATCATTGGATATTCCCTCAACGACACCATTGTTATCTTTGACCGCATCAGAGAAAACCTTAGAAAAGATAAGAAAAAACCCTTTATTCAGACCATTAACGAGGCAATCAACCAGACCCTCAGCAGGACCCTGCTCACCTCTGGTACCACCCTCATGGTGGTGGTGGCAATGCTCCTTCTAGGTGGAGGAGTGATATTTAACTTTGCCCTCTCCCTGTTTATAGGGATTGTGGTGGGGACCTATTCATCCATCTACATAGCCAGTTCCATACTTCTGGGAATAGGGCCTACACCGGAAAAGAGACAGGCCCATGTAGCAGAGGGAACATAGCAGGGAGGAGAAAGTAGGGGCAGGGGGAAAGATGGGACTTTCCCCTCCTGTCCTTAAATGTCTAAGAGATGAACACCCCTCATCCCCCAGAAATACTTGCCCCTGCCGGCAATAAGGACAGTTTCCTGGCAGCAATAGCAGCAGGGGCAGATGCCATCTATGTGGGTCTAAAAGAATTTTCCGCAAGAGAGCAGGCCCCAAATTTCAATATCCCGGAGCTAATCCCCCTTATGGAATTGGCCAGGAAGAAAGGAAAACGAGTCTATCTGGCACTAAACGTATTGATATTTGAATCAGAACTAAAAAAACTCCAGTCCCTCTTAAAGATAATATCTACACACCTCTCCCCCCATGCCCTCATAGTGCAGGACATGGCCATTATATCCATGTTAAGGGAGATACAATACAGCGGAGAGATACACCTCTCTACCCTGGGGGCATGGCAGATAACCTCCTCCATTGACCTCATAGAGAAGATGGGGATAAATAGGATAGTACTCCCCAGGGAACTCACCATTGATGAAATACAGCAGGTGAGCAGGGCATGTAACTCCACTAAAGTAGCCCTAGAGGTGTTTGTGCATGGGGCCCTGTGTTATGGTATATCTGGCAGGTGTTACTGGTCCAGCATGTTAGGGGGAAAAAGTGGCCTTAGGGGAAGATGCGTACAGCCATGCAGACGCATATATGAAACACAAGGCAAGCGAGGAAGATTCTTCTCCTGTAAGGACCTCTCTGTGGATGTACTTACCAAGATACTACTTAAAGTCCCCAAGGTGGTATGCTGGAAGATAGAAGGGAGGAAAAAAGGCCCCCACTATGTATTCTATACCACAAAGGCATATTCCCTTCTAAGGGACCACCCTGAGGAGGCAAGGATAAGAAAAGAGGCCCTAAAACTCTTAAAGATGTGTCTTGGCAGACCCTGTACCCATTATAATATCCTCTCCCACCGTAGATACTGCCCTGTGGAAGGAGATGAAGAAAGGGGTTCTGGATTGGTGGTTGCAAAGGTAGGTAGAGAAAAGACAAGGGCCTTTATTCGCCCATACCTGGACCTTTTACCTGGAGATGTCCTCAGGGTAGGATATCAGGACAAAAAGGGCCACATGGTATTAAAGATAAGGACCTATGTACGCAGGGGGAAAAGATATCCCCTTCCAACTAAGACATCCCCTCTACCAGGCACAAAGGTGTTTCTGGTGGATAGGCGAGAACAGGGGCTCTTGCAGATCTTAAAAGAACTGGATAAGGAACTTTTTTATATTGGGAAAAAAGCCAAACCTATCCCTGCCTTTCCCTCTTCTACTCCCCCCACCAGGGGCCATGGTAGAAAGAAGAGGGACTTCCCCTTTACCTATCTCCAGATATCCCCCCCTGGTAGAGAAAAGGGAAAGGCCAGAAAAGGGATAGAAAGGGGGGTGTGGATAGAGATAGGGAGGGGATTGGGGGAGGTGAAAAGGCTGGGGAACAAATGGTTATGGCTCCCTCCCATGGTATGGCCCGAAGAAGAGCATCTCTTACAATCCCTTGTCTCTAGGGCAATAAAATATGGAGCAAGGAAATTTATCCTCAATTCCATTTATCACATCTCTTTATTTAAAGGGCAGGAGGGACTTCATCTCTGGGCAGGTCCCTTTATGAATATCTCTAATTCCCGTGCCATCTCCACAATAAGTCCTCTGGGATTTAAGGGAGTTATCCTCTCTCCAGAGCTTTGTAAGGAAGAGGTGGTCAGCATAGCCAGGTCTTCCCCCCTGGAAGTGGGGATGGTAATAAAGGGCATGTGGCCTTTTTGTGTTTCCAGGACAAAAAGAGAGGATCTGGAAGAGGAAAAATTGATCCTGAGTCCCAAGGGAGAAGGTATGTGGATAAAGAGATATGGGGAAAACTTTTTTATATTTCCCAACTGGGAGATAGACCTAAGTTCCAAGATACCCCTGCTGAAGCGAGCTGGAGTCTCTCTATTTGTGGAGATACTTATCCCCACAAGGGTGCCCCTTAAAAAGAGAAAATACACCTTTAACTTTTAAAGGATCCCAAGGACCTCTTATGTATCCCCGGATAGTCCACATAGAAACAGGAACAAATCTCTATGGGGGACCAAAACAGGTCCTATATCTCTTAAAGGGACTGCAGGGCCGAAGATTTGGGAAAAACATCCTGATATGCCACAGAAACAGCCATCTCCATCTCCTCTTAAAAGGAGACCTAAAGGTATATGGAGAAAACACCTGGGGGGATATGGATGTAGGGCTCTTTATAAGACTCCTTTCCATCTTCAAAAAAGAGCGTCCCCACCTGGTGCATATACACAGTAGAAGGGGGGCAGACCTATGGGGCTGGCTGGCGTCAAGACTAATGGGTCTACCCCTTATTATAACCAGAAGGGTGGACAATCCAGAGCCTCCTACATGGGCACGGATAAAATACAATAGATGCAACAGAGTGGTTGTAATCTCGGAGGGGATAAAAAGGGTCCTGCTAAAACAAGGGGTTGATGAGAACAGGATAATACGTATCCCCAGTGCAGTAGATATAGAAGAATATGGGAAAAAGTGCAATAGGGAATGGTTTCTCAGGGAATTTGGACTAACTCCCCATAACAGGGCCATTGGGATGATAGCCCAGTTTATCCCCAGAAAGGGACATGATATCCTGTTAAAGGTGGTGCCGTTGATAGTGGAGAGGCATCCTGAGACCATTTTTCTCCTCTTTGGTAAGGGGCCTCTCCAGGGGGAGGTAAGGGACAACATAAGGAGACAGGGACTGGAGTCCCAGGTAAAAATATGCGGATTTCGGGAGGACATGCCCAGGGTGCTCCCCTGTTTATACGCAATAATACATCCCGCTTATATGGAAGGACTTGGGGTCTCTCTCCTCCAGGGATGTGCCGCAGGTGTCCCTGTTGTGGCATCCAGGGTAGGAGGGATCCCTGAAGTGGTGATCCATGAAAAAAATGGGATCTTAGTAAGGGCAGGGGACTGGCGGGGATTTGGGGAGGCAATAAACAGGTTGCTGGAAGATAGTAGATTGCGAGACCAAATGGGAACATGGGGAAAGGCCTTTGTCAAAGGACATTTTTCCATAGATTCCATGGTTGAGGCATATATCGATCTCTATAACGAGATAATAGGAGATGTGAGGTGAAAGTGCGCATGCTCATATCCTTCTCCGGGGACGGAGGGGTTGAGAAGATGGCAATAAACCTCATGCAGGGGATGTTAGAACTGGGAAGAGAGGTGGAGGTGCTCAGGATAAAATCCCAAGGGAGGTTTGTGAAACACATCCCTGCACCTGTGAAGGTAATCCAGCTTCCAGCCTCCCACAACTATCTAAATATTCCCTTTTTATGTAAATACCTCCACAAAAAAAGACCTGGATCCATCCTGGCATTTAAGGAGAGGGCAATAGTCTCCCTGGCCATTGCAAAGAGGATCACAGGTTCCAAGGTAAAGATAATTGGACGTATGGGAACCACCCTGACCCAATCTTTAAAGGAGAGAAACCGTTCCCCTTTATATATCTTTCTGCGCACATTCCTCCTCAGATGGGCTATGAAACAGACCCACAGGATTGTTGCAGTCTCCAGGGGGGTAAAAGAAGACCTCCTGAGTATGTCTCCCTCCCTCAGGGAAAAAGTGCTCTGCATACCCAACCCCACTATTACCAGAGAGCTATTTGAGATGTCCCTTTCCCCTGTGGAAGAGGAGTGGTTTGGACCCAACAGGGACATAAAGGTGGCAGTGGCAATGGGCAGACTCACCACCCAGAAGGACTTTCAAACCCTTATATCTGCTATCTATCTGGTAAATAAAAGCATACCTCTGAGGCTTTTTATCATGGGAGAAGGGGAGAAAAGGGCACAACTACAGGAGCAGATAAATAAGCTGGGACTAAACCAGAGGATAAAGCTAGCGGGATTTATTTCAAATCCTTATCCTTACATAGCCAATGCAGACCTCTTTGTGCTCTCTTCCCGCTGGGAAGGCTCCCCCAATGCCCTTACAGAGGCCCTGGCCCTGGGGACCCCAGTGGTCTCCACTGACTGCAAAAGTGGTCCCCGGGAGATACTCCAGGATGGGAGACTAGGTCCCCTTGTAGAGGTGGGAGAACCCTCTTCCCTAGCAGAAGCCATTCTCAAGGTAATAAGGGATCCTCTCCCTCCCCAGGTCTTGAAAAAAGGAGTAGGTGACTATTATTACCTCACCAGTGCCAGGAAATATCTATCCTTGCTCTCTCCTTAGAGTCTTCTCACCACCATCATGGTAATATCATCAGACTGGGGGGCATCCTTTACAAAGTCCTTCACGTCCTCATTCACCCTTCTGATAATCTCCTTTGGAGTAAGGGTCATACATATCTCCTTAATAAGAGAGATAAGCCGCTCTTCCCCATAGAGGTGTTTGTCTCTATCCATGGCCTCTGTGACTCCATCGGTGTAGAGAAACAAGGTGTCTCCTGCCCCCAGTTTGAGATGGAAGGTCCTGTACTCAAGTCCTTCAAATGCCCCCACCACCGGCCCACTGAGATCTTTCAAGAAATGGGGATCCTGCCCTTGTCTGCACAGGATAACTGGATTATGACCCGCATTTACATACTGAAGTTCCCCAGTATGGATATTTAAAATACCCATAAAGAGGGTAACAAACATATTGTTGGGATTATTTACTGACAGCTCATTATTTATCCTGGCAATAATCTCTCCAGCATCTTTATTTGCCACTGCAGAATTTTTGAGCAGGGTCATGGTCATGGCCATAAAAAACGCTGCAGGTACACTCTTATCTGAGACATCCCCCACCGCAAAGCATAGGTGATCATGGTCAATGAGAAAATAGTGATATAGGTCTCCCCCTACCTCCCTGGCAGGTCGTAGATAAGCGCTGAGCTGCACCAAGGGGATCTTCCTCTGGGGCTCAGAGGGGGGAAGTATCCCCATCTGTATCTCCTTTGCTATCCTGAGTTCACTCTCCATCCTCTCCTGGGTGGCTGTGACATGAAGCAGGGTCTTCACATTATTTATGAGTTCTGAGTACATCCTGAGAAAGGCCCTTGTGAGAAGGCCGATCTCATCCCTCCTCTGCCTATCTCCAGGACTAAAGTAGGAAGATACGTCCAGCTCCTCTTTTGAAAAGTCATGGTGCGCCAGGGCAGAGGTAAACCTGGAGAGCCTCTTTAACGGCTCCATGGCCCTCACAATAAGGACCAATACCACCATAAGGCTCAAGGCAAATATGATAAAGACAATGACACTTTGAAGCCTTACCAGCCTGTAGCCAGGAGCAAGAATCTCACTAAGTGGTACTATTACCCCCACATACCAGTGCAGGGGTCTAAAATATCGTGTCTTTACATAATAGGTGTGCCCCCCTGTGACCAACTTAAAGGAATGGGGGATCCCAAAGGGAAGGGCCTTAATGTGGGACAATAACAGGTCTTTTATTCTTCTAAAACTTAAATCCCTCGCAAATATGGTGACTCCCGTCCTCCTATCTATTATAAATGCATAACCCGAGGAAAGTATCTTTATTCTATTGAGGCTAGAACACAGTATGTCTACCATCTTTTTCTTATTTTTCAACAGATTCTGTTTTATTTGCTGGATATCCAAAAATACCGCCACTAGATACTGGCGGTGGAGTTTTAAAAATCCCACCATACTGCGCTTCTTATAGGTAAAGATAATAAAATCTCCCCTCTCCAGGTCTCTACCATTTGAAAATATGTCCCTTAACTTTCTTCCCTTTATATCCTGAAGTGTGAGCAGTGTATGAAAATCCACTTCTCTGCTGGTATTGAGTAATAACTTTCCTCCCCTCAGGACCATGGCAAATATATTATAGGAAAATAGCCTATTATAGTCAGAAAGAAATCCTTTTACCTCTGTAAGGGCCCTGTCTCCATTTCTTAAAAGCCAGTATCCCAGCCTATCATTGATAAACCTCATGGACCTTTTTGTCTCCAGGATAACATTTATCTTGTGGACCAAAAAATTTCTATATTGACCATTTATATTCAGGTCCACCAGGTAGAGTATATTATTGGCCTGTTGCTCATTTATCCTGAACATGGACTCACGTATCTGGTTGGCAGAGAGGAATATAATGGCTCCCGCCATCACAAAAAACAAAAAAATAAGGGGGATAGCTATTTTCCATTTTAAGGAGACGAGCCTTCCTTCTGACATAATCACTCCTTGTAGAATATAATAAAATTTTATAATATGGCTTATCAATGGAAGTCAATCACCCTCTAACTTCCAGGGAGGACTATTTTTACAACCTCACAAAAAATATCCAGGGAGGACAAGGAAAATGAATATAGAGAAGAGTGAGTGTGGAAAGATTCTGCTAATAAAAGTCTCTGGCAGGCTGGATGCAAATACTGCAAAACGATTTGAAGAGGAATGTTCCCTGCTTGCCGAGGAAAAAAATAGACTGGTGATGGACCTATCTGGCCTTGAATATATAAGTTCTGCTGGCCTTAGAAGTGTGCTTTCAGTGGGGAAAAAGATAAAGGCATCCAATGGAAGGTATGTATTTTGTAATCTCCAGCCCATGGTAAAGGAGGTATTTAAGATATCTGGATTTAACTCCATATTTCCAATGTACGACAACCTGGAGGACGCCATTGAAGAAGCCAGCTCCTGAAAGGGAATTCATATTTACCTCACGGGCCAACTACCAAGAGGCATCCTCCATTATTGAGCAGGTGAAAAAAATCCTTCAAGAAAATAACAAGGACGGGGAGTTCCTCTATCGTATTGAGCTGATCTTGGAGGAGATAATCTTAAATATCTGTAGATATGCCTATGGAGCAGAGGAAGAGGGGGAGCTGGTGGTAAGGCTCATCTTAAAGCAAGACCACATTGTAGTGATATTTGAAGATAAGGGCAGACCATTTAATCCCCTTGAGTTCAAACCCCGTATAATAAGCGAACAAAATTCCCTTGAAGAGCTTGAGCCAGGAGGATTGGGGATATTTCTAGTAAAAGAAATGGCCCATGAGGTATCTTACCAGTACAGGGGGGGGAAGAATATCCTGGAAATCACCCTATAAAGACTCAGATCTCCTGGAGCGCTCACAGAATCTAAAGATACGTCTTCCAAAATCACTTACGAATAGGTCGTCCCCACTTTGAAGGGGGATGCGGGGGGCTATATTCTGGAGGATAAGGGCACTTCCAGAAGAAAACAAGTAAGGCAATATCCCTGCAAAAAAATAACCCCTTTTACTGAGCATCTCCACCCACTTATCTACCTGGGGATGGGAGAGGTTTAAATATATCCCCCTTACAGGTTCCTGTTCCAGGGTGGCCAGGTGCTCTTCCCAGAATGAACTATGGTCCTCATGAGGGGTAAGGTCCTCCACCAACAATTCAGCAGTTTTCCAGGCGGGGCTTCTCTTTATCTCAAAGATGTTCTCCCTCCCCAATCTGGCTCCCCTACCAGATACCACCTCTATATTGAAACGGTGGGCTATGGAAAATACCTCTGTAACATAATAAGAACAGCAACACTCCATTGGAGGCAAGGGGCCCTTGGCAGGAAAGAAAAACAACATGGTGTTTTTCCATCCCTCTTTGTATCCAGGAGGTATCCTGGCATAAAAAAAGGCACACTCCCCCCCTCCAGCCAGGATACTGGAGCGCTGCGAGGCCAGATTATACATCACCATTTCACTATAACATCCCATCTTACCTATCTTATACACATATTCACACATAAAGACCATGAGCCTGGTCAAAAAATGATTTCCCCTGTAATCTGGATGACTCAGACCACAAAAAAAGAGCCAGACATTTTCCAAATGAGATGGCACCAAACAAAGATGTCCCACAACCTCTCCTGCGTCCTTAATAACTGCAGAGCGAAGTCTCCCTTCTCTGAAGACCCTCCTGAGCCCTTCCGCATCGTAAAAGGTCTTATCTGGATATTTATCTCCATAACACAGACCCACAAGATGAACCAATTGATCTGTCTCTTCTAGAGAGAGCCATTCAATAGGTAGGGACTTACTCCTCTCAGGAGGTTGAAAGTGCATCTCTATCCCTGCCATGTTGTATAAGGTAAAAAGCCACCAGGAGGATTGCAAAGCATCCCAACAGGATGCCCAGCCCCATATTCATACCAAAGGAGCCTACAAAAAAGGCGAAGAGCACTGAACCAAGTATCTGCCCCATGCGCTCAAAGCCCCTATAGATACTTATCCTCCTGTGTTCACTCAACCTTGAGGAGGAGGTAAGGTCAAGAAAATATACCACCAGACACCCTGCCCCAAGGGCATTTGCCAACCCAACAAAGAGGATAGAAATGGAAGAAGGTAAGATCCCCTTCAGGAAAATAAAGGGCACCAGGGAGAGGAGGGAGATAAAACCAGTGACCAGGGCCACCCTGCGCCTATCCCTACCTTCCACCATACGAGAGATAAAAGGGGCCCCATATATAATACATAATCCATATATCATTATCACCCTCCCTATATTACCCTGGGAAGTGCCAATCTCTTTGAGATATACAGGGATGAGGTAGTACAATATCCCCACCATGGTCATAGCCACTGGCATGGCAATACATATAATCAGACTCAATGTCTTCACATCTGCCCAGCTCCACAAGGACCCTCTCCCTCCCTCTAACTCCACAGGGCCTGAGCTATGACTCTCTTGGGAGGGAGATAGTGCAACCCTCTTTAAAAGATAAACTATATACCCACTTATCACCACACTCATTATCCCAGCCACAATAAATACAACACTATAGGACTGTTGGTCAGCAAGCATGGCACCAACAACATTTCCACACAGACTTCCTGCCAGCACCCCCGCAAATATATTGGAGATGGCATTTGCCCTGTTTATATCCTGGGTGTGGGCAATAGAGGATTGAAGGGAGATAAGGATAAGTCCCAGGGCGAGACCTGCCAGGGATCGAGCAAGGATATATATCCAAGGATTGGGGAAAAATCCTGCAATTAATAGACCGGTAGTGGCAAATACAATACTAAAGATAAGACTCTTATTCCATCCTAGTCTCTCTGTAACTATCCCTCCAAACATAGTACTTATGGTGGCACATACTATCTCTGCAGTGATTGGAAGACTCAATATTACATCTACAGGAATGAACTTTAAAGGCATAATATGAAACTGTTTCATATAAAGAGGGATAAAGGACATGGGCATGTCATACGAGAAGAAAAACAAAAAGGCTATGATACGCAAAAATTTCATTCCCGTATCAGCAGTGGATGTTTCTATCTCTTCATAACCATGCTGGAGGCTATATAAGAGAGGGGAAAATATCCGATTCAACTCCCCTAAAAAGATAAGACACAGGATAATGATGGTAACAGTATCCAGATACATCCCAAGTCCCTGATTAAAAATAAACTCAGGATTTCCTGTAGTCTTTACATAAATCACAGGTCTCTTATCCCTGTCCACCAGGACCGATGTCTTGTCTATCTGAAAGAATCCCACTCTCTGAAGGATAAAAGAATACCGAGGACTTCTCTCCACCTTATAGAGGATATGATGGTGCATATCCATTATCTCAATGGATTTTATCTCCATATTAGAGGAGAGTATCTGCTGGAGATATGCTTCCATGCCTGTAACACGATTAAGAGAGACCCCCTTACTCAAAAGATACTGAAGGTCATGGACAAGACTATCGTGTATATAAAAGATCTTTTGCTGAATTATAGAGGAAAACCTCTTTTGATACCCCTGCGTGGCCACCACCGCATAAATGAGCTGAAAACTAACAAACAGGATGGGTATTATACGCGAAAGGGATATCTGTTTCACCAATCTTCCCTGGGAGGTACTCACCCACCACACCAGTGCCAGGAGAGATAAAAAGGAGGTGATGATTATAATAAACATTATTATGGCCTGAGTCCTCACCAGCACCTGGGCCCGGGCATCTATCATCTTACTTATAAGGAGGACCAGATAGCCCTTTATCCTATGATGTTTCTCTATGGGCAGGGCTATCATATATCCCGAGGGACTCTTTAATATATTAGATTCTGGATGGGATCTATAGCCAGTCACAAGTAACTTAACCATAAAGATATCAGTGATGCCCCTGAGGGGATAGGCAGTACACAGGATGTTTCCCCTGGGATCTGTTACAATAGAATCAGTGATAAAACTCCACTGCTTTATATTCTTTCTCAAGAGTTTTTTCAGCCCATAAAAGGTGTCCAGCTTTTTCCCAAAGATAAGCCCTGTCTCAATATACATCTTTATACGTTTACCAATGGTGGTGGTGAGAGAGTAATAGTTTAGCCGATTGTTCTTTTTAAAAGAGGAGGTGAGGAGGAATCCATTAAACCCCAGGGTCAGGGTCAAGAAGATGGCAAGGGAGAGGACTATCTTAAACCTCATCTCTATTTAAACTTCCTGTTCTTAGGCAGTTGTGTCTTCTCATATATCTCATCAGATGCAATAAGAATGCTTACGGGAAAATCAAAGCCTATCTTAAGGGCAGTCTCCAGATTTACTGCTATCTTTGGAGATGCCTTATCTATCATGTTTACCTTTCTAGGAGGAACTCCCTTAAATATCTGGATAGCCATATTGGCGAGAAAGTCTCCCACTGGTCCAAAGTCCATGGTGGAAAATCCCATAAGTGCCCCTGCCCTTACATAAAGGGAACCATCCCTTGCAAAGGTGGGTATCTTATGGTCATTTAATAGGTTAAGAAGTTTTTCCACATTACTCTTTGTCCAGTCAAAACAGTTGAGTGGGGGAATAAAAAAGGCATCCATTCCCCTTTTAATAAGGTCCTTTATCCCTCTCTCACACTCACAAAACCCCTCTGCAGAACTTATCTTATATTCCAGGACCTTAAAATGCTTCTCCTTTGCCACTTCATGGGCATCCTCCACATTGGAATAGACCCTCCCTGCCGCAGTATCGGGATAGATAATCCCCAGCCTCTTAAATTGCACCACGTCATAAAATACCTCAAACATTATCTTCCAGCGATTGGGCACAATCCTCACAGTAAAGTTATCTATCCCTGAATCGTGAATACTCTTTACAAATCCAGATGCCACTGGATCTGCCACTGCCATGGCCAAAATGGGCTTACTCCCATTATTTACCTTGAGGAGGGCGGCTGTGGCTGCAGTGCCCATGGCTATCACAAAATCAATATCCTTTCTGGTCATAAGTTCCTTTGCTCGCTCTACATACTCGGCCTTGTGCTCAGGGCCCCATCCTGGACTAAAATGGGCATTCTTTACAAACACTACCTTATCCCCCCATCCCTTCTTGATAAGACTATCTTTAAATGCCTTAAATGTGCCTTCATATATCCAGTAAGGACCTGCCTCCAGATAGCCTATCCTTATCTTCCTGTTAATAATAGGAAAAGAGGCCCAGCAATTAGTGCCCATTCCAAGCAGGACCATTACCATAGACAATAATATAAACCTTCTCATCTTTCTCACACTCCTTACATCTTATGCACCCCTTTTAATAAAAAAGAAAAAAAAATTCAACAAGACAGAAAGGAAAACTAATTCCCCCAACTGGGACAACATAAAATAACACAGGAGATCCCAAGGGATTTAAAAAGGGAGAGGTCTTCCTAGGGGGGAAATAAACACCTCCTTACCTGAAAAAACATATCGATCCAATCCTTAACCTCCTAATAAATAATATCCCCACTCCCCTCAACCTACTTAACAAGGCCATAAAATGCACCTTGATTTCTAGGTAAGAGTTAGCTCTTTAAGTAAAATTACCTAATCTTTTTAAGTAATTTTCCGAATAGACATCTTTTTTTAGATCTAAGATAAGTAGAATTAAGAAAAAAAACAGGCTTAAGGTTTAACTGCCAAATAGCTTTTCTTAAATCTTTTAAGGAGAGAGGAAAACTTATGAAGCTTAAGCTTTGGAAAATCTTTTCTCTTCTTTTGTGTTTAATAGTGAGTCTGGATGTAATTGGGGCAAAGGGTTGGGCTGAAAAAGATCCAAAGCGCGTAATAGTGGAAAGGATGCCTATCTCTGGTCTATACGGAAAGAAGTGTGGACCGCAAATAAAAGAAATCTTTGTTAAGGCCCTTCCCCATGAAAAAAAGCTTTATTCTAAACGATATTTTATAAACAAACGGATCCCATTACAGGTTACTGCTTATTATACCTATATTCGTGAAGCCCTAGCGAGAAACGAGCGCACAGGCAAGGTGCTGGCCGCTGAGCTTTCAGATTGTACCCCTAAGCCCTCTGCCCTTCAGTATCCTTACGAAGTGGAAGTGGTAGAGGTGCGGGGAGGTAAAATCTATCCTGTGCCAGGGAATTTATGGGAGGCTGGTCCTGGTTGGGTGCTTATCAAAAAACAGGGACGATACCGCATCCGGGTCCGGTTGGCTGGTTACCAGGGCAAACCTGTGAAGGATCCTTATAAAGATCCCAATCCCTTTCGTCTAGGGTGGGCCTATTCTCCTTTGATTACCGTCTATGATCCGGCCAAGGACCGAGGCTCTGGCTCTAAGGTGCTGGTGGATATGCTAATTCAGGCACCGGGACAGAGTGCTCCTTTTACAGAGAACAATATCTATTTTGACGGCAAATGCAATAATCAGCCCTTCAAGGTGTGTGGGCGATGTGATCGTACCATAGAGTTTAGTGCTTACGCTCGCTGGGGGGTCTTAGAGGAAGAATCTGAGGGTGGTGGCACCTTGCGAAGTCTTTCGCGTCGTCCACTGCCTTATAGAAAGGCCATCTGGGAACTGGTGGATCGGCGCACGGGCAAGATATTGACCACCTTGAAGGGTTCACAGGTGTTTCACTTTCGTCCTAAAGAATACGGGGATGGACGCTATCTCCTTTATGCTTATTCAGTGGAACAATACCAGGGCAAGTTAGGGATACAAAATTTCTTTGGCCGCCATCCTGCCCGTACCTACATCCAGGTGCAAAATTGTGGAATCACGGGAGTGCACACAGAAGCCAAAAAGCCAGGGACCCCCAAGTCGGCGATGTTGACCAGAAAAAAGGGCCAAGATCTGGCTAAAAAGGTCCCTAAAACGATAAAGGTAGAGATCCCCAGATTTGATCGCCTTAAGAAAACATTGGTGGTAGAGAAGAAGAAACTCACCCTCCAGGTCAAGGCACCATCTCCACCTTCTTCTAAACCCAAGTTGAGCAAGGTATGTGAGTCCTTAGAAAAGTCCATTTTAGAACGCCGACGCAGGCTTCGTGTCCCCTGTGATCATGTTGTGCATATTATGAATCAACTCCTGGCCCTTGCCGAACGAGTGCCTCAGACAGTAAAACTCTTATCAGAAAAACAGAAGGAAATCGCCAGACTGGAAGAGGCCTGGTATAAGCCTTATAAAGAGTTTTCCCAGGAATATACTCGCGTAATAGCAAAGGCACAGAAATACATCATTCCTCCGCAAGTCCTCTCTCAGTTTAAGAGACGTTCCAGCGTAGGCACAGCGCCAGTAATAGGAGATGGTCTCCCTCCCACGGCTTTTCTTTACAATATCAGAAAGATTGTGGAGGCCAAGGCCCTAGATGAGGCCCAGGTGAAAGTGCTCACTAAATGGGCTCGCCAACGACGTAAGGACCTGGCGCGTCTTAAATCCCAGAACGCTAAATTAACATCTCTAAACCAGGAAATTAATCGTCTGGGGAAATCCTTGCTTCACGATATTCAGCTCTTTCACAATCTCCAATATACTCTCAAGAGGCTTTATTGTTCTGGGACTTATGAGCACTGTCTGGGTCTTCCCTTGAAAAGTTATTGTGGCAGGACGGTGGGTTATACAGTGGAATTGATACCTAGGGAGCATCTCAAGAAAGACCAGAATACGAATCAAAGGGGAGGTCCTGATTTTTCACGTCAGAGTACAGCCCCTTCGCCCCTGAATATCCCAGGCCTAAACCTAAGGATAGATCTTAGCCCCAGAGATCTGGCCCTCCTCACCCGCAAGGCCTCTATGCTAGATGTCCCCAAGCGTCCTAAACGGTGGCGTCTTAAAGGAGACGGCATCTGGCAACTAGTGCACGATCGCAAACTAATGCAGGCTGTTCTCAAGGCAAAAGAACTTGAAACTTATGCCAATTGTGAGTTCGGCGTGGTAATGGACTCTATAGTGGCTAAAGGCCTAGAGACAATGGGCGCCTTAGGGGTAAAGGAGCTTTCTCCGGAGAAAATCCAAAAGATCCAGAAATATCTTCGCAAATATAACCCCTATGCGAAGGCTCAGGGATTTGTAAAACGTACAGGCAAGGCACTGGTTTCCTATGTGGGAAACATGTTTAAAGGGCTTTATACTGCGGTTGCCAAAGTCCCCGTTCATAAGCTTCCCAACTTTTATGAGGCCGTGGGCATGATGTTCAAGATGACCGCGGATAATTTAGTAAAGGCCTATATGGGAGCAACTAGATATGCTGGTAATTATTATGCCGCTATAAATAAACTTCAAGAATGGGATAAAAAATACCCTAATCCTGAGATTTCTCCTCCCCAGATCAACGCTCAGTACGTGGCTACAGCTCTGGTGGCCCTGGGAGCTGAAAAGAAGATTGAGGAATCTTTTGAAGCCGGAGTACATGGAGCACTGGACCTTTTGAGCCTCATCAGTAGTGCCAAGGATATCTCTAAGGTCATGAAGATGTTTAAAGTGAACCGGGAAACCGCGCTTTTGCTCCAGAAGACGGCAGCCGGCTCTAAAGAGGCCCTGAGTCAAGTCCAACGTCTTGCGGAAACCTATAAAACAGTCTCCAAAGCGGAGTTGCGTTTAGCAGAGCTACGACAAGCTCGAGTGGTAAGAGCGAGAGAATTTTTACAGGATGTAATGCAACAAAAGAAGATGATGCAGGAACAGGCCCACATTATGGAGGACTTTCTTATTCGTCAGAGACAAAATATGCACCGAAGTGGGCCCTTCCAAGAAAAATTTCGCATCAAAACCAAAGATGGACAGGAGATTGCTGTAGGAGAGCGCATCTCTGAGGGAACTTTTAAAGAGGTATATGAGGCTCAAGACCCTTCCAAGGTGGTCCAGATCCTTAAAGTCTCTGGTAAAAAGCTTGAGTTTAACCTGGAATCTATGAAACTTAGTGCTAAGGCCTTAGAGGAAGCAGGTATCCCTTACCCCAAATTTCAAATTCAAAAGCTGTCTGATGGCCGCGTAGCTCTTATAACTGACCGTATAGCCCAATCCATGGTCATCAAAGATGTTTCCAAATGGACAGCAGAGCATAAAGCGGCTTTCGCCATGATGTTGAAACGCTTGAACCAAAAGGGCTATGTATTTCTAGATGCCAAACCACCCAATGTCTATTTCTTCAGGGATGCCCAGGGAGTTCTTCACTGCGGAGTGATTGATGTAGATGCCATAGGGAAATGGGGAAAGGTACGAGAGATTGGGGGGGTAAAGGTTACCGCAGAACAGGCCCAGGCCTTCATGACTTATGGGAAAAAAATCAAGGGCCTGGATATTATAAGTCCTAATAATATCCAGGCTCGGGCAGGGATAGCCTATGAAGCCACTCCTTCCTGGTTCCGGGAAAAGTACGGCAACCTTCCTATGAGCAATGCTCCCACCAAACTTTCGGGAGAATTTTTTGCGAAAACTCCCCAAGAATTAACTACTACCCTTAACCAGTCAGCCTCTGAATTCATAAAATCATTACGAGCATCAAGAGCCCTAGATACTAACACACTAAAATCTCTAGAAAAAACCCTAATCCGTGGAAATATTACCCAGGAGACAGTGAAAGAGCTGCAAAAGACTCTCCAGCTTTCTGCAGAAGAGGTGGCCCAACTTAAGAAAATTGCCGAACTTTCAAAACTGGAGAAGACCCTTAGCCGTACTGTGAATCAGGCCAAAAACGAAATTTCCACGGTAGAGAAGACCCTTGCTAAAGAGGCCTCTCTGGCAAAGAAGGAAGGTTCAACCCTGACTAACAAGATAACAGAGGCTGAAAAAACTCAAAAGCAACTAGCCAAAGAAACTAGTGTTAAAAAGGTCTTAAAGACAGAAAAAGGAGAAGATTTGGCTTTAGGAGAGGAGTTAGGAAGGGGAGTCAGGGGAATAGTCTATCTCAATGCCAAGGATCCTTCTAAGGTAGTGAAGATCAGTGAGAGTATAGTTTCCCTTAAAGCGGAGAAAGAGGCCTCTGAGATCTTAAAAAAGGCTGGAATAGAACACACTGAGATACTGGAAACAGGAAAACTCAAAGATGGCTCTTATTTCAGCGTGCAGCGTCGCCTTAAACCAGAGGAGATCCCTGCAGAAAAACTTATTAAGATGCAGGGAGGGAAACTTACTCCAGAACAACAACTGGCCCTTCTGGAATTGATAGACAAGTTAAATCGCCACGGAATTCTTTATGGAGACCTTAAGCCAGCCAATATCTATTTTCGCAAAGTGGACGGTGGCTGGGTGGCAGGGATTCTGGATAAGGGAGGCATCCGTGAACTTAAAGGTCAACTTGTATTCCAGAAGGCTAAATTGCGGGACGGGAGGGTTATGTATCTTTTGAAAAAGGGACCTGGAGAGACTCAAGGAGGGTTGGAGATCAAAGTTACTCCTGATTTTCTAGAAGTTTATGGAGACTTTTTGAAAAAGCTAGGCAAATATGAAATCGTTCGCAAGACCCTAAAGGCGGGGAAGCCAGTATTTTTAAAAGAGGATATAGCCAAGAAGTGGATAAGATATGTCCAGTCCCTCCAGGTGCATGGGATTACCCCTCCCAAAGGGGTGGGGATTAAAGAGGCCCAGCAAATGGCCATAAAAATGGCTATGGACAAGATAGTTTCCATAACCAATGAGGGTGCGTGGGGAAATTGGGTAACCAGATATGGATTGAACAGGGAATGGCTAAATCTCTATTTGCGAGAGGGCTCAAAGGCTATCAAAACGTTAAAGAAAGACGTGGCTGTTCGCAAGATAGAAGAGGCAGTATCTCAAATGACAATCCAGAGCAAAAAAATAAGTCAGGGCCTGGAAGAGACCCGCAAAGTAATCCATCAACAGCTTCAGAAGATTGAAAAGGCCCTACAGGAGAAAGAGGCAAGGCTAAAGACTCCACTGCCAAAGCACAAGAGCCTTGGATTTATCCAGAAGAGATTGGAGGAGATCTCTTACTACATGGCTCTGGCGGCTTAAATAATTGGAAAGGGGGCAGGAGAATGAGATGGGCTATTGTTTTATTACTGTGGTATTGGATGACAGGTATAGTGTGGGCGTTAGAAAATCCCATAAGTTACACGCAAAGAAAAAAAGGGGAATATCACAAGGCCCTTAGGGTGATGGAGATCTTTTACGAAAAGCACTGCGGCAAGCTTCCTCCTGAAGAGAAAGGGCCAGAAGGAAGGAAACCAGAACATGCTAAGTTATATGAAGTAATAGGAGTAGACTACCAGCTGATACAGGTGATTAGACGTTCAGGATATACCCCTTTTTCAAAATTGGACCTACAGTGGATCTCTGAAAAAATCTATGGAAGAGAATGTAGTGCTAATTCTGTGGAGGCCTGTGTTTCCCGTACTTCGTGTAATTATTATCGTGGTTTCTGGTCCGATGGAAGATGTTATACCTCTGTGACTAGTACTAGTAGTGGGAGTTCTGGAGGTGGAAGCAGCGTTACTTCCTGTAGTGCTTCCAACTTGAGTGCCTGTCAAACAGATGTGGATTGTGCTTCAGCTGGAGGATTCTGGGATTCCCTTTATGGGGGATGTTATTCTTATCCCCACGATGGGGGAGGATACTTGGTGTTCGGTTCTAAATCCAACGTCAAGCCAAATATCATGTACCTCTATGTTGACCGGTGCATGCTCTCTGGAAGGCACTTTCATTTAGTTCCCGAAGAATATTTAGGTTCAGTTTCTCCTCCATGTTTTGAAAGAATAGCGGTGTTAACCATTGATTGGACAATGGACACCCTCTCTGCTGCTTCCATAGGTTCTTGGAATGTTAGTGTAACCCCCATTTTTGCTGGAGGCTACCCTATAACTGGAAGCTACAATATATCCATCACCTACGGGGGATCTTCTCCAATTCCTGGGAAAATTACCATCTTAAGCAATCAACTTCAGATGGATATAAACCCTTACTAAACTCGGAGGATTACAATGTTTCGTTTCTATTTAAAAATAATCTTTTTATTAATGGGGATTACAGTTGTTCATGCAGCGGAATTCCGGGACCTACGACCTATACCCACGCCAGTTAAGGCTTTATCCCAAACGGAAGAGGAGATAAAGGATCTTCCACCGGTATCGGAGGAAGCTATAAAAACAGGTCTTAAATCCCTTCTGGCGAGCTGGAATACCTCCCGCATGGAGAAACTTCTAGCCTCGGAGTTTTATGATCGCGACCGTCTTCTTGATGCCATGCAAACCTTTCCTGATCGAGGGGCTAAATTGCGGATATTGGCCATAAAGGATGTTCAGATCCTGGGTCAAAGGGTGTTACCTGTGGATAAAGAACATGTAACCAGGGTAAGCACCGTCTCGGTAAATGCCCTTACGCAGATAGAGTTTGAGGATCCAGTAAAGGGGCTGGTGAAGCTGGAGGGAGAAAATGAGTATCTTTTAAGGATAAGAGAACATATCAGATTATATCCCTAAAGGAGGCAGAGTAAAATGAAGGGTGTCTTTTCCAAAGCACCTAGGGTTCTTGTGGGTCTGTTAATAGTTTTAGGGTACCTTATGGTGGTTGATGTTGGGGGAGAGGCAATTTCTGCAACCTATCCCGAATGGCGAATTAATTTACGGAACACTTTACGAAGTGATTATTATTCAATTTCTGGGGACACTGAAAATAGTATCTATACTTATGACGAGCGATGGATGACCTATGATGAGACAGATCTGCGTGTAGAGAAACATACTAATCCCTATGACCTTTTTCGTCTAAATTTTTACGGGGTATGGAGTGATTCTCCCTATCGTACTGGAGACGAGAGGGGATTCATACCGGAACGCATAAATCTCTTCAAAGAACAGGGGGACGTAACACTCCCTTATAGAATTGAAGCTGGAGATTACTATGCCTATTTTTCTTATCGTACCATTCAACAGTCTTTAAAAGGAGTGCAAATAGAACTTCAGCCCCTGTGGTGGAGAGATAAAGGTGTACGGTCTTCTTTTGTTTATCTTATAGGGGCTAATCAACCATCCTGGCGAGGGTTTACTGTTAAGGAAAATCTATCTCAAGGAGTTTCCTATCTCATAGAGACTTCCAAAGGACGTTATACCTTTAACTTGGTCCATAACCGACGATTTAAGAAAAGCGGAGTATATCCTGAAGACTACCAACAAACCACTTATAGTGTGGCCATGGAACAAAATTTACCAGGTAAAATTCTCCTTGAGACCGAAGCGGCTTACTTTTACGGGGACTATCCTGATGAAGCCTTTGACCGTGAGGACTGGGGACTATTCTTGCAGATACAGAATCGTCCTCCAGGGATAGGCTGGTCCTATCGCTTCCGTGCAGAATCTTATGGAAAAGACTTTCGTCCAGAAGGTTCGTTAGTGACCCCTGATAGGCGCTCTTGCGAGTTCCATCTTGGATATCGTTTTCTTCAAGGCATCCAGACCAGAGGACGTTTACAATATTACAAGGATAAATGGCAGTCAGACAATCCTATCATTACTAAAATAGCCGGTTTTTCCCTTTCCGGTGATATTGGCCCTCCCCGCCTAACTCGCCCCTTAAACATAAATTTGGACACCTTTTTACAACATCGTGAAGATAAACTAGGAACTTTAAACGATTCCACACGATCCCTTAACTTGAATCTAGCCTATCCTTTATTGAGAAATATGAATCTACGTACGAATTATCTTTTTACCCGTACCACTCACACCTCCCGTGAACAACAAATCTCCTTAGGTTTAGATATCTTTACACTCTACAATACATGGCGTCTTAATTTCTCTCCTAATTTGAGCTATCAAAAAAGCACTGTTTATTCCACCAAGACAGAAGCCTGGTCCATGGGATTCAACTGGGAGGCAATATATAATCAACACCGATTTTATGGGAGTACAAGTTATAAAACGCAAAATAACTGGCCCGGCGAGGATATAAACACTTACAACTACAATCTCATGTATGAATGTCACTTCCGAAAAAGGCATACTTTCTCTCTGGAATTTCAGGGAGAACATCGGGGGGTTCACGGAGGTGATCACACGGATACTTATCGTGTGTCAGTGTGGTGGACCTATAATTTTGAACGGTCAATACACCCCACTCGCAAGAAGGTGGTGCTCAGAGAAAAACCGGAGAAGTTGGCAAAACTCAGTCTATCTCCAGGCCTTTTCGCACATCTATATCCTGGATTAAAGACAAAAAAGGCACTAAAAGTCATGACAGATCTTGGGCTTAAGACCCCATTACTTCAAGGCAATATGCTCATATATGAGGTCCGGCTATTTGAAGAAATTGAACAAAGGCAACGTCTAATTTTAATTGACGAAGGAGGTGTGTTAAGGAAGACAGTACTGGTCTTTGATTATGTAGATAAGAGCCAGTTCCATGACTTCTGGGAGAGTTTCCAACGAATCAAAGAAGCCATGATTCGGATATATGGAGCCCCTGATGATTTTTTGGAACAAGGAGAAATCAGTAAAAATTTTGTCCAAGACATAAATTCTGGAAAGGTAATAAGAGTCTATGAATGGAACATGGAATACGGACATCTGCGATTGGGAATTCCCAGGCGTATGGATCAAAAGGTGAGAGTGGAGATCCATTATGCTCGTGAATTTCCTCCTTATTCTGTTTTAAATTGGGGACTGGAGAGGCTTTATTGATTAGAACAAACAGGCACAAAAAATAAGGGGCAAAAGCCCTAAAGAAGCTATCTCCCTGGGGCCACAAGATGCTTCCATCTACTTCTCTCTTCCCAGGAAAAACCCCCAGGATAACAGGGCCATATAGCATTGTTATGGCACAGGGGCTCTGATAGATCAAAGCAGGAGTGTCTCTGGGCAAGGGGATATAATTTACTGCCAGGAATAGGTGAATAATAGGCAAGGTGAGGACGAAGACCATATGATTTAACAAACTCTATGGAATCTTTTATCTCCTCCCTCCCCTGGCCAGGAAGTCCAAAGAGTATATACACCCCCACTTGGTCAGGGGAAAAACCTGTTTCCCTGAGGATGGCCATACCTCTATCCCACTCCTCTCTGGTGAGCTTATGGTCCAATCTATCCTTGAAGTGGCCAGTTTCAAGTCCAAGCCGAAGGGTCTTAAAGCCTGCTCGTTTCATAAGCCTACATATCTCAGGGGTGAGATATCTCACATGTATTCCATTTGGGGTGTGGAACCTAACCCCTGCGCCAAGGCCTATTACCTTTTCCAGAAATGGTAAAAACCATGTATCTGCCTTATAGAGCAGGGCATCGTCATAAAAGGCAAAATCCCTGACACCCCTTTCCACCTCTGAGACAAACTCTACCCACACATCCTCTAGCTCTCTCTGATAAAAGCCCTTAAATAACACCGAACTTGCACAGTACTCACATCTATAGGGACATCCCCTGGAACCCATTACTATGGAAAATTGAGGAGAGGGATAAAATCCCATATCCAGGGCAAAGGAGGGTGGGGTTGGTGGCTCTTCCCCCACAAGATTCCATAATAATCCCCAGTTCCTCTCATCCTCCAATGGACCTCTCAATATCTCATCTGCATCCCCCAGATACTCACTTGCATGTTGGTGGCATAAGGAGGCATATATTCCACCCACCACTATCTTCACATGGGACCACACCTCCCTTACCATCCTCACACAGGCCACCACCCCCGGATACCAGTAGGTCATAACAGAGCCCACCATCACCAAATCCGGGGGAGGAGATATGGCCTCAAGGGCCCTCTTTACCATATCATAGGGTAGGCCATATCTTGCAAACCTCCTGGGAACAGATGCAAGGACGGGTAAGGTGGGAAGGAGGGTGCGAGGATAGGGACCACAGCCAAATCTCTCCTGAGCAGGCCAAGACACCTCCTTCCACATTGGATACATGGTATCCAGAAGGGCCACCTCTGCCCCTGCATGTAACAACATGGAAAGACATGAGATAAGTCCAACTGGTCTTGCCCAGAAGTTATACGCGGCAAAATCATATATCCAGGGATTTATCCCCAGGATGCGGACAGAGGGAGACCTATTTAAGCATCTCCAGATAATCTCTGGCCATGCGGGTAAGGCTGGGGTCCTTGGAGAGTTCCACTGCCCTCTCAAAGGCAAATTTTGCATCCTCTTCTCTGTTTATCCTTAGATAATTTTCTCCCAGCAAATAATATATACGGGGATTATCAGGAAATGATTCTCTGGCACGGTTGAGGCAGGCTACCGCCCTCTTGTATTTCCCAATCTTCACATATAGATGTGCCAGATGTATATAGGAAGGAAGGTATCTCCAATTCTGAAGAAGGGCCTTTTTCTCATACTCTATGGCCAGGGGATATTTCTTCTCTCTCTCATAGAGCACAGATAGATTGTGCGCTGCATATTCTGGAGTGGTATAGCTCTCAATGGAAAGGGCCTTCTTAAAACACCTCTCTGCATCCTCCTCTTTATGAAGAAGTACATATGCCAGTCCCAGGTTATTCCATACATCACCATAGGCAGGGTTAAGCGAAAGGGCCTTTTTAAAATACCTCACAGCATTTCTAGCATCCCTCAAGGAGAGGTACACCATCCCCTTTACAAAATAGAAATAGGGAAGATGTTCACACCTTTTCTCTATCTTGCTTAATTCCAGCAGGGAAAGACGCGGCTTTCCCTGGGCCAGATAGGAATTGGCCAGATCAAATCTGGCCTGGATATCCTTCTCTCTCAGGGGATTTGTCTTATGGGAAGGGGCACATCCCCCTACTATTAATGCAAAGAAAAGGCCCCAAATAAACACTCTTTTTTTCATAGGCTAAATCACCTTATTGAGGGGATACTCAATTATGCCCTCCACCCCTATCTCCATTAATCTAGGTACAAGGTCTCTCACCTCTCCCTTGTCCACCACCACCTCCACAGACAACCATCCCTTCTGATATAGGTTGGAGGTGGTGGGCGAGGTTAGGGATGGAAGGATATCAAGGACCCTGCTCAGGTCCCCCTCCCTTACATTCATCTTAAGTCCCACCATGGATTCCGCCTTTAAGGCACCCTGGAGCAAGGTCTTCATCTGCATTATCTTATTCCTCTTCCAGGGGTCCTCCCACGCCTCTTTATTGGCAATGATCTGGGTGGATGTCTTTAGAAGCTCTGCAATAATACGTAATCCATGGGCCCTTATGGTGGTACCTGTCTCTGTTATCTCCACAATGGCGTCTGCCAGACCAGTAACCACCTTTGCCTCAGTGGCCCCCCAGGAAAATTCCACCTCCACAGGGATGCCTGCATCCTCAAAATATCTGCGGGTAAAGTTCTCCAGTTCAGTGGCAATCTTTTTCCCCTTCAGGTCCTCAGGTCGCCGGTAGGGAGAATCCCCTGCAACTGCCAGGACCCATCTGGCAGGTCTATTGCTTGCCTTGGAATACACCAGCTCATCCACTATTACCACATCCGCCTCATTCTCCAATATCCAATCCCTTCCTGTGAGCCCCACATCCAGGGTACCGTCCTCCACATACACTGGCATCTCCTGCGCCCTGCAGAGGGTGCATCTCACATCTGGATCATCTATATCAGGGAAATAATTTCTATGGTGGAGGGTTATCTTCCATCCGGATTTCCTGAATAGATTAATGGTGGCATCCTGCAAAGACCCCTTTGGGATACCAAGTTTTAATATCCTGTCCTTCATCTATTATATACCTCCTCAGGATCAAATACCCTTCTTTCACATATCTCTTCTACCTCTCCCTGACCCTCTCTCCACACACACCTATAAAAACAACTTCTATAGCCCATATGACATGCGGCTTCCCCTATCTGCTCCACCAGGAGCAACACAGTATCTCTATCACAATCCACCCTTATTTCCTTTACCACCTGGACATTCCCCGACTCCTCCCCTTTTTGCCATAGGGTGTTTCTACTTCTACTAAAATAATGGGCCCTGCCTGTGGAGAGGGTGGCTTCCCACGCCTCCTGGTTCATATAGGCCACCATGAGGACATCCCCTGAGGAATAATCCTGAACCACCACAGGGATCAGGCCCTTTCCTTTTTCAAAATCTATCTGTATAGACATTCTCCTCTCCTAATTCTGTGAGGTTATCTTACCCCTGAGTTGTCCACAGGCCGCACTTATATCCTGTCCTTTGCTTTTCCTCAAGGTAACTATCTGCCCCTTGTCCCTCAAATAATTTTCAAAGGCCTCCACATCTTCCTCCAGGGGGGCCTCATATCCTATGCCCTCTCCTGGATTAAACCTGATGAGATTAATCTTGCATCTGAGATTAGATAGGAGCCTATTGAGATCCCTGGCACATTCAATGGAATCGTTGATACCCCTTATAAGGATATACTCAATGGTGATACGCTGTCTGGGTCTCATGGGAAGGGTGCGCAAAAATTCCACCAGCTCCTTAATCTCCATTATCCGGGAGGCCTTTGGCATAATCTCCTCCCTTATCTCCTGAGAGGGGGCATGGAGGGAAACTGCAATAGAACCCATATCCCCTCTGGCAAATTCCATAAGGGGCTCAGGTATCCCCACTGTGGAGATGGTTGTGTGTCTATAGGAGAATTCCATTCCCTCCCTATGACGTATCACCCCCAGGGCCTTTTTAACATTCTCCCAATTTAAAAGGGGCTCTCCCATTCCCATAAAAACCAGGTTCCTTATCTTTAACTTTATCCCATGGTCTTTTAAGTAATTACGGGCAACCAGGATCTGAGAAAGTATCTCCCCACTGGACAGATTCCTCTCAAGGCCCATCTGGCCTGTGCTACAGAACCTGCATCCCAGGGAACATCCAACCTGGGAGGAAAGGCACTGGGTATAGTGGGTCCTCTCAGGAATGAGCACTGTTTCAATAATACGGGAGTCCTGCAGGGAGAGGGCAAACTTTATGGTACCATCCTCTCCCTTTTTCACATCTACCACCTCAGGAAGGTTTGCACTATAGACACGAGCCATCTTCTCCCTCAGGACCTTGGGGATATTACTCATCTGAGAAAAGTCACATATCCCCCTCTTCCATATCCAGTTCCACACCTGGGACACCCTAAAGCGGGGTTCCCCCAAAACCTTCATGTCCCATAAAAGTTCCTCATAAGAGAGGTCCAGTATAGATCTAAGAGCCATACACCACCCCTAATTTCATCCATCCCGCTTACAGCGGGAAAAACTACTCCTTAAGAAGCTCAGGAAAATCCCCCTGCAGGGGCACAGGTGGAAGTAGACACAGGGGAAGAAGAGGTTATCTTACACCTTGCCGCAGAGAGCAGACGCCTCACATCCCCACTTCCACAGTGAGGACACCTTACCTGCTCCTTTTCAGAGGACACCAATTCTTCAAACTCCTTTCCACAACTATTGCACACAAACTCAAAAAGTATCATGGCTTACCCTCCTATCCATAACGTTATCCATTTATAAAATGATGTCCTCCTACAAAAAGTCAACTCCCTTAAATATTCCAGAGATAAAGGCCACTATCTATATCCATTTCCCTGTTGAGGGCATGACCTTCAAAGGGAAAGATCATGTATTCAAAGGCAAAGACCCTACAACCCTCTCCCACATGACCTCCAACACACCTTCCCCTAGAGTCGGCTAGCACCACATGGGCATGTATAAATGGGGATTTTTCCTTGAAGGAGATATTTCCCCCAAAAGAAACCACCTCCACTGGTTCATCCACCTCTATCCACTGATAGCTACGCCTCTGCTGATTATAATATCCCACACATGCGTGCTCAAGGGCACCAATGCCTTCAATCTTTCCCGCTGAGATATTTAGCTCCTCAACCACCCTGGTGAGAGAGAGGAGCAGGTCTTCCCCCCGCAAGACCCTTCCCATATAAACTTTTCCTCCAAAAGACAACTCCCTATACCCCATCATCTACCTCCCCATGGATGTAAATTACTTGTACATATCCCTGATAGCCCTCCTTGAGGCATAACAATAAAGCCCCTCTCCCTTGAGGGCCGGTTTAAAACACAGATTGTCATATGCGCATACACAGGGGGTCTCATCCCCTTCCATCCATCTCTTTATGAGGGCGGGTTCCCGTATAAGGGGACGGGATAAGGCCACAAAATCACATACCTCATTTTTTAACAAGGACCTGCACGTCTCCATATCCCTTATTCCCCCCACCAGGATGAGGGGGGTATGGAGATGCCTTTTAAATTTCCTTGCCTCCTCTTCATAATAAGGACCCTTTTTCTCCCCCCTGCGAGATGGTATATATCTTCCAGAGATAAGGGTCCCTCCGCTCATCTCTATGGCATCAATCCCCTCTTTCTCCAGCCCACGGGCCACAAAAAGCATGTCCTCAAAAGACATTCCCCCATCTAAAAAATCCTTACAATTTAGCTTAATTATCACAGGAAATTCATCGCCCACCCCTGCCCTGATGGCCCTATAGACCTCCATCACCAGCCTGGACCTTCCCCCTATGTCTCCACCATAGTGGTCGGTTCTCCTGTTAAAATAAGGGGATAGGAACTGACTTAAAAGGTATCCATGGGCCGCATGGATCTGAACCCCATCAAATCCAGCCTTTTTGGCACGTTGTGCGGCCTTGGCAAAAGATGCTATCACATCCTCAATCTCCCTGATGGACATCTCTCTTCCCCGGGCCTTCCTAAACTGGTTTTCAATAATCATGTTAGAGGGGCCTGGAGCGGGTCTATCCAGGATGGAAGAGGAGAATATCCCTGCATGTGATATCTGCAAAAATATCTTACCCCCCACCTCATGCACCTCCTTCACCATCCAGGCAAGTCCATCCACCTTTTCATCATCTGCCACTGAGAGTTGCCATGGACTGGCCTGCCCCTGGGGGGAGATATAGGCATGGCCCGTGATTATAAGTCCCACTCCTCCAAGGGCCAATAGCTTCATAAGATTCACCAGTGAGGTGGTAACTTCGCCGCCCTCTGAGGCCATGCCTTCCCATGTGGCAGAACGTACAAATCTGTTTTTCAGATCAATGCCCCCTATCTGTGCTGGAGAAAATAACATCCCTGCCCTCCATTTTTTTCTTGATATCCATCCTCATTATAGGCTACTCCCTCCTTAGAATGATAAGGTCAAAATAATCATCAAAATGAGGGTATGCCAATGATATATGTCCCTGAAGGTTACACCTTTTCCTCAACAGAGGCAAATTTTAGGTATTCGGGGAGAGAAGACCTGGCCCTTATCCTATCCTCCCCCAGGGCAAGCTGTGCTGCGGTATTCACAAAAAATAGATTTCAGGCCGCCCCCATTATCATCTGTAGAGAACATATACATAAAAACAGAGGATATGCCAGGGCCATAATGATAAATTCAGGCATAGCAAACGCCTGCACTGGCAAAGAGGGAATTGCCATATGTGCCAAGAGTGTGAGTATGCTTGCATCCTCTCTAGGTCTCAGGCAAGAAGAGATAATGCCTGTTTCCACAGGGGTAATTGGAGAACAATTACACGAGGATAAATGGAGGAAGGGCATCTGTGGTCTAAAGGATAATCTAGGTAAAAGGGGCCTTGTGGACGTGGCAAAGGCCATCTTGACCACAGACACCTTTCCCAAGATAGCCTTTAGACGTATGGAACAGGGGAACAGCACCGCAACCATTACAGGGATAGCCAAGGGCGCAGGGATGATATGCCCTAACATGGCCACCATGTTGGGGTTCATCATAAGCGATCTGGAGGCATCTCCTCAGATATGGCAGGAGGTCCTCACTTATGCAGTAAATCACAGTTTCAACAGGATCTCCGTTGATGGCGATACAAGTACCAACGACTGTGTAATTGCACTGGCAAATGGGGAAAGTCATATAAGGGTGAAAAAAGACAACCTCCCCCACATAAGGGAGATGGTAACAGAGGTATGTCTGGAACTGGCCTATCAGATAGTGCAGGATGCAGAGGGGGGCACAAAGGTCATTCACCTGGAGGTAAAAGGGGCCCCCACTGAAAAAGATGCGGAGATGATCGCTCGCTCCATTGCCCATTCTCCTCTGGTAAAGACTGCCCTGCATGGAGAGGACGCCAATTGGGGCAGGATAGTGGCCGCGATTGGTAAGACAGAGGCACGATTTCTACCAGAAAAGATACGGGTGAGCGTGGGGGATATCTGTATCTTTGAGGGGGGAAGGGGTGTAGAGGTGGATACAGATTCTCTGCTTGTCTCCAGGTTAAAAAAGCAGGACATCACCATCTGCATTGACCTACAAATGGGAGAAGAGACCTACTGGATGCTCTTTTCAGACCTTTCTCCAGAATATGTGCGTATAAATGCAAGCTACAGGACCTAGAGTAAAATGCGGGATAAGTGCTCATGGATAATACCATTGGAGGCAAGTATATTTGGGGAAAATAGTGAAATGGGATGGTGAGGGTGATACTCACTCACCTCTCCCCCAGCCTCCTTGACCAGGAGGATACCAGCGGCTATATCCCAGGGCTTTAAGCCCTGTTCAAAAAATCCATCAAATCTTCCGCATGCCACATAGGCCAAATCCACAGCCGCGGCACCCATACGTCTCACGCCCTGGACAGAGACCAGGACCCGCTGCAGAGGGGGGATCACCTCCTCCACACGTGTGCTTATGTCATAGGGGAACCCTGTGGCCACGAGGGCCTGTTTAAGGGAAGAGGTGGAGGATACGTGTATCTTTTTCTCATTTAACCAGGCCCCCTTACCCCTTATGGCATAAAAGGTCTCTCCCAGTACAGGCAGATTTATTATCCCCACATAGGGAAGGCCCTCTACACATAGGGCCACGGAAGTTGCAATTACAGGGATTGCATGTGCAAAATTGGTAGTGCCGTCCAGGGGATCAATAACCCAGGTAGGAGCATCAGAAAGGGTCAAAGAGGCGCTCTCTTCTGCCAAAAAATCTGCATCCAGCACCTTGCGGAGGGAGCCTTTTAAATACTCTTCCACTTCTATATCCACCTCTGTAACCAGGTCTATCTCTCCCTTATGTCTTATCTCATGTGAGGATCCCAGGGAATTTACAATGATCTCACCTGCTTTTTTCACCACCTTGGTGGCTGCCTCTGCCACTGAGCGCAGCTCCCTCTCGGCTATATACATCTTTTGCTCCTAATTTATAAACACCTGTTTATACTGTTTTTCGTTCTCCATTGCTATACCAGTACCACGAACAACAGTGGTAAGGGGATCATCATCCAGGACCACATTTATATTGGCACGCTCACTAATGAGCCTATCCAGCCCCCTGAGAAGAGAGCCACCCCCTGCCAGCAGGATACCATTTTGGGCCACATCCGCCACCAACTGGGGAGAGGTCTTCTCCAGTGCCCTTATCACTGAATCCACAATCACATTTACAGGCTCCTTTATACACTCCCGCACCTCCTCCTCAGATATCTCTATCACAGCAGGCGCCCCTGTCATCATATTCTTCCCTGTGACCTTCATGGAACGTTCTTCCCCTGGCATCTTATAGGCAGACCCCAGTTCTATCTTTATACGCTCCGCCAGATTTTCTCCAATGAGAACCATATATTCATCCTTCAAATATCTCTCAATAGCCTCATTTATTTCGTCCCCAGCCACTCTCACCGATTCAGAGTATGCCACTGCAGACAGGGAGATCACTGCAACCTCAGTAGTACCGCCCCCTATATCCACCACCATGTTCCCCACAGGCTGTTCTATGGGAAGCTGGGCCCCAATGGCCGCTGCCATGGGCTCCTCAATGAGCCTTACTTCTCTGGCACCCGCCTGTTCTGCTGATTCTATCACTGCCCTCATCTCCACCTGGGTAATGCCAGTGGGAACACATATCACGATCTTGGGCTTCACCAGTTGCAGGCCCTTTATCACCTTTTTGATAAAATAGGAGATCATTATCTTTGTCACCTCAAAATCTGCTATAACTCCATCCTTTAAGGGCCGAATGGCCTTTATCTTCTCAGGGGTCCTCCCCAGAAACTCCTTTGCCTCTGCCCCTACTGCCAGGACCTTACCTGTTCGGGCATCCAGGGCAACCACTGATGGCTCATTTAGGACAATACCCTTCCCTGCACTATACAATAGAGAATTGGCAGTGCCCAGGTCCATGGCCAGGTCCTTTCCCAAAAAACCAAATAACTTTTTAAAAAACATATCCCTCTCTCAACCTTATATTTTTACGTTTTTTTGGACTTCTTCCTCTTCTTGAGCTTGTTTTTAAAGTACAATACCTCCAAAAAAAGGGTCAAATATCTCTTAACCAGAGATAAAAAATCCCTCATGGGCTCAGTTATCTCAATAGGTCTGGCATCCAGTAACACCAACACACCTCTTGTCTTGCGATTTACCACCATTGGAAGGCATATAATGGACCTGAATCTCCCCATGCGTAGCTTTCCAAAAAGGGAAGAGGCTGGCATGTCCTCTTCACTGCCAGATAGCACTATCTCCCGGTGGTTTTTAAAAACCCATCCAATGAGACCATCGTGTATGTTAAAAAGCTCCCCCTTTAGTTCCTCCAGCCCCTTTAATCTCTCATTACTCTTCTCCACATAATATCCAGTCCCCCGTTTGTCCCTGGCCACAAATAGACAATGAGAAAAGGGGGTATAGGAGGAGATGACCTTTAAAAAATTATAAAGATAACTATCCCAGGTACGATGAGTCTTTTTCAGTTCAGAGATAAGACAAAGGGCCCTGTAATACCTCTGCTGTTCCACAAGGATATCCATTTGCTCATATTCCAGGAGATAAGTCCCTATGAGGTCTGCAAACTGATGGAGCATCTTCTCATGGCGGGGAGTAAAACTATAAGTCTTTTTGGTATCCACACACAACACCCCCCTCTCCTCCAGTATGGGACTCCCCATAAAGGATTTGATCTTCTCTTCTCCCTTTTCCAGATAATAGCAAAGGCACCTGCTTTCCCTGGAAAAATCAGGGACCACCAGGGGTTTTCTGTTCTTACCTATCCACCCCACCAGGCCCTTACCTGGTGGAATACAGCAATCTTCAACCACGTTATTGCCCAGGCTAAAATAAGACCTTAGGTAATAGTTTCCATCCTGGCCTTTT
This sequence comes from uncultured Desulfohalobiaceae bacterium, assembly GCA_964427155.1. Taxonomy (GTDB): domain Bacteria; phylum Desulfobacterota; class Desulfovibrionia; order Desulfovibrionales; family Desulfothermaceae; genus Desulfothermus. The sequence continues at coordinate 23,670 of CAYRSC010000014.1, read as the reverse complement.
AAAAACAAAAGCACACTATAGGCCTCAAATACATTGGAAATAATGGCCAGGATCCTGGAGAAGAAGTCCCCCCCACCCATGGGCTATTTAAACCTTCTCTGGAAATAAAATTCTATGCTCCGATTATAGGTGCGTTCCTCTTCAGGGGTGAAATAACAGGCAGGTAACTCTCCTCTCTCCCTATGATATCTTATACATTCACAGCAAATACCGTGTTTGGAGCAGGACGGATATGTACAGGGACAGTGCTGGGAATTTAGTTTAAACCGTGGACATTTCTCTTTTTTATCCATCTGTGTTCTCCCTTGTTGAGTTAAAGGTAGGGCTTTTTAAGATATGGGACTTGCAGTAAATTTTTATGTGATTACCTGCACAAGGTCAACATTATTTTTAAAGGCAAAAGGGCGCCTCTACCAGGCTCACCACATATACTATCGGTGGGAAAGCATAAAGATCCCATAGGTGGCAAAAAGATTAGGAAACCACCTAACCACCTTTCCCTCCTCTTCGTGATGAAAGGTACTTATACTGGTCTCCCTCTCTATGGAAAAATTAAACACCTTACAAAATCTTCTGAAGTCTTCAATGGAGATGGTCCGTATATTTGGGGTATCAAACCACTCATAGGGAAGCTCCCTAGAGATGGGTTTTCTACCACGAAGCAAAAAGTATAGCCTATTTTTGTAGTGGCCAAAGTTGGGGAAACTCACTATCCCCTTCTGCCCCACCCTGAGCATTTCATTGATGAGCCAGGCTGGCCTATACACCTGCTGCAGGGTCTGACTCAATATCACATAATCAAAGCTCCCATCTGCATAATCCTGGATCTCCTCATTTATATCTCCATGGATCACATTTACCCCCTGGACTATCCCCTCTGTGACCTTTTGCTCGTCTATCTCTATACCTGTACCCCGCACCCCTTTTTTTTCCCTCAAAAATTTTAATAGGATGCCATTTCCACAACCAAGGTCCAACACAGAACTCCCCTCTTCTATCCAGCGGGCAATGGTCTGAAGGTCAAAACGCACCCTATCCTCCATTCACTTCCCGGTAGAGTTTATCTAAAAAGGCACTCACAAGACGAGAGAGTCGTGGATTTGGCACGAGAAAGGAATCATGCCCATAATCTATCTGGATCTCACAAAAATTTACCTCCAGGGAATTCTTTTTCATTGCCTTAACCATCTCCTTTGATTGATAGGTGGGATATAGCCAGTCAGAGCTAAAGGAGATTACCAGGAATCTCGCAGAGGTATGAGAAAATGCCTTTACCAGGGACCCCTGACCGTGAGATGCGGCAAGATTAAAATAATCAGTGGCCCTGGTGAGATAGAGAAAGGAATTTGCATCAAATCGGTTTACAAACTTCTCTCCTTGGTATTTTAAATAACTGGATACCTGAAAATCTGTCTCAAATACCAAGGAACTCCGCCTGGAGGTCTTCACCTTTCTGTCAAACTTTCTGCGCAAGGCAATATCAGAGAGATAGGTCACATGTCCTATCATCCTGGCCACTGCCTGTCCATGTACAGGGGGAAGAGAGCCATAGTAGTCTCCATTATTCCAGTTGGGATCGCTCATTATTGCCTGTCTTGCCACCTCATTAAAGGCAATGGCCATGGCAGAATGACGGGTGGTGGTTGCAATGGGAATGGCCCCTTCCACCATATCTGGATAACGCACGCTCCACTCCAATACCTGCATTCCACCCATGGAGCCCCCAATTACCGCTAGGAGCTTATCTATCCCTAGATGCTGAACCAATAGTTTCTGGGCCCTTACCATATCTCCAATGGTAACAGGAGGGAATCTCAACCCATAGGGCCTCCCTGTGGAGGGGTCTATAGAGGAAGGACCAGAGGAGCCCATACATCCCCCCAACACATTGGAACATATAACAAAATACCTATCTGTATCTATGGCCTTTCCAGGACCCACCATTATATCCCACCAACCAGGCTTGAGGTCCTCTTCACTATAATAACCCGCAGCATGGCTATCCCCTGTAAGGGCATGCAAGACAAGGACTGCATTCCTGCCCGCAGGGTCCAATCTCCCATAGGTCTCATAGGCAAGGGTAAGGGGCCCCAATCTCTGGCCATTTTCAAACACGAACTCATGAGGGGGATAGGCAAAACAAAAGGACTTCTTTTCCACAATCCCCACTCCCGTCATCCTGGTTCTATCCATACCCATATCCTGTACAAATAAATAAAGATATCCATCTAAGGGTATGGACTTGAACCACCCTTGTCAATACAGTCCCCATCCACCCCTATTTTCTGGCTCTACTTGATTTTTTACACCTTTTATGCCACACAAGACCATCTAGCCTCCTGATCCAGGAGATGGTACCCATCTGTTAAAAAAATAGCAGATAAAGATCCAAGAGGGAGAGATTATCATGCAGCATGATATCAGGGAAGAGATAAAAAGGCTAAAGCGCCAGATGGGAGAAGACCTTTGCATACTCGCCCACCACTATCAACAGGACGCTGTGGTGGAACATGCCGATTATGTGGGAGACTCTTTAGAGCTGGCTCAAACAATAGGCAGGGTGGGGGCAACACATATCATAATGTGCGGAGTGTTCTTTATGGCCCAATCATCTGCTATTTTAGCCCAAGATACACAAAAGGTCTATACCCCCTATACAAAAGCAGGGTGCACCCTGGCAGATATTGCACCTGCATATATGGTAGAAGAGGTATTAAGGTCTCTCAATGCCTTTCATGAGGTGATACCCCTTGCATACGTAAACACATCTGCAGAGATAAAGGCCATATGTGGAAGATATGGGGGAAGTGTGTGCACCTCTGCCAACAGTACCCAGATGTTACAGTGGGCGCTTTCCCAGGGAGAGGCAGTATTATTTTTGCCCGACAAAAATCTCGCCTTTAATACTGCCAGGGAGATTGGGCTCTCCAGAGGGGAGATATCCCTGCTGGAAAGAGGGCCTAAAAAGGGAATACGTCTCTATGTGTGGCCAGGATTATGTGATGTTCATGTAAATTTTAGAAAGGAGCATATCCTCCACATCAGGGAAATGGCACCTAAGGCAAGGATAATTGTCCACCCTGAATGTCCCCCTGAGGTGGTGGAGCTCGCAGATGCGGCAGGCTCCACTTCCAAGATAATAAAATATGTAACTCAGGCCCCTGAGGGTAGCACCATCTACATTGGTACAGAGATACACATGGTAAATCGTCTCAGACAAAGGTTTAAGGGGAAAAAGGAGATATTACCTCTTTTTGAATGTTCCTGCAGATTCATGGATATGATCACTCCTCTGAAACTATACAGGCTTTTAAAAAACATTGATGAGGCATGGGTGGTGGAGATAGGAGAGGATATTAAAAAGGATGCACAATTGGCCCTCAACAGGATGTTAGAGGTATGCAACAGTTAGGGAATCAAACCAGGGATTATAAGATAGTAAAGATAAGGCAAGGGCAAAAAAGAGAAATAGTGGATCAGGTGGCAATAGAGGAGAGATGGGAGATATATATAAATGGGAGGCCATGGAAACATCTCTCCCTTTCACCATCTCTTCAAGAGGAATTCATCCTAGGGCACCTCTTTTTCTCTGAAGCAATAAGCTCCCCAGAGGATATAGAAACACTGGAAATAGACTACAAGCACAGTAAGATAAGAATAACAATGGCTGAGGAGCCTTCCCCTGTTGAGGACATTGTATCCAGGGCAAGGAAGTTATCCCCGCCACCAGCCCATCTATCCTTAACCAGGGAGCAGATCAGAGAAATAGAACAAATGCTCTCTGCCTCAGGCACAGTGTTTAAAACCACAGGGGCAACCCATTGTTGTCTCATCTTATCCCCCATATTACACATTATCTCTCAGGCAGAAGACATTGGCAGACATAATGCCCTGGACAAGGCCACTGGTTCTCTTCTTAAGAAGAGAAAGACAAAAGAGGTGGGGGTGGTGGTAATCTCCTCCCGAATAAATGCAGAGATACTCTATCGCTCCCTCAGACTGGGGGCCCCTGTGCTCATGGGTGTATCTGCCCCCACATCTCTGGCAGTGGATATGGCAAGGGAAAAGGACGTCTCCCTCATTGGCTTTTTAAGAAAGGGCCAAATGAACATATATAGTGGAAAATACAGAATAAAAACATAGCCATTGTGCAAGGCCACACCCCTAAAAGGGGATTTTTGGGGTTGTTTCTTTAACCTTTTTTTGTTAAAAGCACTCTGTCTTTATTTTCAGGGACTTGGAAAAGGCCTAATGAGAAACAACCCCTGGCAAATTACCCAAAGGAGAGGGACATGATAAAGAGAGTCCTTATATTGGTGGTGGGGATATTCCTGATAGGAAACATCACAGTGGCCCTGGGACAGGAAAATATGAAGTTTATTCGCTGTCCTGCGTTTAAACATCCCCAGAGGCCCCCTGCAGTATTTGAACATGACAAACACAATGAAAAGGCCCAGTTATATGATTGTAGTGTGTGTCATCACTACTATGAAAATGGAAAACTGGTGGAGGGAGCTGTGAGTGTGGGACAACCCTGCTCAGCCTGCCACAAACTTCATCCCACTAAAGAAAACAAGATCCCCCTTATGGAGGCCTATCATAAACTATGCATCTCATGTCATAAAAAGGAAGGAAAGGGTCCACTTGCCTGTGGACAGTGTCATGTCCGAAGATAGGGGAGGATGTTATTTTACAACAAACAAAAATAAATAAAAGATGAGAGTGGTCTTATGAGCAATTTAAAAAAGATCCTGGAAAACGGACACTTTGCCCTTACCGGGGAATTGGGTCCCCCCAGAGGGGCCAATGTAGAGGTTGTAAAGAAAAAGGCCTCTTATTTAAAAGGATATGTGGATGCGGTCAATATTACAGACAATCAGACCGCAGTGGTGAGGATGTCCAGCTGGGCTACTTCCCTTATTGTACTTCAGGAAGGGCTTGAGCCTGTATATCAGATGGTATGCAGGGACCGAAATAGGTTGGCCATGCAGGCGGACATCCTGGGTTCCTATGCCCACGGCATAAGGAATATACTGTGTCTTTCAGGAGACCATCAACAATTTGGAGACCACCCAAATGCAAAAGGGGTATTTGACATAGACTCCATCCAGCTTATCTCCACAGTAAAACGACTTCGGGATGAAGGAAAATTTTTAAGTGGGGCTGAGGTGGACGGTGTCCCAAAGGATATGTTTATTGGTGCCGCAGCAAATCCCTTTGCAGACCCCCTGGAATGGCGCATATACAGACTGGAAAAAAAGGTCCTGGCAGGGGCCCAGTTCATTCAGACCCAGTGCATCTACAATATGAAGAGGATGAGGGAGTGGATAAAACAGGCAAATGACATGGGACTTACTGAAAAGGTATATATCCTGGCGGGGATTACCCCTATGAAGAGCGTGGGAATGGCCAAGTATATGCAATCCAAAGTCCCAGGAATGGATGTGCCTGACGAGATAATAAAGAGGCTCCAGGGAGTGCCAAAGAAGGAACAGGCCAAAGAGGGCATAAAGATAGCGTGTGAGATGATCCAAGAACTGAGAGAAACAAAGGGAATAGCAGGCATTCATCTCATGGCCATTGAATGGGAACACAGGGTGCCGGAGATAGTGGAACAGGCAGGACTCCTTCCACGACCCACCCCATAGTGTCCCTTTTTTAAGTTCTTCCCCCTCCATGGTTAAGAGTTTAAAGGGGTGGGGTCTCTTCCCCATCCCTTTACATCCATCATCTATTTCTATAAAACAACCCCATATGAGCAGATCCTAAAACTTCTCAAAAAACAAGGGGATAGTCATGAACTATGAAGAGATAGTGGCCATGGAGAAGAGACTCCTCTTCCCCACTTATCTGCGTTATCCCCTGGCCCTGGTAAGGGGGCAAGGGTGCAGGCTATACGATGTACACGGCAAGGAATACATAGATATGCTCGCAGGGATCTCAGTATGTAATCTGGGACACGCCCATCCTGAGATCTCCCAGGTCATATGTGAACAGTCCAAAAGATTGCTCCATGTGAGCAATCTATTCTATACACGGGAACAACTTGAACTTGCTCGCTCCTTACTCTCTTTTGGGAATTTTCAAAAGGTCTTTTTCTGTAACTCCGGGGCAGAGGCAAATGAGGCCGCTATAAAACTGGCCAGACGATATATGCAGGAGATAAGGGGAGAGGCGCGGTTTGAGATAATCACCCTAGAGGGCTCCTTCCACGGAAGGACCCTGGCCACCCTCTCTGCCACAGGGCAGGCCAAGGTAAAGGAGGGCTTCTCTCCCCTTGTGGAGGGTTTTGTAACAGTCCCTCCAGGGGATATAGATGCCCTTATTGAGGCCATTACCCCCCACACTGCGGCCATCATGTTAGAGGTAATCCAGGGAGAAGGTGGCGTTAAGGTAATGGACCAGGATTTTCTGAGACAGATCCAGCACATCTGCCATCGCATGGGCCTGCTCCTCATTGTGGACGAAGTCCAAACAGGGATGGCACGAACAGGAAGTTTCTGGGCCCATAGCCAGTTTCATATCAGCCCTGACATAATAACCTGTGCAAAGGCACTGGCAAATGGTCTTCCCATGGGGGCCATGCTCTCCACAGAAGAGGTCTCCCAGGGGTTTGCGCCAGGGAGCCACGCCACAACCTTTGGTGGCTCTCCCCTGGTAAGTGCAGTGGCAAATAAGGTCCTGGAGATAATAGAACGAGATGGTCTTATAGAACATTCTAAAAAAATGGGAGAGATGCTTAAACAGATGCTAACAGGGCTACAGGAAAGACATCCCCACATCATAGCAGAGGTAAGGGGAAAGGGGCTAATGATAGGGATGGAACTAAAAAAGTGGGCCAAGGATATATTCTCCTCCCTCCTTGAGGAGGGATTTATATGCAACCTGGCGCAGGGAAATGTCTTGAGGCTTCTCCCTCCCCTTATCATCTCCCCAGAAGAGATATCTCTGTTTGTGGAGGCCCTGGATAAGGTACTTAGCTCCTTAAAATAGACCATGGTCAGGGCAATGGATAGATACTTTCTCTTGAGGATAACCTCCAGCCCCTTAGAGGCAGAGGCACTTCGCCTGGAACTGGAGGAGAGACTCTCCAGTGGGTGGGAAGAGATAGAGAAGGAAGTATCTATAGAATTTAAAACATATTTCTCCAGTCTGGAAGATGCCCAATCTCTGCTCTCTTCCCTCATGGGCCAATATAATATAAAGGGGGAAATAAAAGAGATACACTCTGCATCTTGGGAGAGAGAATGGAAGAATTTTTTCCAGCCAATAGAGGTGGCCAACACCTTTTTGATCCTACCTCCATGGCTTAAAGCACCTCCCAGGCCTATAGGAAAAAACTCCCTTATTCCACTTGTAATCCATCCGCAGATGGCATTTGGAACAGGACATCATCCCACCACCCGTCTCTGTCTGGAGGCCCTTATCCACTTGAGAGAGGAAGGGTCCCTTCAAAAACTCAAAAATTTTCTAGATGTTGGCACAGGGTCTTCTATCCTATCCATTGCCGCAGTAAAACTGGGACTAAGGGGGATTGGGTTGGACATAGACCCCCTGGTGAGGGAAAACGTTATCACAAACCTACGGCTAAATGAAATTCATGATGGTTTTTCCCTCATAATAGGTTCACCTTCATGCCTAAAAAAGGGCCCTTTTGACCTCATAATGGCAAATATCCTCCTCAGACCCCTTATGGAGATGAAACAAAAGCTACTCTCCCTTCTGTCTCATCGCGGAATCCTGGTGCTCTCTGGCATACTAAAGGAACAGGAGGAGATGCTCATCTCTGCCTATCATCCTGCTGAAGGCAGGGACTATGAAATAATCTCCAGGGAAAACTGGTCATGTATTATCTGGAAGCCAGGAGAGCCATAGTGAGAGAAAATATCCTACTATCCATATATCACCTCCTCTATGACTCCCTTGGGCCCAGCCATTGGTGGCCAGGGGAATCGCCATTTGAGATATGTGTGGGGGCCATCCTTACACAAAACACCAATTGGGACAATGTAGAGAGGGCCATCAATAACCTAAAGGAGAAAGGGGTATTATCTCCTGAGGAAATGTATAACCTCTCCATGGAAGAACTGGCCTCCCTTATAAGACCTGCTGGTTATTTTAACATCAAGGCAAAACGCCTGAAAAACTTTCTGAGTTTTTTAAAACAAGAGGTGAATATGGAGGTAGAGAGGTTAGGGGACTATCCCCTCTATAACTTGAGAGAAAAACTACTCTCTATAAAAGGCATAGGACCAGAGACCGCAGATAGTATGCTACTATATGCCTTTGAAAAACCTATATTTGTAGTGGATGCATACACGGCGAGGATATTTTCCAGGCACTATCTCATACCTGAAGAGATAACCTACGAGGACCTCCAGGACTTCTGTCACCAGAGATTGGATCCAGATGTCTCTCTATATAATGAATTTCACGCCCTCCTGGTCAGGACAGGAAAAAACTGGTGCAAAAAAAAGAGCCCCCGGTGTAAACAATGTCCTCTATACCCCCTACTTTCAATTTCATGAGATACTTGTCCCTTGGTGCGTTATTATGCTTCTTCCTTGCCCTATGCTCCCCTGTATATCCCGCTCAGGGAAAATATCACCCCAAACAAATATCCCCCCATTCCCTGAGTATAACCAGAAGGGAGCTTAAACTCCTTAAAAAAAGACAGCGGTCCTTGTATGAAAAAATAATGGGAATTGAAAAAGATATAAAGACATTACAACAGGATATGATCCGAAGGGAAAAAAGACTCCAGGAGATGAGAAAGAAAGAGATGGAGCTCAAAACCAAGATAAGGGCCACTGAATATAGCATATCCCAAAGAGAGAGATATGTCCAAGATCTCCTTAAACTCCTGTGGAAGCTCTATCTCCATGCCCATATCCAGGACCTATCTTCCCTGGAGATGGAGGAACTCACCCTTAAACAGAGGTGGATAAGCCAGATCTACAGGGCCTATAATAAAGAGATTGAAGAGATAACCTCTCAGAGACAAAGGCTCTATTCCCTCTACAGTGAGCAGAGAAAATTGACCCTGGAGATGAGTAATTCCTTAAAGGAGATAGGACGCTCCAGAGAAGGGCTAATTAAAAAGAGGGAAGAGATGTTGAGGGAGCTCAAAAAGGTACGGGCCCTTTATCTGGCAAAAGAAAAAGAGGTAGAGGCCATAATAAACAGGCTGGAGAGGATAAGACACACCCTCAATATGAGCACCAGGGACATAAGAAAGATAAAAGGGGAGATGCCATGGCCCCTCTCCTCTCCAGGCCGCATAATCCCCACCCATAAGGGACTAGAGATAGAAGCAAAAAAGGGCAGCGAGGTAAAGGCAGTATTTCAGGGGAAGGTAGTATATGAGGGCAAGCTCCGGGGATTTGGGGATGTGGTGGTCTTATATCATGGCAAGGGATATTATACCCTCTATGCCTATCTGGCCGCCACCACTGTGGCCAGGGGAAAGATGGTGGAGAAGGGGGAATGCATTGGATTTGCTGGATTTTGTCCAAAATTGAGGGGATGGGGGATATACTTTGAGGTACGAAAGGGTAAAAGGACCCTCAATCCCCTAAAATGGCTTGCACCAAGGAGGTGAATACAGGAAAAAAAATAAGTTGAGTTTTTTCCCCTTTTGAAATAATCCCTAAAGAAAAGCTGGCTATGTCCTTTATCCTGTTAAGGAAGTAGGTCAGGAGATGACCTGTTTTTTTCCTATGGACCCAAAACAAAAATCCTTTTTGGAGTTAGTCATGAAAATAAACAAATGGATTATCCTGGTGCTATTATTGTGTTCTGTGGCTATTGCCCCCCACGTATCCACTGCGGACAAACTCTATGACCCCCTTAAAGAATTCAGCCAGGTGCTAACGCTGGTAGAACAAAATTATGTGAGAAAGGTGGATAGAAAAGAACTCATAAAGGGGGCTATTGAGGGGATGCTCAGGAGCCTTGATCCCCACTCCCTGTATCTGGACAAAGATGCATTCAAGGAGATGCAGATAGAGACATCAGGGGAGTTCACAGGCATAGGGATTGAGATAACCATTAGGAACGGGAGGTTAACAGTAGTCTCACCCATTGAGGACACCCCTGCCTATAGGGCGGGATTAAAGGCAGGGGATGTGATACTCAGGATAAATGGGGAACCCACTCAGGACATATCCCTCCTGGAGGCAGTCAGGAAGATTCGCGGACCCAAGGGGACAAAGATAAGGTTGACCATTCTTCACAAGGGCTCACATACCCCTGTAGAGGTGACCATTACCAGGGACAAGATACCTGTGCACAGTGTAAAGTCTCATCCCCTTGGAAGGGACTATCTCTATATAAGGATAACCAACTTTAACAACAACACCACAAAGGAACTCTTAAAGGCAATAAATAAACACAGAAAAGACCTCAAGGGAATAATACTTGACCTTAGAAACAACCCAGGGGGGTTACTGGACCAGGCGGTATCAGTGGCGGATGTGTTTCTGAGTAAGGGACTTATTGTCTATACCAAGGGAAGGGTGCCAGAGAGCAAAATGAGCTTCTCTGCAAAGCCCCAGGATACAGATGTGAAATGCCCTGTGGTAGTTATCATAAATGCAGGTACTGCCTCGGCATCTGAAATAGTGGCAGGGGCCCTGCAGGATCAACATCGGGCCCTTATAATTGGAGAGAGGAGTTTTGGAAAGGGCTCTGTCCAGACCATCATCCCCCTCTATGATGGCTCGGCCATAAAACTCACCACTGCCAAATACTATACCCCCTCTGGACGCTCCATCCAGGCAAGGGGTATCATCCCAGATATAGAGATCCCATTTATCCCTCCCAGAAAAAAGGACAAGGAGGAATTCCTTGAGGATATCATGAGGATAAGGGAAAAGGACCTGGAGGGACATCTGAAGGCACAGAAAACCAGTAAAAGGCAGAAGGAGATCCTGGATAAAAAGGCAAAGGAGATGTTGAAAAATGACAATCAACTGAGAATGGCGTATGAACTGGTTAAGATACTCCCCAGGATAAAATCCTTGAAGATACACTAGGTAAATGGCCAAAAAGGGAAAAAGAGGGAAACGTCCCTCCTCAAGACCCCCGTCATCTTTCAGGATAAAATGGATATTACTGCTGGGGATGATGGGGGTCACCTTTGTCTGCCTGGTGATGGTCTTGAATCTACCTCCCAAAAAGAGGTCCAGACATCCTTCTCCACCACCTTTTCGTGGCTCCAGGATAAAAAAAGAAGGGGCAATATCTCCTCAATATGAGGAAAAAATGGCCTCTGATATCCACCTTATCATAAAACAGACCGATCTCGCCATACTCCAGGCCCTGGTAAAGGCCAGATTAAGACAGGGGGCACTCATTCATCTGGACGTAAAAGAGATGCATGGTCCAAAGGGAAAGTTTCTCTATCAGGTCCTGAGGATAAGGGGCAGTAAAAAATCCAGATCCATATTCATCTCTTCCCTCAAAAGCTACCTCAAATTGGTGGATGGCTCGGTTCTCCTCAAAAGGGAAGGGGCAAGTATTTATAAGATATATGTAAAAGATATCCTCACCCATGAAATAGAGGTCTCTCCACTTGAGACACAAAGGCCCCCTATGGGAGAGGGTAGGGGCCACCTCTTCCTGATAATAGATGATATGGGGAGAGACCTTCATATTGCCCAAAGATTCATTTCCCTACTTGGAAAAAAGATAACCCTCTCCATACTCCCCTATGAGATACATTCCAGGGATATTCAAAGGATGTGTGAAAAAAAACATGTGGCAGTGCTTCTCCATATGCCCATGGAGCCCCTTGATTACCCTCGCGCAAATCCTGGTCCAGGGGCCCTCTTTGTGGACATGAATAGCACTCAGATAAAAAAACTCACCATCTCTGCCCTCAGGAGGATAAACCATGCAATTGGGATAAACAATCACATGGGCTCTAGATTTACCCAGGATATAAGGGGAATGAGGACCTTTTTGGGGATCGTAAAGGAGAGGGGGCTATTTTTCCTGGATAGCTCCACCACTCCCCTTTCTGTGGCAATGGAGGTGGGAAGAGAGCTTCACGTACCTATCTACCGGAGGGATATATTTATAGACAATATAAAAGACCCCTTGAGTATAGCCTTTCAACTAAAAAAGGCCTCGGCCCTTAGCATAAAAAGGGGTTGGGCCATAGCCATTGGTCACCCCTATCCAGAGACCCTTGCGGGGATAAGACTATGGCTCCTCTCTAAAGGGAATAATATCATCCTAGAATCCATGAGGTCTATTACTCACCTCTACCCCTGTTCTACTACTCCTTCTTCAAGACCACCCCATCTCGGCCATCTATCTCTCTCAAGAGGACATCCACCTGTTCCCTGCGGGATGTATTTATCCGTTTTCCCACATAATCTGGATGGATGGGGAGCTCCCTATGCCCCCTATCTACCAGTACCAACAACTCCACAGCCCTGGGTCTTCCAAAATCCAACACTGCGTCCAGGGCGGCCCTCACAGTCCTTCCCGTATATATCACATCATCCACCAAGAGTATTGACTTTCCCGTTATGTCAAAGGGTATGTCGCTCTCATTTATAACAGGATGGTTCTTTAGAGAGGTCCAATCATCCCTATAGAAATTGATGTCCAGCTTCCCCAATCCTATGGGATTATTCACCTGAGATTCCAGGATGTGGCGTAGTCTTTCCCCGAGATAAACTCCCCGGCGATATATACCTATTATCACAAAATCCCTGCACTCCCCATGATGTTCCAAAACCTCAAATGCCAGCCTATGGATTACCCTTTTAACCTCCTCTCCAGATAGGATCTCCACCTCATGGATTGTCATCTTGACCTATCCCTCCCTAAAAGACTTATCTTGCTAAAAAATTAAATTTTTAGTCATTTTAAAATTTATGTCAACTAAGAGTGAAACCTCATCCCTAAAGGGGGGGGGCAAAGTCTGCAGTTACACACCTATCTGGAAATAATTATCCCTCTCGTGGCCATTTAGTCTAAAAAATTACAGGATATGAGCATAGTGCCTTATAAGGGAGTCCAGTTGTCCCTCCCTGATGGCCTCTCGTGCCTCATGGATGAGATTTATATAAAAACAGAGGTTATGAATGGTATTTAAGCGATAGGATAGGAGTTCTTTGGTGGTATAGAGATGTCTGAGGTATGAGCGAGAGAAATGGGTACATGTATAACAATTACAATTGGGGTCCAGGGGAGAGTCGTCCTGTTCATATTCCTTTCTCTTGATGTTTACCTGCCCTTCACTGGTAAAGAGGGTCCCATTACGTGCATTTCTCGTAGGGAGAACACAGTCAAACATATCCACTCCCATGGAAATGGCCTTCAATATATCCATGGGCTTTCCAACCCCCATGAGATAGCGGGGTCTATCTACGGGAAGGAAGGAGATGGTATAACTCAATGTCTCCATCATCACCTCTTTAGGCTCCCCCACACTAAGGCCCCCAATAGCAATCCCATCAAAGGGGATTTCTGATATCTCATGGGCACTTTTTTCCCTCAGTTCAGGGAAAAATCCCCCTTGCACTATCCCAAAGAGAAGATGGCAATCCCTCTCTCTGGCCCTATAACTCTCTAGGGCCCACCTTGTGGTAAGCTCCACCGACCTGCGGGTGTACTCATAAGATGCCCCATAGGGAACGCACTCGTCCAGGACCATCATTATATCTGATCCAAGGTATTGTTGTATCTCTATAACCCTGGCAGGAGTAAAAAGATGCCTTGAACCATCTAGATGAGAACGAAAAACCACCCCTTCAGGTGTTATCTCCCTCAGGGAAGAAAGACTAAAGACTTGAAAACCTCCACTATCAGTAAGTATGGGCCTGTGCCATCCTGAAAATGTGTGGAGTCCCCCCATCTGTGCGATCAACTTATGTCCTGGTCTCAGATACAGATGGTAAGTATTCCCCAGAATAATCTCTGCCCCTATCTCCTCCAGGTCCTTGGGACAGAGGGCCTTAACACATGCCCTAGTCCCAACAGGCATAAAAACAGGGGTAGTTATGGTCCCGTGGGGAGTAACAAGCCTTCCTATACGCGCATTTCCATGTGTGTGGAGTATCTTCCAGGGCTTTGTCTTCTCCATCTATTTCCCCATAAGAAAATCAAAAAGGGTCTTTTTTTTTGCAGGGGTAACATATTTTGATGCAATAAGGTTCTGAGGATCCAAGGTAATTACTATATCAAAGTACTTAAGGGCATCTTTTTCCTTACCATCTTTTAGCAGGGCAAGTCCCAGTTCATTTAGAAAGTTTATATCTACAGGATAGAGGGAGAGCATCTTCCTGGCCACCTTCTCTGCCAGTTCATATTTACCCTCCTTGCGAAGCACAAAACACAACCTAAGATTACCATAATAATTGTAATAATCCCTCTTGAGTACCTCATACATGAGTTTTTCCACCTCCGACCATTTCTTCTGGGCGAGATATGGGAGAGACAAACCCAGGAGGGGCTCCACTGCCCCTGGATACACTTTTGTGGCTACCCTATAGTGCTCAATGGAATTGGCATACTTTTTATCCAGATAATAGAGCCATCCCAGTCTCAAGTTAATGGTATATGTCCTGGGATAGGCCTCATACACCTTGGATAATACCCTGATGGCATCCCTGAAATCTCCCATTCTCTCATAATCATAGGAGGACTTATAGGCCCTCTTTATCTCCATATCAGAAAGAGAAGATGCTCCCCACGCACTACTCATACTCCCACAGAGGCTCAATATTATAACACATACCAACAATCTCTTCATATTTACACCCTCCTTAAATAATATATCTTTTCCCTGCCTTCCCTCACCTCTATCTCTTCAAAGCCCTTTATAGGGTGAAGAGTTACACGGGTCAATATCTCCTGGTCCCCACTATAGATCCTGCCCTGAATCTCTCCAGCGGAAGAAAACCAGTATCTTCCCTTCACCCTTCCCATATCTGGGAAGAAAGACGCCCCTAAAAGTAAGAGTTCTTTTTTTAGGGACCTCATGGAAAGACTCAGGGGTAAAAAATCCTCCCATGAGATATCCTCTTCATAACAAAGTGGGATCCTGGGAAGGGCTAAAAAAAAGGCCCTGTGAATCACACTATAATTCCCTTCTATCCTGTAGAGATAAAATGTGCCCTCCCACTTTCCAAAGTATATCCTTGCATCCCCACTCTTAAAGTAAAACTCCCCTCCTGGACTCATCTCTGTCCTGAAACCCACCCTTCCCCTTTTAGTTCCTCCTATTTCATATTCAAACACCATCTCTTCATCAAGGAGGAAGTTCAATCTACCATCCATAGATTTATCAACAAACAAGGGCCTTAATATCTCCCCTTGCTGGGGGACATGATTTGAACAATAATTCCTTTCCCCATCCACATATTGGACCACACTAAAGGGCACAGTGGGGGCCCCAAGGGTGGGAGAAAGCTGAACATGCAAATGGAGATGGGGCTGGGGAGAATATCCCGAATTTCCACACATCCCAAGGAGTTTCCCCTGCTCCACCCAATCTCCCTCTTTTACCTCAATACTTTTCTCCAGAAGATGACAGAGCAATACATAAAAACCCCTCTCATCATATATCATCACCAGATTCCCCCAGTTCCTATCCCTATTTACCTCTCCTGGGGGATTGTCACATACATCCCTTACCACCTTAACCACCCTCCCACTTACAGGGGAGAGCACTGGTTTTTTAAAACAATAATAATCCATCAATGAGGTCCCCTCCCCCCTGTGGGTGGAGCCCTTCTCATCCACCATTACAAAATCTAACGCATATTTCCATGCCCCCTTATGGGTCCATTCCCCATCCATCCCCTGCCATACCATCCATCTCCCTGAAAATGGAAGATGGATCCCCCTCAGGGTGCCAGGGAAACGACTGAGATAGGTAAGATGATAGTCTAGGGTGGCCTCAGGGGTGCCCCGATAATAGCGAGTTAAATGAGGATAGGCCATAAGAGAAAACATATATAAAAAGGCCAGGGTAATCACATTAAAGGGTAGGGTAAATACCGGGAGAGAATAGGTGAGCCAGAATGACTTTACTGCCTCCAACAATATAGTGGAGCACACTGTGGCCACAATGGCCATTAAATAGCTCACCCTAGAGGGTATCAGAAATACCCCCCCTATGGCCATGGAGATAAGGACAAAGTTAAAATTGGTGTAGGAGTTAAAGGCCTCTACCATGGAGCCTGTGAACAACGCCAGGGTAAGAGTCCCTGCCAGATATCCTCCAATGGCAAGCAGAAAAAATATCCTGGAAAAGAAGAAGAGGATAATAAGCAAAAATGCACCTGCCACAAAATAGGGTTGAAAAAAAATAGCCCCACAGCTTCGGGTTAAGCCCATAAGCCACAGGGGCACCTTAGATGTTAGTGCCGTGAGCCACAGATGGGAATAGAGTCCTGTTACAAAGAGGTTGGTATACCTGGATGCAGCAAGATATACAAGAGAACTTATGAGGACAAAGGGAAGACTTAGCACGGGCAGAGAAAGATAGGAGGAAAAGATCGCAGAAAGGCCATAGGTTACCACAAAGGTGAGCACCCCTGAGGAGGCTATAAAAAACACAGTAAGTGGTTCTATCTTAAAGAGATATCCAATAGATAAGCCAACTAGAAGTGGATTGTAGGTATAAAAACCAGATTCCAGAAAATCCCTGTGGAAGCCAATTGCCCTGGCAAAGAGATAGGCAGAGATGACACAGATGAGTCCACACAGACCAATATTTGGATTAAAAAAGGTCACCACCCCCAGGAGTAGCCCTGGGAGGTAGCCTGTTAAGAAGAGTACCTCTGCATAACTATGGAGGATGGAGCGGGTATATTTTATAAGGTTAGACATTATTTTGATATCTTCAACTCCTCAGGCACATATTCCTTTTGAACAATATCTTCCAGGGATTCCCCTTTCCTTATGAGTTCCAGGGTGTCTCTCTGGGTAATAAGGACCACATTGGGTCTATAAGAGATAAACTGCATCCATTGGGTAACATTATAGGCCCCAACTGGAGATATAATCAGGCGAGTGCCCCTGGGCAGGGGAGGTAAATATGCGTGTTCTGCTACCACATCTATATTCATACAAAGGGGTCCAAAGATGATAGCAGGTTCAGGAGACCCTTCCACCGCCCTCTCCACCTCAATGTTGAAATTATACCAGAAAGAGGTAAACAATAGATTTACCCCTGCATCCACCACATAGGCCCTCATGGAGTCAGGGAGACGCTTAATGGCATGCACAGTGGTGATGAGATATCCTGCCTCGTCAACAATTGCCCTGCCAGACTCCAGGAAGAGGTTTGGAAAATCATTGGGTCTCAGATTCCTGAGAAGGGTATCACATATTGCCTCTGCAAACTCCTCCAGGGAGGGTACAGAGACCTCAGGAGGAAGATATATGCCCTTTAATCTGTTCCTAGAGGGAAACCCTCCCCCAATGTCCAGATATTCTATGTGAAGACCAAAATCATCTTCCAACATATAGGCAAATTCCAGCATCTTCTTTATCTGCACTGCATAGGCAGAAGGGTCCAGGATAAAGGTCCCAATATGGCAATGGAGACCGTTTAATATAAGTCGCTTTCCATAGACCATGCGCTTTACAGCATCCAGGGCCTGTCCAGATTCCAGGTTAAATCCAAACCTAGTCCACTGAGGAGAAATCCCAGTATCCATATTTATACGAATTCCCACCTTTATTTCCCTCTCAAGGGAAGAGGCCACCTCCTCCAGGTCCTGTATCTCTTCAAAGTGATCAATATTTATAATCGCCCCTTCCTCAACTGCCCTTTTAAGGGCCTCCTTTTCCTTATAAGGGCCATTAAATATTATCCTTGAACCCTCTATACCCTGTCTCCTGGCCTTTTCATACTCAAAAGAAGAGACCACCTCTGCCCATGCACCCTCTTGATGTAAAATAGAACAGATTGCATCCAGGTAATTGGTTTTATATGACCATCCAAAGTGGACATTTGGATACCTGGAGGAAAATAATTCATAAATATACCGATATTGTCTCCTTATCTTTCTCTCAGAAAATACAAAAAGGGGAGAACCAAATCCCTCTACCAGACGGGAAACCGAGACTCCATCTATCTTGTCCCTCACCCTCTTGAGATATGAAGGGCCAAACTTATTCATAAGACCTGACTGTAATTTAAATATAACAGGTTTTTCATATGGCTGTTTCATCCTGTCTCTCCTCTCATTACAATACTCTGAAATGCGCTCATATCAGTAACCACCTCATAGGTGTATCTCACATATAGTCTCCCTGCCTCATAGTCTGAGCCCCTTTCCACATCCATTCCAAGGGCGGCCCTCACCAGACGAGAAGGGAGATTCACCCCCACCCCAGTGGAAAAATATACCCACGCAGGGAAGCGGGGATTTATTTCTATGAGGTATAACCGATTGGAATCCACTATACACTCTAATTCAAAGGCACCTTTCCACTTATATTCTCTCACAAATCTTTTGGCCGCATCCAGTAATGCCTGATTTTTTATGGTAACCCCGGTCCATATCTTTCCCAGGGAGGTGGTCCACAACTTTTTTATGGCCACCAATCCAAGATCTCCCCCTGTTCCATCCCCCACTCCAATGACATTCATCTCTTCTCCCCTTACCACCTTCTGAAGGATCACAGGATATCCCCACTCAGACACTATCTTATGGAAGTAACTAACTGCCTCCTGATAGGTATGGGCCAGATAGGCCTTATAAAAAAGCCCTTTTATCATAAGGGGAAAACCAATGGATTCCACCGCCTCTGGGAGCTGAGAGGGGGAAGAGATATTAACACTCTCAGGCTCTAGGATATCAATACGCCGTGCCACCTCAGAAAGCCTTGTCTTACCCCTTAATTCAAATTGCTCCCTGGTGGGCAAAAAGGTCTTTATACCTCTGTCCCTGAGCATCTCACTGGAATTTATATAGATTGGAAGCTCTGCATCCAGTGTAGGGATAATCACATCTACCCCAGTAGCCTCTTTTATGTAGAGGATTCTGGAAATAAAGTCCTTTTCTGAGACCGAGGGATAGGGGACAATATACGCCTTGTCTATGAGCCAGTCCATGTATATACCTGGGTCCATGGCATCATAGGCAAGGCCCACTGCATACACCTCCAGGTCCCTATCCTCTTTAAGGCTCCTCACCACCCCAATCCCTGGACCAGGATTATCCACTGCATTTATACCTGAAACTCCAACCTTTATCTGTTTCATCTATTCTCCCACAAGTCCATGAAATCTAAGTTGTTCTAAAAAATCAGTAAGGTCCTTCTCCATCTCCCCCTTCTCCCCTTCAAAGGCCTCCTCCATCTCCTCCAGGATCTCCTCTTCCCTCTTTCCCTCCTTTAATCTGGAAAGGATAAACAATCCTGTCCTGTTGGTGGTAAAGCTATTTCCCGTCAAGGGGTCAAAGATGAATCCCTCCTCATTTATGGCAAGATGCCTGAGCCTATCCATTTATCCTCCTCTCCTAAAACTAGACAAACTTCTTTATTTTCACAGAAATACACCCCTTCATCCCCCTCTGGAGTCAAGGAGCACAACCATCACATAGGACCAGGGGGACTTAATTTTTTACCCCTCCCCTCCTTTCTCTGTCAAATAATAGCAATACTTCCAAAAAACAAAAAGGCCCCTCACGGGGCCCCACAGAACTCATTGGATGTGCTACCTCTATCCACAGCTGGAGCAAGAGGAACATCCACTTCCAGCCGCAGAAGAGAGTTTGGAATTTATCTTAAAACCCCAGGGGCTTCCATCAATCTCCACAGGTGCCACTGACTGCAATAGATTCTTATCAATTACAAAGGTGTAACGATCAAAGGTAAATACATGATCATTTTCTCTCTGCTCATCCAGAGCAAGATTGAGCTGAGCCCCTCCTCAGCCAGGCGCAAGATATACCCGTATAGAGGGAACCTCCTTTTTACCCTGAAAATGCTGATCTAAAAGTTCCTTTGCCCCTTCAGTCAAATTTAACATCTTAGCCTCCTAATTTCTTTTTCTATCCATGCCCGGGACACATACGTATCCCACACAAATTCACTAGGTAAATTAATAGGTGAGTTTTACCCATTTGTCAAATAAATAATTTGACCCTCATCTCTTTAAAAATTTTAATATCACGTGATATGCAATATAGTTAATAACATTAACCTTTATCCTCATCTCTCTTCCAGATAATCCCTCCCTGTCTCCCAGTAAGATGGTCCCTTCTATATGAAAAGAAATGAAAATCACAGGAATAGGTACATAGGTCCAATGAAAAGATGTGCTCCTGAGGTATTTTTGCTTCTATTAACTGATCTCTGGTAAGCTGCCACAGATTTACGTTCTGAGATGAGGGATCATAATAGGCATCAAACCCCTCTCCCCACTCTGTGGCAAAGTTTATAAACTCGCAATGGGCAGGTCCCAGGCTTGGTCCCCTGACCACCATAAGCTCCTCAGGGGTTAAATTATAGTGCTCACAAAACTCCCTTATCCATTTCTGCAAAAAACCTCCCCTATTTGCCCTCCATCCAACGTGAAATGCTGCAATAGCCCTTGCCTGCACATCACTCACCAGCACAGGTTGACAATCAGCCACTTTTATGAGCAAGGGCACATTCCATAACCCAGTGGCCAGGGCATCTGCCTTTTCCAGAGAAGGGACATGGGAACCCTCTTCCACAAATATCATTCTATCTCCGTGAACCTGTTCCACCTCTGCAAAAAAAGGACATCCTATCTCCTTTAACACCTCCTGCCTGTTCCTATTTACCGCATCCATCTCATCTCCCACGCCAAAGGATAGATTAGCTCCCCAAAATCTACCGGTGCTATGGCCCCCCACCCTGGTAGTAAACATACACCTAACATGAGTTATTCCTGGAAATCTGAAAGGAATGCTCCAGACCTTATTGGCCATAATCCTCATCCAGTTGCGCTTTTAAAAATTTCAACGCCGAAAGGGCAAAAAACTTCTTGTTGTAGTGTCTATCCCTATTTTCTGAATAAACACTACACGCTACAAGCCGAGTGGGAGAAGAGTATCCTATACACAACATACCCACAGGCTTTTTCTCACTTCCTCCTCCAGGTCCTGCAATACCTGTAGTGGCAAGGCCAATGTGGGTCTCTCCCCGCGCCCTTACCCCCTGGGCCATAGCCCTGGCCACATCCTCATCCACTGCCCCTCTCTGGGATATAAGCAAAGGGGAGACCCCTAGGATATGGGTCTTTGCCCTGTTGTGATAGGTAACTGTGCCCAGGATAAAATACCCTGAACTCCCTGGAAGTTGAGTAAGCATGTGAGAGATAAGTCCCCCAGTGCAGCTTTCTGCCACAGAGATAGTAATGCCCCGGGACAACATAAATCTTGCCACCTCTTCTACTACCCCTTCTATTTTCTCCATGAGCCCCTCCTATATCCCCAGAATAAATTTTGCAATGGAGAAAAATATAAATAACCCTGTAATATCCACAATAGTGGTTAGGGCAGGGCTTGCAACTACTGCTGGATCCGCCCGAAATCTTGCCGCCACCAGAGGAAGCACTGCCCCTATAAGGGTAGAGGATACCACCTGAAGTCCCAGGGCAAGACTCACTGCCATGCCTATCCTGCTCACAGGGATATGCTCTAGGGGATTAGTAAATTGATACAATACCACCCGCACAATGGCAACCACTGCCAGGGCAAGGCCCAGCAAGATGGAGACCTTAAATTCCTTTATCAATACCTTTAAGAAATCCCCTGGGGTTATCTCCCCCAGGGCAAGGGCCCGAATCACCAGTGTGGCAGACTGACTCCCTGTGTTGCCCCCAGTATCGGCCAGCATGGGCATGAAGGTGGCAAGAATGGTAAATTGCATTATAACATGTTCAAACTTCTCCACTATGAATCCAGACACCAGACCCAGAAGGGCAAGGAGTATTATCCATCCACAGCGATTCTTAAAATGCTCCAGGGCAGAGGTCTTCATATAGGCCGCTGTTTCATGAGAACCACCAATGGCCATCAATTTCTCCATATCCTCAGTATGTTCCTGAGTAATTATATCCATTGCATCATCATAGGTAATTATTCCCACAAGGGCATTGTCACCATTTACCACAGGAAGGGCAATAAGGTCATACTTTTGTATCTTTCTTGCCACCTCCTCCTGGTCATCTGAGACATGGGCATAGATGAGATCTGTATTCATAATATCTCTAACCCGCGTATCCGGTCTGGCCAGGATAAGGTCCTTTAAGGATACAAGCCCAAGGAGCCGTCTCTTCTCATCTACCACATAACAATAATAAATGGTCTCTTTGTCCGGTGCCTCCCTCCTGAGTCTATCTATAGCTTCTCCTGCAGTGATATCCGGAGGTATGGTGGCATAGTCTGAGGTCATCACTGCCCCTGCAGTCCCCTCAGGATAAGAAGACAACTTCCTTATATCTTCCCTCTCTGCCTGGGCAATAGCAGGCAAGAGGGCCTCCCTCTTGTCCTCTGGCAATCTCTTCAGCAGGTCTACTCTGTCATCAGGAGACATCTCAGAAATAAGAGTGGCAAGGTCCTGACGGGAGAGTTCCTCTGTCATCTTTATCTGGAGGTCCAGATCCAGATGACTGAAGATCTCTGCCCGGACATCTGGCTCAATATGTCTCAAGATGGACCAGATCTCTCGGGGGGAAAGAGGAGATAAAAACTCTGCCACCAGGCCAGGATGAGTATTTTTGCAAAATTCCTTTAGACTGGTAATATCTCCCCGAGAGAGAAATTCTCTAATCTCTGGAACAAGGAGAGGATTTTTGGTCATGGTTCACCCCCTAAACACCGGAAAAGGCCCTCCAACCAGCCCTCCCGGCACATGAGGCGACACCATTAACAGGACTGGCTGGAGAGAAGACTCCAAGATACCTGCCACCCACCCACAGTGGCACTTCTACTGTCAGACTCAGACATAACCCTATCCCCAACCACCTTGCTGAAGTCTGGTTACAAAAGATATTTATTTTATCTTAGTTTTATTTTTTTCTCAAGACAAAAAAACACACTACCCTCCCCTCAGGAGAAGAAAGATGCCCCAATGAGGAGAAGTCATTACAAGAAAAATTATGGCTCGTCTCCTCTCTCCTCCCTCACTGGATCATCCTTATTTCCCCTAACACCCCATCCTTTAAAGGAAATTTCTGTCCTGGCATAGGCAGGAAGGGAACTGAGGAAGGACCTATTCCCACTGATCTTACTTAACCCTATCCATATCTAACCATCTATTTCTTTAGGCCTTTTTAAAAATTATCTGACTATCTCCAGCCCATCCACCATCTCAAATTTTCTTTTCTTTATCCTTTGCCAGGGCTGTAATATTTTAGTAATCTATAGCGCTTCCTATCGTATTTACCCATCAAAAACAACTGGCTCAACCATCACCTTAACCCCTTCTATCTCAATATCATCCCTTAAAACTGACGCCTCTTCTTCCTCTACCCCATATACAAATACCACTAAAAGTATCTCTTTTAATCCAAGTTTTTTAGCATATTTTGAGGCTTGATACTTAGATTGCTCCAGGGTTCTCATGTCCCTGAAGCTCTTTACTTCTATTACACCTTCTATGTCCTTGCACCTTATGTGTATATCCACCCTGCCGTTGCCTGTTGGAAACTCGGGGGTT
>CAYRSC010000013.1:0-15157 GCA_964427155.1 uncultured Desulfohalobiaceae bacterium | reverse complement strand
TTCGTTATCGCTGCCGTCAACGTCGTCTTACCATGATCTATATGACCTATCGTCCCTATGTTTACATGCGGCTTCCGCCTCTCAAACTTCTCCTTCCCCATATCCTACCCCCTACTTCTAATAATTTCTTCTGCTACATTAGCAGGTGTCTTTTCATAATGGTCAAATTGCATTGAAAAATTTGCCCTTCCCTGAGTAAGGGTCCGAATAACCGTGGAATATCCAAACATCTCCTTGAGGGGAACATATGCCCTCACTATCTGAGTCCCCAATCTAGATTCCATCCCTAGTATCTTTCCCCTTCTACTGTTTAAATCCCCCATAACTTCACCTACATATTCCTCAGGACACAATACCTCTACCAACATAATGGGCTCCAACAGTACAGGAGATGCCTTTTTAACGGCCTCTTTAATGGCCATGGACCCTGCTATATAAAAGGCCTGCTCAGAAGAGTCAACCTCATGATAGGAACCAAACACCAGGTCCACCTTTACATCTATCACCGGATAACCCGCTACCACTCCTCCAAGCAGTGCATCCTTTATCCCTTTATCCACCGCAGGAATATATTCTTTAGGAATCACCCCCCCTACAATGGAGTTTTTAAACACATACCCTTCCCCTGGGGCAGGCTCCACCTCAATCACCACATGGCCATATTGACCCCTTCCCCCTGTCTGCTTCACAAATTTTCCCTCTGCCTTTGCAGGAGAAGTAATGGTCTCTCTATAGGCTACCTTGGGTTGTCCAATATTTGCATCCACTTTAAATTCTCTAACCAACCTATCCACAATAATCTCAATATGGAGTTCTCCCATCCCAGATATAATGGTCTGCCCTGTCTCTTCATCAGTCTTTACCTTAAAGGAAGGGTCTTCTTTGGCGAGCTTATGTAGGGCTGCACTGAGATTATCCCTGTCCGCTTTGGTCTTGGGCTCAATTGCCACATCAATAACTGGCTCAGGAAAATCAATGTTCTCTAAGATAACAGGCTCCTTGGGATCACAGAGGGTATCCCCTGTGCTCACTGATTTGAGGCCCACCGCGGCCACAATATCCCCTGCCCAGGCCTCCTTTATCTCCTCTCTCTTATTCGCATGCATCTTAAGGAGTCTTCCTATCCTCTCCTTCTTACGATTAGAGGAGTTCACCACAGTCATCCCACTCTCAATATGACCAGAATATATCCTCAAAAAGGTAAGGTGCCCAACGTAAGGGTCTGTCATGAGTTTAAAGGCAAGGGCCTTTAAAGGGGCATCGTCTCTACATTCACAAATCACCTTCTCTCCTGTGTCTGGGTGGATACCCTCGGCAGGGGGCAGGTCCACAGGAGAAGGTAAAAACTCTATTATCCCATCCAAAAGGGGTTGAATCCCTTTATTTTTAAACGCTGCACCACAAAATACAGGACATATCTTGAGCCCTATGGTGCTCTTTCTTATGGCCTCTTCCAACCGCTGGACAGGAATATCCTCTCCAGAAAGATAAAGCTCCAAGAGTTCGTCATCCTCTTCAGCCACCGCCTCTACAAGGTGGGTCCTCCACTTCTCTGTCTCCTCCACAAGCTCCTCTGGGATATGGTCAGAATAGGTCTTCTTTCCCAGGGTCTGCTCATCAAAATAAAGGGCACGTCCATGCATCAAGTCTATAACGCCCTTAAAATTATCTTCCTTTCCTATGGGGATCTGAATGGGAACAGGCTTGGCCCTTAACCTCTCCTTTATCATCTCCACCACCCTAAAGAAGTCTGCACCTGTCCTATCCATCTTGTTCACAAAGGCCAGCCTGGGGACCCTATATTTATCTGCCTGCCTCCATACAGTCTCTGATTGAGGCTCCACTCCTCCAACTGCACAAAATATAGCTACTGCCCCATCCAACACCCTCAGAGAACGCTCTACCTCCACTGTAAAATCCACATGCCCAGGGGTATCTATGATGTTTATACGGTGTCCCTTCCAAAAACAGGTGGTGGCAGCAGAGGTAATGGTAATCCCCCTCTCCTGCTCCTGAACCATAAAGTCCATTATGGCCTCACCATCATGGACCTCTCCTATCTTGTGGGATACACCTGTATAAAACAATATCCTCTCTGTGGTAGTGGTCTTTCCCGCATCAATATGCGCCATAAATCCCACATTTCTCTGCTTCTCAATCGGTACTATCCTGCCCACAAAAACACCTCTAATAAAATTTTTCTCTACTACCACCTATAATGGGCAAAGGCCTTGTTTGCCTCCGCCATCCTGTGGGTATCTTCCTTCTTTTTGATTGCTATGCCCTTATTATAAAAGGCGTCTGTTAGTTCTGCACTCAACCTCCTCACCATCCCCTTCTCGCCCCTGCTCCTTGCAGCAGTAATAAGCCACCTAATGGCAAGGATAAGCTGCCTGTGGGGACTCACCTCCACCGGGACCTGATAGGTGGCACCTCCAACCCTCCTGGGCTTCACCTCCACCTCAGGTTTTACATTCTCTATGGCCTTTTCAAAGGCCTTTAACGGATCCTCTGAGGTATTCTTGGCAAGCTGTTCCATGGCCTCATACACGATCTTCTCCGCAATACTCTTCTTACCCTGTCTCATAACCCCATTTATAAACTTTGCCACCAGCTTACTTTTATATCTGGGATCAGGCAAAATCTCTCTCTTGGGCACCGGTCCTTTACGAGGCATAATCTAAGTCTCCTTACTTAATTATTTGGGTCTCTTAACTCCATACTTGGACCTACTCTTCCTGCGGTCCTGAACCCCTGCCGCATCCAGGGCACCACGTATAATAGTATAGCGCACACCAGGCAGGTCCTTAACACGACCACCACGCACAAGCACCACTGAATGTTCCTGTAGATTGTGCCCTTCCCCGGGGATATAACACGTTACCTCAATTCCATTGGTAAGCCTCACTCTGGCCACCTTTCTGAGGGCAGAATTGGGCTTCTTTGGAGTAGTGGTATATACCCTCACACAAACCCCGCGTTTTTGAGGACATCCCTGGAGAGCGGCCCTCTTCTTACTGGACCTGACCTTCTCCCTTCCCTTCCTAACCAGCTGATTAATGGTTGGCATTCCTCGCCTCCTTGCATAGTTAATCCAAAAGGAGAGTTATGTATATCATTTTCCATTAAGTGTCAAATATATTATCCCGCCTTTCCTTCAAGTTGGTCCTAGACATCAATATTCTCCCTGACCAGGCCCCCATATCTCCTTTTTGAGTTCTTCCAAGAACAACTCGGGTTTTTCTGGCTGCTCAGGAACATCTATCTCTATATCTAGATATGGCCTAAATCCCGTGCCTGCGGGGATGAGCCGTCCCACTATCACATTTTCCTTTAGGCCCCTTAAATAATCCACCTTGCCCTGGAGGGCAGCCTCTGTGAGCACCTTTGTGGTCTCTTGAAATGAGGCCGCAGAGATAAAGGAATCTGTGGTGAGAGATGCCTGGGTAATTCCCAGGACCAGGGGCTCTGCTACCGCTGGCTTTAATCCCTGCTGAATGGCCTTTGTATTCTCCTCCAGGAACCTATGCTTTTCCACCTGCTCCCCTATAAGGAAATTGGTCTCTCCTGGATCCACCACTGTTACCTTCTTCAACATCTGACGAACTATTATCTCTATGTGTTTATCATTTATATTAACACCCTGGTATTTATATACTTCCTGGATCTCATCCACTAGATATTTGGCCAGAAATTTCTCTCCCTTTATCTTTAAAAGGTCATGTAGCTCTGGAGAACCCTCTGTGAGAAAATCCCCCGCCTTTACATAATCTCCTTCCTGCACAAGGATATGCCTTCCCTTTGGCACCAGATACTCCTTTTTATCACCTGTCTCAGGGGTAATTATTATCCTCCTTTTACCCTTTACATCTGGTCCAAAACTCACAATTCCATCTATCTCTGAGATAATAGCCATCTCTTTTGGCTTTCTCACCTCAAATAACTCTGCCACCCTGGGAAGACCACCCACAATATCCTTAATCTTTGCAGTATCTCTAGGTTTTCTGGCGATTACATCCCCTGCAGAGACCTCCTGTCCTTCCTCCACCATCAAGATAGCCCCCACGGGAAGATAGTATATGGCCTCAGATGCCATATTTGGCCTCTTCTTTACCACCCCATTCTCATCACAGATGGATATACTGGGACGATAGTTAGAAGAGCGATACTCCACAATGGTCTTGGTGGCCTTATTTGTTATCTCATCTACCTTTTCCTCAAAGGTGATCCCCTCCACAATATCACTGTATCTCACCACCCCAGAAACATCCACAATAAAGGGCTCCTGGAAGGGATCCCATTCTGCAATTATCTGTCCCTTGTTTACCCTATCTCCTTTTTCCACATATAATCTGGCACCCACAGGTAGGGTATATCTATCCCTCTCCCTACCCTGTTCATCCACTATTCCCACCTGACCATTCCTGCCCAACACCATGAGAACGCCCTCTTTGTTCCTCACGGTCCTTACTCCGCTAAAAGTAATCTCCCCTGCATACTTGGCTATTATAGAACTTTGCTCAATCTCTTTAGAAGCAGTACCACCAATGTGGAAGGTCCTCATGGTGAGCTGAGTACCTGGCTCTCCAATTGACTGGGCCGCAATTATTCCAACTGCCTCCCCAACATTTACAAGGTGCCCCCTGGCCAGGTCCCTTCCATAGCAATAAGCACATACCCCCACTTTACTCTGGCAGGTGAGGACAGAGCGTATCACCACCGAACTTATGCCCAGATCGTCAATGAGCTTTGCCTTCTCTTCATCTATCATGGTATTCGCAGGCACAAGCACCTCACCTGTGTCTGGATGATATATATCCATAAGGGCCATTCTGCCCAAAATACGGTCATATAATTTCTCCTGGACCTCCCCTGGCTTTATCTCTTTAGTTATCTCTATACCATCCACTGTTCCACAATCCAGTTCACTCACTATCACATCCTGTACAACATCCACCAATCTCCTTGTAAGATATCCAGAATTTGCGGTCTTGAGGGCAGTATCCGCCAGTCCCTTTCGGGCTCCATGGGTGGAGGTAAAGTACTCCAGTACCGAAAGCCCTTCTCTAAAGGAAGAGGTAATGGGGGTCTCAATGATCTCACCTGAAGGCTTTGCCATAAGTCCCCTCATCCCTGCAAGCTGTCTCATCTGATCTGGATTTCCCCTGGAACCTGAATAACTCATCATATATATTGGATTTAAACTATCATTTTCCACCTTCTCGCCAGTGACAGGGTTCACCAGAATGTCCTTTGAGATCTCCTCCATCATCACCTTTGCCACCTCATTGGTGGCCTTGGTCCATACATCAACCACCTTATTATATCTCTCCGTCCTGGTAATTATACCCTCGCGATGTTGCCTGTGTATCTCCTCTGTCTCTTTTCTAGCGGCCTCAATTATCTCCTTCTTACGGGAGGGGAGCTTCAGGTCCTTTACAGAGATGGTCACCCCTGCCCTGGTGGCATATTCAAATCCAAGGTCCTTTAACCTATCACACAGGATAACAGTGGCCTTGGTCCCAGCCCTATGATAGGCCTCTGCCACCAGACGGGCAATGGTCTTTTTATTCATTACTGTATTTACAAACTCAAAGGGCACCTCAGGAGGTAAAAGCTCCCCTATAAGGATCCTCCCTGCACACGTCTCCACCATCTTCCCATTCATCCTAACCTTTATCCTGGCATGAATGGAGATAACACCTGCATCATAGGCGGCAATCACCTCTTCCGGGTCTGAAAAGACCTTTCCCTCCCCTGGCTCAAAGGAACGAATAAGGGACATAAAATAAAGCCCAAGCACAATATCCTGAGAGGGAAGAATAATGGGCTCTCCATTGGCAGGAGAGAGTATATTGTTGGTGGACATGAGCAAGACCCTGCATTCTATCCTTGCTTCAATAGACAAGGGCACATGAACCGCCATCTGATCCCCATCAAAGTCTGCATTATAGGGAGTACACACCAGAGGATGAAGTTGGATGGCCTTTCCTTCCACCAATATAGGTTCAAATGCCTGGATACCCAAACGATGTAGGGTAGGCGCCCTGTTTAAAAGGATGGGATATTCACGCACCACCTCTTCCAGCACATCCCATACCACCACATCCTCTCTCTCCACCATCCTCTTGGCACTTTTGATGGTAGATGCGTGTCCCTTTTCCTCTAGCTTCGCATATATAAAGGGCTTAAAGAGCTCCAGGGCCATCTTCTTAGGAAGACCACACTGATGCAATTTCAATTTAGGCCCCACCACAATAACGGACCTTCCCGAATAGTCCACACGTTTTCCCAGCAGATTCTGTCTAAACCGTCCCTGCTTCCCTTTTATCATATCACTGAGGGACTTAAGGGGTCTGCCATTTGTTCCAGCAATGGGTTTTCCGCGCCTCCCATTGTCCAAAAGGGCATCCACCGCCTCCTGAAGCATCCTCTTCTCATTCCTTATAATAATATCAGGGGCCCCAAGCTCCAGGAGTCTCTTCAACCTGTTATTTCTATTTATCACCCTCCGATATAGGTCATTTAAATCACTGGTGGCAAATCTTCCACCGTCAAGGGGAACCAGGGGACGAAGGTCAGGAGGAATAACAGGGAGCACCTCCAATATCATCCACTCAGGCTTATTCCCTGACTCCAGAAAGGCCTCTACTATCTTGAGTCTCTTAGTGAGCTTCTTCTTTTTGTTTACAGACTTGGTCTCATGGGTTTCCTTCTTTAATTCATATTCCAACTTCTCTAGATCAATATCCTCCAAAAGCTCTTTAATGGCCTCTGCCCCCATGCCAACACGACATGCATCTTCCCCATATTTTTCAATTATCTGAATATATTGCTCCTCTGAAAGAAGCTGTTTCTTTTTAAGGGAGGTCTGACCTGGATCAATTACCACATAGGATTCAAAATAGAGGACCTTTTCTACCTCACTCATGGTCATATCCAGAAGGAGGCCGATCTTGGAAGGGACTGACTTTACATACCAGATATGTGCCACAGGCGCTGCAAGCTCAATGTGCCCCATCCTCTCCCGACGTACCTTAGAGGCAATCACCTCTACTCCACACTTCTCACACACAATCCCCCTGTGTTTCATCCTCTTATATTTTCCACAGTTGCACTCATAGTCCTTCACTGGACCAAATATCTTCGCACAAAACAGACCATCCCTTTCAGGCTTAAAGGTCCTGTAGTTGATGGTCTCTGGTTTTTTTACCTCTCCATAGGACCATTCTCTTATCCTCTCAGGAGAGGCCATGGATATCTTAATGCCTATGAGGTCCTGACTGCTTATCTGCAGGTCATTTCCACTTTGCATTGTATAGAGATCATCTAATGACATCTTTTTTTCATCTCCTTGAAAAAATTTTGGATTTCAAGGGAATAGCGAGCAATTAAGCCGTCTTTAAAGACCCTCCACAGCCCTATCCTTGGCAAACTTCTTTTTCTTTCTCTTATCCACCAGAAGTTCCACATCCAGCGCCAGGGCCATAAGTTCCTTCACCAACACATTAAAAGACTCTGGCATGGCAGAGGTGAGATAATTCTCCCCTCTCACAATATTTTCATACATCTTCACCCTGCCCTGGACATCATCTGATTTCACAGTAAGAAATTCCTGTAGGAGATATGCGGCACCATAGGCCTCCAGGGCCCACACCTCCATCTCTCCCAATCTCTGTCCACCAAACTGGGCCTTTCCTCCAAGGGGTTGCTGGGTCACCAGGGAATAGGGACCTGTGGAACGGGCATGTATCTTCTCGTCCACCAGATGATGAAGCTTCATCATATACATATATCCCACTGTCACAGGGCTATAGAATCTCTCCCCTGTACGTCCATCATATAACACTGCCTTTCCATCAGAGGGAAGGGCCGCCTTTTCTAAAAGGTCCCATATCTCTTCTTCCAGGGCACCATCAAATACTGGCGTCTTGGACTTGATCCCACTGCGCAGGGCACGCACCTCCTCCAGAAACTCCTCATCATCCATCTCGTCAATTATCTCATCTATCTCTTTTGAACCAAAGACCTCTTTTACCTTCTTCCTAAGTGCCTCTATGTCCACCACCTTTCTGGCCATCTCCGCAAGCTCTTCTCCCAGTTCTTTAAGGGCCCACCCCAGATGGGTCTCCATTATCTGTCCTATATTCATACGAGATGGCACTCCCAGAGGATTAAGTACAATATCTACAGGTGTGCCGTCTTTAAAAAAGGGCATATCCTCCTCTGGCAATATACAGGAAACCACGCCCTTATTCCCATGCCTCCCTGCCATCTTATCCCCCACACTAATCTTTCTCTTTATGGCCACATATACCTTTACCATCTTGATAACACCAGGAGGCAGGTCATCTCCCTCTATTATCTTTTCTCGTTTTTTCTCATAAATGGACTGAACGAACTCCAGCTTTCTATTGTAGTCCCTCAGTATCTCCTCTACCTTTTCATTTACATCCTTACTTGCAAAGGCCCCCCTTAACTTCTTTAACGGAATGGTCATAAATACATTCTTCTTCAAAGGCTTATTGGCCTCTGCCCATACCTTCCCCTTCTCCGCCTTAACTAGGGTCTTACCCAGGTTTTTACCCTTAATTACCTCCCATAACCTCTCTCTTATTGCCCGGGTAATTCCCTCTATATGAAGCCTCTCTTTCCTATCTATTTCCTTAAGCTCCTCCTGCTCAATGAGCTTGCTGCGCTCATCCTTTTCAGAGGACCTGCGATTAAAGACCTTTACATCCACTACAGTACCCTCAATTCCCGGGGGTACCTTCAAGGAAGTATTTTTCACATCCCGGGCCTTATCCCCAAAGATGGCCCTCAACAACCTCTCCTCTGGAGTCAATTGGGTCTCACCCTTTGGAGTTATCTTTCCCACCAGGATATCATCGGGCCTCACCCGGGCGCCGATCCTGATAATACCACTCTCATCCAGATTTCTGAGCATATCCTCTCCCACATTGGGGATATCCCGGGTAATCTCCTCAGGTCCCAGCTTTGTATCCCTCGCCACTACCTCAAATTCCTCAATATGAATAGAGGTAAATACATCGTCCTTTACACACCGCTCAGACAACAAAATAGCGTCCTCAAAATTATATCCCCCCCACGGCATAAACGCCACTATAAGATTCTTTCCCAGGGCGAGTTCTCCATCCTTTATACATGGACCATCCACCAGTATCTGCCCTTTATGAACCCTGTCACCTATCTCCACAGTGGGGGTCTGATTATAACAACTATTCTGATTGGACTTTTGAAACTTCTGAAGCTCATATATCTTCACCCCCCCAGTCTCTGGATAAAGGTCAGAATCCAGA
The DNA here is from genome assembly GCA_964427155.1 of uncultured Desulfohalobiaceae bacterium. Taxonomy (GTDB): domain Bacteria; phylum Desulfobacterota; class Desulfovibrionia; order Desulfovibrionales; family Desulfothermaceae; genus Desulfothermus. The sequence continues at coordinate 5,837 of CAYRSC010000013.1, read as the reverse complement.
TACCTTATCACCATCTGAGTGGCATCCACATACTCTACCACACCATCCCCTTCCGCCAATATACAATTCCCTGAATCCCTGGCCACCACATGCTCCATACCTGTACCCACCAGGGGAGGCTCACTTATGAGGAGGGGAACAGCCTGTCTCTGCATGTTAGAACCCATAAGGGCCCTGTTAGCATCGTCATGCTCCAAAAATGGAATAAGAGAGGAGGAAACTGACACTATCTGCCGAGGAGAAATATCCATGAGAGTCACCCTGTGTTTATCTACCAGGACGAATTCTCCCTGTTCCCTGGCAGGGACCTGATCAGGAATAATGTAACCATTTTCATCTATGAGATGGGTAGCCTGAGCAATTATCTCATCCTCTTCCTCAGATGCATCCAGATAGACCACCTCATCTGTAATCTTCCCATCCCTTACCTTTAAATAAGGGGTCTCAATGAATCCAAATTCATTCACCTTGGCATAGGTAGTAAGGGACACAATAAGTCCAATATTGGGTCCTTCCGGGGTCTCAATGGGACAGATACGTCCATAATGACTGGGATGTACGTCTCTTACCTCAAATCCCGCCCTCTCACGGGTAAGTCCCCCTGGCCCAAGGGCAGACAACCTCCTTTTATGGGTTACCTCTGAAAGGGGATTGGTCTGGTCCATAAACTGCGAAAGCTGAGAGGTCCCAAAAAATTCCTTTACCACTGCAATCACAGGCTTGGGATTGATGAGATCGTGAGGCATAAGTGTGGACACCTCTTGCTGACTCATCCTCTCCTTTATGGCCCTCTCCATTCTAACAAGACCTATCCTAAATTGATTCTCCACCAATTCTCCCACAGGTCTCACTCGCCTGTTACCCAGGTGATCTATATCATCTGCTGGTCCATGGGACTCCTTGAGCTGAATAAGCTTCTTCACGGTGAGAAGTATATCCTCATTAGTGAGTACACGCTGCTCCAGGGGGAGATCCAATCCCAACCTCTTGTTGAGTTTATACCTCCCTACCATGGAAAGGTCATAATATTCGGGATTATAAAATATATTTTCAAAAAAGGACTCCGCCACCTCAGGGGTGGGGGGGGAACTGGGTCTGAGCCTTCTGTATATCTCTATCTGTGCACTGAGCTTGTCTGTGGTCTTATCCAGATCTAGGGTCTTTATAATGGAATCTGATACCTCCTGCCCCCGCGTGTGAAAGACCTGGAGCTCAAACTCCTCCCTCTTGGCCAATATATCTATAAGTTCCCACCTTACCTGGTCTCCCACTGAGGCCAGGACCTCTCCAGTCTCTTCATCCACTATCTCCTGGGCCAAAAATTCCTCTTCCAGGCTATGGGGATCTACCTCAAGCCACTGGACCCCCTTTGCAATGAGAACACTCCATACAGGTCGGGTAATATCCTCTCCCTTCCTAAAAAGGAGATTGCCATCTCCATCATATACATCGGCAAAAAATTTCTCTCTCCTGAAAAAGTCCTTCTTTACCTCCCTAAAGACCCTCTCCCCTCTGATAAGATACCTCTCCACCTTGTAAAAATAGTGTAATATCTCTTCCTTGGAAAGGCCCATTGCCTTAAAAAGGATAGTCACCGGCATCTTACGACGCCTATCAATCCGCACATAGAGATTGTCTTTGTGATCAAATTCAAAATCTAACCATGACCCCCTCATAGGGATTATCCTGGCATTATAGAGGACCTTTCTGCTCACATGGGACTTTCCCCCATCATGATCAAATAGGATTCCAGGGGAACGTTGAAGCTGATTTACCACCACCCTCTCTGTACCATTTATGATGAATGTGGCCCTCTCGGTCATCAGGGGGATAGTTCCAAAATAGATGTCCTGCTCCTTAATATCCCTTATGGTCCTGGTATCCGTTTCCTCGTCCACATCATATACAATAAGTCTCACCTTAAGCCTTATAGGGGCCTCATAGGTAAGTCCTTTTATGATACATTCCTGAACATCATATTTTGGCTCTCCAATTTCATAGCTCACATATTCCAGTCTTGCAGTCTTATAAAAGTCTTCTATGGGAAAAACAGATCTAAATGCCGCCTCCAAACCTATATCTTCCCGCCTGCTAGAGCTGGGAAGTTCCTTCTGCAAAAAATTTTTATAAGATTCTTTCTGCAGTTCCAAAAGATATGGAGTGTCAAAAAGTTCCTTTATCTTTCCAAACTTCTTTATAAGTCTTCCCATAACTTCACCTAACCATTGATTTACAATATGTTTGACTTAATTAACTCGTAATTACAAAGGGAGAGAATTACCGCTTTGGAGGGGACATTATTAGAGACAAAGGCAGTGGAAGGAACACTCCCACTGCCTTCCCTGTCTCAATCTCTACTTCAATTCAACAGTGGCACCAGCTTCTTCAAGCTGCTTCTTGGCCTCCTCTGCCTCTTCCTTGGATACACCTTCCTTTATCACAGAGGGTGCCTCATCTACCTTTGCCTTGGCCTCCTTGAGACCAAGTCCAGTAAGGGCCCTAATGGCCTTAATAACTGCTATCTTGTTTCCACCTATCTCCTTCAACACCACATCAAATTCTGTCTTTTCCTCTTCCTGGGCACCGCCAGCCTCACCACCAGCTCCAGGCATTACACCTGCTACTGCAGCCACTGGGGTGGCGGAGACACCAAATTTTTCCTCCAGCTCCTTAATAAACTCGGCAAGTTCCAATACCGTCATATTGGAAATAAACTCAATTACCTGTTCCTTGGTGATTTCAGACATCTGATTCCTCCTTAATCTTTGGCTTTGGCTTTAATTGGCTTCCTTTTTATCCTTAATATTGGTGAGCACAGTAAGAAAACTGCGCAAAAGATTGGCAAACAAACATACAAAATTGGTGGGAACTGCATTCAATGTACATAACATCTGAGATAACAGCTCTTCCTTGGACGCAAGCTTTGATAACTGTTCTATCCTTGCCTCATCCAGAAGCTCCCCTTCAAAGGCCCCATACTTTATCACAAAATCCTTTTTCTTCTTCTTATACTCTGCAAGGACCTTTGCAGCCACCACAGGGTCATCATAGCCAAAGGCAAAGGCACAGTTATCACGAAGCTCTGACGCCAACATCTCAAAGGCAGTATCCTTCAATGCTATACGGGCCAGGGTATTCTTTACTACCTGATATTCCACTCCCTTTTCCCGAAGCATATTCCTCAATGTCTCCATCTCCTCCACCGTCATACCCTTAAAGTCAGTCACCAGGATAATACTGGCCCTCTCTGCCCTCTCTTTTATCTTCTGGATGAGTTCTGCCTTTTCTGCTCTGGTCTTACTCACTTGCTCCTCCTCTTCCTTAGGACAAAGAGCCAAAGCCGGTCTCGGCAGGAAATTAAGGCCACGCCACCTGCTGTCTTTGACTCTTATGATGTTATAAATTTTTTCCTATCTTATTCCAGATACTCCCCAATATTACTTATATCCACCTTAATACCAGGTCCCATGGTGGTGGAAACCGCCATCCCCAGAAAATAGGCCCCCTTAATGGTGGAGGGCCTTGCCTTATTTACACTCTCCAGCAGGGCCTGAATATTTTCCTTTAATTTGTCCACCCCAAAAGAGACCTTGCCCACTGGCACATGGACTATTCCGGCCTTATCCACCTTATACTCCACCATCCCCTTTTTAAGCTCCTTTATAGCGTTTCCAATGTCAAAGGTCACCGTACCTGTCTTGGCATTTGGCATAAGGCCCCTTGGACCAAGTATCCTACCTACCTTACCCACCTGAGACATCATATCCGGAGTGGCTACTGCCTTATCAAAATCAAGCCACCCTTCCTGAATACGTTTAACTAAATCCTCTGCTCCAACCACATCTGCCCCAGCTTCCTGGGCCTCCTGTTGCTTCTCTCCCTTACAAAACGCAATCACCCTCACCTCTCTACCTAACCCATGGGGAAGTGCCACCCCCCCTCTCACCATCTGATCAGAATATTTGGGATTAACCCCCAGCCTAATTGCCAAGTCCACGGTCTCATCAAAGGAGGCATAGGCGATCTCCAAGGCCAGTTTCAATGCCTCCTGAAGCTCATACTTCCTGTTTTCTATCTTCTTTCTGGCCTCTATATATTTTTTCCCTCTTTTTGCCATGACATCTCTCCGCTAGTTAACAACTTCTATGCCCATGCTCTTTGCAGTACCAATAATGGTCCTGATGGCCGCATCCATATCAGAACAGTTAAGATCGGGCATCTTTATCTTGGCTATCTCCTCCACCTGCTTCATGGTAACCTTTCCCACAATGTCCTTCTTGGGCTCACTGGACCCTTTATCCACCTTTGCCGCCTTCTTTAAAAGGATAGAGGCGGGAGGGGTCTTGGTAATAAAAGTAAAGGATCGGTCCTGATAGACCGTAATAATTACAGGGATTATCATTCCCTTTTGGTCCTGGGTCTTGGCATTAAAGGCCTTGCAAAACTCCATGATATTCACACCATGCTGACCCAGGGCAGGTCCCACAGGAGGAGAAGGATTTGCAGAGCCCGCAGGGATCTGAAGTTTGATCTTGGCTATCTCTTTCTTTGCCATAACATCCTTCCTTATTTTGTTTTCTTGCCCCTATTGAGTCTTGGACACCTGAACAAAATCCAGCTCTACAGGAGTGCTCCGGCCAAATATAGAAACAGAGACCTTTAGGGTCCCTTTATCCTGATTTACCTCTTCCACATATCCATCAAAATTGGCAAAGGGTCCATCAATTACCAGGACCCGATCCCCAGGTTGAAAATCATACTTTGGACGAGGCTGCTCCTTTCTCTCCTCTATTAGTCTGAGCAGGGCCTCTGCCTCAGAATCCCTCAGGGGAATGGGCCTTGTCTTATGACCAATAAATCCTGTAACCCGGGGAATCTGCCTTACCATGTGCCAGGACTCATCTGTCAAGACCATCTTCACCAGAACATAACCAGGATAGAACTTCCTGGTGGTGGTCTTCTTCTGCCCCTTCACCATCTCAATAACCTTTTCCGTGGGAACCACCACATCCTTTATCATCCCCTGGGCCTTCCCCTTCCTGATCATCTCCCGGATGGTCTTCTCCACCTTATATTCCGACCCTGAAAGGGTCTGCACTATATACCACTTTGCCTGGCCGCTCTTCTCTTCCATGACTCTCTTAAAGTTATCTAAAAAAGTTAGGACAATATAAGCTTGATAATCTTGGACAGGACAATATCTACGATACCTAGATACAGGGCTACGATTATCACCAACACCAAAACAGAGCTACATGTGGCCAGGGTCTGTTTCTGAGAAGGATACGCCACCTTTCTCATCTCAACCTTGGATTCCTCTAAAAAGACCTTAAATCTCTCTATGAGGTCTCCCAGACCCTGCCCCTGCGCCCTCTTCTTACCCCTTTTATTACCCTTACTACCCTTACTGGGCTTGTTTGTCTTCACCTTATTTGCCATACCAAAAAAATTGGCAGGCCAGGAGGGATTCGAACCCCCAACCCTCGGATTTGGAGTCCGATGCTCTGCCAATTAGAGCTACTGGCCTGCACAAAAGGTTATTTTGTTTCCTTATGAAGTACGTGCTTACCACACCTTGGACAAAACTTCCTCAGCTCTAATTTGCTGGTACTTCTCTTATTCTTTGTCGTAGAATAATTCTTTGACTTACATTCTGTACAACGAAGCTGAACCTTTATCCTCATGACCTACTCCAATATCTCAGAGACTACGCCTGCGCCAACGGTCCTACCACCTTCTCTTATCGCAAACCTCAAACCCTTCTCCATCGCTATCGGCGCTATAAGCTCTACCTCAAACTGAGCATTGTCTCCTGGCATCACCATCTCTACTCCTTC
>CAYRSC010000012.1:0-65884 GCA_964427155.1 uncultured Desulfohalobiaceae bacterium | reverse complement strand
ATCGGGAAGACAGGATTTGAACCTGCGACCCCCTGCTCCCAAGGCAGGTGCGCTACCAGGCTGCGCCACTTCCCGATAGCAAAATTTTTACATTATTTTTTCCCCCTTGGCAAGAAAAAAGACCCTATAAGTTTCACAAAGAGCATGGCCTCTTCCACCTTAAAAAGCCAGGATATCCCAATATAAAATGCCATCCATACAGGGATCAGGAGAAAGGAAGATATATCGTTTAAGGAGATAAGCCTGCTTGTGACCAGGATTATAGTACTAAGGGCAAGCATAACCATATACTTGGGCATCATTTTAAACCATGCCCCAATCTTTCTTGTTAAAAGAAGGGATAACAGGGCTATATTTAGAAAAGAAGAGATGGATACTGCCAGTGCAAGGCCCAGAAAAGAAAAGGGCCTCATAAGGATAACCCCCATTATCACATTCACCACAAGACATATACTGGCCACCACTACTGGTGACTTTGTATCCTTGAGGGCATAAAAAGAAGATACAAGGGTCCTTACACAACTAAATGCAGGGAGTCCCACTGCATATCCCAAAAGGGCCAGAGAAGTAGATGATACTGAGGTCTCTGTAAAGGCCCCCCGAAAGAACAGGACCTTTATAATAGGATGGGCAAGTCCAATGAGACCTGCAGTGGCAGGGAGGGACACAAACAGGATAAGGGCCAAACTTGCATTCAGGGTCTGTTTAAAGCCCTGTATATCTCCTTTGGTGGCCAGGGAAGAAAGGTCTGGGAGGGCAGCCACACTCACAGCCACCCCAAATACCCCCAAGGGAAATTGAACAAGCCTATCTGCATAATAGAGATATGAGATGGCGCCTTGATGAAGAAAAGATGCCAGGACCGTATTTATAATTATGCCCATCTGATAGACAGCAGCACCAAATATGGTGGGGAGCATGAGTTTAAAGAGAAGTCTTACCCCCTTATCTTTCATGGAAAATGGGCCTATCCAGGAAAACCCCATCCTCTTTAATGGCCATTGCTGCAACAAAAACTGAAGTACCCCTGCCAGCAGGACCCCCCACGCCAGGGCACCTGCCACATTCCACCTAAAATGAACAGCCACAAGGGCCGAGGTGATCAATACCACATTTAATATACAGGGTGCATATGCAGGAGCAGCAAAGTGTCCAAGTGAATTTAATATTCCCATACACAGGGCCACAGAACATACAAATATAACATAAGGGAAACATATCCTCACTAACTCTACGGCATAGTTGAACACATGGGCCTCATGTTTAAACCCTGGGGCCACCAGAAAGGTCACCATTGGAGCAAAGCAAATCACCACCAGAGTGAGCACCACAAGTATTATTAAGAGCCACACAAATGTGGCACGGGCAAAACAAAAGGCCCTGTCTCTACCCTCCACATGTTTAATTTCTTTAAATACAGGTACAAAGGCCATGGTAAGGGAGCCTTCAGCAAATAATCTCCTCATGAGGTTCGGGAGTCTAAAGGCCACAAAAAATGCATCTGCAAATGGTCCGGTGCCTAGGGCGTAGGCCACCACAATATCCCTTATAAAGCCCAATATCCTGCTCAAAAAGGTGGCAAAGGCAATAACAGAGGTATTTTTTAAAAGGCGAGACATCTATTTTCCCCTTTACTCAAGAAAAGGTAGGGATTGTTGTAAAAAAAATCAATGGAAAAGGGGACATCTCTTAGAGGTTTTCCTCCTTGCCCCTCTTCTTTAACCATGCTACCTAAAAGGCCCATGGGCCTCACAGGAGAGGAGAGATAAGAGAGATAAGTTTTATAATGACAAAAAACAATTGATGTGGCATTTAGTTAAATATATCTTTGTCCCTGAGCAACCAAGGAGGTATTATGGTTAAACTTATATTATTATTTTTTCTGGTGCCCATGATAGAATTATATCTGCTTATAAAGGTGGGAAGTATAATAGGTCCACTAAACACCATAATCATCGTCATCTTGACCGCCATAGGAGGGGGTTATCTTGCAAGAAGGGAGGGCTTAAAGACCCTGTTTAAGATTCGGGAAAATATATCAAATGGGGTGATGCCCACGGAAGAACTCACTGATGCCCTCTTTATATTTATGGCAGGGGTCCTGCTTTTAACTCCAGGATTCCTCACAGATATAATGGGCATCCTCATGCTTATACCTGACTCCAGGAGATGGATGAAAAAGAGGTTGAGGAAGTGGATGGAAAAAAGGGTTGAATCCCATCATGTCTACATAGACATCTCTTAACAACACTCTCTTCCATACCTTATTGCCGAGCCTATGGGATACAAAAATCTGAGAAGATGTCTTGAGGCCCTCTCCAGAAAGGGGGATCTCAAAATTATAGAAACAGAACTGGACCCTGATCTGGAGATACCCCTTATCCAGAGATTGGCCTTCAGAAAAAAGGCACCTGCACTCCTGTTTAAACGTCCAAAAAATACCCCCTTCCCCTTGTTGGCAAACCTCTTTGGCACCAAGGAGAGGGTGCGGTTTATCTTCCAGGATTTTTTTAAGACATGGGAGCGTCTCACCCGGATCTGTGCACATCCCCCCTCTGCATTAAAAGACCCCCTGTTCTGGGCATATCTGGCACGCAGAGGATGGAGCATAAGACCAAAAAAAACAAAAAAGGGGCCCATCCTATATGGAGAGTGCAGGATATCCTCTCTCCCCTACCTCAGGTCATGGCCAAAAGATGGGGGGGCCTATATCACCCTTCCCCAAGTATATACTGAGGATCCCCTGAAAAAGGGATTTGCTCATTCTAATCTGGGGATGTATCGCATCCAGATAAGGGGAAATGACTATCTACTAGATAAGGAGATTGGTCTCCATTATCAGATACATCGCGGAATTGCTGCTCATCACCAAAGGGCCATCTCCCGGGGAATACCCCTTAGAGTAAACATATTTGTGGGTGGGCCTCCTGCCATGACCCTGGCCGCGGTGATGCCTTTACCAGAGGGGATACCAGAGGTCTATTTTGCCTGCCTTGTTGCTGGAGAAAGGATAGGCTTTATCCCAAGAAAAGGGAATTTGCCAATCCTGGCAGAGGCGGATTTTTGTATTACAGGCGAGGTAAGGGGAAGGGAAACCAAAGAAGAGGGTCCCTTTGGAGACCATCTGGGCTATTATAGTCTCAGACATCCCTTTCCTGTAATTAAGGTAGATAGGGTATATCATCGCATAGGGGCCATATGGCCCTTTACTACTGTGGGAAGGCCCCCGCAGGAAGATTCCCTCCTTGGAGAGGTGGTACATGAAATAGTGGCCCCTTTTGTGGATAAGGTCTTTAAAGGGATAGTTGAGATACATGCGGTGGATGCCGCAGGGGTACATCCCCTGCTTCTGGCCTTGGGAAAAGAACGATATGTCCCCTTTGCCCCTGAAAGAAGACCTCAGGAGATAATAACCTGTGCCCTTCAACTCCTTGGTTCCACCCAGACATCTCTCTCAAAGTACGTGCTTATAGCGGCAATAGAAGATAATCCTTCTCTATCCACCAGGGATATACCAGGATTCTTCCACCACATCCTGAGCCGCATCGTGTTTGAGCGGGACCTGCATTTTATTACCCGAACCACCATGGACACCCTGGATTATTCAGGGATAAGTCTTAACCAGGGCTCCAAGGTGATAATCACAGTGGCAGGAGAGAAAAAAAGGGAACTCTCTCATCAACCTCCCGTGCTCTCTCTCCCCTATCCCTTTAAAAATCCAAGGGTCTTCGCCCCTGGCATCCTCTTGATAGAAGGACCTGTCCACAGGGGAAAACGGGATGAAAAAGACCCCCTTATCTCTCAATTAACAAAACACCTCCCCCACTCTCTATCACAGAAATTTCCCCTGGTGGTTATTGTGGACCATGTGGAATTTACTTCAAAGAACTGGGAAAATTTCCTCTGGACCACCTTTACCCGCTCAGATCCTGCTACAGATATATATGGCACAGGAGAGTTTACACACCTGAAGCACTGGGGATGCAATGGTCCCCTCATAATTGACGCAAGGCTCAAGGCATATCACGCTCCTCCCCTAGAGGAAGATCCAGAGGTATTAAAAAAGGTCCTGGAAATGGGGAGGAGAGGGGGTGAACTCTATGGCATTATTTAAGGAGACATGGAGGTCCTATGTGGCTTAAGAGCAGGATAAAGGAATATCTCAACGACCCCCAAGTCACAATATTTCTACTAATAAGCCTCTTTATTGTGTTACTCTTCTATTTTCTGGGACAATATCTAGTGCCTGTATTTGCCAGTATAGTATTGTCCTATGTACTAGAAGGACTTATACGCCCCCTGGAAAGACTAAAAGTGCCAAGGAGCCTGGCGGTATTCCTGGTATTTATGGTTTTTATGTCCCTCTCAATATTTCTCCTCTTATGGATAATCCCCCTTGCCATTAAACAATTCGGCCAATTCATCCAGGACCTTCCCTCCATGATAACATCAGGAAAGGCCCATCTGGAGAGGTTTATCCAGAGCTATCCCAAGATAGTAAAAAATCTCCAGATAGATGCAGTGGTAAGTATCTTTATAGGTCAGATAAGAGAGATGGGTAAAAACTTTTTAACATATTCCCTCTCCTCAGTAATGGGTCTGGTAAACTTTCTCATCTACCTTGTGCTGGTCCCTCTCATCTCTTTTTTCTTCTTAAAGGACAAGGAATATATCCTCTCTTTTATAAAGGGCCTGCTCCCGGACAATATTGAATTCACCTCCCAGGTATGGAGAGAGGTAAATGCAAAGATAGCAAGATTCCTTCAGGGGAAGATCTGGGAACTATTAATCGTATGGCTGGCGAGCTACATATTTTTCTTTATAATTCATCTAAAATTTGCCCTATTATTGAGCCTCTTTGTAGGCATCTCTGTGCTTATTCCCTTTGTGGGGGCCATTGCCATGACAGTACCTGTGGTGTTGGTGGCCTATTTTCAGTGGGGATGGTCTGACAAGACCCTGAGCACCCTTATAGGATATACCATCTTACAATTTCTAGATGGAAACTTGCTGGTACCCCTGCTCATGTCTGGGTTTGTAAACCTTCATCCCGTGGCCATTATGATAGGGGTACTCATCTTTGGAGGGTTGTGGGGCCTGTGGGGGGTGTTTTTTGCCATCCCCCTGCTTACCCTCTTACACACCATCATAAAGACCTGGCCCAGAAAAAAGATCAAGGAGGAAGAAGATGAAGGATAAAAGGGGCATCTATTATTATCCCCTTCCCCTCAACAAACGTATAAAGATGTATGTGAGAGAGAAAGAGGGGGTCATAGAATTTATGCTTCACAACGAGGATGACCCCTCCTTCTCCCAGGAGCATGGCTGGATAACATATGAGGCCGCGAGACTGGCCTCCAAGATGTACAAGGGTGGGGGGATGAATCCCCTGAGACTCTATGATATAGACGCGGCAATTGCGGCTCTCAGATCAGAGGAGTCACGTAACTAGTCCCATGATAGGCATCTTTTTTAAAGGCTCTCACATGTGGGGGGTATTATTTCTCAGATTCTTAGAGGAATGTGGCATTCCTTTTGAGATATTATCCCCTAACTCCCTTGAGCACATAGCTCACCTCTCCCTCTTAATCATGCCAGGAGGATGGGCATCCAGACGGGCAAGGCTCCTGAAAAAAAGAGGCAGGGAACAAATAAGGGAATATGTTGCCAGAGGGGGTATCTATCTGGGAGTGTGTGGTGGAGCAGGTCTTGCCCTTTCCCCCAGGGCAGGGGGAATGGGTCTATGTGAAGCAGTGAGAAAACCCATGTACCAGAGATGTCCCAACTTTAGCGGACATATCCTCTCCACCATCTGTTCCTCCACTCTAAGTCCCTTTGAGAAAGGGGAACTGGTGTCTCTGCCCATGTGGTGGCCTTCCCAGTTTGACATAAGTCCCTGTGGCCAGGAAGTAGAGGTCCTGGCAACCTATAGCCGTCCTGGAGATGATCTATGGATGGCAGACCTCCCCTGGTGGGTACTTGAAGGAGAGAAAGAGTTATCTGGATGGGAGAAGATGTACGGAATAAACCTGAGCTTTCACATCCTAAAGAACGAGCCAGCAATCCTCTATGGGAGATATCACAGGGGAAAATACATCCTGAGCTACTCCCACCTGGAGACCCCTGCCTCTCCTCAGGCAAATTCTTGGCTTGCGTATCTCTTAAAGGACATGGTGAAAGACAGCCCTGTGTCCCATCCCTCCCCTTCTCTAAATCTCACCAGCCCTCATATAGCATGGGAAGATGAGTGTCTCCTTGAATCATGGAAAAAACTCCTGGAGCTAATCAACCTCGCCCAGGAAAATCTCCTTATGTGCTGGAGAAATTCCTGGCTCCTGGGCTGGAAAAGAGGGGTGCCTGGTCTGTGCCTAAATGCCCTTTTAATCCTGGTGGTACACTTGCTGGAAAAAATCCCCTCCCCAGAGGTTATGGAATTATGGAAAAGGGAAAAAGGAGGATTTAAGGCCACATTTCACAAATTTTACAGGGAAGTTATCACCTACATGAGAATGTATAGGCTATATACCATAAAAAATCCCCCTCGCTCTCCTGACAGAGAGGAAAAATGGGCCCTTGATCAACACCTAAAGACCCTCACAGGAGGCTTTCCAGGGGATGGAGGGCTATTTAAGGCCCTAAGCGACCTCCTGGAAAGGCTAATCGCCCTCAACTATCTCAATCTGTCCAGGGTCCTATAAGAAATGGCCTCTGCAAGATGAGATACCTCTATAGAGGGAGATTGATTGAGATCTGCAATGGTTCGGGCAATCCTAAGGATGCGGCTATGGGCGCGGGCAGACAGCCCAAGGCTGTCTACGGCCTTCTCCAGAAAACTATGACCTCTCTCATCCAGTTGGCAAAATCTAGTTAACCACTTCCCAGAGAGTCTACTATTTAAGGAAAAAGGAAGGGATTTATATCTTTCCTTCTGGATAAAACGCGTGCGTTGAATCCTCTCCCTCATCCCCTTGGAGTGAGCACCCTCCCTGTTGGAGCTAAGCTCCTCATAGGGGACTGCCCCCACTTCCACATGCAGGTCTATCCTGTCCAGGAGTGGACCTGACAACCTGTTTTTATACCGCTGGATCTGAAGGGGACTGCATGTGCACTGATGTCTCTTGTCCCCCAGATATCCACAGGGACATGGATTCATCGCCGCCACCAGCATAAACTCTGCAGGATAGGTAAGGGAGAGGGAGGCCCTTGAAATGGTGACCCTCCCATCCTCCAGGGGTTGTCTCAAGACCTCCAGGACATGTTTTTTGAACTCTGGAAGCTCATCCAGAAACAGGACCCCCTTGTGGGAGAGGGATACCTCCCCAGGAGATGGGTATCTTCCTCCTCCAATGAGGCCTGCATCTGAAATAGTATGATGAGGGGCCCTGAAGGGCCTTTTTGTGACAAGGGGTTCTTTTTGGGAAAGCATCCCTGCCACACTATATATACGAGTCACCTCCAGGGCCTCTTCAAAATCCAGAAGGGGAAGGACCGTTGGTATCCTCTGGGCCAGCATGGTCTTTCCGCTACCCGGCGGCCCTATAAACAGGAGGTTGTGTCCCCCTGCGGCCGCCACCTCTATTGCCCTTTTGGCATGTTCCTGGCCCTTTACCTCAGAGAAGTCTATAAAAAATTTTTCCCTGCTCCTCTTCCATATATCCTCCATCCCCACTCTAACTGGAGAAAGCCCCTTCTCCCCTATTAAAAATCCCACAGCCTCAACGAGAGAACAGACCCCATAGACATCTATCCCTTTTACAACAGCGGCCTCCGGGGCATTATCTGCGGGAAGAATCAAACCCTTTATACCCCTCTCCCTGGCCATCATGGCCACAGATAACACCCCTGTCACAGGCTTTACCTCTCCCTTTAGAGAAAGTTCCCCCATACACAAAAAAGGGCTTATCTTCTCAGGAGGTATGACCTCACACGCCACCAGTATCCCCAGTGCAAGGGGAAGGTCATATCCACTCCCTTCCTTTCTGAGATGGGCAGGAGCAAGATTAACAGTTATCCTGGATGGAGGCACCCTAAAACCAGAATTCTTAAGGGCAGTAAATACCCTATCCTTACTCTCCTTCACTGCACCCTCAGCAAGACCCACCATCCTAAAGGCAGGTATCCCGCTCCTGGAGAGATCCACCTCCATCTGTACAGGAAAGGCATCAATACCAAGAAGTAGGGCTGTGTGAATACTGGAGAGCATCTCAGTGTATCACCTTAAATATCCTGTTCCACCTTATATGGCCAAAGCCCTCCCAGGACCAATAGATGATCCAGGCCTTGCCCAGTATCTTATTTTCTTTGACAAATCCCCAAAACCTGGAATCATAAGACTCATCCCGATTATCTCCCATTACAAAATACTCATGGGGAGGCACATGAATGGGACCAAGATTATCCCTAACCCGAGGGTCAAAGGTCTTTGGAGGCCAAAGGTCCATGGGATAGGTATCCTTTATTATTACCTTGGATACATGTTGAACATAGGGTTCTTTAAGCCTCTTGCCATTTCTATAGACCACCTTGTTCTTTATCTCTATTACATCCCCTGGCACCCCGATAACTCGCTTTATAAAATCCTTGGATTCATCCAAGGGAAACTTAAAAACCACCACATCTCCATGTTTTGGAGTGGAAATAGGGATTATTACCTTATCAATAAAAGGTATCTTTATCCCGTAAATAAATTTATTCACCAGTAGATGGTCTCCTATTTGAAGAGTAGGGAGCATGGAGCCCGAGGGTATCTTAAATGCCTGCACCACAAAGGCACGAATAAAAAAGGCAAGGACAAGGGCTATGGCCAGTGCTTCCACATATTCCCTTATAATATCTCCAAGTGAGCGCTTCATTATACTTTACTCCTCTAATCCCTTTTTAATACTGCAAGAAAGGCCTCCTGGGGTATCTCAATATTCCCCATCTTCTTCATCCTTTTCTTGCCCTGTTTCTGTTTCTCCAGAAGCTTTCTCTTCCTTGTTATATCCCCTCCATAGCACTTGGCTGTGACATTTTTCCTAAAAGGAGGAATCCTCTCTCTGGCAATAATGCGAGAACCAATTGCCGCCTGGATAATCACCTCAAATAGTTGCCTGGGAATAATGCGTTTTAACCTCAGGGCCAGGTCTCTTCCCACCCTATAGGCATTTTCCCGATGTACAATAGTAGATAGGGCATCCACCACTTCTCCATTTATCATTATATCCAGCTTCACCATATCCCCAGGGTAAAAACCAATAAACTCATAATCCAGAGAGGCATATCCACGGGTGCTGGATTTTAATCTATCAAAAAAATCATAGACAATCTCCACAAAGGGAAGTTCGTAGGTAATAATTACCCTGGAGGAGGATAGATACCTCATATCCCGCTGAATTCCCCTTTTTTCTTCACACAGAGACAGCACATTGCCCACATATTCATTGGGCACATGGATATCCATGCGAACAAAAGGCTCTCTTATCTCTTTAATTGACGCTGGAGGGGGCATCTTACTTGGATTATCCACCCTTACCACCTCTCCATCAGTGGTTATCACCTCATACACCACAGAGGGGGCGGTGGCAATGAGCTCTGCCTTGAATTCCCTCTCTAACCTCTCCTGGATTATATCCATGTGGAGCAGGCCCAGAAATCCACACCTGAAACCAAAACCCAGGGCCGTGGAGGTCTCTGGCTCAAACACAAAGGCAGAATCATTTAATTGAAGCTTTTCCAGGGCCTTTTTTAAAAGTTCAAACTTGGCGGGCTCTGTGGGATATAATCCACAAAAGACCATGGGCTGAACCTTTTTAAATCCTGGACAGGGAGAAGACACTGGCCTTGAAGGAGAGGTAATGGTATCCCCCACGCGGGCATCCCTTATCTCCTTTATATTTGCAAAGAGATATCCAACCTCCCCAGGTCCAAGAGAGGAGACCTCTGTGGGGTTTGGGGAATATACCCCCAATTGGACTATCTCATACTCCTTTCCCGTGGAAAACATCCTTATTCGGCCCCCAGATTCTATGGAACCATCAAAGATACGAAACAGCACCCCCACCCCTAGATATGGATCATACCATGAATCAAAGATCAGGGCCTTTAAAGGTCCACCTGGCTGGTGAGAGGGGGGAGGACACCTATGGATAATGGATTCCAGAAGCAACTCCACATTTTTTCCTGTCTTGGCACTCACCATTATAATCTCAGAACAGTCCAGACCAATGGCCTCCTCTATCTCCTGCACCACCCTCTCGGGATCTGCACTTGGAAGGTCTATCTTGTTGAGCACAGGTATAATCTCAAGGTCGTGTTCCAGGGCAAGATATACATTGGCCAGGGTCTGGGCCTCCACTCCCTGGGTGGCATCCACCAGCAAGACCGCACATTCACATGCGGCCAGGCTCCTGGAGACCTCATAGTTAAAATCTACATGACCGGGGGTATCTATGAGGTTAAGGACATATTCCTGTCCATCCTTATGGAGATAAGGGATCCTCACTGTCTGGGACTTTATGGTAATCCCCCTTTCCCTCTCCAGGTCCAATTTGTCTAGAAACTGCTCCCTTAACTCCCTCTGGGAAACCGCACCAGTTATCTCCAGGATACGATCCGCCAGGGTGGATTTACCGTGATCAATATGGGCTATTATGCTAAAGTTTCGGATATGAGCCAGTGTTTTTTTGTTATCCATCTTCCACCAATCTTCCTGACTAAACTTTTCTACCCCTATAGCTGCAAGGGGCAATATCAACAAAAACCTCCAGGGGTCAAGCTCTTCTGGGGACAGGACCCTATAGGCCGTATTTCTTTAACTTTCTCCAAAGGGTGGTGCGGGGCAATTTGAGGATGGCAGCAGCGGATTTCTTATCGTATCCTGTAAACTCCAGCACCCTTTTAATATGTCTCTTCTCCACCTCTTCCAATGAAAGGAGGATCTCCTCATCCACACTTTCCATCTCAAGCTTGGTAATATCCGCAGGTAGATGTTTGGTATCTATCTCTCCCTCTTCACACAGGGCCACTGCCCTCTGGATAATATTCTCCAATTCCCTTACATTTCCGGGAAAATCATACTTCATTAGACAGCTCAGGGCCCTAGGAGATATGTGAGATACCTTTTTATTAAACTGTTTGTTGTACTTGTTTATAAAAAGGGAGATGAGCAAGGGAATGTCATCTCTCCTCTGACTGAGACGGGGCAGGGAGATGGTCATCACATTTAATCTAAAAAAAAGGTCCTCCCTGAACTTTCCCTCTGATACCATTGCCTTCAGGTCCCTATTGGTGGCGGCAATTATCCTGATATCTAGCTCCACTGGCGTGGTAGAACCCAACCTGAATATCCTCTTCTCCTCAATAACCTTGAGGAGTTTTACCTGAAGAGAAAGGCTCATCTCCCCAATCTCGTCTAAAAACACGGTCCCCCCCTGGGCCGCCTCCAAGAGGCCTATCTTTCTAGAGGATGCCCCTGTAAAGGCCTCTTTTTCATGACCAAATAACTCATTGGCCATCAGGTCTTCGGAAAATATCCCGCAGTTTATGGAGAGGAACTTTCTGTCACTTCGGCTACTAAGGCTGTGGATGGCACGAGCCACCAGTTCCTTGCCTGTGCCCGTCTCCCCCTGAATAAGGACATTGCAGTCAAGGGGGGCTATCTTTTTAATGAGCTTGATTATCTCATTCATAGAAGGACATGTGGCTATGAACCCTTCCAGTGCCCTGCGATGCTGTAGGGCACTTTTAAGATATCTATTCTCCTTCTTGAGTTGAACCTTTTCCATAAGGGAGGTTAAACTCAACAAGAGCCTATTTTTGGAGATGGGTTTCACCAGATAATCTGAGGCCCCTCTCTTTATGGCCTCCACTGCAGTATCCACATCTGCATGTCCTGTTACAATGACGATCTCTGTATCGCCCTTTATTTTTTTTATATAATCCAGGACAGTGAGCCCTTCTATATCAGGGAGTCTAAGGTCTAATAACACAATATCAAACTCCCTCTTCAGGGACCCAAGCAGGTCTTGACCTGTATAAAAGACACCTATCTCTCCCCTCACTTCCCTCTTCAAGATGGAAAGGAGCCTTTTGCAAAAGACCTTATCATCGTCCACCACTGCTATCTTTATTCTTTCCTCTCTCCCTTTCATGATCAAAAAAACACTACCTGGCCACAGGTAAAAATATGGTAAAGGTGGTTCCCTCCCCCTGTTTGCTCTTTACCTCTATATACCCTCCATGTTTTTTCACTATCCCATATACAATGGAAAGGCCCAATCCCGTACCCTTACCCACTGGTTTTGTGGAAAAAAAGGGATCAAAGATGCGCTCCATTACATCTGGAGGCATACCCACTCCGCTATCTTCCACATGGATCACCACATATCCCCTTTTGTCCTCTTCTGCTATTATCTTGAGATATCCCCCCTCTGGCATGGCCTGGATGGCGTTTAGAAACAAGTTAATAAACACCTGTTTTAGATTATCAGTATTGCCCCTTATGAGGGGAAGACCCTCTGGTATCTTCTTTATAAGCTGGACATCAGAGATCATGAGCTGGTTTTTTACCAGCTTAAGGGTGGACTCTATTACCTCTCCAATATCAATGAGCTCATTTACCTCTGAACTCCTTCTGCGAGAAAAATCCAGGAGATTCTTTACCACTCCACTGGCCCTGCGGGCCTCTGCTAGGATATCCTTTAACATATCCTTTAGTTCTGCCTCAGATAACTCTTCCAGCTCCTCCAGCATGGATTCTGCTGTGAGAGAAATATTATTTAATGGATTGTTCAATTCATGGGCAATCCCTGAGACCAGTGTACCCACTGAGGCCAGTTTCTTGGCCTGAAGGAGATCATGCTGTCTGGACTCAAGTTCTCTTATCATACGATTAAAGGCCCTTATTATTATCTCAAAGGAGCTTGATTTTGCTTCATCTGACGATATATAGCTAAAATCCCCCTGGGCAATACGCTGAGTGGTCTCTTGAATAAAGGAGATCTGACGAAGTATGGTATGGGTCAAAAAGAGTAAAAAGATGATAAGGGTCCCCCCGAATAGAAACATTACAATGGAGGGGACAAAGAGGATGTGATTCAGCGTCCTGTTTACATATTGTTTATTCAGCTCTAGGACCTTTTCTGCAAACTTTAATATGCGATGTCCATATATGCGTATCTTCTCTAAAGGTACCTTTTTGTGCTTTTTGGCCTGGTTTATGAGATCCTCATAGGTTACCAGGTCCCTCTCAAACTGCTCAAGTTCTTTTGCATATTCCTCCCCTACTTCACTGGAAGAGATGGCACGAACATCCCCCTTGATACGAGAAATATAACTCAAGACCTCATTTAGGTCATTGGGGTCAATCTTAAAGACAAAGTTCTTCTCATACCTTCTGAGTTCCAGTACGTCTTCCATAAAATCGTGGGACTTTTCAAGTACCCTTAACTGTTCCTTAAAGACATTTATATTATATACATATCCAATGAGGTGTAATATCAAAAACACAGTGGCCGTAGAGGTGAAAAGGAGGATCTTTATCCTTAAGTCTCTCATAACTGATTAACTTTCCTCCTATTCCCTGGGAAGGGATTCAATATCAAGGGTTAAGATAATGGTCTCTGGATCATTTTTGTCCGTCTTTATGGAAAATCCCAATTTCCGGGCAAGGGCCTGCATGGCCTTGTTGTCCCGAAGGGTGTAGGCCATGAGCTCTTTTACTCCCCTCATCTTGCAGTATCTTATCATCTTATCCAGAAGGATGGTCCCAAGCCCCTTCATCTTCAAATCTGTCCTCACCACAATGGCAAATTCTGCAGAGGTATTATCCGGATCAAAATAGGCCCTTACCTCTCCAATGGTCTCATTCTCATCCTCTCCCTTTGTGAGATTAATGGCGATAAAGGCCATTTCTCTATCGTAGTCTATCTGGGTAAGATGGGCCATCTGGGAATGTGTAAAGTGATGCACAAAACCAAAAAAACGCATCCTCAGATCATATTCGGATAATTTTTCCATAAAACGCAGGTGTTGTTTTTCATCCTCTGGTCTAATGGGCCTTATGAGCACATTGAGTCCTGAGGGAAGGGAGATATACTCCTCCAGGTATTCAGGGTAGGGTCTGATGGCCAGACGAGCCGCACCAGTAAGGTTTGTATCTGCTATCTTTATATTGGCCTCAATAGCTAGGGTCCCTCCTCTGTCAGCCAGCAAGGGGTTAATAGAGATCTCGGTTATCTGAGGAATATCTATTATAAGCTGGGAGATCTGCACCAGGGTAAGACGAAGGGCATCCATATCCACCCCAGCCACTCCCATATCTCCCTTCAACATTTTATATATCTGGGTATGCTGGATAACCTCTTTGGCAAGTGTCATATTTAAAGGGGGGAATCCCACTGCAAAGTCCTTACTTATATTTCCGGCAATCCCTCCCTGTCCAAAGATAATAACAGGACCGAATATCTTATGGTCATATACCCCCAGAAACAATTCAAATGCATCTGGTCGCCTGGACATCTTCTGGACCAGAAAACCATCAATCTGGGCCTCTGGCCTTGCCTTTATCACCCTGCCCAGGATGGCCTGGGCCGCCTTCTTTATCTCTTCCTCACTCTCAAGGTCCCAGGCCACTGCCCCTATCACCTGCTTATTCTCTATATCAGGAGAGGCTATCTTCAAACACACAGGATAGCCTATCTCCTTTGCCACCAGTGCGGCCTCCTCTGCACTCTCCACCAACCGTGTCTCCACCACGTCAATGGAATAGAGAGAAAGTATCTCCTTTATCTCTGGGAGCGTCAGGGTGTCTCTTCCCTCCTTAAGGGCATTTTTCACTATCTGTTTGGCGGGATCAGGATTGGGGATAAACTCCTTGGGTACAGAGTCAGGTGTCTCCATCAAGAGTTCCTGATTTCGTCTAAACTTCACCAGATCCATAAATATCCTTACTGCCTGGTCCGGGGTCTCGTAGGTGGGGATACCAGAGAGGGCAAATATACGCCTTGCCTCTCTGGGAGATTCCTCCCCTAACCAGACAGTAAAGACGTTTTTTCGGCTCTGACCAATGGTATTCACAATGGCACCTGCGATATCCCGACTGGAAGTAAAGGCAGAGGGCACATGAATAACCATCACTGCATCCACGTTCTTATCCTTTAAAAGGATATTTAAGGCGCTTGAATATATGTCACTTGGGGCATGATCTATTATGCGAATGGGATTTTCTCCAAAAAAATTCTCCCCTATCTCTCCCTTGAGGGCCTGCAATGTCTCCTGGGACAATGATGCCAAAGTTCCCCCTTCGGCCAGTAATTTGGTCTTGGCTATAAGGGCAGGTCCTCCTCCATTGCTCAATATGGCCAATCTATCCCCCCTAAGGGGCTTGGAACGGGCAAGGGTCTCCACTGCATCAAAGAGTTCTGCCACATCAAAGACCCTCAGCATACCAGAACGTCTAAAGAGGGCATCATATATCTTGTCCAGGTCTATACCTATTCCCCCCTCCAGGGCTATAACTGATTCCAGGGGGTCTTCTGAAGCACTTTTTATCACCACCAAAGGCTTATTTCTGGAGGCAGAACGCGCGGCAGAAATAAATTTGCGGGGATTTTTTATATGCTCTATATAGAGGAGGATGGAAGAGGTGTAAGGGTCCCCTGCAAGATAATCTATGATCTCATCAAAGTTTATGTCACAGGAGTCCCCCAGAGATAAAAATGTAGAAAAACCTATACCCTTGGCGTGTGCCCAATCCAGAACAGCCATGGCAAGGGAATCAGATTGGGAAATAAAGGCAATTTGTCCCGCGGGAATATCAGAGACCCCAAAACTGGCGTTTATGCCTATCCGAGGGATTACTATGCCCAGACAGTTTGGTCCCAGGATGCGAAGGTGGTGTTTTCTGGCAATATTAAGACACATCTCCTCAAGACTATGTCCCTGGTGATATATCTTATCCAGATCAGTGCTCATGATAAGAGCGGTCTTCCCCCCTATCTCACCCAGTTGTTTAAGATATTCCGGGATAAATTTTGGAGGGGTACACACAATGGCCAGATCAGGGCATAGGGGAAGACCCTCCAGATCAGAATAAGCAAGGACACCGGCTACTGCCTTATATTTAGGATTTATGGGGAGAATGGGGCCAGCAAATCCTCCATTCAATAAATTCCGCATCACCACATATCCTATACTCTTTGGTCTGTTTGATGCCCCTATCACCGCTATTGACCTGGGACGAAAGAGGGTATCAAGGTCTTTAAGACTCATAAAAGGTTTCTCCTTCCTTGAGGTTCAGGGGTTTTTTCCTCTTTATCTTCTACTTTAATTAAAAAAAAGAATCAATAATATGTTTCTAAAGGCCAAAAAAATGAGTTGACAAAAAGAAGAGGTTTTTGCATATAATAAATACCATATTATAGTATGATGCGTGTTTTTTCCTTTAAACCTTAAGTAAGGAGGGAGAGATGGGAGAACAACAGGTAAAACATTATGAGGTAAGGTGGCAGGAAGAGGAGTATTATTATCCGTCACCTGCATTCATTGGCCAGGCAAATTGTAGTGATCCATCTGTATATGATCGCTTTAGTCTAGAAAATTTTCCTGAGTGTTTCCGGGAAATGGCGGAACTTCTGGACTGGGATAAATACTGGCACACTACATTGGATACATCTGACGCCCCCTGCTGGAAGTGGTTTGTGGGCGGAAGACTAAATGCGTGTTACAACTGTGTGGATAGACATCTTGAGAAGTACAAAAACAAGGTAGCCATCTATTTTGTACCAGAACCAGAAGAAGAGAGGATACAA
This sequence comes from uncultured Desulfohalobiaceae bacterium, assembly GCA_964427155.1. Taxonomy (GTDB): domain Bacteria; phylum Desulfobacterota; class Desulfovibrionia; order Desulfovibrionales; family Desulfothermaceae; genus Desulfothermus. The sequence continues at coordinate 49,094 of CAYRSC010000012.1, read as the reverse complement.
AAGATTACCTATCAGGAGCTCTGGAGAAGGGTAAATGAGATGGCCGCACTTCTGAAGGACTTCTGTGGTCTCAAGGCAGGTGATAGGGTTACCCTCCACCTCCCAATGACCCCGGAACTGCCCATCACCATGCTGGCGTGTGCCAGGTTGGGAGTTATTCATTCTCAGGTATTTGCTGGATTCAGCGGAAAGGCATGTGGAGACAGAATAGTGGATTCTGAGAGTGAATATCTCATTACCATGGATTCTTATTATCGTTCCGGGACCCTTTTAGACCACAAGGTAAAGGCAGACGAGGCAGTAAAGACTGCGGAAGAAGGTGGTCAGAAGGTAAAAAAGGTCCTTATCTGGCAAAGATATCCAGGGAAATATTCCTCTCCCACCCCACTGGTTGAAGGGCGGGACTATATCATAAACGAGGTAATAAAGGACTATTATCATAAAGAGGTACCTCCCACGTCAATGCCAGCTGACGGGATCCTATTTCTCATGTACACAAGTGGTTCCACAGGGAAGCCCAAAGGGGTGCAACACTCCATTGGAGGATATCTCGCCTATGTAACCTGGATGTCTAAGATGATACAGGATATACATCCAGAGGACGTATATTGGTGTATGGCAGACATTGGCTGGATAACAGGACATTCCTTTATAGTATACGGACCACTGGCCCTGGCGGCGTCCACCGTGGTGTATGAGGGTACACCCACATATCCCGATCCAGGAAGGCCCTGGAGGATAGCAGAGGAATTAGGGGTGAATATATTCCACACCTCTCCCACTGCTATTAGGGCACTGAGAAAGGCAGGGGGCGACCTACCCCTCAAATATAACCACAAGTTCAAACACATGACCACTGTGGGAGAACCCATTGAGCCAGAAGTGTGGAGATGGTATTATAGGGTGATTGGTAAGGAACAGGCGGTAATTGTGGATACGTGGTGGCAAACAGAAACAGGTGGATTTGTGTGCTCCACCATGCCTGCCTTAAAACCAATGAAGCCTGGAAGTGCAGGCCCAGGGGTTCCAGGGATCCATCCAGTAATACTGGATGACGAAGGCAATGAGATCCCCCCTGGAAGTGGGAGGGCAGGTAATATCTGCATCAAAAACCCCTGGCCAGGACTTATGCAGACCATCTGGAAGAATAGAGAACGCTATGTAAACACCTATTATGCAAAATACTGTAAAAACCCCGAGAGCAAGGACTGGAGGGATTGGCCATATATGGCAGGAGACGCCGCAGTCATAGCCCAGGATGGATATGTGAGGATACTTGGAAGGGTGGATGATGTGATAAATGTGGCAGGACATCGTCTGGGCACCAAGGAGATTGAATCAGCGGCCCTTACAGTGGAAGAGGTGGCAGAGGCCGCAGTGGTAGCCGTATATGACGAGATAAAAGGGACTGTTCCCCATCTCTATATCTCCCTAAAACCTGGATATGACCCATCTGATGAGATTGCCAAAAAAGTAACTGATGCAGTTTCAGACATTGTTGGAAAGATAGCAAAACCAGCAAAGGTATTTATAGTTCCTGATATGCCAAAGACCAGGTCAGGAAAGATAATGAGAAGGATACTGGCTGCCATCTCCAACCAGAAAAAAGACCTGGGAGATATCACCACGCTCTCCAATCCTCACATTGTTGAGGAGATAAGAAAGATGGTTCAAGGGGATTAAGGTTTTATTATAATTAACTTTTTAAGGAGGGGGAAATATGAGTGAAAATGCAAAAATGTGTAATCCTGCGGCTATTGGACTGGGTGGCTTTGCCATGACCACCTTTATTCTTCAGGCCCACAATCTTGGCTGGGTGGGGATAGGTCCTGTGCTATGGCTTGGGATCGTATATGGGGGGACAGCACAACTTATAGCGGGGTTTCTAGAATTTAAGACGGGAAACAATTTTGGTTTCAGTGCCTTTACCTCTTACGGGGCGTTCTGGATTGCCCTATGCGGATATGTAATTGCAGGCACCAGTCCCAGTTTTGCGAAGGCATTTCCTGTCCTCAAACTCACGGGTACTGGCCTTGGGTGGTTTCTCGTAGTGTGGACCATCTATACTGCCATTATGCTCATTGCGTCCATGAAACACCATAGCGTACTGGCCCTTATCTTCCTCACACTTCTGATTGGATTTATAGGGCTGGATATGAAGGAGCTCGCAGGTTCCAAGGCCATGGGAACCTTTGCCGCCTGGGACCTGATAGTGTGCGCAGGCCTCGCGTGGTACTTAATGGCCCATGTAATATTCGCAGATGTGGGTATTAACCTGCCTGTGGGAAAACCCTGGATTAAATAGCCAAAAGAGGAGGCGCCTGGATAGATAGGGGGAGATGGTGTCTGGGCGCCTGCTCACCTATAAAAAGGTGTCGGGGCTGGGGCCCTTTAAGGAGGGGGAGAAGAAGGATAACGCCCCGAGACCTGACACCTTTTTCTCTAACCTCTCTACACCCCTCTCTCAATAAATTCCCTAATAAGTCGTGAAAGTTCCTCTGGAGGAAGTGCTGAAAGTTCATTTTTTAAGAGTTTCTGAAAGAAATAGTCGTCTGTGCGGTGGTGGGGAACCACATTCTGGCGATTAACTATCTTCATTATACAGGAAAAATAAGGGGTATCTCTGTCCAGAGGACCGCTGAAGAGTGAAAAATTATAGGTGGAGATCTTTTGCTCATGGGAAAAGGCAAACAGATCAGAGAGACCTGTGGCCAGGTCCTCAAGGTCATGTTCAGTAAGTTGAGAGATATTTTGAATAGATGGCCATATCACCTGGACCTCATTGCGACCCATAGGTGAGTATGCGGCTATCCATACCCCTCTTCCCAGGTCCCTGATCCATCTCTTACTGTGTTTCTCCACTTTTACCAGTTCCTCAAAATAGCATGTGCCTGTCTCTTCAAAATACTTCTTACTACACTCTAATAAAAGGCCATGATAGGTAGAAGGGATAAAAAAATTCATTATCTGAAAATGGGGATGTGTGGCACTTGCCCCTGCAGGAAACATAAAGTTGGCATTTATAGTGGGATAGATGTATCGTGGATCCTTATTATAGGAGGAGAGCAAAAACTCTCTTGCCAGCTTTAATCCGTCCGCCAGGATATCTGGAGAGAGTTCATTTAACTTTCTAAAGTGTTTTTTCCCCAACCTTACCACTGCATGGAATCGAGAAAGGGGATAGAGGTTGGGAAACAAAAGGGCCTCCCCCCTGGAAATTCGTCTCTCAGGCAAAAAATCCTCTGGGTAGTAAGGGGTCATCTTCTCCCATTTGCCATCACACATAAAACACCTTTTCTCTGAACGTCTTCCTATCTCCTCCAGATAATCATAATCTGTATCAGGGAAGAGTAGTTTCTGCTTATTTATCAGAAATCTGTTTATCACGCTCCTATAACCTGTGAGGGGATCTTGCCTTATCTCAAGGGGGATGGGTATAAGACGAAACCCCTCCAGGGGATTATGAAACACCGCCTCCTCTCTCCATTTCTTAAATCTTATCATAATCACCCTCCTTGAAAAGGTCTTTCCCCTCCCCTTATCACAATCCTTCTCCTACAGCAATGCAGGTATCTTCAAAAAATACAGGGATGGACAAAAATTTTACACTACCTTATTTTTAAGCTATACTCCTTTGGAAGGGATAGAGATTATCCTTGATTTTCTCAAAAAAAACTTTAAATTGAGGTAGGGTTAGATTTAAAAGGACCCAATCTATTAAGGAGGCGGGTTAAACACCATGTCAAATCTCTCTTTGGCAAAACTTACACTGAGAAAGACTCCCAAGATTACGGATAAGGAATTTCAGGAACTAAGGGATTTTATCTATGAAAAGACGGGGATTTCCATCCCTCTTAGACGAAAATACCTGGTGGAGAACAAACTAGGACAGCGACTCAATGAGCTAAAGTTAAAATCCTTTTCAGATTATATAAAATACCTGAAGTTTTCTCCCCAAAAAGAGAGGGAATTTAAAAAATTATGTGAGCTCATCACCATAAATGAAACAAGCTTCTTTAGAGATATAAAACAGCTTACCCTCTTTAAGAACTCAATACTTCCTGAAATTCTGGAAAAAAGAAAAAAGACAGGGAAGAAGGTGCTGAGGATATGGTCAGCAGGGTGTTCCTCAGGAGAGGAGCCATATACCCTGGCCATTATCCTTCACGAGGTACTCAAGGTCTCCATTATAGGGTGGGATATAAAAATAACTGCCAACGACATATCCCCCCTGGTCCTGTCCAAGGCAAAGATGGGACTCTATAATGAGCATACCCTGAGGACTACTCCACCCAATATCATCCAGAAGTATTTTATAAAAGAGGCCAGGGGATACAGGATCCATCCAAAGGTGCAAAAATTGGTATCCTTTGGACTATTAAACCTAAATGACGATGTGGCAGTGAAAAAGATCCCCCGTTCTGACATCATATTTTGTAGAAATGTAATTATATATTTTGACGATGAGATGAAAAAAAAGGTCTTAAACCATTTTTATAATAATCTGCTGGATGACGGTTATCTCTTCCTGGGATACTCAGAAAGCATCCACAGGATAACCAAGATATTTAAATCCGTATTGAAACCAGGTGGAGTTGTATATCAAAAGAATATAAAAAAATAGATAGATTTTTACTTATTGGGGGGTATGGTAGTGAAAAAAATCTGTGTAGAATATATAATGCCAGGGATGATACTCGCTCAGGATATAAAGGGTATTGATGGAAATGTGCTTTTACCTGCGGGCACTACCATCAGAGATCGAGAAAAGAACCTGCTTCTGGAAGCTGGTATAGACTATGTAGAGGTAAAGGCAAGAGACGAGGCGGAAAAGGAAAACTACATAGAGATGGTGGCCCAGGAATATGCATTTAAATTTTTCATGTATGTAAATCCAGACAGTGAGCTATTTGGGGAGTTGTATAAACTGGTAGTAGAATTATTGGTTAACTCCCTAAAAAGGGGATGGGTCCTTCCCTGTGAAGAAAGTCTAAGGGCAAAAAATGTAGAGAGGATGAAGGACCTGTTTTTAAAGGACATGGGCGGCCCGGAAGATGTGATAAAACATGAGGTTTCGCTGGCATCTTTCCCTGATGTATACTTCAAACTCAAGAAGGTATTAGAGAGCAAGACCGCTTCAGCCAAGGAGATTGCTCAAGTAGTGAGTGCAGATGTGGCACTTTCTGCAAAACTCCTGAAACTGGTGAACAGTCCCCTCTTTGGTCTCACTCAAAAGATAGACTCCATAGAAAGGGCAGTTTCCATCATCGGAGAGCAAGAGCTCTCCAACCTTGCCCTGGGGATAACTGCCATTAGATACTTCAAGGATATTCCTCCAGAACTCATTGATATGAATACCTTCTGGAAACATTCTCTAAGTTGTGCGGTCTTTGCCAAGATACTCTCTTCTCTCCTCAAGATCCCCAATGAAGAGTTCATGTTCACCTGCGGTCTTCTCCATGATGTAGGAAAACTCATCCTCTTCAAAAATCTACCCTATGGCTCGGTGGAGGCCCTTATCTTTGCCAGGGAAAATATGATACCAGTGGTAGAGGCAGAAGAAAATGTTCTGGGATTCACCCACACCCACATAAGCAATCTCATAATGAAACAATGGGAATTCCCTCCCTCCCTTATAGATATTGTGAGCCATCACCACAATCCCCAGGGGGCAGAACATTTCAAAGAAGCGGCCATCCTTCAGGTGGCTGACAACATGGCAAATGCCATCTCCATTGCTGGAGGGGGGATGTTTGTGGTGCCAGGGATGGAAGAAGATGTGTGGAAAGGACTGGGTCTAAAAGTAGAGCTTATATCTCAGATAGTAGCAAAACACAACCAGGTCCTCAAAGGCCTTCTCAGCGCTATTTTATAATCTAATGAAGGAGCCTTTAATTTACTTTAAGAAAAGTGAGGGGGGACCTCACTTTTTTGCTTTTTTCTATACCCACACAAAAGGACCAGATAGAAGCCATGGCAAAGAGTTATGATGTGAATTTTATAAATCCCTTTCTCAGTGCTGTTATAAATGTATTAGAGACCATGGCCAATGTAAAAGTCAAGCCAGGAAAGCCATATATCAACAAACACAGGACAGCTGTTGGGGATGTAACTGGAATACTGAATATATCTGGACACACCAATGGAGTCATCTCTCTTACCCTTTCCAAAGAGGCAGTCCTTACCATTGTCAACAATATGCTTTTTGAGAGTTTTACTGAGATAAATGACGAGATCGCAGATGCAGTGGGAGAACTCACCAACATGATTTCAGGTCAGGCCAGAATAAAATTATCAGAACAGGGGAAAAAATTTCAAGCAGGCACCCCCAAGATAATTATTGGTAAGGGCAAGGAGCTAGATCATATCCCCTCTGCCCCTATCCTCTCCATACCCTTTACCATAGAGGGGGGAGGAGAGCTAGTGGTAGAGGTTAGTTTTCAGGACTGATACCTTATGTGGAGAGGGTTCCCCTATACTCTTCTATAGAGTCTATCCCCAATTTCAGGGCCACCTCTTCAAGTCCTTCCACTATATCAAAGGCACTGGTGGGTCTTATGAGGTTGGCAGAGCCCACCTCTACTGCATGGGCACCAATGAGAATATATTCAAACACATCCTCAGGGCTCATAATCCCCCCAATCCCTATAACCGGTATATCCACACAGGAGACCACATCATAGACCAGTTTCTGGGCAATGGGTTTTATGGCAGGGCCAGAGAGCCCTCCTATTATATTGCTCAAACGGGGTCTGCGGGTATATATATCCACTGCCATGGCGGGAATGGTATTAATAAGAGAAAGGGCATCTGCTCCCGCATCCTGAAGGGCACGAGCAAGTGCCCTTATATCCGGGGAGGCAGGGGTAAGTTTTAAGATCACCATCTTGTCCCCCGCGCTCCTTTTAACCTCCTCACACACCCTGCATGCGGCACCTACATCCTGTCCAAACAATAGCCCCCCCTGTTTTACATTGGGACACGATATATTTATCTCTAAGGCGGCTATTGCCTCCTCCCTGGCAAAAATAGATGCCAGTTCTCCAAATTCCTCAAAGGTCTCTCCATAAAGATTCACAATAACCGGCGTCTTCTCCCAGGGGAGCAATGGGAGGATCTGCTCAATAAAGGCCTGTGAGCCGATATTTTCCAACCCAATAGAGTTCAACATCCCACAGGGGGTCTCTGTGATTCTCACTCCCTTATTTCCTTCTCTGGGAAGGAGAGAGAGGCCCTTCACCACTATTGCTCCAAGTTTTTCCAATTCCCCAAAATCCTTAAACTCCACTCCATAACCAAAGGTACCAGAGGCAGTTATTACTGGATTTTTCAAAAAAAGACTTCCCACTTTCACACCCAACTCCATAATTACTCTCCCCTCTCCCTTTTATACCAGATTATCCATATCCAGTTCATTACAGAAAAAGACTGGACCCTGAGTACATACATGATAGGTCCTTCCTCCCTCTCCCCTAATACTACACCCCATGCATACCCCTATCCCACACGCCATGGGACGCTCCAGAGAGACCTGGACAGGGGCACGCTGGTCACTACATATCTCATGTATCATCCTTAAAAAAGGAAGTGGCCCACAAGCAAATATCTGTCCCTCTGGGGAATAGCCCTCAATCTTCACTCTTACTGCCTTTCTCAACCTCTCCAGGTCCTTGTGGCTCTTATCCTGGACACACCACACCAAAATCCTCCTGGAGATCTCTGAGATGGGATAGTGCTTGATATCTCGCCTATGACCAAATATTAGCTCCACGTTTTCAGGCCTTGGATGATTCTTAATTATCCCTATAAAGGGGGCAAGACCAATTCCCCCTGCAATGAGGAGAAGGGGACGTTCATAATCTATGAGGAATCCACGTCCCAGAGGACCCCAGATATTTACCTTTTCTCCTGGGCTGAGACAAGATAGTCTCCTTGTGCCCCTCCCCACCACCTGAAAGAATATCCGAAGCTCCTCCTCATCCATGTTGGCAATGGAAAAGGGACGGGGAAGAAAAGGGTCAAATTCCCAAGCCTGGGGCCGAACCATTACGAACTGTCCTGGCACCCACTCCCATCCTGGAGAAGAGAGCACAAGCCAGAAAAATCTCTCATTGTCCGTGCTCTCTATGGCCTTTACCTCCACTGTGGTATATTCAACAAGATTTTTCATTGTATGTTCCTCAAAAGCTCTTGAGCAAGGGCCATGCCCTCAGGACCTCCCCCTGCCATGCGGGCAATCTCCTTGGTTATTTCTTTCCCCTTTAAAACCCTGGACCTGGTATAGGTCCTCTGGGCCTTTATTACCTTTTCTATTTTTATATGAGTATCTGCAAGATATGCAAGCTGGGGCCAATGGGTAATGAGTATTATCTGATGTCTTTTAGAGAGTTCCTTTATCTTCTGTCCTACCTTGGTGAGGGTCACACCTCCTATACCTGTATCCACCTCATCAAATATTATGGTGGGCATATCATCAGGGGCAGAGGCAGATATTAAGGCAAGCATCACCCGAGATAATTCTCCTCCAGAGACTATCTTGTCTAGGGGATGCATATTTTGACCTGGGTTTGGTCTCCAGTATATCCTTGCCCTATCCTCCATTATCCCAGGATATATCTCCCTCGGAAAAAATTCAAACAAGATCTCCACGTCCTTGGAAAATCCCAGTTGGGTAAGTTCCTTTTTAAGAAGCAGGGCAAACCCTCCTGCCCTTTCCTTCCTAAGTCTATTTATCTCCTGAACAAGAGAAGAGAGCCTTTTTATTGCTTCCTTTCGCTCCTCCTCCATCTCCCTCAAATCAAGGGTACTTCTATCCAGAAAGGAGAGATTTTCTGCAAGTTCCTCTCGGAGGGATAGGACCTCCTCTAAGGAGCGGCCCAGCTTCTTCTTGAGCTGTTGTAGTTCCCACAGCCTCTTTTCTATCCTATCTATCTCTTCCACCACATCCAGGGAAGAAGAATGGCCTCGGAGCTCACACTCCAACTCCTCCAGGATATCATTCCAGGAAGAGAGCTCCTCTCCTATCTTTTTAAAATCCTCTTGCACCTGGGCCAGGCTCTCTATCACCCCAATCAACTCAAGGAGGTTATCCCTTATGGCCACTGGCTGAGAGGTGAGCAACTCCAGGGCCCTGTGCACCCCTTCACATATCTCCATCTGTCTCTTTAATTCATCCCGCCTCGCATATAGCTCCTCCTCCTCTCCCACCTGAGGGTTTACTTCTTCTATCTGACGGAGCTGAAATTCCAGAAAATCCCTCCTGCTCTTTAACTCCTCCACCCTCTCAATAAGGGAATCTCTCTTATCATCCAATTCCTTGAGTTCTTTTAGTACCTTGTCCCTCTGAAAAAAAACTTCAGAAGGAAGGCCACTATCCAGGATAGAGGTATGATAGGCAGGAGAAAGTAGTTTATGCTGTTCATGTTGAGAGGTGTAGAGGATAAGACGGGACCTCAATTCCTTCAGACGAGTCCTGGAAGAGAGCATGTCATTTATAAATATCTTACTTCTTCCACTCCCTTTAAGGATCTCTCTCCTTATGAGAAGTTCCTCTCCATCTATAAAAAAAATGGCCTCCACAAAGGCCTTTTCTTTCCCATATCTAATGATATCCTTTGGCATCCCTTCGCCCAGGACAAAGTCCAGGGCCCTGAGGATAAAGGACTTCCCCACCCCACTCTCTCCAGTGAGAACATTTAATCCCTTTGAAAACTCCAATTCTACATCCTCAATAAGGGCCACATTCTTTATCCTCAAAAACTCCAGCATAGCTCCTCACTGTTTTCCCGCCAGAAAGATATTGCATAAGTAGCCTTATATCTTCTTCTATATAAACCCATTGAGGAAAAAATTCAACAAAAGGAACTATAGGAAAAAAGGAGGGACAAAAGGGCCCTCTCAATGAGGACCCATTATAAGGTTAAAGGTCATATCCTGAACAGGGAATACACATATGCTTATTACCAACTACCCTGAGATATGGACGGGCCACAAGTTCTCCACAGCTATCACAGGGTACAAGACCCATTATCTCTCCATATTCTTCCCATGGATAATCCTCAATATCTCCTATACGCAAGACCTCCTCTTCAGGTGCATTCCAGAGGATATTTACCATATCCCACGCCTCCTCCTCTGGTATCTGGGAGGGAGGAATACCTGCGGCCCTTTTCTTCATAAAAGAGGATTCTGCTATCATCTTATGTCTGCCAGGATAATAGGAAACTCGCACTGCCTTTTCCCCCTGTTTGTCTATCAGGGTAAAGGCCAGTTTCCCCCATCCTGTCTTTTCTATACAGTGTTTACCCAATGTGCAGCCAGTTGCAAACTGGACTCCATCGGCAAAACATTGTGCCCCGTGATTGTCGCCGATTTCCAAGATGCAATGAAGATCGCTGGAATTTTTTGCCCTTTCCACGCCCAGCTTTTTTAGGGCCGCAATACCTGCCCTTACTCCAATAGCACTGGCCCAACAGATATGACCATGGAAGAAAAAGGCATCCTGCAGTAATTTTTTCTCATCCATCATGAGTTTTACCTCCTGTTAAGGGTTTCCTAGTTAAGGTTTTATGTTAAAGGTATATCTTGGCAAGCATCTTAAATGCCACCAGTAGCAAAACCACCCCAAACATCTGTTTTATCCACTTTGCCTTCATCTTCTCCTTCATTACATAAGCACCTATCTGGGCGCCTATTATAACTGCAATGGTGGTGGAGACCATCAGCATCCAGTTAAAATGTCCCTCTGCTATGTGACCTGCAAATCCAGAAAAGGAAGAAAAGATAACCACAAAGGCACTTGTGGCCGCCGCCTTCTTGGTGGGATACCCAATGGCCAGCATAAGGGGCACAAACAAAAATCCCCCCCCAATCCCAAGGAGCCCTGCTATAATACCAATAAGAAATCCCCCCACTGACATAAGCAGGATACGCATTTTATTGGATACCATCTCTTCTCTATCCTTCTGACCCGAACTTATAAGCATCTTTGAACCCGCAAAAAGCATGGCTATTGCAAAGAGCACAATAAGTATGCGCGTGGGAACATATTGAGTAATATAGGCCCCCAGGGGTGCCCCCACAAATGAAGAAATCACCAGGGGGATAGCTCCCCTGATGTCCACCATCTTGGAGCGAAAATATACAATGGAGGCAGAGAGCACAGTAATACCATTTAATAGGAGCGCAGTGGGGATGGCCTCGGTCTTAAAATCAAAACCTAGCCAGTGAAATACCGGCACATACAACATGGCCCCCCCCAATCCCAGCATGGAAAAGATAAAAGATAACCCCAACACAATAATACACGCCCATATAACCATGACATTCCTCCTTGAAACTTAAAGGGTTAGCGGTCTATATGTTCTATGACCATATAGAAATATAGCGATAAACTGTGCCTTGTCAAGAAGGAGAAAAGGGGTTGTGCCATACAGGAAAAACATAAGAGAGATGCAGGGTTTTGGGCGAAAGTTATTGACACTAGGAGAGGTTAACAGTTAAATTTTTCTTAGAGGCACTCATTAAAAAATTAAATGGAAGGGGGCATTATGAGCAATAGAAAAATTAATATAGACTTTGAGGCCCTTACGGAGAACTCCCCCCTTGCCATATATCTCTTGGCAAAAGATGGACATTTCAGGTTTGTAAACAGGCAGATGAGTGTAATTACAGAATATTCCCGTGAAGAACTCTTGAGGATCCCCTTTTATCTCCTCATCCATCCTGAAGACAGAGAGAATGTAAGCAGGCAATTCAATAAAAGGATAAAGGGAGAGAAGGTGATAACTTCCTATGAGTTCAGGGGGATTACAAAATCTGGAAAGGTCATTTACATCAGGGGATTTTTTGATGTGATAGAGATGGAGAATGAGAGGCTGGTGCTTGGGCAGATCCTGGACATCACAGAGAAAAAGCTACTGGAAGAGGAGATTAAAAAAAGGGAAGAGGCATACCGCAGGGTAATGAGGCTCTCAAACCTGGGTTATTTTGAAGTGGATGTAAGGGGAAGCTTTATCTATGTAAACGAGGTCATCCCCAAGATCCTGGGATACTCCAGGGAGGAGATCCTGGGCCTGAACAACAAGGACTACTCTGATCCTGAGACGGCAAAATATGTCTATACCATATTTAACACGGTCTATAGGGAAGAGAAACCCCATCCGTTTTTTGAGTGGAAGCTCATAAGAAAGGATGGCAAAGAGGTCTATGTGGAGACCTCTGTGGACCTCATATATGATGAGAAGGGGAATAAAAAGGGATTCAGGGGAATAATGAGGGACATCACCCACGAAAAGGAAATGAAGCAGGGGCTCAAGGAGAGAGAGGAATACTATCGGGTGATATTTGAAGGCTCGGGAACTGCTATGATAATCGTCACAGAGGACCACATCATCACCCGTGTAAATCACAAATTTGAAAAGATATCTGGCTACAGGAGAGAGGAGATAGAGGGAAAGATGAAGTGGACGGACTTTGTCCATGAGAGGGACCTTCCCAGAATGCTTTCATATAATCGGATGAGAAAATTAGACCCCCACAGTGTGCCCAGAGAATACGAATTTACCTTCCTGGATAGGTGGAAAAACAAAAAATATATGCTGGTAAATGTAAGCGTACTCCCCGGGGGAAGGATATTGGGCTCCTTTACTGACATAACAGGTAGGAAGGAGTTGGAGAAGAAACTTTTGCATCTAAGTTTTCACGATGCCCTCACAGGCATCTACAATAGATGTTATTTTGAAGAAGAGCTAACCCGCCTGGAAAATAACAGACACCTACCTGTGGCTCTGATTATTGCAGACCTGGATGGATTAAAACAGATAAATGACACATTGGGACATAAAATGGGAGATAAATACATAAGGGAAAGCGCCAATCTCCTACGTTCCTGTGTGAGAAAATCAGATGTGGTGGCAAGGATAGGAGGCGATGAATTTGGAATAATACTTCCCTCCAGCGATAGAGATACTGTGGAACGGGTTATTCATAGGATGAAAAATGCCATGGAGAGATATAACTCTAGAAAGGAAAGGGAGTTTTCCATCAGTATCTCCTTTGGATTTGCCATAAGTGAAAGGGATAAACTTGACAAAGACCTGCTTTTTAGAGAAGCAGACAAGGCCATGTACAAAAACAAGCAACGAAAAAAGTGTAGGGAAAAGAGGCCATGCATGAAGTAAAGCTGGGATTTAAGCTAAGGGATTATCTCTCAGGGAAGGAAATAGATGCCACCACCTATGAGGACCTCAGACAGGAGATAGTAAAAATGATGGTGGAGGAAAAGGGATATCCCAAAGGAGAGATAAGGTCCAAAGAGACCATCACCATAACCATAGGAGAAAGGGATTTTTCCCGGATAGTGGACTTTGTGGTATATAAAGAGGGCTCTCCTTTCTCTATAGTAATGTTTTGTGCAGGAGAAATAGAGACCTATGTAAGGGAGTGCATATCCATGGGAAGACTTCTCTCTCCCCAGCCAGCAATCTTTGGGATAGTCACAGATACTCAGCAATATATCCTTCTGGATATAAAGAGCGGAGAAGTTATAGATAAGAAGGCCTATAAGGATTTTATCCCCTGGGATAGGCTTGAGGAGATGGGACAGAGCAGAGAAAGGATATCCCTCACCCCAGAGAAAAGGGCAAAAGAGGAGAGGATATTCTATGCCCTTTCTCAGCTAAGCTGTGAATGCAGGGACACCTGCAACATGTGAAAGTCTTTCAACTAAAATACCCTTCCCAAGTCCTACATTATCTTTGACATCTAAAAGGCGTTGGTCTAACTTTATCCATTCATCTCCAGAAGAAGGTGAACCCTGTCATGATAAAAAAGATTAAAGGATTTTCCGATATATTTCCCCCTGAGATATATAAATATCTCCAGATGGAAGAGGAGGCCAGAAGGATATTTCCCCTCTATGGTTTTCAAGAAATAAGACTACCCCTTCTGGAAAAAACAGAGGTATTTGCCCGCTCCATAGGGGATGAAACAGATATTGTTCAAAAAGAGATGTTTACCTTTACTGACAGAAAGGGACGTTCTCTTAGTCTAAGACCAGAGGCAACAGCAGGTGTGGTAAGGGCATACATAGAAAACAGGATATACACCAGGGAAAAGCTCTCCAAATTCTTCACCCTGGGACCCATGTTCCGATATGAGCGCCCCCAGCAGGGAAGACAGCGGCAATTTCACCAGATAAATGTGGAGGCCTTTGGGAGCACATCCCCTTATCTGGATGCGGAGATAATATGCATGTTATGGGAATTTCTGGGGAAACTTAAATTACCCCATATCTCTCTGGAGATAAATTCCCTGGGATGTGAAAAATGCAGACCCTCTTTTATAAAGGCATTAAAGAGGTTTCTGGGCAATATAGATAAGGATGAGCTCTGCGAAGACTGCCTGAAAAGGAGAGAAAAAAATCCCCTCCGGGCCCTTGATTGTAAACGGGAAGGTTGTCAGGCCCTCTACCTTCAGGCACCCTGCCTCCATGACTTTCTCTGTGAGGATTGCAGATCCCATTTTGAACTCACCCTCTCACTCCTGGAACAAAGACATATCCCCTATAAATTGAACAAAAAACTGGTAAGGGGTCTGGACTACTATCAAAAAACCACCTTTGAGGTCCTATCGGGAGACATAGGGGCCCAGTCTGCCATTGCTGGAGGGGGAAGATATGACGGTCTAGTGAGGCTTCTGGGGGGACCGGATGTACCGGGAATTGGTTTTGCCTGTGGCATGGAACGAATCTCGCTTCTCATGGAGGACCCATCTCCCTCTCCTCCCCTCTGTTACCTGGCACCCCTGGAAGAAAAAGGACTTGAGGCAACATATCATATCCTCTCTCTCCTGAGAGGACGCGGGATATCCTGTATCTCTACCTATGAGGTAAAGAGCATAAAGGCCCATCTAAGGGCGGCAAACAAGATAGGCTCCAGATATGTACTCATTCTGGGGGAAGAAGAGCTAAGAGAGAACAAAATAACCATCAGGGATCTTACCCTCTCCCGGCAGGACACCATTGCCATGAGGGATATCCATATCACAGAATTTAAGGAGTAAGGACGTATGGAGCAAGAGAAAAAGGTTCTGGAAACCGAGGAAGAAATAGCCCTGGCAGAGAAAAAGGCCAGGAAATTACTCACAGGGCTTGGGGGATGGAAAAGGACCCATGTATGTGGAGAACTCACCTCACAGCACCTGGACCAGGAGGTATGTCTCATGGGGTGGGTCCAACACAGAAGAGACCATGGAGGGCTCATATTCATTGACCTCAGAGACAGGTGGGGTATCACTCAGGTGGTGTTCTCTCCCCAGCACAACCCCAGGGCCCACCAAGAGGCCCATGTGCTAAGATCCGAATATGTCTTGGCCATAAAAGGAAGGGTAAGGAGAAGACCAGAGGGCATGGAAAACCCCAGGCTGGTAACAGGAGAGATAGAGGTGGTGGTACTGGAGTGGAAGCTCCTTAGCATCTCCAAGACCCCCCCATTCCTCATAGAGGATCGCATCCAGGTATCAGAGAACCTGCGGCTCAAATACCGCTATCTGGATCTAAGAAGACCCAGCCTGTGCAAAAATATAATCTTCAGACACAGGGCGGCCCAGAGCATTCGTAATTTTCTTAACAATAGGGATTTTCTGGAAATAGAGACCCCATTTCTAACCAGATCCACCCCTGAAGGAGCACGGGATTTTCTGGTCCCAAGCAGGTTATATCAAGGGAGATTCTTTGCCCTCCCACAGAGTCCTCAGCTCTTTAAACAACTCCTGATGGTGGGAGGAATGGAGAGATATTACCAGATAGTGAAATGCTTCAGGGATGAGGACCTGCGGGCAGATAGACAGCCTGAATTTACCCAAATAGACATAGAGATGAGTTTTGTGGAAGAAGAGGACATAATGGCCCTAGCAGAAGAGATGATGGCCAACCTCCTGAGAGACACACTGGGGATTGAAGTATCTACTCCCTTTCCCCATATGACATACTCTCAGGCCCTTGAAAAATACGGGGTGGACAAACCAGATACCAGATTTGAACTATATCTCCATGACATCACAGATATTGTAAGGGGATCTAAATTCAGACTCTTTGCAAAGGCGCCCCTAGTAAAGGCCCTAAAGGTAGATGGAGGGGCCGTACTTACCCGTAAGGAGATTGATGAATTAACCGAATATGTAAAAATATTCGGGGCACAGGGACTTGCATGGATAAAGATAAAGGAAAATGAATGGCAGTCCCCCATAGCCAAATTCCTAAGTGACGAGGAAAAACAGGGCATTTCCAGGGAACTGGGGCTAAGGGTGGGAGATATTGTATTTTTCCAGGCGGCATCTCCAGAGGTGGTAAACGATGCCCTTGGGAATCTCAGGGTAAGACTGGCAGAGAGATTTAATCTCATACCCTCAGGGAGATTTAATTTTGTATGGATAACAGATTTCCCCCTATTTAGCTGGAACAACGAAGAAAATAGATGGGAGGCCTGCCATCATCCCTTTACCTCCCCCACCCCCCATTGTCTAGAGGATTTTGACACACGGCCTGAAGATGCCAGGGCCAGGGCCTATGACCTGGTATTAAACGGCAATGAAATAGGAGGAGGTTCCATACGCATCCACAGATCAGATATCCAGATGAGGATGTTTAAGGCCCTGGGCATAGAGGAGGAAGAGGCCAGGGAAAAGTTTGGCTTCCTCATGGAGGCCCTCAAACACGGTGCCCCCCCTCATGGAGGCATTGCCTTTGGGTTTGACAGGATAATAATGCTATTGACCAACTCAAGCAGTATAAGAGACGTGATCCCATTTCCCAAGACCCAGAAGGGGGCATGTCTATTAACAGAGGCCCCTTCCCAGGTAAAAAAGACTCAATTAAGGGAACTTGGAATAAGACTCAGGGACCAGAAAAAATAGAGGACAGGATAGCCATGCTACAACTTATATATTATCCTGATCCAGTCCTACAAAAAAGGGCTGAGCCAATTGATCATATAGATGAAGACACAAAAAAACTCACCAGCGAGATGTTTGAGGTTATGTACGAGAACAAGGGAATTGGACTGGCCGCTCCCCAGGTGGGGATATTAAAGAGGGTGGTAACAGTGGATATATCTGGCTCAGAAAAGAGAAATTCTCCACTGGTACTTATAAATCCCGAGATAATAAAGCAAGAGGGAGAGGAAGAAAGTGAAGAAGGATGTCTCAGCCTCCCTGGATTTAAGTGTAAGATAAAGAGGTCCTCCCTTATCCACGTAAAATATACAGACCTGGAGGGACAGGAAAAAACACTGGATGCAAGAGATATGCTGGCCATATGTTTACAGCATGAAATAGATCACCTAAATGGGAAACTCATAATAGACTATGCAGGCAGATTAAGACGAAGCATGTATGAAAAAAAACTCAAAAAGATGAAAAAAAAGAGAAGATGAGAATAGTCTTTTTTGGAAGTCCCCAATTTGCTGCCATCATCTTAAAAAGGCTCCTTTCCTGGGAGGGAGCAGAAGTGGTGGCAGTGATAACCCAGCCTGATCGCCCTGCGGGAAGGGGGAAACGTCCAAGAGCCACCCCTGTGAAAGAGCTGGCCCTCTCCCGGGGGATTGAGATACTTCAACCTCCTGCACTCAAAGGGAATAAGGAGATAATAGATCACCTGAAAAATCTCAGGGCACATCTCTTTGTGGTCGTGGCCTATGGGCTCCTCCTCCCTGAAGAGATAATATATCTCCCTCCCCTCAGGACCATAAATGTTCACGCATCCCTCCTTCCAAAATACAGAGGGGCCGCTCCCATACAGTGGGCCATCCTAAATGGAGAAAAGGTTACAGGGATAACTATAATGGAGATGGAAAAGGAACTGGACACTGGCCCAATCCTGCTCCAACGGGCCCTTGCCATAGGGATTGAGGATACCGCCCAGAGTCTCCACGATGAACTGGCCCAAATGGGAGGAGAACTTCTCATTGAGGCACTGAAAAAGATAAAAGAGGGAAGGATAGTCCCCATCTCCCAGGACCATTCCCTGGCATCCTATGCCCCAAAGCTCACCAAAGAAATGGGAGAAGTGAGCTGGCACAACAGGGCCCTTATAATCCACAACAAGATACGGGGGCTCTATCCCTGGCCCATGGCGTACTTCAAGTTTACCTCTGCCAGGGGACGCACCATAAATGTCCAGCTGTTCCCAGGAGAGATAGGCAGAGAGAGACCTGAGGATGCAAGGCCAGGAGAGGTGCTTGGACTCAAAGAAGATGCCCTGGAGATAGCATGTGAGGACAGGATATACAGGATAAAAAGATTACGCCCTCAAGGCTCACGCATCCTATCTGCCAGGGAATTTTCCTGTGGATATCTATAACCCTCAGATGGAAAGATGGACAACAAGGTCTTCACTCAACTGGAAAAGGAGATAACACAAGGATTTTCTGCAAAAAAAAGGGTATTTATCGCCCTGCTTTTCCTCACCTCTGCAGCGGTCATCATCTTCCTGGTATTTTTCTGGATAATACCCGTGGTTGGCCTATCCAACATACACCCCGCTGCCCCTATCATCCTGGGACTTGTGGTCCTCTTTATAATCTCGCTCATAGTCTGGTGTACCACATCCCTCATCCTGAGTATCCTCCTTAAAAGAGAAGTACTCTTTTCAAAAAAGACCAGAGGGGTGGTGATAAAACTTTTTTTGCCCCTTATGACCCTTGTAGGGGGAATATTTGGGATACCAAAAGAAAAGGTGCGGGCCTCTTTCATAAACGTAAATAACGAGATGGTGCTAAATGAGGCAAAAAAATATCCCCCTCACAGGATATTATTATTACTGCCCCATTGCCTTCAAAATAGCAAATGCACCATACGTCTCACATATAACATAGACAATTGCAAAAGATGTGGACGATGCCCCATTGGAGTCCTTCTGGATCTGAGGGATTCCTTTGGAGTAAAAATGGCCATTGCCACAGGAGGCACCATAGCCCGGAGGATAGTGGTGGAAAATCGTCCCGCTATAATAGTGGCGGTTGCGTGTGAGAGGGACCTTGCCTCGGGGATCCAAGACACCTACCCTCTGCCTGTATTCGGGGTATTAAATATAAGGCCCCATGGGCCCTGCCTGGATACCCTGGTCTCCCTTGATCAGATAAGATGGGCCCTGGAAAAATTCGTGGATACCTCTTATGAGCAGAGACAAAAGGCCTGATGTACGGCTAAGGGCAATAGAAACCATCATAGAGGTCCTGGGGGGAAGAGACCTTCAGGGAGAGATTGAATGGGCCAGAAAGGACCTCTCCCACTCAGACAGGGGACTTATATCCCACCTGTGCTATGGATATTTCAGGCTCAAAAAGAGACTGGAGTTTATACTTGCCCACAGGATACGGGCACGATTCAAAAAACTTCCACGTCTTTTGAAGGTAGCGCTGAGTCTGGGCACCTATGAGATATTATATCTGGACAGGATTCCCCCCTATGCCACAGTAAACTGGTATGTAGGATTTATAAAGGGAATATTTGGTCCCTCCCTGACCCGTCTGGCCAATGCGGTTCTCAGAAGGATAGATGAAAACAGATCCATCTACCTCTCCCCCTCCTTTTACAGGGAGCACACCCCCAACAAAACACGGTTCTGCAGTACTTATTATTCTCTTCCCACCTGGATGGTAGAGAGGATCCTCACCCTGTATCCAGCAAATGCCCATAGATTCTTTACCGCCTCTGTATCTCCTCCTCTAACTGGAATAAGGGTAAATCTCTCAAAAGAAGAAGGCAGAGACCTGTATCAAAGGTGGCTAAACCAAGGGGACTACCTTCACAGGACCCCCTGGGGATTTGCCTTTGAATCCCTTCCCTGGGAGCAGATGGTCCATCTTGAGAAAAGAGGTATCATCTCCCGCCAGTCCATAGGATCCCAGACCGTGCTGGAACTCCTCTCTCCAGAGAAATGGACTCCTCCCCTCTGGGATGCGTGTGCAGGGGGAGGGGGAAAGACATCCCTGCTAATGGAATCCTCTCTCACCTCTTCCCTATTTGCCAGCGATATAAAACATAGCTCTCTGGTACGGTTAAAAAAAGGGACTGCCAGGCTTGGTATAACCCCTCCTCCCCTCTTTGTGTGGGACGCCACCATTCCCCTGTGTGGGAAAAATTCCCCCTCCACCGTCCTCCTGGATGTTCCTTGTTCTGGTCTGGGGGTCCTCTCCCGCAGGCCAGATATAAAATGGAAGAGAAAACCAGAAGATATAGAGACCTTTTCCTCCCTCCAGCTTAAATTATTAAAGGCCGCCGCCACTACCCTCTCTAAGGGAGGGGTTATAATATACATCACCTGCACTATTATGCCAGAGGAAAACCAGAGATGTATTGAGGCTTTCTTAAGGGAAAATCCCTCATGGCAGAAAATCAAAGAGGTATCTCCCTTCCATCCTCTTTTTAAAAGAGAGTTTTTCTATGGGGCCCTATTATCCTCCACCAGGGCTTGATTTTTTCTCTAAAATGAATATTTTTTATTAGAGAGGTTAAATAAAAAACCTCAGGGAGGTGAAAAATGATAGGAATAGACGATGGTCTCATCATCTCTACCCTATTCCCCATCCAGCCCCAACAGGAAAACCCTTATTCCCTGGACGAGACACTCTTGGAAGCAGAGCTTTCCTCTCCCACAAATATATCCCTTACCGCAAAGAATCTAAATGAGATATATGAGACACTGAAACAGGATGGCAGTGAAGATGCCCTTTATGGATTTACACAGTATATCCAGGCCATGAGTGCTGCATATGAAGAAGGCTCCACCAGTATGTCTGCCCTCATGATAAAGGACATGGTGGAAAATGGAGATACAGATGCATTAAATACACTTTTTGAAAATTATGGCACCTTGATAAAGACAGATAATAAGGACCTGGCCAACTTAATGATGCAAACTGCCCTTTCTACGTATGAAGAACTGGGTTATTCCTCCTTAAAAGACTATGTGACTTCAGTAAATAAAATATTTCAACAGGCAGGGGATGAGGTCCCAGTCTCCACCCTAGAAGACTTCATCACCACGTGGAGTCAACTAAAGGGAATAGATACAGATAGTGCCCAGAATATAAACTGGCTCTCTGACTTCTCCTACACCCTGTGGCAACAGGAATCTCTTCCTGATATCCAGGATGTAATAACCCAATATCTAACCCTCTCTCCAGATAACTTTCTATAACCCCTCATTTGAAGCATACTGAACAGTTGAGACTAACTAAAAGGCTCCACTGTATATCCTACATCATTCCCCTTAATGAATAAAGTGAGATGGGAGGTGCAGTTATTAGAGATGCCCCCCCTTCCTTGACAGTCCCATAACCAGTTGTTAGTGCTTATTTAGTAGAAGTAGAAGGGGTCTTAAAAAGAAAAGGGGGGCTCTATATGTGGGAAGAACTAACTCCACGGGAGAGAGAGGTACTTTCCATTATTGTTGAAGGGTATATAGAATCCACCTCCCCTATTGGCTCCAGGTATGTATCTAAAAAGTCTTCCCTCCACCTCAGTCCCGCCACCATGCGTAATATAATGGCAGACCTCACGGAAAAGGGGTATCTAAAACAACCCCACACCTCAGCAGGGCGGGTACCCACGGAAAAGGGCCTAAGATTTTATGTGGGTTATGTCCTTAGGCCCCAACTTCTGGGGGAGGAAAAGAGGCGTATTGAGGAATACTTCAAGCACACCAGGGAATATGAGTTCTCTGAGATACTTGAGATGACCTCCAGGTTTATCTCTAATGAAACAAGGCTACTGGGAATGGCAGTGGCCCCCCGTATCTCCTTTATGAAATGGAAACAAATAGACTTTGTGCTGGTGAGGCCAGGTATGGTAATGGCCATCCTGGTCCTGGAGGGGGGGATGGTACACAATCGCATCATAAGGCTCAAGGAATCCAGGATAACCCCTGAGGACCTGATAAAATTTAGCAACTATCTAAATGAGAAGTTCCAGGGACAAACCCTTCCCCAAGTAAAGGCAGGGATAAGAAAGGAGATGGAAGAGGCCAGAAAGAGATTTAACAACCTCTATTTCAATGCCCTGAAGCTGGCGCAGAAGACCTGTGAGGGGGAAGAGGATCAAGAGGTATTTGTGGAAGGCACCTTTAAGGTCATAGACAGGATAGACCCAAGGGATCTTGAAAGGATGAAGACCCTACTGGAATTTCTGGAAAAAAGGTCTGAACTTTTAAAATTACTGGACAAGATAGACGATCCAGAGGGTATCTTTATAACCTTTGGAAGGGAGTTTTTTGGCTCTGAGTTGGAGGAATGGAGCATTATCTCCTCTCCCTATGGAGTGGGAGGTGAACCCCTGGGGATAATAGGCACCATTGGTCCCCTTTACATGAATTATTCAAAACTCATCCCCATGGTTGACTACATGGCGAAAATGCTTAGTGAGATACTAGAAAATAGACTTTAAAAGTGGAGGAGATCTATGAAGGAAGAAAAAAGGATGGAAGGTGAAGAGATAAAGGGCCAGGAGAAGGTGCCAGTCAATGAGGAGAGCAATGGGGGTAAGACAGATAAGGCCTCAGAAAGGGAAGAGATGCCCATATCTGAAGAGGAATTAAAAGAGCTGTGTCGCAAATATATATGTCCACAATGTCCAGAGAAAAAAATGATGGAAGAAGAAATCCTGAGGGTAAAGGCAGATGCAGACAATTTCAGAAAGAGGATGGAAAGGGATAAAGAACAATTCTGCAAGTATGCCACAGAAAAGGTCCTGGAAGACATTGTCCCTGTGATAGACAATCTGGAACTGGGCCTGGAACATGCCAAAAAGGTGGAAGCGTGTAAGGATATTGTAACAGGGATAGAGATGACTCTAAAAATACTCCTCAATACCCTTAAAAATCATGGTCTTGAGCCAATATCCACGGATATTGGAGAAGACTTTGATCCCCAGGTGCATGAGGCCATGGCCCAGGAGGAAAGAGAGGACATGGAGCCTGGAAGGGTATCTCAAATAATGCAAAAGGGATACCGTATAAAAGATAGGGTACTACGGCCTGCAAAGGTCATGGTGAGCAAAAAGAAAGAAAATTCTGCTTAGGCCCCTTTACTTTTCCCGATTGAGACTTAACTTGAGTATAGAACAAGAATTTTTGCATGTAAGGAGGAGATAATCATGGGAAAGATCATAGGAATAGATCTAGGAACCACAAATAGCTGTGTGTATGTAATGGAGGGAAAGGACCCAAAGTGTATCACCAATCCCGAGGGGGGAAGGACAACGCCATCTATTGTGGCTTTTACAGATAAGGAAAGACTGGTTGGGGAACTGGCCAAGAGACAGGCGGTGACCAATCCAGAACGCACCATATTCGCCATCAAGAGACTAATGGGAAGAAGTTATGACTCAGAAGAGGTGAAGAAGTGGAAAGAGAGGTGCCCCTATAAAATAGTGCCTGGACCAAACAATGATGCCTACGTAGAGGTGGAGGGTAAGAAATATTCTCCACCTGAAATCTCTGCAATGATACTTAGAAAACTCAAAAAGGATGCAGAGGAATATCTGGGAGAACCAGTTACAGAGGCGGTGATTACTGTCCCTGCGTACTTCAACGACGCCCAGAGACAGGCCACCAAGGATGCAGGTAGAATAGCAGGGCTGGAGGTAAAGAGGATAATCAACGAGCCCACTGCCGCATCTCTGGCCTATGGGTTTGACAAAAAGGTCAATCAAAAGATAGCGGTTTATGACCTGGGGGGAGGCACCTTTGACATATCCATCCTGGAGGTGGGAGACAATGTGGTGGAGGTAAAGGCCACCAACGGGGATACCTTCCTGGGTGGAGAGGACTTTGACCAGGCCATCTTAAATGACATTATTGCAGAGTTCAAAAAAGAGACGGGCATTGATCTATCCAACGATAAGATGGCCCTGCAGAGGCTAAAGGAGGCCGCTGAAAAGGCCAAAAAGGAACTCTCTACCGCCATGGAGACAGAGATAAACCTCCCCTTTATCACTGCAGACCAAAGTGGCCCCAAACATCTCAACATGAAATTTACCCGTGCCCGTCTGGAGGCACTAACAGAGCATCTGGTGGAACGTACCCTTGGGCCATGCAAACAGGCCCTGGAAGATGCAGGTCTTACCATAAGTGACATTGACGAGGTTATCCTGGTGGGTGGCATGACCAGAATGCCTCTGGTACAGAAAAAGGTAAAGGAATTCTTTGGGAAGGAGCCCCACAAGGGGGTGAATCCAGATGAAGTGGTGGCAATGGGTGCGGCCATCCAGGGAGGGATCTTAACTGGCGATGTGAAGGATGTCCTCCTGTTGGATGTAACACCTCTCTCTCTTGGAATAGAGACCCTGGGTGGGGTATTTACAAAGCTCATTGAGAAAAATACCACCATACCCACCAGGAAGAGTCAGATATTCACCACTGCAGCAGACAATCAAACCTCGGTATCCATCCATGTGCTCCAGGGCGAGCGTCCCCTGGCCAAGGACAATATGAGTCTAGGAAGGTTTGACCTTGTGGGAATCCCACCTGCTCCAAGGGGGGTCCCCCAGATAGAGGTGACCTTTGATATAGATGCCAATGGCATAGTAAATGTATCAGCCAAGGACCTGGGCACTGGAAAGGAACAATCCATAAGGATTCAACCATCCAGCGGATTGTCTGAAGAGGAGATACAGAAGATTATAAGAGAGGCGGAACAACATGCAGCAGAGGACGAGAAGAAAAAGAGGCTTATTGACCTAAGGAATCAGGCAGATACCCTTATCTATTCCACAGAAAAATCCATGAGGGATATTGGAGATAAACTGGATGCGGCACTAAAGGCCGATATTGAAGAGAAGATTGCAGAGCTGAAAAAGGTCATGGAAGGGGAAGATGAGGCCGCCATCCAGAGGGCCATGGAGGCCCTTACCCAGAGTTCCCACAAACTGGCTGAACAGCTCTACAGGCAACAACAGGCCGCAGGGGCAGGGGCACAGGCAGGTGCACAAAACACCTCCCAAGGCTCAGCGGGAAATGAACAGGACGAAGATGTAGTGGATGCAGAATATACTGAGCAGAAATAACATCCTTTCTTGACAGAAGGGTTTGCGATTTCTAATCTAAGCCTGGACACAAATGGTCCAGGCTTATTTTTTTTATGAGGAGAAAAAATGACCTTGAGAAGATATATATATGTGGTGCTCATCTGGGGTCTTATCCTTGGGGGAGCATGTGCGCCAAGGACAGAGATCCAGCCATCCCCTCCCCTTAATCTTTTAACCCAAGGGGACAGGGCATGGACACACAAAAACTGGTCAGGGGCCCTTGACTTCTACAAGCAGGCCTATTCCCTGGGGAAAATACCTCATAAAAAATTGCCCCTATATCTCCAGAGGATGATAATATGTTCCTTAAAACTGGGGAAGACTAAACAGGCCCATTCCCTGTTTAACCTCTGGGAAAGACTCTCTCCCTCTGCCCCTCTATCCTGGGAATACACCAGATTATTTTTGTCCTATCTCCTAGTAACCAAAGGAGAATCAGAGACAGTGAAGTGGGCCAACCAATTTTGCACTAGAGGGGAAATCCCTCTTCAGACAAGGGAAAAGGCCTGTTTTTGGATCCTGAGCAGGGCCCTTTCAAGAGGAAACATCACAGAGGGACTCTCTCCTTTTTCAAAATTATATCTAACATGCCCCCCATCAGAACAAAAAAGAGTGGAGATGGACCTGTTTGAGTTCCTTAAGGGACATATAAAAGGACCTCCTCCCACACAAGAGTGGAAGAGATTATCAGAAGAAAAATTTCCTGAGAACCTTATAAAATGGTACTATATAGTCTCTGAGGTGAAAGAGGATAAGATGGCATGGCCCCTGGCATATGAGAAGCTATGTAAGATAATCCACTCTGACATCCATATAAAAGAGATATTGAGACAAAGACTGGGTCTGCTCACCAGAGAGATGGGAATTCCAGTTATAAGGCTCCTTATGGTCCTTCCCTTTAAAGGGGCATATTCCAACATCTCCTGGAAGATAGTGGAAGGGGTGGAAGCGGCCCTATTTGAATGGCAGAAGACAGGAATAAAGGCAGAGGTAAAGATAATAAACTCCCTCTCCTCTGACTGGCTCTCCAACCTAAGGAAGTCGCTGGGAGACTGTTTTATAATAGGAGGACCCATGAGGAAAGAGGTGTGGGAGGAGATCCAGTCTCAGGGGCTCAATGGGGACAAGGCATTTTTTCTCTTCAGGTCTGATATACCAGGGGGAATAGAAGGCAGGGATGCCTTCAGATTCTTCCCCAGCCACCTGGACCAGATATCCACGCTCGTGGATTTTTTGATGAAGGAATTTCAGATAAAAGAATATGGAATACTCTATCCAAAGGGATATTATGGCCGCCTTCTGGCAGAGGACTTCTGGAGGTATGTCACCCAGAAAGGGGGAGAGATAAAGGGGCTTGACTGGTATGATCCCTCTAACCCATCTTCCTGGCAGGAAAAGGTAAGGAGATTCCTAGGGGTTCCCCCTGGTATATTTGATTCAAAAGACAAGGAAAAGATTCAGGAGTTTACTCCATCCCCAGGTTTTAGGGCGGTCTTCATCCCGGACACATTTGAGGATGTGCAGATCCTGGTCCCAAACTTTTTCTACTTTAATAGCTATAACCTCTTCTTCCTTGGCCCCACCCTCTGGGCCACTGGACACTTTGACCTTACCAGGATGGATAAAAGGCTCTTTAAACTCGCCCTGTTCCCCTCTCCATGGAAATATGATCCTCAAAATCCCTATCTTATCACCCTCAAAAAAGAGGTATATTTCCTCTCCAGGGACCAGATCTCCCTATGGCACTCGCTGGGATATGATTTTTTCAGGTTCTCCATGGAACTGCTCTATCGCAGGATAAAGGACAAAGAGGGATTGAGAGAAATCCTCCCCTCCTTAAACATTCCCTGGACCCTGGCTCCTATTACATGGGATAGCAAAGGCGTTGCCAGGGAAAGGATGTATCTCCTTCAACCCCTGAAAAAGGGAGGAGTATCTGTTTCCATTGAAAGGCTCAAAGGATATTATGAGTACATAAATCAGACCACATCTGAAGTTAGAGGAGGGGGAAGAGGCATAGCCCATGAAGGTGACAAGTCAGGGAAGTAGGTATGGAAAAAAAGGAAATGGATAAATGGAGGGAAAAATACCATGAAGATATCCAAAGACAAGGTGATGGATATTGCCAGATTGGCAAGGCTCAGGCTCTCCCCTGAGAGCGTAGAGACATTCTCCTTTCAACTGAGTCAAATCCTGGAGTATATGGAAAAACTTTCAGAAGTAGACACCTCAGAGGTGGAGCCCCTATATTCTCCCATAACCCATCCCACCCCTTACAGAGATGACGAAGTGAGACAACACTATGAGAGGGAAGAGGTCCTCAAAAATGCACCTGAAGAGGACGGGGAACACTTTATTGTTCCCAGGGTAGTAAATTAAGAATCCAAGGAGTAAGATGTCATGGAAATTACCAGCCTATCTGCTATAGAGCTAAGGGATGCAATCGCCAGGGGGGAGATAACGATAAAAGAGGTGGTAGAGGCCCATATTGAGCAGATCAATTCCACAGAAGAAAAGCTCAATGCCCTGCTCTATATAAATGCGGAAGGGGCCCTCTCGCTGGCACAAGAGATGGATAAAAAGGGCCCACAAAAGGATAGAGCCCTATGGGGAGTCCCGGTGGTAATAAAGGATGTGCTCACCACAAAGGGGATTCCCACCACCTGTGCCTCCAGGATCCTGAAAAATTTTATTCCCTTTTATGACGCAGAAGCAGTGGCGAGGGTAAAAGAGGCAGGGGGTATCCTAATGGCCAAATCCAATATGGACGAGTTCGCCATGGGCTCTTCCACAGAGAACTCTGCATTCAAGATAACAAAAAATCCCTGGGACTTATCCAGGGTCCCTGGTGGCTCCAGTGGAGGCTCTGCCGCATCTGTCTCTGCCCATCAGTCTCCCCTCTCCCTTGGCTCTGACACAGGTGGTTCAATAAGACAACCTGCCTCCTTTTGTGGGGTGATTGGGTTAAAACCCACCTATGGACGGGTATCGCGTTTTGGACTCATTGCCTATGGTTCTTCCCTGGACCAGGTTGGTCCCATTGCCCGGTCTGTAAAAGATATCGCCCTCTTGCTTGGGGTGATTGCGGGATGGGATGAAAAGGATTCAACATCTTCACCTGTGGAGGTTGAGGACTATGTTTCCCTGCTTGAGACTCCTTTTAACCTAAGGGAAATAAAGATAGGCATACCCTCAGAATACTGGGAAGAAGGGGGACTAGATGAGGATGTGGAAGCGGTGTGTGGGGGATTTCTAGAAGAATTAAAAAGAGAGGGGGCCCAACTCATACCCCTGTCCCTCCCTCATACTGCCTATGCAGTGGCCACATACTACATTATAGTAATGGCAGAGGCCAGTTCCAACCTGGCCCGATATGACGGGGTGAGATATGGGATCAGGGCAAAAGGGGCCAAGGACCTCATGGAGATGTATGTGGAGACCCGCTCCAGGGGGTTTGGACCTGAGGTTCAGCGCCGCATAATCCTGGGGACATATGTCTTGTCTGCAGGATATTATGACGCATATTATCGTAAGGCCGCCCAGGTAAGGAGGATAATACAAGAGGATTTTATAGAGGCATTTAAGCAGTGTGACGTGATATGTGCCCCAGTATCTCCAGTTATCCCCTTTAAGATAGGAGAAAAAATAGATGACCCCTTAACCATGTACCTAACAGATATCTTCACCACCCCCTTAAACCTTGCAGGATTGCCAGGGATCTCACTACCCATTGGTCTAGGGAAAAAGGTAAGGGTCCCTGTGGGTATCCAGTTCATTGCCCCTCCCTTTAAAGAAGGACTCCTCTTACAGGTGGCCCAGGAGGTGGAAAAAGAGATATTCAAGATCCCTCCTCCCCCTGTGGTTTCAGGTTAAATAAAGGATGAAGGCATCTCTTATAAGTGGAGGAATAGATAGCTTGTTTGCCTCTCTCCTGGCCCTTGAGGCAGGAGAGGGGCCTGTTGGTATATGCGGAATATTCACAGAAGAGGCATGGAGACTAAGACCTGTTATCAAAAACACATATAATAGCCTGGGGATAGATGTAGTCTTTGTGGAGATAATAGAACAATTCAGGGAAAAGATTATTGTGCCCTTTATAGAGGCCTATCTAAAGGGACTCACCCCCAATCCCTGCTGCCACTGTAACGCCTTGATCAAGTTTGGAATATTATATGAGAGGGCCAGGGAGATGGGACTAAATAAATGCATATCTGGTCATTATGCACGCATACTCTTTGATAAGGGGTCACCCTCCCTCTACAGGGGTGTGGATAAGGGGAAAGAACAGAGCTATTTCCTCTCCCTCATACCCAGGGATATGTTATCTCGCATTGAACTTCCCCTTGGCACATGGAAAAAAGATAATGTGAGCAAGGAGATAGAAAAAAGAGGAATAGACATACCCTGCAGGGAGGAGAGTCAGGAGATATGTTTCATCCCTGGAGACTATAGACACTATTTAAGGACACAGGTGAGGGACCTTCCAGGAAAGGGCCCAATTCGCGGCGTCTGGGGGGAAATATTGGGGGAGCACGAGGGATTATACGCCTACACCATTGGCCAGAGACGGGGACTTGGCATATCTTATAAAGAACCCCTGTATGTAATTGCAAAAAATATAGAGGAAAATACCCTTATAGTGGGAAACAGGGATGACTTATTGAGGGGGGGATGCATTGTAGGAAAGATAAATTTCCTTCAGGACAAAAAAGATTGGCCAGAAAGGGTATGGGTAAAATACAATTCCAGGATGAAGGTCAGGGAGTGCAGGGTAAATGTAATCTCTGAGAAGAGGTTGAATGTGACCTTTATGCACAGGCTTCCACGCCCCACCCCTGGCCAAATATGCTGTTTTTATTCCAAAGAGGGAAAAGTCCTTGGAGGAGGAGAGATTGAATCGTGAAATGAGCTTTTTTATACTTACCCTGGGATGTAAGATAAACCAATATGAATCTCACGCCATAAGGGAAAGGTGGATATCCAGGGGGCTTGAAGAGGTTAGCTCTGCAAGAGATGCAGATCTTATCCTTATAAATAGCTGTGCAGTAACAGAAAATGCCATATCTGACGTAAAAAAATACGCAAGGCGTTTTATAAGAGAAAATCCTGGGGCCACCATAGTGGTCACAGGATGTGCAATCCCTCGTTTTGAAAAAGAAATAGCCTCCATAGAAGGGATATCATACTGCATTCCCCAGGCCCAAAAACCCGCCCTCTTAAGGGGACCTCTCCCTCCAGAAGGAGAAGATCAAAGATTTACTGGATTTGAGTTTAAGATCCATTCTTATTTCAGGGCAAGACCCATTATAAAGATCCAGGATGGATGTTCCCACTACTGTAGGTACTGTATAGTGCCTTTAACACGTGGACCCTCCCGTAGTAGAAAGGTGGAAGAGATACTGGGGGAGGCCCTATCGCTTGTAAAAAATGGATATGAGGAGCTTATAGTCAGCGGGATAAATCTCAAAGAATTCTCTTCATATTATCACCAGGAGAAAGTGGACCTATGGAGACTCCTTACCCTTATGGAGGAATATATAGAAGAGAAACATGGGCCACGTTTTCGTATAAGGCTCAGCTCCTTGGATCCTTCCATGCTGGATGAAAGGGCCCTAAATTACCTCACCTCCTCTTCCCATCTGGCACCCCATCTCCACCTTTCCATACAATCAGCAAGTCCAGTCATCCTAGAGTCTATGGGCAGGGCTCATTATCATCCTGAAGAGATAAAGGCGTTTCTATATGAGCTATCCAGGACATGGAAGACCTTTGCCCTGGGAGCTGACATCCTGGTGGGTTTTCCAGGGGAAGGAGAAAAGGAGTTTTCCCATACCTTCTCTTTCTGTAAACACCTTCCCTTTACCTATGGTCATGTGTTTACCTATTCACCAAGGCCCAACACCCCTGCGGCCACTTTAAAAAATCAGGTCTCCAGAAGGGAAAAAAGAGACAGGAGCATGCTCCTTAGAGGGCTTTTCATGGAGAAAAAGAAAAAATTCATCTCCCTTATCTCCCACAAAAAGGCCCTGGATGTGGTGGTGGAAGATGAAGATGGTGGAATTGGCATGTGCCAGTATTACCTTATATGTAAAAACATTGATGGGGGATTTAGGGGTAAGAAGAAGGGGAGACTCATCACCGCCTATCCTGTGGAGGCAAGAGACGCTCACATCATGGTGAAGATAGAGTAGGGGCCAATTCTCCCTGGACAAAATCTTTTTTTTCTGTTTACACTTCCTCCAAATTTAAAAGACCAGATCTGGTCTCCTGACCATCCTCACATAACAGGAAGGGGGGAGAGGGTATGGAAGGAGTAATTGTATTAAATGCAGATTATACCTATCTAAATATTATTGATTGGAGACGGGCCATAAAACTGCTGGTGCAAAAGAAGGTGGAAGTACTCAAATATGGAGAAAGGATAATAAGGGGTTTTACCCGAGAGATAAAGGTTCCACTGGTGGTAAAACTCATAAAATTTGTGCGAGCAGTATATAGGAGTAGCGTCCCTCTATCCAAAAAAAATATTTTCATCAGAGATCAATATATCTGTCAATACTGTGGCAGGTCCTGCAGAAAACATCCAACAATAGATCACATTGTACCAAAGAGTAGAGGGGGGAAATTTAGCTGGAACAATGTGGTTACCGCATGCCTACATTGTAATCAAAAAAAGGGCTCTAAGCTCCCTTCAGAGGCGGGAATGGGTCTTATAAAAAGGCCAACGCGTCCCACTATCTCAGAGTTTCTAAATCTAAAGATGAGGCTTCTTGGACTATCTGAGATAATTGAAGAGCTGTGGGGATAGGTGTCTTAAGGTGGCTCCATCTAACCATGAGATAGCTCAACTCTTGGAGACCCTTGCCTTTTTTCTAGAGATAGAAGGGGAAAATCCTCACAAGATAAGGGCATACAAAAGGGCCGCCAGGACCATAAGAGGCCTGGATATTCCCCTTAGAGATGCAATTGCAGGGGGAGAGGACATCACATCCTATCCTGGAATAGGTAAGGCCATAGAAAAAAAGATAAGGGAGATAATCTCCTCGGGCACTCTGAAGAAACTGGAGGTGCTGAGACACAAATATCCCCCTGGTCTTATGGAACTCACCAAACTCCCTGGAATTGGTCCCAAAAAGGCCCTTCAACTCTACCGGGAATTCAACATCAAGGGCCCTGAGGACCTGCTAAAATTTATAGAGCAGGGGGATGCATCTAAGGTGAAGGGGATGGGCCCAGTGACCCAGAAGAGGATATTTTCCCATTTGAAAAGATACTTCTCAGGGAGGAGGCTCTTCCCCTTCTCAGAGGCAGAAGAGGTGGCCTCTCAGCTAAAGGAAGACCTGGAGGAGATGGAGAGGGGAATAGTGGTGAAGATAGCGGGAAGCATTCGTAGAAAAAAGGAAATGGTATCAGATGTGGACATTCTTGTATCCCGTATCAAGGTGGAGGAGCTCTCTCACCTCCTCAAAAGATACACAGGAGACAAGGTCTCGATCTCCATAGAGGGAGAAGGGATTCCAAAGCTCAGCATGGAACATCCAGGGGGGATACCCATAGAGATACGGGTGGTATCCCCAGATTCCCTGGGGGTACATCTGCTCAGATACACAGGGAATATAGAATTCTGTAAGGCGATTTTCTCCCTCTTACCTGGAGAGGAGCATATAACCTCCTCCCAAGAGGAGGAAATATTTTCCATGTTAAATATCCCCATAATTCCCCCAGAGATAAGAGAGGGCAAAAGGGCATTAGAGGTGGCCCTTCAGGGAAGACTTCCCTCTCTTGTGGAAGAAGGAGACATAAGAGGGGATCTGCATGTGCATACCACATGGAGTGATGGGAAGAATTCCATTGAAGAGATGGCCCTTGCCGCTATGAAAAGGGGATATGAATATATTGGGATCACAGACCACTCTCAACGGATGCGTATGGTAAATGGACTGGACGAGAGAAGACTCATGGCTCAGATGGAAGAGATAGACAGGTTAAATTCATCTTTAAGGGGCATCCGCATACTCAAAGGGATTGAGGTGGACATATTAGAGGACGGCTCCCTGGACCTCTCAGCAGAGATATTAAGGATGCTTGACTATGTTATAGGGTCCATTCACAGTCATTTTAACCTGGACAGGACCTCTCAAACCAGACGTATCATAAGGGCAATGGAGTCAGGACTCATCTCCATCCTGGGCCACCCCTCTGGACGACTGCTTGGAAAGAGGGCTCCCCTGGAGATAGAGATGGAGGAGGTATTCCGGGCGGCAGAGGCCACAGGATGTATAATGGAAATAAATTCCCAGCCCCATCGTCTGGACCTAAATGACAAATACCTGCGCAGGGCAAAAGAAATGGGCATTAAGGTCTGTATAAACTCTGATGCCCATAACACCTTTGGACTTTCTCTGGTTCGCTTCGGGATAAATCAGGCCAGGAGGGGATGGATAGAAGGCAAGGACACAATCAACACGCGACCATTGGAAGAGGTCCTTTCTCTTTTGTCTCCCCTCTAGAGATAGACCATATAGGCTAGATATTCCTGGTTCCCTTTTGGACCCTTTACAAGGGAGGGGACCACTCCCCTTAAGACAAGCCCAAGCTGAGAGGAACAAAAATCTACCACCTTTTTCACTGCCATCTCCTGAAGCTCTTTGGACCTCACCACCCCCTTTTTCACCTGGGAAGGGGAAAGCTCAAACTGTGGTTTAATAAGGGATATGAGTTCTCCTCCCTTTCTTAAAAACTGGAGAGCAGGGGGAAGGACCTTAGTTAGAGAAATAAAGGAGCAATCTATAAGGATCATGTCTACCTCTTCCCCAATGAGATCCCTAGAGACATATCTTATGTTGGTCCTCTCCAGATTTATCACCTGGGGATGATTTCTAAGGGTATAGTGGAGCTGACCATATCCCACATCCACACAATAAACCCTCTTGGCTCCCCTCTTTAGGGCCACATGGGTAAATCCCCCTGTGGAGGCCCCAACATCCAACACCACCTTTCCCTCAAAACTTATTGAAAAACGCTCAACCACAGTAAGGAGTTTATATGCACCCCTACTCACATATTCCTCTGTCTTCTCCAAATGCAAAAGGACATCACAGGGAAGTAACTGTCCTGGCTTGGAAACCCTCTCTTTTTCCCCTTTCCTTACCACCCAGACCTTTCCCGCCATAATAAGACGCTTACCCACCTCTCTACTTTTAACAAGTCCCTTATTGACCAGAAGTTGATCTGCCCTTATCTTTTTTCTGTGCATACTTGATATTTGCCCCCAACTCGGTTAGACAGGTATTAATAGAGATAAGTGTGGCTAGAAGTAAAGGGGAAAAAACACAAGACTTTTTGGACCTTAACATATTCAGGCAATAGAGAGGAGGTGTAGAGATGAGTGTAAAGATAGGATTAAACGGGTTTGGCAGGATAGGAAGGATGGTGGCCAGGATAGTGGCTAACTCACAGGAATTGGAACTGGCGGTAGTTAATGCAAGGGCAGACAATAATACCCTTGCCCATCTTTTAAAATATGATTCTGTCCACAGGAAGTTTGAAGGAGAGGTGGTGCCCACGGACAATGGATTTCTTTTAAATGGAAGAGAGGTAAAAGTCACCCGCCAGGCCGCAGGTGAATGGCTCTGGGGAGATCTGGGTGTGGATATTGTACTTGAAACCACTGGTAAATTCAGGGACAGAGAGAGCTGCGAAAAACATCTTGCATGCGGGGCAAAAAAGGTCCTCATTGGTGCCCCGGGCAAGAATCCAGATATCACCATTGTCATGGGAGTAAATGATGAAAAACTTACCCCCCAACATAAGATCATCTCCAATGCCTCCTGTACCACCAACTGCATGGCGCCTCCCACCAAGATAATACATGAGGCATTTGGGATAGAAAAAGGACTCATGACCACTGTTCACTCCTATACCATGAGCCAGAGGATATTGGATGGCTCTCACAAGGACCTGAGGAGGGCAAGGGCGGCGGCCATGTCCATGATACCCACCACCACTGGGGCGGCAAAGGCAGTTACTGAGGTGATACCAGAACTAAAGGGGAGACTAAATGGAATGGCCATCAGGGTACCCACCCCAAATGTCTCCCTGGTGGATTTAACTGTAATACTCTCTAAGGAAGCGAGCAAAGAAGAGATAAATAATGTCCTCAAGGAGGCGGCCTCAGGGGTCTTGAAGGGAATCATGGACTACTGTGAAGAGCCCCTGGTATCTGTGGATTATGTCTCCACCTCTTTTGCTGGAATAGTAGATGGACTGCTCACCGAGACCATGGGGAACATGGCCAAGCTCATAATCTGGTATGACAATGAATCAGGCTTCTCACATCAACTGGTGAGACTTACCAAAAAGGTGGCACAAATGCTTTAGATATATCCTCTACCTTAAATACATGGCCAAAAGGGGCAGGGGTTCCTGCCCCTTTTTCTATAACAACTTCATAAGGAGCCAATAGATGAATGGATTTGTCCATCTCCACTGCCACACAGAATACAGCCTATTGGATGGGGCCATAAGGCTATCAGACCTATGTAAAAGGGCATGCGAATTTGGCATGAAGGCCATCTCCATAACTGACCACGGCAATCTATTTGGTGCCCTGGACTTTTATCTCAAGGCAAAGGATGCAGGTCTAAGGCCCATTATAGGATGTGAGGTATATGTGGCCCCTGGTCATAGAAGGGATAGGGATGCGCGCTCTGCCACAGAGGCAGGATATCATCTGGTACTGCTGGCCATGAACAATGAGGGCTATCACAATCTTATAAAATTGGTAAGTCTGGGATATCTTGAAGGTTTTTATTACAAACCCAGGGTGGATATGGAACTTCTCCATCGGTACAACCATGGACTCATTGCCCTATCTGCCTGTCTAAAGGGAGAGGTTCCCCATGCACTTATAAAGGGAGACATAAAAAGGGCAGAGGAGGTGGCTAGAAGATATATCTCCATCTTTCCAGAGAGATTTTACTTGGAGGTCATGGCAAATGGGCTCAAGGAACAGGAAGAACTCAATGAGAGGCTAATAGATCTCTCAAAAAGGCTCTCCCTTCCTCTGGTTGCCACCAATGACTGCCATTACCTCAACAGGGAAGATGCCTATGCCCATGAGATACTTTTATGCATCCAGACAAACTCCAGGATAAACGATCCCAAAAGGATGCGTTTTAACACGCAGGAGTTATATTTTAAATCCCCGCAGGAGATGGAAAGAGAGTTCTCTCATCTTCCACAGGCCCTGGAAAATGTGGAAAAGATAGCCAACAGGTGCTCCGTGGAGATAGAATTGGGGAAAAACCACTTCCCAGTATATAAGGTGCCCAAGGGAAGTACCCTAGAGGAAGAATTTATCCGTCTAGCAAAAGAGGGCCTGAAAAAAAGACTCCAGACCCTATCCTATGAGGTGGACGAGGAAATCTACTGGAGGAGGCTGGAGGAGGAACTAGAGGTAATATGCAAAAAGGGCTTTGCAGGATATTTTCTCATAGTGCAAGATTTTATAAACTGGGCAAAATCACAGGGGATACCAGTGGGACCAGGAAGGGGTTCTGCAGCAGGGGCCCTTACTGCCTACGCCCTCAGGATTACAAACCTGGATCCCATTCGCTACAACCTCCTGTTTGAGAGATTTCTCAATGTGGAGCGAGAGAGCCTTCCAGATATAGATGTGGACTTCTGTTACAACAGACGAGAAGAGGTAATAAAATATGTAACTCAAAAATATGGAAAGGAGAATGTGGCCCAGATAACCACCTTTGGAACCATGAAGGCAAAGGCCGCTGTAAAGGACGTGGGCAGGGCCCTGGGAATGAGCTATCAAGAAACTGATAGGATTGCCAAACTCATCCCCGAGGGACCCAAGGTCTCCATTGAAAAGGCCATAGAAAAGGAAA
Organism: uncultured Desulfohalobiaceae bacterium; assembly: GCA_964427155.1. Classification (GTDB taxonomy): domain Bacteria; phylum Desulfobacterota; class Desulfovibrionia; order Desulfovibrionales; family Desulfothermaceae; genus Desulfothermus. Next base: position 12,108 of record CAYRSC010000012.1, on the reverse strand, counting down.
AGGAGTTACAAAAACTCATTGAAGAGGATAAAAAGGTTAGGGAACTCATTGAGATCTCAAAAAAATTAGAAGGGCTGGCCAGACATGCATCCACCCATGCCGCAGGAATAGTGATATCAGACAAACCCATGATGGAGTATCTCCCCTTATATGTGGGGAAACGGGGTGAGGTGGTAACCCAATTTGACATGAAAAAGGTGGAAAAGGTTGGCCTTATCAAGTTTGACTTTCTGGGACTCAAGACCTTAACCGTGTTAAATGATGCAATGGAGCTGGCAAAGAAAAACAAAAAAGAGGTCCCTCCCTTGGATGCCCTTCCCTTAAATGACAAAAAGACCTTTGAACTATTGTGTAGAGGACAGACAGATGGGGTATTCCAGCTGGAAAGTTCAGGGATGAGGAGTGTGTTGGTGGACCTAAAACCCTCTTGTTTTGAAGACCTCATTGCCCTGCTCGCCCTATATCGCCCAGGTCCCCTGGAGAGCGGGATGGTGATGGACTTTATAAACAGGAAACATGGACGGGTGGAGGTGGAATATCCTCATCCTCGTCTTGAGCCCATCCTCAAGGAGACCTATGGGGTAATCCTATATCAGGAACAGGTAATGAGGATAGCCTCAGAGCTGGCCAATTATTCTCTGGGGGATGGGGACATCCTCAGGCGTGCAATGGGGAAAAAGATACCTGAGGTGATGGCGCAGCAGAGGAACAAGTTTCTAGAGGGCACCAGGGCAAATGGGATACCTGACAATGTGGCAAATCATATCTTTGACCTTATGGAAAAATTTGCAGGTTATGGTTTTAATAAATCCCATAGTGCCGCCTATGCCATGATCTCCTATCAAACCGCCTACATGAAGGCCCATTATCCTGTGGAGTTTATGGCGGCCCTCCTCACCTCAGAGGTAAACAACACCGACAAGGTAATTGCCCATATAAATGCATGCAGGGAAATGGATATAAGAGTGCTTAGACCTGATATAAATAAGAGTATGGAATATTTCTCTGTGGAAGACGATGCCATTGTCTTTGGCCTGTGTGGCATAAAAAATGTGGGACTTGGGGCAGTAAAAGAGATAATAAAAGAAAGGGAAAAAAATGGACCTTACAGGGGGGTGGTGGACTTTTGCGAACGACTTCCCTCCAGAAAGCTAACAAAACGGGTGGTGGAAAGTCTTATAAAAAGCGGGGCATTTGATGGTTTTGGATACTCTAGAAGGGGCATGGTAGAGGGACTTGATAAGATATTCTCCCATGCCCAGAGAAGAGAAAAACACAAAAGGATAGGGGAACTGAGCCTTTTTGAGGCCATGGGTCAGGGAAAAGGACATCCGGGCACAGAGATAAACATTCCTGAGCTATCCCTTCCTGAATGGGAGGAAGATGTAAAACTTCGCTTTGAAAAGGAGGCCCTTGGATTCTATATCACAGGTCATCCCCTTCTCAAATTCCAGGAAAAGATGAAGTTATTAAAGGTGACCTCCATCAAAAGGTGCGAAGATATGCCCAGGGGGAGCGAGGTGAAGGTGGCAGTGATAGTTACCTCTAAAAAAGAGAAGGTGATAAAGAGCGGAGAAAAAATGGCCTTCTGTAAAGTGGAAGACCTCTCAGGGATAAGCGAGATGGTGATATTTCCCTCCCTCTATGCAGAGATAAGGGCTTTTCTAGAAGGGGATATGCCACTTCTATGCAGGGTAAAGACTGACATAAAGGAAATAGAGAATCAGGAAGAAGGGAGTTCCTTTAAACAACTTACCCTCATAGCCCAGGAGATATCTCCATTAAAGGAGGCCACAATAGAGTCAGGAGATCCATATGTACTTGAGATAAATGCCTCTATGCTGGGAGAAGAGAGTATAAAGAGATTAAAGGATATCTTGAAAAAATATCAGGGTCCCAATCCCTTTCAGGTAAAAATTTTCCTGCCAGAGGCCATCTGTCAATTGCAACTGGGGGCGGGATTTGCTATTCTGCCCGGCGAGGCATTAGAGAGAGAACTCACAGAGTGGAAGAGTACATTTCAGGAGAAATCCCATGTCCACTAAAAAAGGTATATATCGCCTTAAGATAACATCAGAGTTTAGTTCTTCGCATCAACTGAGAAATTATGACGGACCATGTGAAAACCTTCACGGCCATAACTTTACCGTAGAGGTAGTTGTGGAGGGAGAGAATTTAGACCCAGAGATAGAGTTCTTGATGGATTTTAAGAAATTAAAGGAATTGCTAAAAGAGATCCTCTCCTCGCTGGACCATGTCCACCTAAATGAGACCCCTCCCTTTGACAGGGTAAACCCATCTTCAGAGAATCTGGCCCGACACATCTACAAGGAGATGCAAAGCCGCTTGGACCCATATAAACATGTGTCTCTTTGTTATGTGAGCGTCTCAGAAAAGCCCAGCTCCACTGCATACTATCTTGAGAGGTAGAGAAGATGCGAATAGTCATCCAGCGGGTAAGGGAGGCCGCGGTAGAGGTGCAGGGGAAAAGGATATCTTCCATAGGGAAGGGACTACTGCTCCTGGTGGGTTTCTCTAAACTGGATGAAGAGGAAGGCACCCCAGAGGGATGGGACAAGATAGTATCCAAGATACCAAGGCTTCGTATCTTTCCAGATGAAAAGGGAAGATTTAATCTGGGATTGAAAGAGTATGGGGGCGAGATTCTGGTGGTATCGCAATTCACCCTGTACGCTGATACCAGAAGGGGACGGCGACCCTCTTTTACTGATGCAGCATCTTCTGAGAGGGCCCTTAACCTATATAAAAATTTTCTATCTTCATTAAAAAAAGAATTTCCTCATGTAAAGGAAGGGATATTTGGGGCAGATATGAATGTATATTTATGCAATTGGGGCCCTGTTACCATTATTATGGACACTCAAGAGATAATTAATCCCCATGAAAAAAGATAATTACATCCGCATTATCTCCTCTGAAAACGATCCCATATTCAAAAATGCTCTAAATAGAGTATTTCAGCAATGGGAGGCCAATATTTTATTTGCCAGTAGAGGAGAAAAACTTCTGGAACACTACTTTAATTCAGGAGCAGATATCCTGGTAATATCTTTAGACTCTGGGGACCTCACTGGGACGGAAATAGTAGAATACATTAGAAACCAGGCGAATGACTCAGATGCTTACATAATCGTCACCATCCTATCAGGAGAGAATGAGGAGAGAAACAGGATATTAAATCAAGGGGCAGATGACTATATTCTCAAGCCCTTCTCTGCAGGGGGAGAGGAGGTGGTTGCCAGACTTAATGTTGCCAAAAGGCATGTGATGTTGTTCAAGCAGGTCCTTATTGCATATAACCGTCTCTCCCGGGAATTTGATACAGTATCTTCCCTACAGCACAAACTCCTGCCCAAGGACAGGGTGACCTTCCCACGTCTATATATAGACTCCTTTTATGAACCTTCGGGAAGGGCAAGTGGAGATTATTTTGATTTCTTCCCCCTGGACAATAAAAGGCTTAGGGTTGCCATTGCAGATGTCTCAGGTCATGGGGCAAGGGCCGCCTTTGTAATGGCCATGGTGAGGTCCCTGGTGCGTGCATCCACTATCTATGCCCTCTCCCCTCACCAATTAGTACAGCTTATAAATAAAGAGCTGTGCGAGGTTATAGGAGAGGATATGGACTTTGTCACCCTGTTTCTGGGAGACATAGATGTAGAGGAAAAGACCCTGTGTTATGTAAATGCCGCCCATTGTCCTGCCATCTTAATGGGGGAAAAGGGGCAGATGCAGCTCCTTGAGAGTAATTTTAGTGTTCTTGGCTTCTTTAACCAGGACTTTGAATCCACAAGCCTCTCTCTCCACGGAAAGAGAGGCCTTTTATTATATACTGATGGATATTATGAATGGAACCTGGATAGAGATACCATCTGGGGACTTGGAAATTTTCTGCAACTGGTAACAGAGGTATTTAAACACAATAGGGTATTCTATCTGGAGATGTTGGATGAGGCAATAATACAGGAGATAGGCGCCCCCCCAATGTATAGGGATGATAGGAGCAGTCTGTGGATAAAATTTAAGTGGGAGGAGGAAGAAGATGTCCCATATTGAATATAGCATAAAAAAGGAAAAGGTCCTTATGGTAAAATATGCAGGAGAACTCACCCTTGAAGTGATAGAAGAACTCAGGAAAGAGCTGGAGAGGCTCCTGGAGGAACATAAGGACAAGGTGTGGGTGTTTGACCTGTCAGAGGTAAATTTTATGGACAGCTCAGGCATAGGTTTTCTGGTACATACCAACAACAAAAAAAAGATGAGCAATGGGAAATTCTATCTCCTCTCTCCCTCCCAGGCGGTTATAAAGACCCTTTCCCTAGTAAACCTCCTAAATTTTTTTGAGATAGTGGAAAGTGAAGAAGACCTGGAGGCAGAGATCTGCTGTTAGTCCCCCTTAACACCTCTCCCCCACTTTTTAGGAGTATATTGACCTGCACAAAAATGTAACAATATTTTACCTCATTTTACAATTTAGTCACCTTTTCCCAAAAAAATAAATAGATCCTCCCCTGGTATGTATCTTGTATTTTTATCAAGGTGCTCTTTTGGGGAGTTATAATTAATACATAATTGTTAAAAAACAAAAAGGAGGGTTTTGGCCTATGATTTCAGGGGCAGATACTGTGTGGCTTTTGATGTCTTCTGCACTGGTTATGTTGATGACCCCGGGGCTTGCCTTTTTTTATGGGGGGATGGTGAGAAGCAAAAATGTATTAAATACCCTTCTATTAAGTTTTATTGCTCTTGCAGTAATCTCATTAGAGTGGGTGGCATTGGGATACAGTATGGCCTTTGGTCATGACATTGGAGGAGTAATTGGAGGGCTCAACCACCTCTTTCTCAGTGGGGTGGGCCTAAGTCCCAGTACAAACTATGCCACCACAGTGCCTGCCATTGTGTTTATGGTATTTCAGATGATGTTTGCTATAATTACCCCTGCACTCATTTCTGGAGCTGTAGTGGAGAGGATGAAGTTCAGTTCCTATGTCTGGTTTATCTTTTTATGGGCCATTTTTGTATATAATCCCCTTTGCCACTGGGTATGGGGCAAAGGAGGTTGGCTTGGGAGACTAGGGGCCCTGGACTTTGCTGGAGGCACAGTGGTTCATATAAATGCAGGGATATCTGCCCTTGTGGCCGCCCTTGTACTGGGAAAGAGAAAGGGTTATCCCAGTCCCAGGTTTGTACCCCACAATCTGGGACTCACCGCCATTGGAGCAGGACTATTGTGGTTTGGATGGTTTGGTTTCAATGGGGGAAGTGCCCTGGCCGCCAATAAGATCGCGGCTCTGGCCTTTGTCACCACCCAAATAGCTGCAGCCGCGGCATCATTTTCCTGGATTATGGCAGAATGGATACATGTGGGGAAACCAAGCACCCTGGGGGCCCTTTCAGGGCTGGTGGCAGGACTGGTGGCAATAACCCCTGCGGCAGGTTTTGTCTCTCCCATGGGTGCGGTATTTATAGGTCTTGGGGCAGGCATAATCTGTTATATTGCAGTGCTCTTAAAGGCAAGATTTGGATACGATGACTCCCTGGACGCCTTTGGAGTTCATGGAATCGGCGGGATATGGGGAGCGCTTGCCACAGGGATATTTGCATGTGAAGGGGCCTCTGGGCTCTTACTTGGAAACTGGCATCAATTATTTATACAGGCACTTGCTGTAGGTGTATCTGTAGTATACGCAGGAGGATGTTCCTTTATTATATTAAAACTCATTGAAAAGACCATTGGACTCAGGGTGGAACAGGAGGACGAAATAATGGGACTAGACCTTACTGCACATGGAGAGTCAGGATATAAGCTCATATAAGACCCATAGAGGATTACTGGAGGCCACTTTATACCTTTATGTGGGAGAAGTTAAGTGGCCTCCTCTTCCTTTATAATCCTCTTTAGCCTTTCATACTCTTGAGGAGTTATCTCTCCACGGGCCAGCCTTTCCTTGAGTATATCCAGGGGGGTCTTTCTCTTTATACCCAACAAGCTCCTCAGGATCAATATAATTACCCCCAGCACCACACCTATAAAAACAAACTTGAGGAGGATAAATAGCCAACTGTCTCCTACACCCACACCAAAGGGCCAGGTATTCCACGTATTCATAATCATACCCCCAGAAATGTCTTCACCCTCTCCCTGAGCTCTTCCAGAGTCCTATCTGCCCGGAGGATAAAATTAGATACCTCCAGATAATATGGCTCTCGCTCCCTTAAAAGATGCACCATTTCCTCCTCCAGGGGATAGGAGGTAAGGGGTGGACGTTTATCCATCTCCCCATGCTCCCTGAGCCTCTGTACCAGGGTGTTTATATCTGCCATAAGATAAAAGACAAACCGCTCTCTAGTGAGAAGGGCCCTGTTTTCTTCATCCACTACTACCCCTCCTCCTGTGGCCACCACTGTAGCAGACAACAAAAGAGAGTCCTTGAGCACCTTTTTTTCTATCTCCCTAAACCCCTCCCATCCCTTTTGTTGAACCAGCTCATAAATGGGCACACCTGTCTTCCTCTCTATCTCTTCATCCATGTCCAGAAAATTCATCCCCAGCTCCCTAGCCACCTCTCTTCCCAGTGTGCTCTTTCCAGAGCCCCTAAGTCCCACAAAGAATATCCGATCCTTCTCCCGCTGGAATCTCCATCCCCTAAAGGACTTTCCTATCCTATAAGTACTGGTTATATCTGCCTCTTCCACCTCTATCCTTTTCTTTATAAACTCCATACATAAAACCTCCTTTTAAGTTACTCATGAGCATCCCATTAGTCCAGGCAACAGGGGTTTGTCCAGGGGAAGGTAAGGGAGAAGGACTCAGGAGAATGCTATTTGTTTGATTTCACAGTCCAGCTGTGATAAGTAGATTCCACTCTTTTAGAGTAATAGGAGATGGTAAAATAGAATAACATTTACCAGGGAGGAGAAGGCCATGAAGGATATATTATTTGAAGGAGAGGGCCTTACAAAGGAACAGAAGGTTGAATTTCTCATGGACATGGCACACAGACTCATCTTTCACCATGTATTCTGGTTCAAGGAGGTGGAACACCAATTTGGATTTGAAAGGGCCCTTGAGGTACTTACCGAAGTGCTCAATCAGGCAAGGATGGTACATAGCAGAAGGATAGAAAAGGAGCTTGGTATACCCTTTAAACAGGGTTTACCAGAACATCTCCTGGAAATGGATGAAGAGGGACTCTTGAGGATAATGGAGACCATTGCAAAGATGTGGATAGCCAATGATGGCATGTGGTTCCTGAGTGTGGAGAAACTAAGGGATATGAACGATGCAAAGAGGTGCAATGATTCGTGCTGGTGCTGGTTCTCCCCATTTGAGGCCTATTCCATAAAAAGGGTCCTGGGACTATCTGAGTATGGAGGACTCTCTGCCCTTAAAAAGGCACTTAAATTTAGGGTCTATGCCTTCTTAAATATACAGGAGATAAGGGAGCCAGATGAGAATGTCCTAGAATTTTACATGAAAGAGTGTCGGGTTCAGGTGGCCAGGAAGAGAAAAGGCCTACCTGACTACCCCTGTAAATCTGCAGGTCTAGTAGAATATGCCAGATTTGCCCAATACATAGACCCAAGGATCCAGACTGAATGCATAGGTTGTCCCCCTGATGAACATCCAGAGGAATGGTTCTGTGCCTGGAGGTTTACCTTAAAGGATTAAAGTGGAGGGGGAGGGAAGGTCCCCTCCCCCCACAGAAATAGTCCTCCCCCAATCAAAGGGAGGAGAGATTCTTCTTCACCCATTTACTCCACCGAGCAGTAAAGGACTCTATGGCCCTCATCTGGTTCTCTGCCAGATGTAGATAGGCTGGTTTTTTCCCCCGGGCAGGGGGCATGGGGGAGGTTACCACCAATATGAGCCTCTGCCTTGAAGAAAACCTTAAAATTGCTCCAAAACCCATAACCATATAGCCCTTTATCCTGCCAAAGTAAGATGCCCATACAATACGTCTATCTCTAAAACTACCCCTATCATATATCAAATAACAGGGCTGCACTGGATAGGGAATATCTTTAAAGGCGCGCTCAAGACTTTCTTGTAGGATGAGGTTTAAAAAGGTATTCCCCTTTCCTCTAAAAAACAGGGAATATATGAGAGTAGGGCCATAAGACCTGCGGGTTTCCCGTAAGAACACTATATTGGAAGGAAGGGGGATCTGCCTGTTAAAGGCCACAAGGACATGGGAAGAGAGATCAAGGTGATAGGATATCCTCTTTCTCTTTATCACCTCCTGGACCCTCTGGGGGGGGACAGGGGACCAGCCTTTATTAAAAAGGCACTGTTGATAGGCCTGGAGGAAGACCAATATATTTTCCTTTTTCTCCCCCACTGTGGCCTCCCTGGCAAGTTTATGGGCAAGGGCAATACATTCCTGCTCATCTCTGTTAAAATCCCATTGAGTGGCCCCCTTTTTATACCATATGGTCCTGTGGCCACACCCAAGAACTCCCAGCAAGATAGCCAGGAAGAGAAAGAGCCTCTTGAGGCTGAAAGGTCTCACTTCCTCATCTCCTCAAAGTCTTGCCTTGTATAATAAGGGGTCTCCCATGGGTCCATGGGGTATAGACTCCTTATCTGTTCCACTGTCTGTCCCTGGTCCCTTGTAAAGCTGGTTATCATATAAGTAAACCTTCCTCTCACCTCCTTATCCTTAAAGACCGCAAAGGGTACCTTGATATATACGGCCTTATAGGATGCCTCCCTATTTTTTGGGGAAGAGAACACAGAGGTATCTGTCTTGGTGTACCAGGCACCTATGGTAAAGTATTTAAAACTTCTCCTTATATCCACCCTAACCCCTTTATCTCCTGCCAGAAATCTTCCCACCTTCAGTCCCACCTCTATCCCCTTAGAAGGCCATACATTGGCATAACAATTCAAAAATGCAGTATATAGCGTAGAGGTATGGGGTTCCATCTTAAAGTTATCATCTGGGTCTCTCTTTTTTACTATCTCACTCTCCAGCCCCAGACCCAACAGACCATTGTGAAAATATCTAAAAGATTCAAACCCCAATCCTGCATAGCCTGTCTCAAAATATCCCGCACTTGCCCGAAACAGGATATCCCAGGGAAGGGAAAACACCTGATCCACGGCCATCTGAGAGATGCGTGGCGCAGAGTTTCTCTCATAGAGGACTATATCTGTCCTGGTGGGTTCCTTCTCAAGGGGATAAAAGGCCACATCCTTGAATTGATTGTAAAGGGTGTGTTCTATCTGTCCCCGGATGAGCATCCCCTCAAGGGGATATAGGTCCACAGAGGTCTGGATGAGTACCTTATTTTTGAAAAAACCCCGCCTGTTGTTTAAAAAGGTCCTCACCTTTGGCTCTATCTTAAAGCGAAACCAATCATCCCTTTCTCTATGAAACCTGGAGAGGTCTCTCCCATTTAAAAACTCCTTAAGATGATTGTCTCCATATAGAGAGAGGCTATTATATAAAAAGAATGTCTTCTTATCTATTCTACTCTCTATAAAGGCCCTTAAATCCTCCCTACTACATTTGAGGCTCTGAAGGACCTGAGAATCCACCTTTAGATTCACATAAAAGGTCTGTATCCTGGGAGGACACACCCCATCCAGGATAGAGCAGAGCCTGGATATTGCCCGGACACTGGACCAATACTTATTATTGGCCGCCTCCACCCACACGGCACTATCACTACATGCCACCCTCACATCTTTAAACCCATCTTCTTTTACCTCTTTTGCAATCAAAGATGCCAATTTGTCATTATCCGCAAGATAGGCCTTCCACTTGAGCCTCTCATACGCCACATAAGGCGCCTCTTTTTTCCATCCCAGAAAGCCCTCAGGTTCCAGAGGAAAATTAAGATTTACCCCAAAGGCGAGGCGACATCCCCTTATATAGGCCAGCTTTGCGTTTAGGAAGGGAAATATCTTATACTTTATTCCGAAATTAAAGGGGATCCTGGAATGGTCTTCCTTTACCACTACCCCATTATGGATAAAGCCAAACATATTCTTGTAATCAATAGAGGAGTATTCTCCCACCAGGGTAAGTCTGGGAGAGATAAACCACTGAACTCCTCCAAAGGGCCTGGTGGTCTGTCTGGGGGAAGAGAGGAGATAGGCAAACGCCTTGTCCCTTTTATTGCCAATTATATCAGGGACAAATCTACCTGCAAGGATCCCCTGCCCCAGTCCAAAGGATATATCAAAATTGTGGATGAGTTTGGAGGCAACAACATAGCGCTGCCCAAAAAGCGCAGTGCCTGTAACATCAAAGACCCCTGCCGCTATCTGGGGTAACCAGTCTCGCTCCTTTAAAAGGACCACCCTTACCCCTGCAGACCTGTCCTTATAATGACCATATCCCTGTCCAGGAAAGGCCTCTATGGTATTTACCTCTGTAAATTGCCCATGCACCTCTATCCTATCAAAGAGTCCCAGCGCAACCCCATAATAGGAATAGGGGTCATCATTGCCATAATTTACTATTACCCTCCAATCTCCAAGGACACGGGCAGTGGGCATATTCAAAAGGCCTGTGTAGCACTGCAGCGACCCAAGCGCCAGGGGAGGAGAAGGGCTAAAAGAGTCCCCCAGGCAGAGATGTGGGAGAAAAAAAAAGAAAATCAGGATAAAAACACATCTTGTGACACGGGACTGAATCAACTTACGCACTTGTCTTCTCTTCTATTGCGGACATTGGAGATGTATTCCATGAAAAATACCAGAAAAATCGCCAAAAATAAGCTGGAGATAAGGGTCACTGCACAGATAAGGGTCCTTTTGGGTTTATATTTTATCTCTGGCACAAATGGGGGGTCTAATACCTTGAAGTCAATTACCTCTTTTGCCTCAGCTATCTTGGCCATCTCCAGCTGTTTACGAAGGAGTGTATATACTGCTTCAGCAGCCAACCTTTCCCGTTCTATCTTCTGGGCTGTCAATTTCTTGGAGGGCACCTGGTTCTCCCAGTAATTTAGCTCCTTTTCCGCCTTCTCCAACTGCTTCTGTACAAATATCCTCTCCCTCTTGGCATCGGTCTCATACTCATAGTTGAGGTAATGTCTAAGTTCCTTTATAACCCTCTTTAACATAAGTGCAGCAAACTCTGGGTCCTTGCTCTCCCAGGAGATGGTGATAAGGCCTGTTTTTTTATCTTCTTCTACATCATAGACCCCTTCAATCTTTTTTTTCTGAATGGCCTTTATAACAGTTGGGACCTTTGTTTTATCCTCTACCTTCCACTGTTTCTTCTCCTTATCCCATAGGTCCTCATAGAGGATGGGCAGGAGATTATATTTTTTTATTAACCTCTCCTGAAGCCTGCGACTCTTTAAAAAGTCCATAATCAAGTTGCTCTTGGACCATCCCTTTAATCCCCCAATATTTGGGATAGGAAGGGAACTTATAAGGCTGGAGGGTCCACCTAGTGACTGCTGCCCTGCGGGGACAAGCACCGCCTGGGAGCGATATATTACTGGCATCACAAATAGGGTGACCACCACTGCCACCAAGGTACACACCCCTGTAAAACCCACAATAAAAAAACGTCTCTTCCAGAGCACATTCCATAGCTCAATAAGGTCAATCTCATCTTCCTCTATATAATAGGGAGCAGGTGGCAGGACCTCTGGATATTCACGTCTATCTCTCTCCTTTTGTGTCATCTTGAACTCACCTCTCCTTATTTAAAATACTGCTATGGCAACACCTGCAGTGGTGGCTATCTTAAATACAATATCACTTATATCCTTGATGAGTCTAAGATAAGGGATCCTTTCAAAGTTCTCAGGCACCACAATGGTATCCCCTGGCATGAGCTTTTGCTCCATAAAAGAGTTGAAAAAACCTCCCTGGGCCTTTGAGATCACCTCTCCATTGGCCTTTAACACATATATGTACTTTGAGTCTGCATTCTTGGTTGGGCCACCAGCCATCTTAAGATAGTCCTTCACCCGCTTGTTAGAGTCGTAGAGAAAGGCACCTGGAGAATACACACTTCCAACCACTGCCACAAAATTGGGCCTCCTGGGAATATACAGGGTATCTCCATCAGACAACTCAAAGTCATATTTTGAACCCCTAAAGGTCTTAAGGTCGGT
>CAYRSC010000011.1:0-21853 GCA_964427155.1 uncultured Desulfohalobiaceae bacterium | reverse complement strand
GCATGTGTTAGGCACGCCGCCAGCGTTCATTCTGAGCCAGGATCAAACTCTCAGGTTATAAAATGCAATGCCTTACTCAAGACACCTCTAGCCTAACCTATCACTAACCCCCCCTATACCCCTATCTAATTGACAATGAGCGTAAATTATAATTTAAATCTTTCTAAGACCTTTGTCAATATCTTTTTTCCTTTTCCCTCAAGGTCTTTAAAGAGCTTTCCCCTCAGCAGGGGAAAAGAATAATTAATTCATCCCTTCTAACATGTCAAGAGAAAATTTTAATTAATAAAAAATTCCTGCAAACTCCTCTGTGGAGGACGAAAATAGTATATTATGCCTCAAGGAGAGAAGCTCTCTTTCTACCTCTCCAAGGGGTTTCTCAAGACCAACTTCCTTTCCCCTCTGCCTTAAATAATTATAAATAAAATCCTCGGCATCCCAAAAGGGGGCTCTAAGGCCTTTTTCCTGGGTGCCTAACCATAGATAGTAGCCCTTATCCCTTCCAAATAAAAGCCTTAGGCATAAATCCTGTGCTGTAAATGGGAACCTCTTTATATCTATAGCCACAGGTTTTAACACCCCATGTCTTCTTCTGAGAAAATACTTTTCCAAGACCTCTATGAGTACCACAAGCTCCTTGTTCCCGTTGTTTTGAACAACCTGATATAGTAACTTCTTCCTCTCTTTCTCCACCTTAGAAAATTCCCTTAGAAGCAAGGAGGTCTCTTGGAGCGACAAAATACCCTTTTTTACCAGCACCTCCCCTAGATGTAAATTTTCTATCTCCTGAAAAAAGAGTAGGTCGTGCATCTCTTCCTTTTTCAAGAGATTGAGTTCCAGGGCTATTTCTCCAAACGGAGCATCTATCCCCTTTTGGACCTCTAATATCCTTTCCACCTCCTCAGGTCTTAGCACCCCCCTCTTAAGACAAAATTCTCCTATTTTATTATTTATTTCCTTTTGGTGTCTTAAATATACTTGAAGGTCTTCTTCTCCAATCACACCCTTTTGCACCAAAAATTCTCCAAAAAACTTACTCTCCATACCCTTCCCCTCTTTCTACTCCCTTAGAAAAGTGGGTCTCTAGCACCTTCCTGAGTTTAATTCCTTCCTTAAAGTTGGGATTTATCTTCAAGGCCTTTTCTATAAATCTCCAGGCGGCCTTAAACTTACCCAACTCATAACAGGCCCTGGCAATATTAAAAAAAAGATGTTCGTCCCACTTTTCCAGCCTATATGCCTTAAAATAATATTTTAAGGCCTCCTTATAGAGTCCATTTTTTCTCAGCTTTATCCCAAATTCATTAAAAAGGTGCTTGTGTTCTCTATCAAATGCTGCATTTAGGTTATAAATACGATTAAAGACAACTCTTGCCTTCTCCTTATCTCCTCTATCCAGATAGGTAAGTCCCAATCCAAAAGTGGCCCTAATATTCTCCTCATCTATCCTCAAGGCATTTTTGAATTCATATTCCGCACTGTAATACTCCTTATTTCTCCGGTGACGCTCTGCTCTAGCGATAGTTTTAGTTAAATTTCTCATGGCAGGATATACCTGGTTTACATATATCTCTGGTTCAGGAGTAAAATTCTCTAGAAATTCTTCCCTTGGAATCTCTCGCTTGGGACCAGAGGGAACATAGTTCTTGTTTATGGGTTGCACCGTGATGATCCCATTATCCTTCTCCTCCGCATAAAACAGGAGACGATGAGTTATAGTCTTCTGGGTTTGCCATGTTCCCACCTTTCCCTTCTTAGAAAGTGAAAAAACCCCATATAGGCGTTCTCTATTTCCCTTAGATGGTCTATCTTCCATATTCAATCCCCGCCAGCTTTTCCCCTTCCCCTATTTATTAAAGATTAAAAAAACAATCCAATAAAGGCAAGAGGGGTGGTCTCGGCAAAGGGCTTTTTATATTTTCTAATATGACTTGAAATTTTACAAAGATAGGATAAAAATATAGGGTTATGTAATTTTTTAACCCTAGAAAGGCAGGAGGTGAGTGATGAGAAAAGGCATAGGTATCTTTATTATTGGATTATGTATGGTCTTTTCATCCCTTGCAGGGGGAGGAGTTCAGGCTAAAACCATAGTATGGAGAGGACAATCCAGTTATCCTTCAGGACTACCTCAACTCTATGCACCAGCAGAATACTTTGTAAAATTGGTAAAAAAGCTTACCGATGGAAAACTTATAATAAAACTCTATCCTGGAGGAGCCATCGTTCCCCCAAAACAGGTATTTGATGCTGTTCACTCTGGGATTCTAGATATGGGATTTACATGGGCAGGTTGGTGGCAGGGGAAATTTCCCGCAGCACCCCTGTTTGGAAATTCTTATCCCAATGGAATGCAAATGTATGAAATGCTGGGGTGGATATACAATGGGGGAGGACTTAAACTCTGGAATGAAATGTATAAGGGGTATAATATAGTGGTACTTCCCCCTTATGGTATGCTGGGAATAGAAGACTTTTCATGGTCCAAAAAGCCCATCCGCTCCCTTAAGGACTTTAAGGGATTGAAGTTTAGAACCGTTGGAATATGGGGTAAGTGTTTAGAAAAACTTGGAGCCCAAGTGGTAAGTCTTGCAGGTGGAGAGGTGTATCCTGCCCTGGAAAGGGGAGTAATAGACGCCTGTGAATTTGCCACCCCCGCCATAGACAAGAAACTAGGATTTCAAGAGATCTGCCATTATCTTACAGTGCCAGGCATCCATGAACCCTGTGCTCCCTTAGAAACCCTTGTAAATAAGAGATCATGGCAAAAACTACCTCCTTCTCTCAAGGAAAAGGTAAAGGTGGCCCTTATGACCTCATGTTTCTGGGCAATAAATAACGCCTTAAAACAGGATGCAGAGGCCATGGAATACTTCCTTCATGACCCCAAACTCAAAGTAAGCAAACTTACTCCCCAAATGATAGAAAAAATAAAAGAGGTAGGAAATGAGGTCATGAGCGAGATAGCCAAGAAAAATCGCTTCTTTGCAAAGGTATGGAAATCTCAAATTGACTATAGAAAAAAAGTGGAACCATATGAGGCCCTGGTAAGATTACCTTTTCCCTACGCCAACCTAAAACAAATAAACAAATAACCCAGCATGATGGTAATTAGTTTTATAGATAAGCTAAATGAAATAATTGCAAAGAGTATTTCATGGCTGGTATTAATCCTCATTCTTGAGCTTGTATATGATACTATTATGAGGTATCTATTTAACATAGCAGTACTATGGTCCTATGATATCTCATATATGCTTTATGGAATCATCTTTATGTTAGCAGTTCCATATGTTGAAAAGATAGATAAACATGTGAGAATTGAGGTATTATATGAAAAGTTCCCTTCTAAAATAAAAAATATAGTTGATATTATAGGATATGTTTTATTATATATTCCCTCTTCCATTGTAATACTTTATTTTGGATGGAAGTTTTTCTGGGAGTCATACCAATTAAAGGAGGTGTCAGGGGCAAGTATGTGGGCCGCTCCCATTTACCCCTTTAAGTTTATAATCCCTCTTACAGGACTACTGTTGTTGTTACAGAGTATTTCTGAAATATTAAAACGCATATTCACCTTGAAGGGGAAATAGATGATCGTTGACCATACAGTGCTATTAATAATGCTTTTTGGGGGACTATTACTGGGATTAGGTATTGGATTTCCCGTGGGATTTGTTCTTTTAGGGAGTTCCATCCTGGTGGGATTTTTGGGTTTTGGAGCACCTTTCTTCTCTATGATGACCATGCGAATATTTGAGACCATGCACAATTATGTGTTAGTTTCCATTATATTATTTATATTTATGGGGGTAATGTTGGAAAGGTCAGGGGCAGGGGAAAAGCTCTTCTCTTCTCTCCATGTGCTTTTCGGAGGGGTAAAGGGAGGGCTTGCCCTTGCCACCATCCTGGTGGCTACTATAATGGCAGCAGCCACTGGGATTATGGGGGCCCCTGTGATTATCATGGGGCTTTTTGCCCTCCCTCAAATGTTAAAAAGAGGATATGACAAGGCCCTTAGCTGTGGGACCATATGTGCAGGGGGCACCTTGGGAATACTTATTCCTCCCAGTATAATGTTGGTGGTGTATGGTCCCATGGCAGGACTTTCTGTAGGAAAATTATTTTTAGGGGCCTTTGGACCAGGATTACTTTTATCCTTCTTATACGTCTTATATATCTTTGTAAGATGTCAGCTAAATCCTTCGCTGGGACCTGCTATCCCCGAGGAAGAAAGGAATATCTCTCTAGGGGAAAAATTTACTCTTATATTAACCTCTCTTCTCCCCACACTTTTGTTGATCCTAGCGGTACTTGGGACCATCTTCTTTGGGGTTGCTGCTCCCACTGAAGCTGCTGCAGTAGGGAGTCTGGCATCTATCCTACTTGCCATATTCTATAAACGATTCTCTTTTAAGATGCTAAAAGAGGCCCTATATGATACCACCTATCTCTCCAGTATGATCCTCATAATAGTGGTAGGGGCCTTTGTGTTTACGGGGACATTTATGCTCATAGGTGGAGGAGATATAGTGAGTGAGGCACTTTTTTCTCTCTCTCATAATAGATGGATCATCCTGGCAATAATGGTCTTTTGTTTCTTTATATTTGGACTATTTATGGAATGGGTGGGAATCGTGCCCATATTAGTTCCCATATTCACTCCCATCCTCTCTCGTTTAGGATTTGATCCCCTCTGGGCAGCAATCCTCTTTTGTGTGGCCATGCAGACATCCTTTTTAACTCCTCCAATGGCTCCTGCCTTATTTTACTTAAAAGGAGTTGCCCCTGAAGGGGTCCAATTCTCTTCCCATATTGTAAAAGGGGCCATACCCTTTATCCTCATCCAATTAATGGCACTGATACTTCTTGTATGTTTCCCCAAAATAGTCCTTTATCTTCCCTCATTAGGATAGATAGGGGAGTGATGAGACAAGATTGAGATCATGCCTTCTGAAAAACAGGTTGGGCCCTTAACTGAGCATTAAGGGGGAGGGAAATTATTGAGTCTCTCTGAGATAATCTAAATTATCCCTATCCTCCTACCCTCCCTGCAAGGGGGCTCTCACGAAGATAACCCATGGGTTAAAAGGGATTTGGCCTCAGCAGGATCAAAGGAAAGTCCTGTCCACTGTTTGAATTGGAGCAGGGCCTGAAACACAAACATGGTAAGGCCCCCAATTGTATCACAACCCCTTTTTTGGGCCTCTCTCAGCAGCTGGGTCTGTTGAGGATTATATACCAAATCATAAACCATGGAAAAGTTTTTAAGAAAAGGGGCGGGATAGGGTATCTCCTCTATATGAGGGCTCATTCCAATGGGAGTGGCGTTTATCAAGATATGGGCCCTTATTTCCCCTCTCTTCTCCCAGGGGACAGGGAGGATACCAAATCTCTCCCTTAGATAATAAAGACGCTGTATGTTGCGCCCTGCCATATAAATCTCTTTTACATCTTTCTTCAAAAGACCACACAGCACTGCAAGGGCCGCTCCCCCTGTCCCAAGGACAAGGGCCGAATCAATATCTATAGATATTATTGGAGAGAGGAATCCCTCCACATCTGTATTATTCCCTATCAGGTCCTCTCCTTCCCAAAATAGATGATTAACTGCACCCACCTCCCTGGCATCATCAGTAAGGGCATCTAGATAGGGAATCACCCTCTCTTTAAAGGGGAGGGTCACACTGATACCCCTTATCTTCAGAGTCCTTACACTTACCATAAACTCAGCAAGATTATCCGGCAGGACTTCCCACCTCACATATACACCTGGTAACCCATTTTTTTTAAGGGCCCAATTGTGAAGGAGGGGACTTAAACTGTGAGAAAGGGGATAGCCAACTACGCCAAAAAGCTGAATATCCTCTTCACTAGGTAGCATGTTTTACATACTCCACTCCCTTTAAAAGGGCCTCTTTGTTCTTTTCCAGTAAGGTAGGATCTGAGGAGCTAAGGACCTCAGGAAGTTGTTTATATACACTATCTAGAGAAATACTATCAGTGGCTCCAAGCCATGCCCCCAGGGCCACCATATTTGCCATCTTTATGTTCCCTATCTCATCTGCAATATCATTGGCGGGCACATAAAAAATATGACCCCTCTCTTCTTTCACCATTTCCTTTGACACAATGGAGCTATTTATAATAATAATCCCATCTTTCTCCAGTCTTGGATGAAACTTATCCAAGGAGGGCTGATTCATGACTATCAACGACCTGGGATAAAATATAATAGGAGATCCTATCTCTTCGTCAGAGATGACCACAGTACAGTTTGCAGTACCTCCCCTCATTTCAACTCCATAAACAGGCATATAGGTAACATTTAATCCTTCCTCCATAGCGGCATACGCCAGGAGATTTCCAATGAGCATAACACCCTGACCACCAAAACCTGCGATAATAACATCCTGGTACATAGCCAAGCACCCCTTTTATATATGCAGCCACATTACTTTTCTCTTTCCAGCTTATCCTTAAAGACTCCTAGAGGGAAATAGGGGATTAATTCCTTTTCCACCCTCTCATTTGCCTCCAGGGGGGTCTGATGCCAGTTGGTTGGACACGCAGACAAAAACTCCACAAATCCAAAACCCACATCCTTGAGTTGTACCTCAAAGGCCCTCTTGATGGCCTTCTTGGCCTTCATTAAGTTTTTGATATTATTTACTGCTACCCGCGCGGAAAAGGCACACCCCGGCAAAGACGCCAACATCTCCGCCATCTTCAATGGATAACCGTCCCTCTCCCCTTTCCTCCCATAAGGGGAGGTGGTGGTCTTTTGGCCCACCAAGGTGGTAGGGGCCATCTGACCTCCAGTCATACCATAGACGGTATTATTGACAAAGATAATACTCACCCGCTCTCCCCTATTGGCACAATAGACGATCTCAGAAAGGCCAATGGCTGCCAGGTCTCCATCCCCTTGATAAGAAAATACAAAATTTTCTGGATTTGCCCTCTTTACCCCAGTGGCAACTGCCGGGGCCCTCCCATGAGGGGCCTCCACAGAGTCCACATCAATGTAGTTATATATAAACACAGAACACCCCACTGAACCCACACAAATAGCAATGTCCTCTAAGTCAAAATAATCTATCGCCTCTGCCACCAGCCTGTGAATTATACCGTGATGACAGCCGGGACAAAAATGGGTGGGGATATCTCTCATCACCGAAGGGAGAGAAAAGACCTGTTTTTCTTGTTCCTTCATGAAAAACTCTCCTTACTTATCTTTATATCCAATCTCTCATTACTTCTTACACATGGCCTCAATAGGCTCTATAAAATCTTCGGGGGTAGATACCTTTCCTGGCATATTTGCAAAAAATTCACTGTCCCCATATCTCCTTATGGCAAGCCTTACATCTTCCACCATCTGACCTGTATTGTTCTCAATGGTTATGAACCTCTTCCCCACCTTTGCCAGTTCCTCCAGCGCGAAATAGGGGAAAGGAAATAGGGTAATAGGTCTAAAGACGCCTACCTTATAGCCCCTCTCCCTCAACTTCCTTACAGAGGATTTTACTATTCTCCCTATAGAACCAAAGGCCACTGCCACTACCTCAGCATCTTCTACTAAAAATTCTTCCCACTTAAGGTCTGCCTCCATGGACCTATATTTTTTGAGCAACTTTAGATTGTGCTCCTCCATAGCCCCATCTTCCAAATAAAGGGATTTTATTATACGCTGTGCTCTCCCCTTCTTCCCTGTAAGTCTCCACTCTGCCCCCTCCTCTGGATGGTCTTCCCTCTCCTTCCACCTCACAATGGGCTCCTTCATCTGTCCCAGTATGGCATCCCCTAATATAAGCACTGGATTCCTATACTTAAATGCCAAATCAAAGGCCTGAATTGTCAGGTCATAACACTCCTGACAGCTAGAAGGGGCCAACACCATTGTACGATAGTCTCCATGACCTCCACCTCGGGTGGCCTGAAAATAATCCCCTTGGGAGGGCTGGATGCCTCCAAGCCCTGGGCCCCCTCTCGTAATATTAACAATCACAGCGGGCAACTCACTCCCTGCCATATAGGAGATTCCCTCCTGCTTGAGAGAAATCCCTGGGCTGGAAGAAGATGTCATGGCCCTCTTGCCACACGCTGCTGCCCCCAATACCATATTTATAGAGGCAATTTCACTTTCTGCCTGAATAAACTCCCCTCCCACCTTTACCAGCTCCCTAGAGAGATATTCAGGGATATCACTCTGGGGAGTAATTGGATATGCAAAAAAACACTCACATCCTGCATCAATGGCCCCTATGGCTATCGCCTCATTCCCTTTTACAAAAAGCCTCTTTTTTTGCTCCATATCCAACTTCCTTCCCTATTTCCTTTTAATACTTTTAAAAACCACAATAGCTCCATCTGGACATATCTCCGCACAAAATGCGCATCCCTTGCATTTTTCTGCCTTTGCTCCATCCCATTCAACCACCTTATACCCACTCTTATTTAACCTATTGGATTGAAAAAGGATACCTTCGGGACACACCGAGGTACATAAAAGACAACCCTTACATCTCTCCTCTCTAATTTCTACCCTGGACATTTTCCCCTCAATCACATGTTAAAAGGTTAAATTTTTCAGAAAACATTAGTATATTCAAAAAAGATTCCAAGTCAAATCTAAATTACCATGTATCTTCTTACATTGAGCCATTATCTTCAAAAACAATGTCCAATACTTCAATCTCTCCAGTATCCTTATCACTCTTTTTATGGGAAGAGGTCCCGCTGGTGGTGTCTGATTGAGCAGCGGCCTGTTCCCCCTTCTTTCCATCCTCCTGAATGGTCATATCCTCTATCTCCAGATCAGAAAACTCTATATCCCATACCCCGTCATCACTACTGTCAATCTCCTTATCACTGGTTCCATCCCCTTTTGCAATCTCCTTTTTTCCCTCCTCTTCTCTGACCTTATCCCTTTCTTCTGCCCCAGATGTCTGAAACAAGAAATCCACAGTTATCTCCCCAGGGGTCTCCTCCTCTGAAATATAAGAAGAGGATGGTCCCTCCTTTCTCCTATCTCTCTCTGGCTCAGCTCGAATACCCACATCTGCCACCTTAGAAATCTCCTTTTCCTCCCCTTCAGGGGATTGTACCATTTCAGTCTCTTCTTCTTTTGTAAACACCTCATCCTCCCCAGTGGAAGATACAAAGAGTGACTCATCTAGAGAGACCTCTACCTCTTCCATAATGGGGGTCTCCTCTTCACCAGAAGAAGGAGGTATTGTTGTCTCCCTTTGCCCCTGAGGAGATATATCTCCTTTAGGACCAGATAACTCCTCTCCCTCCCCCTCTTGACCAAAAGGCCCATAAGAAAGGGGACCTGCCTCCTCTGCCTTTCCTGTCAGGCCCTCTTCACCAATCTGGGGGACTTCCCCTTCCTCAGAAGTGCTGGGCTCCTCTATCCAGTCCAAAGAAAGTCCCCTTCTCAATTCTTCCCAGTCATACCCACACCTGGGACAGGAACTAAAATGGTCAAAAGTAGTATATTTACATTTTGGACAAAACATAACACCCTTCCCCAGTTTTTCTAATTTTTATTTAAAAACACATACGGCTTTTGTCTTCTATATATCTCTTGTTTCATCTTATGGATCTCCTTCAGCTCATCCAAAAGCACCACCATCTGTCCATAGAGTCTTTTTATCTTCTGTCCATACTCTGTTAATTCCTCGTCCTTTTTTTGCACATATTTTTTTATGAGGTACCTATCATTTAAGATGGTCTCGCACAAAACTATAACATGTTCCATCAAGTTTTCAAAATAATTTACCGCATCAAATTTAAAATCCTGCACTATCTCCTTTATTCGCCTCAATGCCTCCAGATATCCTATCTTCTCCCCTTTATATCTCCTCTTCACCAGTTCCTCCAATATCCTTATCTTTCTGGCCTGCTGGATGTAGCTATATTGTCTCCATACCTCCTGAAATATCTCCTGATGCTCCTGAAATATCTCATAATTGTCGCTGCTTAATAGATAATTATCCAGCACCCTGGTAATATTATGATAGAATTCGTCAGAATATCCTATAATCCGCCTCTGGTGTTTATGGAGCCATGCATATAAAAACTTGAGTCTCTTCTCGTGTGTATCTGTATTTTCCACTATTTCATTCCTCTTATACTTTATCTTGCCAACATATTCCCCTTTTACAATGTCATTCAAGATAAAGGTCATGAGATTTATATCCTTTATGATATTATAGTCCGTGGAGATCTGTCCTGTAACAGGATTTATAAGCTCCTGTCTTGCCACTGAAAGGGCCCTATCTGTACGAATGTTGTGGGGATCATATTTGTGCTGTCTATAGGATACCCTCAAAATCACACAGGCAGGTTCTTCCCACACCAGAAGACCTTCCTTTTTTAATTTACTAAGCTTATCCCTTTGTTTTCTATCAATCTGCACAAGGGCTATCTTGTCCACCTGGGGATAGTGACGACAGTGGGGGGTGCGATATAGAGAGGTTATGGTCCTGTCAGACTGTCCCAATACCCTTACCATAAAATGCTCTCCCATCTTAAAGAGCTTTCTGGAAAAGAGGGCCGCCGAAGTCCTGCGTTCTGAGGCTATTGGGAACCCATATAATTCCATCAAAAATTGATACACAAAGATCCTATTCAACTCATAGAGACGATTATCCCCTGGCTGAAATTTCCCTATCTTTAATCCAAATCGCTTGAGTTCAGTATCAAGGTCTGAGGGAAAGGAAGCATACAGTCCTGCAAAATAGAACTTTCCCTGGGTATTTCTTGCAATCACATGGGCCCTATCCATATTTAGGAGATATTCTATAAGAGAGGGGTAGGTGGCGAGATTGGTGATAGATTTACTCACAGGGTCCTTTTTAAACCTCTCGTGAAACTTCCTCGGAAGCCTACTCAGGAAGATGGATTGATTGTGTTGAACAATAGCAGGTTCAAAAGGAGATGCTGGTCCACTTACCTCTATAATGGCATCCTCAATACAATGCAGGAGGTCAAATTGAAATATTTCATTAAAATAATCCAGGGACCTATCAAATATAACCATACTAAATCCAGGAAGATTATGGAACTCCTCAAGGGCAGGCTCAAAAGAGGGCAACAGTTCCTGGGGATGCACCAGGGGATATGCATCAGGGGCATTGAGGAATGGCCTGAGGAGACAAAACTTGATGTGCACCAGGTCCAGATACTGAATAAGCTGAGAAAACTCTGAAAAGTAGGCAGGTCTTATAAGGGTGGATATATCCTTCCACTTAAATCCCTCTACCAGGCTAAATGCATCTTTCCACTTCAGCTTCATATTTACCTCAAATCCCTCCTTAAGTTATCCCTCATCATCTCCCCCATCTCTTTCTTTAGTGTCTCCCATAGACATGGGATGGGCCATATCATATATCCGGGCAATCTTTCCCATAGTAAGATGGGTATAGCGCTGTGTGGTGGATAGCCTTGAATGTCCAAGGAGCTTTTGGACACTTCTGAGGTCTGCTCCTCCTTCCAATAGGTGCGTAGCAAATGAATGACGAAGGGTGTGAGGACCAATCCTATAAAATACCCCTGCTTTTTTTCTATACTCATCCACTATCCTGTAAGCCTCTCTCCTATTAAGCCTCTTTCCCCGCATACCAAGAAAAAACGCCCTCTCTCCCCTCTGGGGAGAAAAGGCTTCCCGCTGCTCCAGGTATCGCTGAAGAAACTGCCTGGACTTTGAGGTGAGAGGGACCAGACGCTCTTTTCCCCCCTTACCCCTAACACGTATGGTCCTGGAGGAAAGGTCCACATCCCCCAGATCCAGAGCAAGTGCCTCTGATATCCTGAGACCTGACCCATACAATAGTTCCAGCAGGGCCCTATCCCTAAGCCCCCGGGGAGAAGGGTCCTCCTGCGCCTCTAATATATTCATTATCTGATCCACATTTAATACCCGGGGATGATGTCTTCCCACCTTTGGATTTGAGATCCCCGTTAGAGGATTGGTGGCAAGAAGCCTCTTTCTCTCCAGGAGGGCAAAAAAACTACGAAGGGAAGAAAGCCTTCTGGAAATAGAGGTCTTTTTATGTCCCCTTCTATGAAGCTCCGCTAGATATTGCCTTACAATATTTTGGTCTATCCTATCCAAATCCCGCAAAGATAGATTGTGTCGCTCCTTCAAAAACCTCTCAAAGTCCGTCACATCTCTAAGATATGCCTCACACGTGGCCTTGGCGAGCCCCCGCTGTCCCTCAAGATAATTTTTAAATAGAGAAAGATAGTTATCCATAGGTCCTTCTATCTAGTATATAGGAGCTTTTTGAGGACTTCTTTGCCTGCTTCTTAAGATTTACGGCGATCTGGGATGCCTCTCCATAATGTTTTAGGCTACCTCCTCTATTAAAAACCACTCCTATGGAAATGGCCATAAGGGGAAACTTCTCCACCTTACCCTGTCTGTTTACAGAAATGATAAACCCCTGTTTTTTATCCTGGGGATCATAAAAATAGGGAACTATCTCATCAAAGTTTTTCACGATCTCCCTGCACACCCTC
The DNA here is from genome assembly GCA_964427155.1 of uncultured Desulfohalobiaceae bacterium. GTDB lineage: Bacteria > Desulfobacterota > Desulfovibrionia > Desulfovibrionales > Desulfothermaceae > Desulfothermus. The sequence goes on along the minus strand of CAYRSC010000011.1, from coordinate 9,319 downwards.
TCTGCCTTATCAGGGGGCACAATAAAGACAAAATCATCTCCCCCAATATGCCCCACAAATCCCTCACTGCCACATATCTCCTTTACAATATTAACAATAATCCTGGCGGTCATCATGAGGATCTCATCCCCCCGGGAAAACCCATATTTATCATTGAAGGACTTAAAATAATCCAAATCCACATATCCCAGGGCAAAATCCCTTCCTGCATCAATAAGGGACTGAATCTTCTGGATGATGGTGGTATTTCCTGGAAGTTTAGTAAGTGGATTGGCATCCAGAAACTTGGTTGACTTAAGTAGGGTAAGTTCTACCCGTACCTGGGCCTCTTTCCTATTTATGGGTCTGAGGATAAAATCATCTATCTCCACCTCAAATAGTCCTTCTCCAAGGAGGATGGGAGGAATCTCTTCTTCCAGACATAGTACCACAGGGATTTGAAGATAGACATTTTCTCCCTTAACCAATCGCACAAATTCAAAGGCAGAGATATCCTCAATCCTCAAATCTAACACAATAAGCCCTGGAGGGGTTTGAAGCACCCTATCCAGAGCCCTTCTTCCCTCTTTAAAGACCAGCACCTCCCCTTTGTCTTTTAATATCCCATCAAATAAGGATATAAGGTGAGGATCTGGGGAAATAAGGTAATAATTAGGCCTTATCTGGTCCATCATCTAAGACGCCTTTGGGATAAAGGTAATAACTTCAATCACATGCTCCAGCACCCTATCCATTATCCTGGCTAATCTTTTAAAATTCAGACCCAGAGTCACAAGGGACTTTTTCTTAAGAAGGGGGACCATGTCATCTCCACCACTTCCCAGTTCCAGGACCCTGGCAATAAAGTCTGCAATATGGACCACATGGGCAAAATCGGGGTAATACTGGGAAAACTCTGGACGATGATGATAGGAAAGCCCCTCTTTTATGGTCAAAGGGAGGTTCCAGTGGTCAGCAAGCCAGGCATTTATACGATCGTGACTAAAACCCAATACCTCTTTTTCTGCCTCCATAAAGAGCATGTGGTCCTTTTCCCTTACCAGGAGCTTTATCTCCTCCATCTCCTCTGGCAACTGGAGGGCCACCACCACCTTTCCAATATCGTGCAATAGTCCAGTAACAGCAAATTCCTCAGAATCCTTAAGGCCACACTCCTCCGCAATCAACTTAGAGGTTGTGGCCACTGCCAGGCTGTGCTCCCACAACCCCACCATACTCTTTGTCATTATATCAAAGACCGTGGTGGAGATAATAATACCCCTTATAACGTTAAACCCCAGCAGGACCAATGCATGCTGGATGGTATTTATCCGACGAGGAAAGCCATAGATGGGAGAATTTACCATCTTCAACACCTTGGCAGAGAGGACCTGATCCTTTGAAATAACCTTTGCTATCTGCTCAGGAGAAGAGTTTTCATCCTCTATCATCCTAGTTATCTCATCTAACACTGGCGGGAGGGTAGGAAGGTCCTTTACCGCCAATATTTTCCCTTTTCTTTCTGTAATAAGATCCTTCATGTCATCTTAACTCTTATTCACTATCATCCATTACCTGTTGTTGTTTTATCTTATATTCAAAAAACAGCTCAAAAAATCTCTTCACCTTCTGCATCCACCCGTCTTCCTTATACTTTCTAAATAGATGGTCAAGCCTTTCCAGTCGTTTCTCCAGAGAAATTCCATAACTTCCACCTTCCATCTTTACAGGGGAGCCCTTTACCACAATAAAATCCACTCCCTGTTTCTTCAAACTGAGGATATGGTTCTCCTGGAGCTTGGTATTTTCCGCCACCAACACCCTCTGGTTATCCTTTAATACAGGCTTTGCCAGCACCATACCCGGCCTTGCCTTATCCAGTGGAATCTTCTGCATCCCTTCCTCTCCTACTTTCTCTCCCTAACAGGGCTCATAGCCCAGAGGGGTCTTTCTCACGTATCCCTTTATCTCCAACATCACCAGCGAGGACATAACCCTTGCAGGGTCGTGCCCCAATTCCTCTATTATCTCCTCCACACTGCACCTCCCTCTGCTTCTGATCAGGCCCAGGAGTTCTCCATCTTCCCCCTCTAACTCACCATCCCCTTCTTTCCTATCCCCACATGGAGACAAAGGACCATTGGTGAGCTCCACCATAGGTGCTATCTCTTCCATTATATCATTCACATCCCTCAGGAGGATGGCCCCCTCCCGGATTAGGGCATTATTTCCTTCAAAATTCTTTTGGTCCGGCCTAGCTGGCACAGCAAATACCGCCCTGTTCTGCTCCAGGGCCTTTCTTGCGGTAATCAATCCCCCACTTTTCTTGGTGGCCTCTACCACCACCACTGCCAGGGAAAGGCCACTTATTATACGATTTCGCAAGGGGAAATTTTCAGGAGAAGGAGGAGTCCATGGAGCAAATTCACTTAGCAAGAGCCCCTTTCTCTCAATATCTCTCCTCAAGGGGAGATTTATCCGGGGATAACTCACCCCTATTCCCGTCCCCAATACTGCAATGGTGGATGCCACACCACATAGGCCTCCCCTATGGGCAGAGGCATCTATCCCCCGTGCCAGTCCCGAGACAACACATATTCCACGAGCAGAAAGCTCCTTCCCCAATCTATATGCAAAAGCCCGTCCCCATTCACTTGCATTTCTTGCCCCCACCAATGCCACATGGGGTACAGACAAAAGGGAAGGGTCTCCCTGAAGATAGAGGACGATAGGTGGATCTGGGATCTCCCTTAAAAGGGGAGGATAGTCCTCGTCCCACAAGGTAAGAGGAATAACTTTCAGAGAAGAAAGGGCCTGGTACTCCTTTTGTGCCTCTATCTCTCCCTCTCCTTTTAAAAAGGCGGCTATGGCCCTTTTAGAAATACCCATCTCCCGCCAGGTCTGCGGGGCCTTAAGTGCCTGGATAGGAGAGTCAAAATTTTCGTACAGCCTCTTCCAGCTCCGAGGGCCTAATCCTGGAATATGCCTCAGGACAAGACATGCCAAAAGAGACGAAGGCTCCTCCAGGGGAGGAAAGGATCTAGTTTTCATGGGATGTCAAGTTAAACCTTGATGTTTCACCTTTTAAAGATTAAAACAAGATGACTATTTTTTATAACATATCCCATGGGTTTGCAACAGGAGATAGCTATATGGAAAATATCAGCATAGGAAATTCAATCCTATTTACAGGAACAGCTGCAATAATTAGCTTTATTTTCTGCTCCATCCTGGGAGGACTTACCATAGCTACCGCTTCCCTTACCTATGGCTGGAAGAAGAAAAAGGGCTTTTTAGAAAAATATGCCCAGCAGATCTTAAAGATGACCCTCTGGTTTATAATAGGCTATATTTTGATTATAGCTGGGGGAAGCCTCTATCTCTCTAAGGTTACCACCCACCCCATCATATCTTTTACCCTAAAGGGAATCATTTCTATATTGAAAAAAAATTATGTTATTGCCCTTCCCTTTGAGGGAATATTCTTTTGTTTCTTCTTATGTGGTTTTTTATACTTTTTATGGGACCTGTTTAAGGGTGTAAAATTACTGCGGGTAATAATTATCACATTCACCACCCTCTCCTTATGGATGTGTGTATATCTTATCACAAATTCCAAGGTAATCCTCTTTTCCAAGGGGCTTTACGCCCTGGAACAGATGGCCTTTTCCAGGCTCCTTATCCCCTCCAGTGAAATATCTATTGTCCTAGTCCTCACCTATCTGGCCCTGGCCCTGGGAACAGGAGGGGCAAATCTATCGCTCTTTCTTATCCTCCGAAGAAAGAGGGACGACTATGGACGGGATTATTATAAATATGTGGTTCCCCTCTCCTGCAAATGGAACATGGTCTTTCTATTTCTCATTCCCCTTATCCTGTTATGGATACTACTGGTATATAGGGGACACCTCCCAGAGTTATATCCCCTTTTATATACCGCATTTCTAATTGCTGTACTACTATGTGTAATCATAGGTATAGATATCAAGGTGATAAGGAGCCCTCAGCCCTTGAGATTAAAGGAGGTGCTGTTTATATCTCCGGTGATATCTCTACTTATAGATGGGTGTATTATCTATATGTTGATGATGCTGGCAAAGGAGATAATATTGAGGGCATAAAATATGCCGGGGGAGGGAGTCGAACCCTCACGGGCGCAGGGCCCGCGGGATTTTGAGTCCCGTGCGTCTTCCAATTCCGCCACCCCGGCTAACACCCTCTTTCATAAGGTGATAAGGGTCATGTGTCAAGAAGTTTTGATGGTCCAGCACAAGTCACAGGGAGATAGACTATGATACTCAATGAGAGATACATTAACGAACTTATAGCATATCTGCGCTCTGGAAACCTGGCAGAGGATTTTGAATATTCCAGTGAAGAAAGACGCTATGAGATACTGGATTTTCTTGAGAAGCTCATGGAACTTGGGGAAATAGCAGACGAAGAAGCCACCAAGATAATCTTTAAAAACTCTCAACTGGGGGCATTTTTTTCAAATAACCAGAAATAACGCCACCCCCCCTTAATCCTATAAGAAGACTCTTTAACAAGATAAAATCCCTTATAATAGCTCTCCTCACACGCAGAGTTTGAAAAGATGAGGGCCATACCTCCTTTTTCCAGCACAGGAAATACCCGCTCCAAAAATTCCCTCCATGGCCACACCGCCCTGGCAAGTACCACCTGGGGTCTTATGGGAGAGACAAACCCCTCCATAGATATATTCAGTATGCAGGTACCGGGAAGGGAGAGAGAGTTTAACATGAGATTGGTAAATACAAACCTCTTTTTTCTAGGCTCTAACATTATATACTGGCCTCCAGTATAATATATCCTAAAAGGAATACCTGGAATCCCACACCCTGCCCCTATATCCCAAAAAACAAGCCCCTCTCCTTCAAGAAAAATGGATTCAAAAAACTTTACCATAAATAAACTGTCCACCACGAGATGATGAAAAATCTCCTCATAAGACCCCTTACCCACCAGATTTACCCGCCCTCTCCATGCCAGCAACCGCTCCATAAACAGGGCCAACCTCTCTAGCCCCCTAAAAAACCTCTCATTGGCAAGGGGAGGATAATGCTCCCTTATCTCCCTCTCAAGGAGGGCCTCTAGTCCTTTTACCTCCTTCATAACCTTTTTCTTTATGCCCAAAAGAAAAATTAGTCTAACCTAACTTAAATTTTCCGTTGACTTTTTTATTTTTTATCTTTAGAAGACAATTTTTATGGTTATATCTTATCTAAAAGTTAGGTATTCCTAAATTAAGAAGGGGGATAGAATGGAAAGGTGTGTAATTGCCCTAGCAGGTAATCCTAATTCTGGTAAGACTACTCTTTTCAACTCCTTAACAGGGGCCAGACAACAGGTGGGGAATTATCCCGGGATTACAGTGGAGAAGAGGGAGGGATTTTTAAAGGCAGGAGATATCACCCTTCATATTGTGGACCTTCCAGGGACCTATTCCCTTACTGCCTATTCCCAGGAGGAACTAGTGGCCAGGAACTTTCTGGTGGAAAACAGGCCCAGGGTAGTGGTGGATGTTATAGATGCCACCAATCTAGAAAGACACATGTATCTTGCCCTTCAACTCATGGAAATGGGGGCCCCCCTTATTCTGGCTCTTAATATGATGGATGAGGTAAAGAAAAAAGGGATATTTATAGATACCAAAAAGCTCTCCAGCCTCCTTGGATGTGCAGTAGTACCAATGGTGGCCAAAAGGGGAGTAGGGAAGGGAAGGCTTATAGAAGAGATACAGAGATATTGTTTAGAGGTCATGGAGTGGAAGCCTGTAACCATTTCCTATGGCCCGGACCTTGACCCGGTAATCATGAAGATGGTTGCCCTTATAGAAAAAACAGGTTTTTTGACACATAACTATCCCCCCAGATGGGTGGCCATAAAGTACCTGGAAGAAGACCTGGAAATAATTGAAAAGGGACGCTCTGTGGATAAGGATACCTCTGCAAGGTTGGAAAAGATGGTGGAGAAGGTGAGCAAACATTGTGAAACCACCCTAAACACCAATCCTGAAGCCATTATTGCTGATTACAGATATGGTTTTATCTCTTCCCTTTTAAAGGGAATAATAAAGAGGGAGAGGCTTGACGACCGAATAGACATTTCGGACAAGATAGACAAGGTACTCACCCACAGGTTATTGGGTCCCATAATTATGGTTGGGGTGTTATATCTCATGTTCAAATTTACCTTTGTCTTTGGAGATTATCCCCTACGGCTCATAGAGGACCTATTTTCCTGGCTTGCAAACCTGGCAACCCAATATCTCCCCCCAGGGACCTTTAGATCCCTCATAGTATCTGGAATTATAGACGGGGTGGGAGGGGTACTCAGCTTTGTACCCCTTATTATGATAATGTTTTTTATACTGGCCTTTCTGGAAGACTCTGGTTATATGGCCAGGATGGCATATATGCTGGATAGAATATTGAGGGTATTTGGGTTACATGGCTATTCTGTAATGCCTTTTATCCTCTCAGGAGGCATTCCCGGGGGATGTGCAGTCCCTGGAATAATGGCCACCAGGACCTTAAGAAGTCCTAAAGAAAAACTGGCCACTCTCCTCACTGCCCCTTTTTTCTCCTGCGGAGCAAAGGTACCGGTATTTCTGCTATTGGCCGCGGCATTTTTCCCAAAAAGTGGGGATCGGGTATTATTTGGGTTGACCCTTTTTAGCTGGATATGTGCCCTTATAGTGGCAAAATTTTTACGAACCACTTTAATAAAAGGACCTTCCACCCCCTTTGTAATGGAACTCCCCCCATATCGCCTGCCCACTATAAAGGGACTGTTTATTCATACCTGGGAAAGGGTCTATCAATACATCAAAAAGGCGGGTACAGTTATCCTGGCTATCTCTATATTGATATGGGCGGCAATGACATTTCCCTCTCCCCCTAAGCAGTTAATTTCTCCCCTTAAAACCCAAAAAGTGATGCTGGAACAAACACTTAAAAAACCCCTTTCCCCTGAAAACAGGACCCAAATACTATCTCGGATCAGGGATATAACTGCCCGGGAAAAACAACTCACCCTGGAATATTCCCTTGCTGGAAGGCTTGGGCGCTCTCTGGAGGGGATCACCGAGCTGGCAGGTTTTGATTGGAAGACAAATATAGCCCTTATTGGAGGATTTGCCGCCAAAGAGGTAATTGTCTCCACCCTTGGAACCATATATTCCCTGAGAGATACATCTGGGGAAAAGGGGATGTCCCTTTCCAGAAGGATACAAGCGGACCCCCAGTGGAACAAGCTAAAGGGGCTCAGTATAATGGTCTTTGTACTTCTCTATTCCCCCTGTTTTATTAGTGTAATTACCATGATACAGGAATCTAACTGGAGATGGGGCCTGTTTAGCATTGTATTTAATACACTATTTGCCTTTTTCATATCAACAATGATATATCAGTTTGGACATGCCCTTTTTTAGGGTTAATCATTTAAGGAGGAAAAAAATGACAATAGAAGAATATCCAAGATGGGACGCAATAAGGATGGCAGAGCTGGTAAAAAATAAACAGATTTCCCCTTCTGAGCTCCTTAAAGAGGCTATTGAAAGGATAGAAAGGATAAACCCTAAAATAAACGCCATTATATATCCTCTATTTGAAGAGGCCAAAAAGGGAATAAGCTCTCTGAGTAAGGGCCCCCTTCTGGGTGTTCCTTTTTTATTAAAGGACCTTCTATCCCATCTAAAAGGGACCCCCTTAAGTAGTGGGAGCAAACTCTTCCAGGGATTTATCTCTCCCTTTGATAGTGAAGTGGTTAAGAGATACAAAAAGGCGGGGCTTGTTATCCTTGGAAAAACCAATACCCCTGAGCTTGGACTCATGGGCACCACAGAACCAGACCTATTTGGTCCCACTAGAAACCCCTGGAACCTGAACCACATACCCGGGGGCTCCAGTGGAGGGTCTGCAGCAGCAGTGGCATCTAGGATGGTCCCTGTGGCTGGCGGAGGGGATGGAGGAGGTTCCCTTAGGATACCCGCCTCGTGCTGTGGAGTATTTGGTCTAAAACCCTCAAGGGGACGAGTGCCTCATGGACCAGAGTTCGGAGAAATATGGGAAGGGGCAGTGGAGGAACACGTGGTCTCCCTCTCTGTTAGAGATAGCGCCCTTATCCTTGACCTTATATCAGGACCAGACAAGGGGGCCATGTACTGGCTACCTCAGGAAAAGGATCCCTTTATCTCCTATACCCAAAAAAAACCACCCTCCTTAAAAATAGGGATGTGTACTACTTCTCCTGTGGGTGGAAGGGTGGATATAGAGTGCAAAAATGCAGTGGAGGAGACAGCAAAACTCCTGGAGGAAATGGGGCATCACGTAGAGGAGATAGCCCTCCCCTATGATGGATATCTTATGGCAGACTGCTATTTTACCCTCTATTTTGGACAGGTAAGGGCACTTTTGCTCCATGCCAAAGAACAGACAGGAATAGAGGTCAAAAAGGAACTTATGGAGATAGAAACCTGGATGTTAAATATCCTGGGCAAAAAGATAGATGCTGGAGCATATGCCTGCTCCCTCCTCAAATGGAATAAGCTAGCACGAGATATGGCAAAATTTCATGAAAGATTCCACCTCTTGCTCACCCCTACCATAGCAACGCCCCCTCCCAGATTGGGAGAGCTTCGCTCTTCAGGTGTGGAAAAGGCCCTGTTAACCCTCTTGAGGAGATTGAACCTGGGCCTCTTCTTAAATCCTGCTGTGGTAAAAAAGCTATCCCTCAAGAGATTTGAGATAATGCCCTTTACCCAGATAGCAAACCTCACAGGACAGCCCGCCATGTCAGTGCCCCTCCACTGGACAAGGGAGAACCTCCCCTGTGGAGTCCAGTTCATAGCCCCGCTGGGAGAAGAAAAATTGCTATTTTCCCTGGCCGCAGAGCTGGAAAGGGCAAGACCTTGGAGAGACAAACTCCCCCCTGTATGTGATCCTTGACAAACAGAAACTTATTCCTTATGGAAAGGACTATGCGCCAGTAGCTCAGGAGGATAGAGCGTTGGACTACGAATCCAAAGGTCGGGGGTTCAAATCCTCCCTGGCGCATTTAACTTAAAAAGTTATACCCTCTCAAACTCCATATCCCCAACCCTTTTCTCCTTTTCATCAAACACCATACCACAGAGTATTATTTTTTCATATCTTCTCTTAAATTGCTTTGTATATTCCTTCTCTTTTATCTGACTTATGCACTCTTTTGCGCTTCCCTTTATCTTAAACTCCACCACATAAACCTTATCCTTTAGCATTATTGCCATATCCAATCTGCCTTTGGAGTTTAACACCTCACTCTTTACATTATATCC
>CAYRSC010000010.1:0-48314 GCA_964427155.1 uncultured Desulfohalobiaceae bacterium | reverse complement strand
GGATTGTCCCGAAATCCATTGCCCAGAAGATCAAACAAATTGACAGTAGAGAAGTGATAAAGGGTTTGTTTAAGGTAGCCATGCGAACCAGCTCATTGGAGGAATTTGAAGCAAAGTTAAAGATTGCCATGAAGTGAAGGTGTTGAGCCTGTAACATAAATTTTGTTTAAGAACATTTTCAACCCTCTTTTCATTAGAAAAAAAAGTAGAGGGGAGTAATGCTTGAAATCTAGATTTTTTTCACGACGATAACATGGTTGTGCCAATAGTGATCAATTTTGTTGACCATTGATTAGTGAGGAAAATGGCTAATTATTCCAGGGAAAGGTATGGATGGAGCCAGAGCTAAAGCCTATCTCTACCTCTTCCCCTTCTCTGAGGCAAAGAGAGTCCCTGTAGGAGGGGAGGGTGTTCACCTCAAAGAGTATCCCCTGGACCTCCACCCCTATCCTCAGGTGGAATCCATTAGGGGAGATATACCTTATATGCCCGCGCAATATATTTTCCATCCCCAGATGAAGGGGGGGATTGAGTATTATCTCCTCTCCCCTGATGGTAAGGTGGTTGTGCTGGGCACAGTGGTGGTTGTTGCCTAAGGTCAGAGTGAGACCAGATCCAAGGATGGCCTGGTCCCCTTCTATCCTGGCTGGATAGATGTTCTTTATCCCTACAAATTTCGCCACCCCAGGAGAGGAAGGACGGGTAAATATCTCTTCAATCTTTCCCTGTTGGACTATCTTTCCCCCAAAGATAACTGCGCCTCTCTGGGCAAGATGCATTACATCGGAGAAATTGTGAGAGACCATCAAAAAGGTCACCTTAAAAGTGCGATGGAGCCTTCTTAATATGGCCCTTATCTCTTCCTGAAATGCAGGATCTATGGCAGATAGGGGCTCATCTAGCAGTATTATCTCTGGATTTAAGATAAGGACCCTGGCTAGTGCCACCCTCTGCTTTTCTCCGCCACTCAGGGTGGAAGGTTCTCGCCTCAGCAGATGAGATATACCAAGGGCCTCCACCAGGGTCCCCAGCCTTTTTTCTTTTTCTCTATCATCCAGGGGGTGATATCGCAGACCAAAGGTTATATTTTCAAGCACTGAGAGATGGGGGAATAGGGCAAAGTCTTGATATACAATCCCTATTCCCCTCCTCTCAGGGGGCAAAGAGGTTATCTCCCTATCCCTTAAGAATATCCTCCCGCTTATCTCCTTACATCCCTGGGGGATAATCCCCATAATCACCTCCAGGAGCAGGGATTTTCCTGAACCTGTGGGACCTATCAGGGCAAAGAATTCCCCTTCCCCGATCTCAAGGTCTATCCCTTTTAGAGAAAAGTTGGACAGACGCAGACATAGGTTCTGGACCTTAAGCATCCATCTCCCCCTCTTGTCTTATTTTTCCCCTTGCCACCATCCTCAACAGGACAAAAAGGATAAGGGATAGGATGATGAGCCACACTGCAACTGGCTGGGAATATTTTAGTCCATAAGCGGTAAATCTCTCATATATGAGGACAGGTGCAGTCATTGGGTGGTAGGCCACTATAACCACTGCACCAAATTCACTGATTGCCCTTGCCATGCACATAATGGTTCCCAGTACCATATTTCTCCAGGCAAGAGGAAGGGTTATTCTGAAAAAGCTATGCCAGGGGCCTGCCCCAAGGGATCGAGCCACATGTTCCAGCCGGGGAGAGACCCCTTCAAAGCCCGCCTTTGCTGTATTTATGTAAAAGGGCATGCCCACAAAGGTGAGGACAGTAATAATGCCTGTTAGGGTTCCCATTATATGGAGGCTCAGCCTCTGGAGTATTTCCCCAAATATAGTGTCCCGTGCCGCAAGGCTGAGGATAGCGATACCTATTACAGGATGAGGTATCATAATAGGCAGGTCTATTATCCCCTCCATGAGTCTCTTGCCTGGGAATTCTTTTCTGGCAAGTAAGTAAGCAAGGGGGGTTCCAAAGACAAAGGAGATGGCAGAGGCAGTAAAGGATGTATATATACTTCTAAGGAGGGCATTTCTTACCTCTGCCTCTCCTATGCAGTGCAATAGCTCATCCACTCCCGTGCCTGTGAGCATCTTTCCCAGAGGGAGGAGGATGAGCACTATAAGGGGCAGGGAAAAGAAAAAGAGGGTGAGGAAAAAATTATCTCTTTTTCCTTGGGATAGCTTCATTTTTTCCTAAACAGGCCTTTTTCTCCCCTAGTTCTTTATTTCTACCAAGGGCTTTAGTTGTCTTGGGAGTCTCTCCCACATCTTTTTGGTGGGGACGCGCGCAGGGATAAAAGGTGGCTGTCCCATTTCCTTTAATATCTTAAGCCCACCCGCAGGACTCAATAGATAGGCCACAAATGCTATAGCCGCCTCTGGATTATGGGCGTTTTTGAGGATGGTTATTCCATAAGTGCAGGACTTGCCCCGTTTGATTATCCACTTCCCTGGCCTTTTGCCCACCACCTTTACCTTTGCCTGCCGATAGTAAGGATCGTATTTGTAGTTGCCTAAATTTATGTGGTCGTCTAGTTTCACATATCTCAGGTGGTGTTGAACCGCAACAGAGAGATACTCCCAGGCGTAATCCATGTTTCCTGTCTGTAATAGGGAGATGAGTTCCACTGATTTTGGTCTTATGTTTTTAATGGGTCTGTTGGCCAGAAGCCTTTTGTATAGACCTGGTTTTTTATAAAATTTCTCTGCCAGCTGCATTACCATGAGACTCCTGTATCCACAGGGGTCCAGATTTGGGTCAGAATGACCCCACACCACCCCTTTTCTACACAGGATTTTATACCAATTGTCCTTTGTTATCTCGTCTGCATATCTGCTTCTGGGGGTATAACACAATACAAGCTGATTGGAGGCAAAGCGGATGTTGTAGTTGGCAAATTTAGGCCTCAATATATTGTCTATCACCTGATAGTCAGCCGCGGCCATTACATCTGCAGGCTTTCCCACATCCGCAATTAACCGCGCCATCCTAGTGCTTCCACCACTTTCTTGAAGTACCTCTACCTGGGGATATAGCATTTCAAATTGCCTTGCTATCCTTTTAAAGGGAATGGTCAGACTGCCTGCATGAAATACGATAAGTTTCCCATGAGGCTCTGCTAATAAATTTAACGGACTTAAAATTACCAAAAATAACCCAACTAATATTAGCCCTATCTTTGACCTAAACATGACACACTCCTTCCTTTTTGGGTGATTGTATCCCCTATCCTCTCCTTATATTTGAGGTCATAAGGCAATATGTTGGGTCATGTCAAGTAATTTATGGTAATTATATTCTTGGCTGTATCGTTTTGGTGTTCAAATTTCTATAAACTTCTCAAAAATGGGTTTTAAGGTTCCCTGCCGTGGTCTCAGGATATCTTTTCACGGCAGGGAAGGGTCTTTTTTTATTCCTCTTCCTCTTTCTTTTGACCTTGAGGGGAAGGTTCTTGTGGAGTGGGGATGAGGTTTTTAAACAGGTCCAGGGGTACAGGGATAATGGTGCTGGCCTTGCTTTCGTAGGACATTTCTTTCATGGTCTGTAGGTATCTCAGCTGCAGGGCCACAGGGTATTTGGTGATTATCTCCGCGGCCTCTGCCAGTTTTGTTGCGGCCTGGAATTCTCCCTGGGCACTTATCACCTTATATCTCCTTTCCCTTTCTGCCTCTGCCTGTTTTGCCATTGCCCGTTGCATCTCCTGGGGTAGGTCAATATATTTTAGCTCCACATTGGTCACCTTGATCCCCCAGGGATCTGTGTGTTCATCCAATATGGCCTGGATCTGGGTGTTTATTTTATCGCGGTGGGTGAGGATCTCGTCCAGTTCCACAGAACCACAGATAGAGCGCAGGGTGGTCTGGGCAAGCTGGGTGGTGGCAAACATATAGTCTTCTACCTCTAGGATGGCCTTTACCGGCTCCACCACCCTGAAATAGACCACAGCATTTATCTTCACGCTAACATTGTCCCGTGTGATTACATCCTGGGAGGGCACATCCAGGGTCACTATTCGCAGGGAGACCTTTACCATCTTGTCAATAAAGGGGATGAGGATGATGAGTCCTGGCCCCTTTGCCCGAAGGATCCTTCCCAGCCTGAATACCACGGCCCTTTCGTACTCATTTAACACCTTTACTGAGGTAATCAGGAAAAATATTCCAATAATTACCAGTGGTAAAATGGTAAACATACGCTACTCCTTAAGATTTTTAGATATTGGTTTAACAATGAGGGTAAGTCCCTCTATATCAACCACCTCCACCTTTTCTCCTGGAGAGATTCTTGCCCCCTCTTCCCTGGAGATGGCCTTCCATATCTCTCCCCTCACCCTTATTCTACCCCTCTCTCCTCTCCAATCCAGGACCTTTCCCCTCAGCCCTATCATGGCACTTTTGCCCGTGGTCTCTGGTTTTAGCTGGACCCTGGTTACCAGATACAGGATAAGGGCCACAAAGACCCCCACCCCCATTACTGTGGGTACAATGGTGCCAAGGGGTAGAGATGAGAGTCCATATTCAAACCTGAAGAGGATGGTGGAGCCCAGAAACAGACACACCAGTCCCCCAATGGTAAGCAGACCATAACTTACCACCTTTGCCTCCAGTACAAAGAGGAGCAGGGCCATGAGGATGAGGAGCAGTCCTGTGACATTGGTGGGGAGTATGGAGAGGGCGTATAGGGCCAGTAATAGACATATCCCCCCAAATGTCCCTGGAAATATTACTCCTGGATGGGCCAGTTCAAAAAATAGTCCTGCTATTCCCCCCAGTAAGAGAAGATAGGCTATCTGTGGATCCAGGAGCCAGGAAAGGAATCTATACCTGAAGGGGGGAGAGTATGTGTGTATGGAGAAGTCCTTTGCCTGGAATCTTAAAATACTGTTTCCCATCTCCACGCCCCTCTTTCCCCACTGGACCATAAGGTCCCTGGGGGAGATGGCAATGGAGTCCACTACCCTATCTATTACTGCCTCCTGGGCTGTTAGGGAGGATGCATCTTCTATGGCACTTTCATACCAGTGTATGTTCCTACCTCTCCTTCTGGCCATGGCCCTTATAAGGCTTAAGAAATCGTTTTTTATCTTTTTTTCCAGGGTAGTGGGGATGTTCTTTCCACCCATGCCCACAGGAGAGGCCGCCCCAATACTGGTCTGGGGCGCCATGGTGGCAAAGGAGCATGCCGCCACAATAAACACCCCCGCAGATGCCGCCCTTGCCCCCCTTGGGCCCACCCATACCGCCAGGGGAAGAGGGGAATTGAGGATGAGCTTTACTATCTTTCTCATGGACTCCCCCAGGCCCCCTGGGGTGTCCAACCCCATGATTATCACGTCAAATCCATTGTCTCTGGCGTATGAAATTGCACCCTCCACCAGGTCCACCTGGGCGGGATTTATTGAGCCGTGCAGTTCAAAGTAAAGGGCCCTTACATTTCTCGCAAAGGATGGGGTTACAAAGGGGGAGAGAGAGGTAAAGACGTAGAACACCAATGATAAGGAGAGGATAAAAAGGAATGAGCACCTTGTCATATTATCCCCCTTTGTTAAGTTTTTCCCCTTTTTATCTTTTAAGGACATACTGGGACGAGATAGGCACTATATCCACTTATATTCAACAAGGCAACCACATAGCGAAGGTTTCCTCCAACAAGATAGATCTCTCTCCCTTTTCCCCTGCGGAGTTTCCATACGGAAAAGCTCACACAGAGGCGAACAAAAGGACGGTAATGGATGCTGCATTCTTCTAGCTTCAGATGGGGGGCCAGGGATCTTACGCATTGCTCAGGGCCATGCTTTGTGGGGAGGGAGGAGAATATGTGGGAGAGGGGAGAGTCGTATATTGTTGGGATGTAGAGATTGGTAAGCCCATTTTTTATGGTCGCCATCTCCACTGGGATGCCTTCCTTTAGATGGAATAAATGGATCCCTCCTTTCTCTAGAATGGTTAGGAGCAGAGAATTTTTATAATTATTTTTGAGGGGGGATGAAAAAAAGAGGTAATAGTGGGCAGATCTCTTATTTTTGTTTTTAAATATCACCACCTGGAGCCTTGCCCTGCTCTCTACCACAAACCCCCTGCAGGGGATTATGAGATTTCTTCCTTTTGTCCACACCACCATCATCCTGGGAAAGATATGGGCAATGGCCTTTAATACCCTGTAGGGTTCCCATGAGTCTATCCTTACTTCCCTTGCTAACCCCCTGATGGAGGGTGCGGAGGTCCCCCGCGGGAGGAGGATGATCTTTTTCCCCCAGGGAGCGATCAAGAGGGGGGTCCTCTTTGTATCCAGGGTGAGCCATCCCCCTTCCTTTAGAGGGTAGAGTATATCTTCTCCCTGGAGAATGGAAAATCCAAGGGCCTTTAAGATGGACAGAGATTGGGGCATTGGGGAGCTTTTTCTGGTGGAAGGTAGAGGGGGCGAGTATATGGGATGTCCTGTTGAGGGACTCCCCTGGCTCCTCCCAGGGCCTGAAGGGGATATCCTTACGGGAAGGAGGATCTTTTCCCCCACCCTGAGAGAGTTTATGTCCTTTATTGAGGGATTGAGGCTTTTGAATATATCAAGGTATTCATTAAAGATAAGAGAGGTGGGGATGTGGCCCTTTTTTTTGAGTAGCTTCACCAGATTATCTCCCCTTTTCACCTTATAGGGGAATGTTACATAGGGATAAGATGGATGCGAGCGGGGGGCAGGGCCTTTCTTTTTAATGGGGAGGGGAAGATATATTATCTGTCCCGGGAATAGGCGATTTATATCCTTAACTCCGGGATTTAATCTCTTTATGGCAGGGAAGAGGCGGGGGATCTCCCCCTCCTTTATACCCATGTGTTTTAGGATGAGATAGATACAATCTCCTTCTTTTACGCGATAGGGGATTATCCTGGAGTTGTCCGGGCTGTGCTGGGAAGGAATGGTCTTTTTAAAAAAAAGGACATATTCTCTGCCAGATACTGGCACAGGAGCAAGGAGAAGAAAGAGGACACTAATTTTTAAGAGTATCTTCATCCCATTTATTTAGTTTTGAATCCTCAAATTGCATCTTGTAGAGTCTTTGATAAAGGGCGCATCTTTTTATGATCTCCTCATGGGGACCAATGTCAACTATCCTCCCTCTGTCCATCACCACTATCCTGTCTGCACTGAGGATGGTGGAAAGCCTGTGAGCGATTATTATGCTTGTTCGGTCCTTCATGAGGTTATCCAGGGCCCTCTGCACGATCCTCTCAGACTCAGTGTCCAGGGAACTGGTGGCCTCGTCCAGGATAAGGAGGGGAGGGTCTTTTAGAAGGGCCCTGGCGATGGTGATGCGCTGTTTTTCCCCCCCAGATAGTTTTACCCCCTTTTCCCCTACCACCGTGTCATATCCCTGGGGAAGTTTGCTTATAAAATCATGGGCATAGGCTATCTTTGCCACCTCAATCACCTTTTCTTCCGGGATATTGAAGAGACCATATGTGATGTTGTCCCGGATGGAGGCATTGAACAGGATGGTCTCCTGTGAGACCATCCCAATAAACCTCCTGAGGCTATCCAGACGATATTGCTCAAGGGGAACTCCATTGAGGTATATCACCCCTTCCAGGGGTTCGTAAAACCTGGGGATGAGGTTTATCAAGGTGGTCTTGCCTGCCCCACTTGGCCCCACAATGGCGAGTTTTTCTCCAGGGGAGATGGTGAGGTTTATGTCCTCAAGGGCCATTTCCTCAGGGGTAGAGTGATACTTGAAGGATACATTTTTAAACTCAAGGCCCTTAAAGGGAGGAGACACCTCCTTTTCTCCCTGGGATTCCACCTTTATTTCCTCTGAATCCAGCACCTCAAAGACCCTTTCTGCACCAGCAATGGCCCTTTGAAGTACCATGTTTGATTTATTGAGTCTCTTGATGGGCTCGTATAACATCATCACAGCAGTGAGAAATGAGAAAAAGGTACCAGGAGTAGAATGTCCTGCAATTACCTGGGTACCTCCATACCAGATCACCAGTCCAATCCCCAGAGAGCCAATAAATTCCATTACTGGAGAGGAGAGGGAATTATAGAAGATGCTCTTTAAGGCGATACCAATTAGTTTTGCATTCTGGACCTTGAATATCCTGCTCTCTTCCTCTTCCATGGCAAAGGCCTTTACCACCTTTATTCCACTGAATATCTCCTGGAGGATGTTTGAAATATCCGCTATCTTTTGTTGATTCTTCCTTCCTAGTTTTCTCAGCTTCCTCCCAAAATATATCACTGGATATACTGCAATGGGAAGCACCACCAGGGCCCACGTGGCGAGATAGGCGTCCCTGTAGAAGGCCACAAAGGTGAGACCCACAATGGTAAACATTTCTTTTACCAGGCTCACTATCTCTGGAATGCTACTCCTTATCAGGTCCACGTCACTTATTATACGGGACATGAGCATGCCCACCCTGTTCTCCTCAAAAAAGGTAATGGGCAGACATAGCATCTTGGAGCAGAGCTCATTTCTCAGGGTCTCTAATACCTTCATGGCACAGTATTCCATCTCATAGGTCTGGATTACCCTGAATATCCCCTTTACCGCAAAGACCCCAATCACCAGTAGGGGGATAGTCTTCAAGGCCTCCTGATTCTTCTCTATAAATATCTTGTCCAGGGCAGGTTGTACGAGATAGGCCGCAAAGGCCGTACATGCAGCCACTATTCCCATTGCAATGATGGAGATTATCATTCTGAAGAGATAGGGTCTAAAATAGACAAAACTCCTTTTCAGATAATATATGCTGGATTTATATTCCCCTTCCTTTATTTTCATATAGGCATTCCTTTCCACCTGGTCCTAAAAGACCTTCTTTTTTGTGAGTATCTGGAAGAGATGGTAGAGGTCATGGGCAATAATATCCGCCTCTGTATTTTCCACATATTCTTTACCGTATCCTGTTAACACCAAACATGTAAGGGCCAGGGAGGCATTTTTCCCGAAGGTGATGTCTGATTCCTTGTCTCCAACCATTATGCTCTCCTCAGGCCTTAACCCATAGAGCTGGACCAGCCTCCTCCACATCCCTGTAGAGGGTTTTCTACACTCACATCCCTGGGATGGGGTATGAGGACAATATAGCATATCCCTTAGGCTTACCCCAAAATGGGCAAGCTCCTCTTCCACCTGCCTGTTTACCCTCCCGAGGTCTTTTTCAGTAAAATATCCCCTCCCTATACCAGATTGATTGCTAACCACATAGATTTTTATCCCTTTTCTCTGGAATAGGGCCAGGGCCTCTCCTGTGCGGGGAAGAAGCTCCACCTCCTGGGGATGGGAAAGGTAGTGTTTGTCATATATAATGGTCCCATCCCTGTCCAAGATCAGGTTTTTAAATGGGCCCATATCCTTATTTTGCCTCTATTACCTCTATTCCATCCATATAGGGCCTCAGGGCCTCTGGTATTACAACAGAGCCGTCTTTTTGTTGATAATTCTCCAGGATGGCCACCACACACCTGCCCACTGCCAGCCCAGAACCATTCAGGGTATGCACAAATGCCTTTTTCCTGGAATTCTTAAGCTGGAACCTGATGTTTGCCCTTCGCGCCTGAAAGTCCTCAAAATTGGAGCAGGAAGAGATCTCCCTGTAGGTGTTTTGCCCTGGTAGCCATACCTCTATATCATAGGTCTTTGAGGCGGAAAAACCCAGGTCCCCTGTACATAATATCACTACCCTGTAGTGAAGATTCAACCTCTGAAGGATGGTTTCTGCATGGGATAGCAATATCTCAAGCTGGTTATAGGATTCTTCAGGATGGGAGAACCTCACCAGTTCCACCTTGTTGAACTGATGTTGTCTTATAAGACCCCTGGTATCCTTTCCATAGGAGCCCGCCTCTGACCTGAAACAGGGGGTATATGCAGTATAGGCAATTGGTAAGTCTTCCTCCCTGAGGACCTCATCCCGGTGTATGTTGGTTACAGGGACCTCTGCCGTGGGGATGAGATAATAGTCCCAGTCCTTTATCTTAAATAGGTCTTCTTCAAATTTGGGGAGCTGGCCTGTGCCAAACATGGTGTCGTAATTTACCATGAAGGGAGGAAGGACCTCCAGGTAGCCATGTTCCTTGGTGTGGATATCCAACATGAAATTGATAAGGGCCCTCTCAAGTCGGGCGGCCCATCCAAAATATAGGGTAAACCTGGACCCTGCTATCTTGGCGGCCCTCTCAAAATCCAGTCCCTTCAGGTTATTCCCTATATCCCAATGGGCCCTGGGCTCAAAGTCAAAGTGGGGCCTTTCCCCCCACCTCTTTATCTCCACGTTGTCTTCATCGCTATCCCCCTCAGGGACATCTTCTGCAGGGATGTTGGGTATGCGGGCCCTTATGTCAAAAAGTCTGGCCTCAATCTCCTTTTTCTTCTTTTCCAGTCCCTTTATCCTCTCTGAGAGCTCCCCTAACTCCCTCACCCTCTCAGTGACATCCTCGCCCTTTGCCTTTAATCTACCAACCTCCCGGGATTGGGTATTAAGCTGACTTCGCAGGGATTCCACCTCCTGGATAAGGGACTTCCTTTCTGAATCCAGCTTGAGAAAATCCTCAATGGAGAGGTCCATTCTCCTCTTTTTTATGGCCTCCTGCACCACCTCTGGATTTTTTTGAATAAATTTTAGATCTAACATGTGTTACACCCTCTCTTTTCACAAATTTTCCTGAAGGATGCTATTAAAGTTGAAGACAAAGCTCAAGGGAAAAAATAAGGGCGCAATGACCAGATGCCATTGCGCCCTTATTGAGGAACCAGGCACCCAGGACCAACTGCTACCGCTGCTCCCTTTCGGGCCTGACGGGGTTCACAGCGATCCTGCCGCCTGGCTCCTCAAAATAAAAAACGGAGAGGGAGGGATTCGAACCCTCGGTACCGGTATGTGCCGGTACACACGATTTCCAATCGTGCTCCTTCGGCCATCTCGGACACCTCTCCATAACTGCAGGCATCTTTGTTTAATAAAAAAAAAGATGGATGACAAGAAAAATTTCTATTTTTAGAACCAGAATATCACATCACTTACCCCTTCCTTTTGTTTTAAAAGGGATTCCAGGGCACCCCTGTGACGACTCTTTACTGCAATTATCTCAGAGATGCAGGCCCTCCCTGGTCCTATCTCCTTTTTCTTTTTGATAAATCCAATGACCAAACAATAGGAACACGCCCCTGTGCCACAACAGGAAGAATTTATATGACCATAACCTATGTAGTAGAGGAGGGGCCTTCCTCTATACTCTATCTCCCTCTCCTCAGTGAGTTCAAAATGCCCTGCAATAGTATGGGTGATAAAGGGCAGATTTTTATGGACAAATTCTTTTACCATCTATCCTTCATATCTCCCTATAATGGATATGGCGCATATATTCATAAAGGGAAAGCCCCCTAGATTGTGGGTGAGACCAAGTCTCACATCCTTCAGTTGTCTCTCTCCAGCCCTTCCCAGTAGTTGTAAGTATACCTCGTAAATCATCCTGAGTCCAGAGGCCCCTACAGGGTGTCCAAAACATTTAAGCCCACCATCTATCTGACATGGAATCTTTCCTTCCCTATCATAAAGTCCGTCCAGTACGTCAAAGATGGCCCTTCCCCTCTCTGAGATGTGCAGGTCTTCATAGGTCACAAGTTCAGTTATGGAGAAACAATCATGGAGCTCTAACAGGGATATCTCCTCCCTGGGATCTGTAATCCCTGCCTCCTTATACGCCCTGGTGGAACATTTAGTTGTGGTCATAAAATAGGAACCATCCCAGGTGGTATATGAGAGCTCCTCTCCACTGGAGACCGCCACCTGAAGGGCCTTTACTGTAATTATCTCCCCCCTTCCCAGCTCCTTTGCCTTTTCCACAGTGGTGACTATGGCGGCGGCTGCCCCATCTGATACCCCACAACAGTCAAATAGTCCCAGGGGATAGGCTATAATAGGGGCAGATAAGACCTGCTCCTCTGTAATCCTTCTCCTAAGATGGGCCTTGGGATTGAAGGTTCCATTTAGATGGCTCTTCACAGAGATGTGGGCCATTGCCCTCTTTAGCTCCTCCATGGGGATATTGTATTTGGCACTGTAGGCCGATGCCAACTGGGCAAAGGCGCCGGGAGCTGTGAGATTGGGCCACCACTGAGCGTTTAAGGTTCCAGGGTAGAGCTGTGGGAGTCCCCCATATCCAGTATCTTTTAGTTTTTCTACACCCAGGGCAAGACATATATCATAGGCCCCTGAGGCAACTGCATAACAGGCACCCCGAAAGGCCTCTGTCCCTGTGGCACAATAATTCTCTGTCCTTGTAACAGGGATATTGGGAAGGCGAAGGGTGGTGGCCAGTGGCATTGCCGTCTTGCCCACATTTACTTCATCTATACAGGTCCCAAGCCATGCGGCCTCTATGTGGTCCCTGTCTATACCTGCATCTGTAAGACACTCTTCAAAGGCCTCCACCATGAGTTCTTCTGCCCCCACCTCCCACCTTTCTCCAAATCTGGTGCAACCCATGCCGATTATGGCCACTCTATCTCTTATTCCCTTTGCCATGTTTTTCCTCCTCCTTAACTATCTTCTTAAGGTCCCAGGCAGATATCTTCTAGCATCCTGGTGGCACTTGGATAGGTCCTGTTTTCTCCTTCCTTCTTCCCTTTCCCAACCATATACTCTGCCCTGCTAAAGTGTCCCAGGGCACAGTTAAAGATCTCTCCAGAGACTTCACACCCCTCGCTGGATAGATAGAGCACCAGGGGGGCAATATACTCTGGCTTCATCCTCTCATAGAGCTCAGGGGGCAATATCCCCTTTGTCAAACGGGAGGCCGCAATAGGGGCGATGGCATTTACCTTGATGTTGTAAGGTTCACCCTCTAGTGCCAGGGTCTTCATTAGTCCAATTAGGCCCAGTTTGGCACAACTATAGTTGCTCTGTCCAAAGTTGCCATAGAGACCTGCGCCCGAGGAGGTGAAGATTATCCTTCCATATCCTTTTTTCTTCATCTGGGCAAAGGCCAGGCGGGTTATGTAGAATCCTCCATGGAGGTGGACATCTATTACCTTTTCCCAGGACCCTGGATCCATCTTGGCAAGGCTCCTGTCTCTTATTATCCCAGCATTGTTTATGAGGATATCCACCCCTCCAAATCTATTGAGGGCGGCATTAATAATCCCCTCTCCCCCTTCTGGAGTGGATACGTCTTCAAAACTTGCAATTGCCACTCCCCCCATCCCTTTTATCTCCTCCACCACCCTTTTGGCAGGAGACTCAGAGGTCCCTTCTCCAGATATATCTCCTCCCAGGTCATTTACCACCACATATGCCCCTCTCTTTGCCAGTTCAAGGGCATATCTCCTGCCCAGTCCTCCTCCTGCGCCAGTTATTATTGCCACCTTTCCCTTAAATTTCATCCTTTCCTCCTTTTTTCTGGGGAAAAATAGGGCGGGCCTTCCAGAAATACTGTCTAAATCCAGTGTCTTTCTCTGTAGTACGCAAACGAAAGACCATTTCCATTGGAAGCCCAACCTCAAGCTCCTCCATCTCGCAATCTGTAAAGTCCATGAGTATGCGTCCTCCTCCCTCAAACTCAATGATTCCATATTGATGGGGGGGATCAATACATGGGGCAAGCATATCCCCTGTGTAGGTGATTATCCTTCCCTGCCGGTGGGAAAACTCATACTCCTGCTGGGAATCCACTGCCCCGCAATGGGGATTTACACAAACCCTTGTCCGGGGAAACTGGACTGTCCCACACTCCATGCACCTACCTCCCACCAGTGCCAGAAGCATCTTTTTATTTCTCCACAACACACTTAAGGGAGAATTTTTTTCTCCCTGACTCCTAAGCCCCATCTCAACTGATATTTCTCCCCTAAAAGCCAGAAATTTTAGATAATTATCTATGACTTTTTTGTCTTTTAACTGCATAGAAAAGTCCTGTTTCCTCTTTTGCTGAAACCCTTCTATCTCTGGTGTCGCCTCAAAACAAAGGGCATTTGCCCCATGACCAAATCCTGCTATTACCAGTTTCTCCCCTGGTAAACATCCTTCCAGGGCATGGACCAGCATCAAGAGGGGATGCGCACATCCTGTATCTCCCACCATGTGGTGGAGGTTGTCCTGTATCTGCTCCTCTTTTGCATTAATCAGCCCTGCTATCTTTTTGTGTTCCCTGGGATAGGGGGAGGGATATATAAAGCGAGAGATATCTTGTGGTGTAAGATCCAACAGGGACAGCAATTCATTAATGGCCCGGGGCAGTATCTTGATATAACCCTCGTCCCTTGCCCACCTATCTTCCCAGAGGTAATCGTATCGGTGGAATCTGGCCCTTATCTGATGATTAAAATCTGTAGAGATGGAGTGGGAGCCAAGGAATTTGGCAATTACCCCCTTTCCTGAGCCCACAATAAGGGATGCGGCCCCATCCCCAAAGTACATCTGTTGGATAGATCCAGGCCTTGCTTCTCTCATGTCAGATGCCACGATAAGACAGTCTCCCTTGCGGGATGCACTCATCTCCAGGGCGGTTATAAGGGCATTGGTCCCTGCCCTCTGGGAACCAGAGAGGTCCTGGGTGTGTAAGGTGGAATGGAGATTCAGGGCCTCACATACTATCTGGGAGTTCTGTCTTTCTTCAAAGGGAAAGGTGGTAGAGGCCATGATGCAGGAGTCAATATCCTGTTTACTACTGTTTTTTATGGCCTCTCGTGCCGCGGCCACAGCCATGGTAAGGGTATCTTCATCCCAGTTGCCCATGGTCCTTTCCCCCCTGGCCCCCATTATTAGCAGGGGCGAGAACCATCCCATTGCCCTGTATATTGCCTCCCTTTTCAGACGCAATCTCGGAATATACGCCCCATAAGATTTTATACCTATCATTTCACCTCCCTTGAATGTTTTCTGTAATCTCCAGTAGAGATATAAGTTGATGCCCCAGATTCTTATATGTCCTGGTGTGTTTGAGAGAGCATATCTCCCTTATGTGGTCCCTTATCTCCTCCACTTCAGGGACCTGTTCCCCCCTGGAGAGGACTACTCCCTCTCCTGTCCTGAGAGAGATGTGATGAACATTTTCCCCACAGACAAGGTATATCCTTCCAGTTGAAGCATCTTTTGAAAGTAGATGGAGCAATAGGTTTCCCATAATCTTCCTGGATACTCCTTCATGGTGGCTTACAGGGAGATAAGGGCCTATTGCAGGGGCGAGCACATTTACCCCTATGTTATATTTTTCTCCCTCCTCCTTTAAGGTGTTAGCAAACCCCAGCACTGCCATGGATTCAGTACACACAAGGGAGTATCCCTGCTCCCCATAAAATCCCAGGGGGGATATTATAAATATTATCCTGCCCTTTCCTCTGGATTTCATCCTGGAAAATACATCCTTGCTCAGGGTGAAGAGGCTCCCAAGGGTAGAGGTTAACCTCTCTCTCCATTGGACCACAGAGATATTTTCAAAGGGGCATGGGGGAGGAGAGGGGGGAAGGGCAAAAATGAGACCCTCTATGGGACCTTTTACCACCTCCCCATCTTCGGCATCCCCCTCATTTATTTCAAGGGATTTCTCTTCTATCTCCTCCACAGCCCCTTTTATAAAAGAGAGGACTTCCTTGTCCCCTCTAAGTAGGAGCAGGCCATTTTTATGTTTTTTTTTATGATGCCCCTGCTCCTCCTTCCATTGAAACTGGCCCTTATCTAGCACTATCTCTCCTGTGTGGGCATTTATCACCCTGTAGAGGGCACTTCCAGGACCTGTTTTCCAGATAAGGGTCTTTATGGGAGTGCCAGGATACAGGGGCCTTGAAAACCTGCAGGAGATCTTTTTTACCCTCTCTGGAGCCCCTGGGACAATGGCCTTTATGCATGCCCTGCATGCAAACCCCAGGGTGCAGAGCCCGTGCATTATGGGCCCTTTGAATCCCGCACTCCTGGCAAAATCTGGATCCACGTGCAGGGGAAAGAAGTCCCCTGAAAGTCGGTAGATAAGCGGTTGATTGGGAGAGGGAGAGTCTTCTATTATATAATCAGGCTCCTTTTCTGGATACTTAATATTGCCTTTGGGAGGGGCCTCTCCCCCAAAGTTTCCATCTAATCGTGCCACAAGGGTGGTGGTGCCAGTAAAGAGCATCTTTCCCTCCCCATCTGTGGTCTCTGACCTGCCAACCACCAGGGCCCCCCTGTCCCCCATATCATAGAAATGGATTATCCTTCCTCTGGTTATAAGTCTTCCTTGAGAAGGGAGGGGAGAGTGAAACTCTATCTCCTGTTCCCCATGAAGCAGACCTGCGAGGTTTATCCCTGATTTTTCCCATAGATGGATGAGGAAATCAAATACCGCGGCTATGGAAAAGGTGGGTATGACCTTTAGCCCTTTTTCATATACATATTCTAATTCATCAAAACCTGCTCCCACTCCAAGGGCATACAATATCACATCCCTCCATGAATATTCCTTCTCCAGGGGGCCAATCTCCTCTCCCAGTGCCTCTAATCTCAGTGCCATGTCCTCCTCCTTCGCTTAAAAGGTAATATCCCCTGACCATAAGGTCATCCTATTTGACTGAGCGCTCATTTAATAAAACATTCAAGGAATAATTTCCAGTATTTTTTAGGAAAAAGATTAGACCCTCTGGAGTATTACCACGCTATTGTTCACAGGGGGGGTGGGGTGGATGCGTTTTAACTCCCTTAATTGGGGAGGGAGGGGGATGTGAAAGTCGCAGAATAGGCGTCTGAGTCCCTTTTCATAGGTGCGGTAAGATATCTTTGCACCAGGGGGGAGGTATCTTCCAAGTACAGAGAATATCTCCCCCTTAGGATAGGCGGCTGAGGCCACCATATAGAGGGAGAAAGTCTTTTTTAAGGCAGGAACCAGGGTATGGTCTCCTGTTATAATGCGGATGTATTTTCCCAGGGAGAGGTGATTTATGAGACGGGTGGACAATATGGCGTATTCCTTTTCTCTTTCTATGCCAATACCGTGGATGTGAAAGAGCTTAGAGAGCATGATAAGGCTCATGGGGAGGGGGCCACTACCCACAAATACCACCTTGTCTCCCTTTTTCAGTCCAGAGCCATAAAATTCCATCTGGGCCAGTTTTTCATAATTGGGATAGAATAAAAAGTTACGGATTTCTTTCCAAGGATGAGTGCTTTTAAGGAGGATATGCACCTGTTGAAGCTCCAGCTTTAGGCCAAATGCCCTTCTAAATGATGCAATATCAGGTATTGCCCTCTTGATCTCTGGGTCCTTCTCCAGTCCTGTTAGAACCTCCTCTTGCACCTCTGTGGCCGCTATTTCATCCAGCCTGCTAAAGGCAGAAGAGATCTCCTTATCCTCTACATGTAATATTTGGTGGGGCCTTAGGGACCTTATCTGTTCCCTTATCCTGAGTATTTCCCTTTTTATTTCATGCATTATCACATCTCTCCAGAAAGACCACAGTATTATTTGCCCTCCCCAGGGGACGTATTTCTCTCTTTATTACAAATCCTTCAATGTCTTGTTTTTGTAGGGGATAATACAAGAGGGCCTTTAGACCTGAATATGTACGACAACATACCACGCACCTTCTTCTTGTGAGGAGGTTATAGATGTTTTTAAAGATCCTTTTTTTGGGTTGGGCAAGAGCGGCTATGGAGATGATATCCGGATCCAATGAAGAAATCACCCTCTCATCCCCTTCTATGATCTCAATATCTTTAAGTCCAAGTGCCTCTATACACCTTCTGGCCAACTCTACTTTCTGGGGATTCTTATCTATCCCAATTACCCTTGTATTATAAAGGGATGCCACCAGGATAGGGGAGATGGGAAATGCTCCACATCCCAGAAAAACCATGGTCTGCCCCTGTGAAGGAGAGAGTTCTTTCATCTGGTTTCTTATGAGTTCACGGTACTTATCCAGGAGGGGAAAGGTATTAATAAATTCCTTGGGGGCAGGAGAGGATATAAGCTCCCTTACAAAGGACTCCTCATGCACGTCAAAGAAGATGGCATAATAATATCTGATGGTGGGAAGCACCCCCTCTATATCCTTGTCTGCCAGGACCAGACTTGCCAATCTGTCCCCTGCTTTCAGGTTGGCTATGTCGTCTAGCACCTGATATAGATTATAGAGCCTCTGCACTGGTAATTCCCTCAACTTATGGGGAGTAAAATGGCGTATCTTTTCGTAGAAGCCCAGGATATGCTCTTTTATTATCTCTTCACTGTGTTCACAATTCTTACAACATCCTTCAAACTCCCTGTCAGTCAACTGATGGGCATGCTCAAAAGGTAAGTCGTGCATTTTTTGTTATCCTTTTTTGATGGTGACTTTATGAGACAATAGAGGAGAGTGCAGAAAGGCTTTCCTCTAATGTACATCTTTCTTCCACATCCTGGCGTAGATAGGAATTTATGGCGTCTATCTTTTCTATGGCCCTATCTATTTCAGGGTTGGAACCCCTGGAATATGCACCTATATTTATCATATCCTCCACCCGCTTATAGGTGGCCAGGAGGGAAAGTAAGGTGTTTCCCGCCCTCAGGACCTCTTTGTCCACAATGGCAGAACGGAGCCTGCTTATACTCTTTAATACATCTATGGCGGGATAGTGTCCCAGGTCCGCCAGTTCCCTGGTGAGTACAATATGGCCATCCAGGATGGAGCGCACAGCATCAGCAATAGGTTCAGTAAAGTCATCCCCTTCCACCAGGACTGTATATATCCCAGTAATACTACCCTTATGGCTGGTTCCAGCCCTCTCCAATAGCTTTGGTAGCTGGGAGAATACTGAGGGGGTATATCCTCTACTGGTTGGGGGTTCACCAATGGCCAGACCTATCTCCCTGGAGGCCATGGCAAATCTGGTTACAGAATCCATCATAAGTAATACATCCATTCCCTGGTCCCTGAAGAATTCTGCTATGGTGGTGGCCGCATATGCGGCTCTCATCCGAAGAAGTGGACTCATATCTGAGGTGGCCACCACCACCACCGACCTTTTTATTCCTTCTTCCCCCAGAGAGTCCTCAATAAATTCCCTTACTTCTCTTCCCCTTTCACCCACCAGGCATATTACGTTTATGTCTGCGCTGGTATATCTGGCAATCATCCCCAGGAGTGTGGACTTGCCAACCCCTGAACCCGCCATTATCCCCACCCTCTGTCCCTTTCCCAGGGTCAAGAGACCATTTATGGCCCTCACACCCACATCCAGAGGCTCAGAGATCTTTCTTCGGGTAAGGGGGTTTAGGGGCTCTGCATAAAGGGGATAAAATGTCTCTGGCCTGATGGGTCCGTGGTTATCTAAGGGGTTGCCAAAACAGTCCACCACCCGTCCAAGTAGTGCCGGGCCCACAGGATAGTTGGGGGGGATGGAGGAGTTCTTGATAAGGGCACCAGGACCAATACCCCTTACCTCTCCATAGGGCATTAAAAGCACTGTGGAATTTCTGAAGCCCACCACCTCTGCGGGAAATGTATTCTCCTTGTCCAGGACTATCTCACACACTGACCCAATAGATGTCTTCAGACCGCGACCCTCTACCACCAGGCCAATGACCTTGTTTACCTTTCCATAGGTCCTGGTAAATTCCAGCTTCTCTATGGCCTCTGTTGCCTCTTTTATGTCCATGCCCTGGTCCCCATCTGACGCACCTTAGGGGGAAGATATCTCATCCAGCAGGGTTAGTACCTGTTCCATCCTATCTTTAAAGGAATCCTCTATCCTGCTATCTCTGGTCTCTATAATAACAGAGCCTGAGGGTATGTCTGTCCTCCACTCTATATTCCACTTCTGGATATGTGGATAATCTTTTCTCACCTCTTTCAGTATCTCTTCCAGGAGGCCCCTGTCCTCTTCACTCAGGGCCAGCACTATCTCCCTCTTTTCTTCAACTAGATCCAGGGACCTGGAGAGCAGGGATTCAAGGACCTTTTTTTTGTGCTCCTCAAAGGATACAGTTAGGACCTTTTTTACACAGGTGTCAATAAGTATAAGGAGATCCTCGCTGAACTGCTCCCATATCTTTGCCTTTTGAGATTCAATATCCTTTAAGATAGATATGAGCCGCTGGGAGGTCTCTGTCTTTAGAGATTCTATTTCCTTCTGGGCATCTTCTTTTCCTTGCTTATAGCCCTCCTCATAGGCCCTCCTTTTTATCTCAAGCGCCTCTGTCTTTGCCTCTTCCACAATGGCCTTTGCCTGTTGGGTGGCCTTTTGTTTTATCTTTTCTATAAACCTCTTTTCAGTCTCCTCATCCCATATCTGCTCCATCTTTTGCCTGTGAGTAAACTCCACCTCATCCATTACAAGGCCGCTCTGGCCTATGAATATGCGACCCTTAGATGAGGACATCCTCCCCTCCCTTTCCAGCTATTACTATCCTGCCCTCTGCCTCCAGTTTTCTCACTATCCTCACAATGTTTCTCTGGGCATTTTCCACATCAGAGAGTCTCACTGGACCCATTATCTCCAGGTCCTCCTTGATCATGGTGGCGGCCCTTTCAGAGAGGTTGGCAAAGAATTTTTCCTTGAGTTCGTCAGAGGCCCCCTTTAGGGCAAGGGTGAGGTCCTCATTGGAGATCTCCTTTAGTAATTCGCGGATTGAGCGGTCATCTAGGTTCTTTATATCCTCAAATACGAACATGAGTTCCCTTATCTGTTCTGCCATCTGGGGAGATTCGGTCTCTATTTCAGATAGGACCTCTTCCTCTATGGAACGTTCAGTGGCATTTAGTATCTCTGCCACTGCCTGGACACCTCCCACCTTTTGTCCCTCTCCTCCCATTGCCTCAAGCTGTTCTTTTAATACACTGTCCACCTCATAGAGCATCTCCAGGGGCACAGTCTCCAGTTTTGCAAGCCTTAGAAGCACCTCTGGTCTTACCCCTGCAGGGAGGTTTTTGAGCACCTCTGCCGCCTGGTTGGGGGGTAGGTGTCCCAATATAAGGGCCAGGGTCTGGGGGTGTTCATTGGACAATATCTGGGCCATAACAGTGGGACTGTAGTGCTCCAGTCCCTTAAAAGGAGGTGGTTTATAGTCATATTCCAGTCGTTTCATTATCTCTTCTACGCTTTCTCCCTCCAGGGCCTTTGCCAGGAGCCTCTTTGCCTGGGATACCCCTCCCACAATTGCCCCTGCCCCTGCCAGGTATGTCTCATTAAATTCCTTTAGTACCTCTTCCACTATCTCTTGTGGCACGGTCTCCAGCTCCACCATTGCCCTGCTCACCTTTACTATCTCATCCCTGTCCAGTTCCTTGAATATCTTTTTTACATATTCTTCCCCCAGGGCAAGCAGGAGTATTGCAGTCTTTTGTACCCCAGTTAGGTCCTTTGCGTCCTTTATCTCCATAAATGTCTCCGCATTGGGTTTGAGGGTAGGGGCCTATTTCCTCACCTCTTCCTTCATCCACTTTTTGATTATGGTAATGGCCTCATCTGTATGTTTGTCAAGGATTGTGGCCACCTTCATCTTCAGCTCCTCAAAGGGCTTTTTTGCCTCAAGGGCCGCCAGTTCTTCTTCTGTGAGCTGGGGCTCCATGGCCTCTTCTGCCTCAGGGAGTTCCTCCACCTCTGCCTCTTCCTCCTCAACCTTGGGCTTGATAATGGAGAGGACCACAGGCCTCACCACCAGGAGGAGGAATAGCAGTATTATCACGGAGTTCAAGATGGGAGTTAAGAACCTCTGGAGATAGTCCAGAAGCACCTGCCAGAAACTTGGGCCTGGAATCTCAAGGGGAGAGAATTGCATGGATGTTACCTCAATAGTGTCTCCTCTTTTTGGATCAAATCCAACTGCATTTTTAACCAATTCCTTTATCTGGGCAAGTTCCTTTTGGGAACGTGGGATATATACCTTTTTCCCGTTCTTTATTTTATAGGTCCCATCCACCAATACTGCAACTGTTAGATGGGATATCTCCCCCCGAGGCACCACCACGGTCTGTTCTTCCTTGCTTACCTCATAGTTTACGGTCTTTTGGTTCCTCTGGGATTGCTGGGTGGTTGTGGTGCCAGGACCTGCCCCCTGGTACTTTACCCCTGAGACAGTGGATTGAGCGGCCTGGGCAGTTCCACGGGAGGTCTCGGTTATCTTTTGTTCACTCCTTATGGCGGTCTGATTAGGGTCGTAGACCTCCTTGTATATCTTCTTTTCTGACAGGTCCAGGTCCACATTTACTTCTGCTATTACTTTCCCTGGCCCTATCACGGGCATGAGGAGATTTTGAATACGGTCTGAGAGCATCTTCTCCAGATTCATCTTATATTCCAGTTGAGAGCTACTCAGCCCTAACTCATTGCCTGTGGAGGGACGATATAAGAGATGACCATTGCTGTCTATGAGGGTGATGTGTTTGGTGTCCAGACCTTCCACTGCAGTGGCCACCAGGTTTACTATACTCTTTATCTGTTCCTTGGATAGCTCTCTACCCCTTTTTAGCTCCACCAGGATAGAGGCAGATGCAGGGGTTCTTTCTTCCACAAATAGAGACTTTTTGGGGAGAACAAGGTGTACCCTTGCCGCCTTTACCACTGGCAGCGCCGAAATAGTGCGGGCAAGTTCCCCCTGAAGGGCCCGCTGGTAATTTATCTGTTCTGTAAACTCGGTCTGTCCCAGAGAGCTCTTGGAAAAGAGCTCAAAACCCACATTCCCCTTTCCTATAATGTCCTGCCCTGCAATCTCCAGCCTTATTTCATATACCTTGTCTTTGGGAACCAGAATGGTATTTCCCCCATTGGTAAGTTTAAAGGGGATCTTTTTTTTCTTTAGATAAGATACCACAGCAGCAGAGTCCTGCTCACTCAGCTTGGAATATAGTACTGCATATTCCTCTCTATTTAGCCAGTAGAGCAGGAGTATAAATACCAGGGTAAGGGAGAAGAGTACCCCAACCGCCAATACCCGCTGGGAGAGGGTGCCCTTGTCCCACAACTCCTTTAATCTATTGCTCCAATTAACAAGGGGATTTGCCATGATTGCCTACTCCTTAAACCTGCTATAGGGGCATGTTCAACAATTGCTTATACGCCTCCAGCATCTTGTTTCTCACTGCAGAGGTCAATTTTATGGCAATGTCTGCCTTTTGAATGGCAATCATCACCTCATGGACGTTTTGATTTTCCCCAACTGCAAACTCTTCAATGAGCCTGTTTTTCTGCTCCTGTAATTCATTTACCTTCTCAAGGGACTCTTCAATAGTCTTCTCAAAACTGGTAACCCTTGTGCCTTCCGGGGAAGTGCCCTGGGAGATATTGTTCTTTAAGGCATTTAGATAGGCGTTTTGGGCAATGGAATTTATCATGGACATAATCACCTCCTTTATCTGCCAATCTGGATGGCCTGGTTTAACATGGTCTTGATAGAGGAGATAGTGGAGAGATTGGCCTCATAGCTCCTGAGGGCAGTTAACATATCTGCCATCTCTTCTACCACATTTATGTTTGGATAGAGGACATAGCCATCCTTGTCTGCATCTGGATTGCCAGGGTCATATACCTTCCTGAAAGGACGGTTGTCAGGGAGTATCTGATTTACCTTAACCCCTTCTATCTCCCTGTCCAGCTCCGATTGCATGAGATTGTCTGGGGGCCATTTGAGGGGAGCGGCCTGGAATATAACCTCTTTCCTCCGATAAGGACCTCCCTCACGGGTGCGAGTAGTGTTGATGTTGGCCAGATTCATGGAGATCACATTCAGATTTATCCTCTGGGCAGTGAGTCCAGAGGCCGCTATATCTATTGCTGTCATAAAGTCCATCTTATTTACCTCCTTCCATTATTACCTGGGATAACATGTCCATTTCCTTCCTCATGATGGTGGCCAGGGCATTATATGCCAGGACGTTTTTGGCTGAGATGGCCATCTCTTTGTCCAGGTCCACTGCATCCTCTCCCTGGATTACCCGTATCTCAAGCTCCTTGTGAAAGTCGGGTCTTACACTGAGAAAGTCTGAATTTACTGAGCCCTTTGGCCTTGCCATCTCTGCCCCTTTCTGGAGGTTTAAGGCCTCCTGGAGTTGTTTTTCAAACTCTATCCGTCGGGCCTTATAATTAGGGTTTTCTATATTGGCGAGGTTACTTGCGACAATATTTTGACGAATAAGTCGCAGGTCCATTACCTTCTGGACCAATAGAAGATGGTCGTCAAATAAACCTCTCATAACATCCTCCCCCTGGTTTATTACAGGTTTTATTGGGAAAAGGATGCAATAGATGTTCCACTTTATTCCACAGAGAGGTATTCTTTGAGGATGACCTTTATGCCAAATCCTGCAAAGTTTATTCTGAGCTTATTGGGTGGGATAAATCCAATTATCTTGCCCCGTCCAAAGATGCGGTGATGGCACCACCTCCCAACCATCTCTTCAAGCCCTGCCTTGCTAGAAGGGGAAGGGGATTTTTGGCCCTTTCTCACAGGCACCAGGGCACCAGTATAGTTTTCTTCCATCTCCTCATATACACAAGGGGACATCTCCTGGATAAAGATGCTGGGTCTTGCAGGGTAGCTGTCTCCTTCTCGGCTCAAGAGGTAACGGGGGGAGCACAATATGAGGATGTCCTTTGCCCTGGTACATGCCACATAAAATAGTCTTCTTTCTTCCTCCAGGGCATGGGGATCATTGGCGCAATGACGGGAGGGAAATCTGTCTTCCACCATGTCTATAAGTATCACCACTGCCCACTCCAATCCCTTGGCAGAGTGGATGGTAGAAAGGGTCACATATTGGGCCAGGGGGTCTCCCTGTAGGGCAGAATCAGGTGGTTCCAGAGTGATGTCACTCAAAAAGTCCTCCACGTCACTATATCCTGAGGATATCTGGATGAGCTCTTCAATCCCAGGAATGCGTCTGGGATAGTCGTCATGGTATTTTTCTTTAAATATAGGGAGGTAATGTTCCATGACCCTTTCCAGGACAAAAGAGGGAGGATGCTTGTCCCTTTGAAGGGTAAAGATGAGTCCAAAGAGGGCCTTTAGTTCCAGATGGGAATTGACCCTGGAGGAGAAGTATTTTTTGTCCGAGATATAGCTCTCATAGAGCCTCTTTATAGTTTTTGGACCTATACCTGGAAGCAGGGCAAGAACCCTTTGCCAGGAGATATAATCCCAGGGATTGTGGATGAGTTTGAGGTAGGCAAGCAGGTCCTTTATGTGGGCGGCCTCTGAGAATTTTATCCCTCCAAATTTTTTATATGGGATGGAAGATTTGCCCAGGAGCATCTCTATCTGATAGGATTGATAGCCTGCGCGAAATAAGACCGCTATCTCATTTAAGGGATAGGTGCGGGATAGCTCCTCTATCTTATTAACCACTATAGATGCCTGAGTCCTGTCATTTATTGTATGGATGAGCTGGGGTAATGGCCCTTTTTTGCGTATGGCAACTAATTTTTTCTCATACTTATCCCGGGCATGGGACAATATTTCATTGCCAAGGTCCAGGATGGGTTGGGTGGAGCGATAGTTTTGTTCCAGCTTTATTATTTTGGTAGAGGGAAATCCCTTTTTAAATTCCAGGATATTTTTGATGGTGGCACCCCGAAAGGAGTAAATGGATTGGGCATCGTCTCCCACTGCCATCACATTTCCCTCTTCTCCACCGATGAGCCTAACCAGCCTCCCCTGTACCAGATTTGTGTCCTGGTATTCGTCCACCATGAGATAGGTAAACCTGAGACGGAGCCATTCAAGTACCTCGCCATATTCTAAAAGTAGTTTTTCCAGGTTAAACAGGAGATCATCATAGTCCATAAGGTGATGTTTTATCTTAAATTCTGTATAGGAGCTATATATCCTTTCCATCTCCTCCACATACATGAGAAGATGAGATGCCCCCTCCATCATCACCTCTTCCAGGGATAACTCAGTGTTACGACTCCTGCTTATAAGGGAAAAGATGGTATTTTTTTTGGGAAAGGACCTGTCTCCCTTTCCTATACCAAGGGACTCCTTTATTTGTTTTATGATGTCCTGGGAATCCCCCTGGTCTATGATGGAAAATTCCCTTTTATATCCCAGATATGAGGAGAACCTGCGCAGTACCATATTGGCAAAGGAATGAAATGTGCCACCGCTTATCCCCTCTACCTCCCGTCCCAGGAGCCTTCCAGCGCGAAAAAGCATTTCCTGGGCCGCCTTTTTGGTAAAGGTGAGCAAGAGGATGGAAGAGGGATTTATCCCCAGGTTTACCAGATGTGCCAGGCGATATACTATGGTCCTGGTCTTGCCACTCCCTGCCCCTGCAATCACCAGGACAGGACCGTGGATTGAAGTAACTGCCTCGTATTGGGCGGGATTTAGGTCTCGTTCAATATCTATCATAAGAGAATCTTGTCCTTAAAGGTGGTTAATATTTCCCTTCCCACATCCCTTAACCTATTGATTTCTGATTGAATCCCCTGGTGATAGAAGAATACATCTCTATGGGTATGACATCCAGTTCTCTCCCCAGAGGAAAACAGGGAGGTGGTATCAAATTTTGCCCTTACATCAATACCCCTTGTGGGGATGCATACAATGTCAGGCCTATTGTCAAGATCACAGCCAGGATACAACTCTTCTCCTTCCACCACATCCTCAAACACCCTTTTCCCTTTAAAGACAAGGTCCTTTAGATCCGTTATGAGCTCCCTACAGAGAATTTTTTTGTCTGCAGGGGTGAGATGTCCCCTGGAAAATCTTTTATCATGGATATATATCCTGCCCCCATCTAGGGAGAAGGCCCTGGTCTCTGGTTGTATTACTGAGGCGTCTAGTTCATGGGAAGGGGAGGAAGAGACCCTTAAGAGTCCCATTTCCTTTAGATATACGTTCAGGTCCACCTCTGTCTTGAGGCTACAGAAGCCGTGGTCTGCCACCACCATAAGTTTCTTTGGAGAAGGAAGGGCGGAAAACCTTTCCAGGACCTCTCCTATAAGCCTGTCCCACATTATAAAAAAATCCCTGCACATCTCATGGTGGACATCACTGGGGTCACAGGTGGAGGTGAAGAAGAAGTGGTTTAGGCGGTCTGTTTCCGTAAGCACCAGGATGAAGACATTCCATGCAAGGTCTCCCCAAAACATCTCCAGGGCCCTTTTTCTGGACTCCAGGCTGGCGGAGAGGGATGTAAAAAGATAGTCAGGGTCTCTCCTCCCTCTGGTGGTATCTGTCTCCAGGAGGTAGTTGATGTCTTTTAAAAGTGGAAGGATGGGAGGAGGATATACTGCCCTTTTAAGATCAGGGGCAATAAATCCTGCTATAAGGATACCCTTGAGGGGATGAGCAGGATAGGTATTGGGGAGATTTATTATCTTGCTAATTACCCCAGGATAGGTGGAGATTTCATGGAATATCCATCTCTTTTTCACCATGGAAGAGTTTACAATGGTTATCTCATAGGAGAGGGGATCTATCTCTGTAAATCCAAATATCCCATGTTCTTCAGGTCCTGCAGCAGTATATAGAGAGGTCCAGTTCACAGGGGAGAGGGCAGGGATCTCTGCCTCTATCTCTCTGCAAGAGGATGAGTCCACCAGATGTGAGAGATTGGGAAGATCAAAGGACTTAGAGATATACCTTGCCTGGGAAAGGGATAGCCCGTCCAGCCCCAGGACAACCACTCTGGGTGATTGGGTAGGTGACATGGGAGGGATTATACAGAGCTCATATAAAAATACAAGGGGAAGGACACCCTTCCCCAGAAAGAATAGAGGGCCCCTAAAGGAGTCCTTTTTGCTGCATTCGTTTCAGTCGTCTAAGGAGTCTTTTTTGTGCCATAGCCGCCTTTCTTTTTCTCCTTTCACTGGGCTTTTCATAAAATGCCCTTTTTTTTAGTTCCGTGTATATACCTTCTTGCTCTGTCTTTGCCTTGAATCTCTTCAAGGCCACCTCAAAGTTTTCGTGTTCACTCAAGAATATCTCTGTCATGGTCTCTAACCCTCCTTTGTTTTTTTAAGGGAAAACCTTTTTAAAAATACCCTTAAAATGGAGAGGGCCGCAGGGGTCATTCCAGATATCCTGGATGCCTGTCCCAGGGTGCGGGGCCTTATGCTCTCTAATTTTTCCCTTATCTCATTTGAGAGTCCCGCCACAAGATGAAAGGGAAAGTCCTCAGGGATCCTTATCCTTTCAAGTTCCCGAAATTTTTTTATCTCTCCCTCCTGTCTTTTGAGATATCCTTCATACTTGGTCTCAATCTCCACCTCTTCCTTTACTCGCTCGTCTAGCTCCTCAGGAGGAGGGGAGATCTCTTCTATGGCCCCATATGTTATCTCAGGTCGTTTTAGTATCTTGTCAAGGGTGGTGGGGGTAGAGAGAGGCGAAGAACCATATCTTTTTAGGATGGCATCCACCCTGGGAGATGGGGATACAGTGGTGCTCTTTAAGCGAGAGATCTCCTCCTGGATAAGCCTCCTTCGTTCAAGGAGTTCGTTATATACCTCCCGAGAGTGTAATCCTAGTCGGTATCCCTCTTCCAGGAGCCTAAGGTCCGCATTGTCTTCTCTCAGAATCAGACGGTATTCTGCCCTGGAGGTAAACATGCGGTATGGTTCGTTCACCCCTTTTGTTACCAGATCGTCAATCATCACTCCCAGATAGGCCCGGGACCTATCCAGGATAAAGGGGGGGCGAGACTGGACTTTTAGGGCCGCATTTATACCTGCCCATATACCCTGTGCTGCTGCCTCTTCATATCCAGAGGTGCCATTTATCTGTCCAGCCAGAAATAGCCCCTTGATCTTTTTTGTCTCAAGAGTGTGGGTGAGCTGGGTGGGCTGGATAAAGTCATATTCTATGGCATATGCTGGTCTCATTATCTCGGCCTCTTCCAGTCCTTCTATGGAGTGGATAAGCTCTATCTGGACCTCATAGGGTAGGGAATTACCTGTGCCACTTGCATATATCTCCTCAGTGTCCAGACCTTCTGGCTCCAATATAATGGTGTGGGATTCTTTGTGGGGGAATTTCATCACCTTGTCTTCAAGAGATGGACAATATCTCGCAGAGATCCCCTTTATGGTCCCATTGTAGAGAGGAGAGAGGTGTAT
The DNA here is from genome assembly GCA_964427155.1 of uncultured Desulfohalobiaceae bacterium. Classification (GTDB taxonomy): domain Bacteria; phylum Desulfobacterota; class Desulfovibrionia; order Desulfovibrionales; family Desulfothermaceae; genus Desulfothermus. Next base: position 19,322 of record CAYRSC010000010.1, on the reverse strand, counting down.
GTTTTGCTTTACCACCTCATGGGTCCTGGGGGAGGTCTTTCCAAAATAACAGGGAATACGAGTGTCTGAGACCCTTTCAGTAAATAGAGAAAAAGGACGGGGCCTTTCATCTCCCATCTGCTTTTCAAAACAGGAGAAGTCTATGGAACGTTTGTGTATCCTTGCAGGGGTACCTGTCTTCATCCTGCCCATTTCAAACCCCAGGGATGCAAGCTGTCTCGCAAGGGAGATGGATGGAAACTCACCTGCCCTCCCAGCTGGTATAGATCTGTGGCCTATATGAATTAATCCCTTCAGGAAGGTTCCTGTGGCAAGGATTACTGCCTTTGCCCCATATTGGACTCCTATCTCGTCAGTGACTCCAACCACTTTCCCTCCTTCAATCTCCAGGGATTCCACCCTTGCCTGTTTTATCTCCAGGCCCTGCTGTCTTTCCAGGACATGTTTCATAAGAGTTCTGTATCTCACCTTGTCGTTCTGTGTCCTGGTGCCCCTTACTGCAGGTCCCTTTCTGGTGTTTAGTCTTTTGTATTGTAGGGCAGTCATATCTGTGACCTTTGCCATCTCCCCTCCAAGGGCATCTATTTCCCTTACCAGATGCCCCTTTCCTATACCCCCAATGGAAGGAGAACAGGGCATGTGTGCCACTGTATCCAGATAGATGGAGAGTAGGAGGGTATTACATCCCATTCTGGCAGCAGCCAGTGCTGCCTCACATCCTGCATGTCCTGCCCCTACTACCACCACATCATATTTTTTAAACATTGCTTATACTATCCCCTGGGAGATTAGGGCATGATTATAGATTGACCCCGTGGAATTTAGAAATTATCTAACAAGTTATCTGTGAGTGGACAAACCCCTTTTTGGAGGTTGGAGAAAGTCTTGCAGAAATCATGGAGAGGGTCAAGGTCTGAAGGAGGGTTTGTGGCTAGAAAAAGGTTCTATGATTTTAATACCTATCTGAGGTCCTTGTTTGGATGTCGTGTGCAAAAAATAACCCTGGATGCCTCGCTTACCTGTCCCAACAGGGATGGCACAAAGGGGGTGGGGGGGTGTATCTATTGTAATGCCCGAGGCTCGGGCACTGGTCTTGGTAATACCCTTTCTATATCTCAACAGGTTCAGCAGGCAAGAGAATATCTGAGAAGGCGGTATAAGGCGAAAAAGTTCCTGGCATATTTTCAGTCTTTTTCCAATACCTATGCCCCCCTCAATGTATTAAAGGGGTTATATGAAGAGGCCCTGGCATTTGAAGATGTGGTGGGTCTATGTATTGGCACCCGTCCAGATTGTGTGGGAGAAGATGTGCTGGACTATCTCCAGGATATCTCTTCTAACTATCTAATATGGATGGAATATGGTCTTCAATCTGTCCATGAGAGGACCCTGAGGCTCATAAACAGGGGACATGGGGTTGAGGAGTTTGTGGATGCAGTGGATAGGACCAGGAAGAGGGGATTGAATGTATGTGTCCATATTATCCTGGGGTTGCCAGGAGAGGATAGGGACGATATGCTACAAACTGCCAGGTTTCTTGCCTCTATGGATATCCAGGGGGTAAAGATTCACCTGTTGTATGTAATAAGGGATACTCCCCTTCATAGGCTCTATAGGGAAGGAAGATATATCTGTCTTTCCAGAGAGGAGTATGTTAGCATAGTATCCCACTTTATCTCTCTACTTCCTCCCCATGTGGTGATTCAACGGATAACAGGAGATCCCCACCCCAATGAGCTGGTGGCCCCTCAATGGGCCCTTGAAAGGCAGAGGAACAGGAGGGACATTCTCCAATATATGGAGCAGATGGACCTCTATCAGGGTAAATTTTATAGGAGAGGAGAAGATGGATGATAAAAAAGGTGGTCATGATTTTCTGGGTTGCCATGTCTGTGGCAGTGGCCTCTATGGCATCCCCCATCCAGGTACTTGTTAGCATCCCTCCAGAGGCCTATTTTGTGAAGAAGATAGCTGGAGATAGGGTAAATATAGAGATATTGCTTCCCCCTGGGAAGAATCCAGCCATATTTGAGCCCTCTCCAGCACAGGTGAGAAAGATAAAGGGGGCCCAGGTGTATTTTGCCATGGGACTCCCCTTTGAGATGAAGTGGATAAGGGGGGCCCAGGATATAAATCCTCAGCTAAATGTGGTGAAACTCTATGCCACAATAAAACGGAGGCCCATTGGAAAAGAGAGGCAAGATAGTAGATTTTTAGACCCACATATCTGGCTTTCTCCCTCCCTGGCAAGGTTAATGTCCCAGGAAGTGCTACATTATTTTTGCTCACACTATAGGGAAGACTCCAGTTTTTACCTTAAAAACTATTACCTGCTTGCTCGGGAGATAGATGAGCTGGATATGGATATACTCACTATCTTTAAAAATATCAAAAAGAGACACTTTTTGGTTTTTCATCCATGCTGGGGATATTTTGCAAGGGACTATGGCCTTTTTCAACTTGCCATAGAAGAGGAGGGAAGAGAACCAGGTCCTGCCCGACTTTCTTATATAATTGAAATGGCCAAGAGATACCATATTCATACTGTATTTGTACAACCAGAGTTTTCAAAGAGGATGGCCCAGGTTGTTGCCAAATATCTGGGGGCAAAGGTGGTAGAACTTGATCCCCTTGCACGGAATTGGTCCCAGAATCTCAGGGAGGTGGCCAGAAAGTTGGCACGCTCTTTAATGGATCAAAGGTAGGGGGCTATTATGGATGCTTCATGGATAGTTAGACTGGAGGGAATATATTTTTCATATGGGAGACAGTGGGTGCTGGAGGATATAAATTTAGAGATAAACAGAGGGGATTTTATTGCCATATTTGGTCCCAATGGAGGGGGAAAGACAACCCTTCTCAAGATAATATTAGGACTATTGAGGCCCCATAAGGGGAGGGTGCGCTATAATTTTAAGAGGGGCCCAAGCTCTGCAATAGGATACCTACCTCAACACATTATTAGGAATTCTATTCCCATGAAGGTGATTGATGTGGTCCTATCAGGGCTTATTTCCCCTTCTACATGGGGGTTTAGGCACTCCAGAGAGGAGATAGAGAGGGCAGAGATGGCCCTTGAGAAGGTGGACATGCTGAGATATAGAGATATGCCCTTGAGGGGACTTTCTGGAGGGGAGATGCAAAGGGTCTTTATGGCGAGGGCCTTGGTTTCAGGGCCTGAACTTTTGGTGCTGGATGAACCTACCTCTAACATAGACCCAGGGGGTCGTTTTTGTTTTTATGACTTTTTAAGTACCTTGGGAGAAGATATTACTGTGTTGATGGTGAGTCATGATCTGAGTTTGTCTGTCACCAGGGTAAATAGGATTGCATGTGTAAACAGGCAGCTGATTGTGTCTTCTTCTGGAGAGTTTACCAGAGAGATGCTGGCCCTTATCTATGGGGTCCATCAGAACCATTCCTGTCCGGTTTCTCCCTATTACAGGGATGGAAGGGTCCCATTTGCAAGGGGGATAGGGGGGGATAAATTATCATGAGCGCCATTGGTCTTGAGATACTTAAAAATGCCCTCATTGTGGCCTTTTTTGCCAGTATTGTGTGTGGGATGGTAGGCGCCCTGGTATATGTAAACAGGCTTACCTTTATGGCTGGAGGGATTGCCCATTCTGCCTATGGGGGGATTGGATTGAGCGTATTTTTTGACCTTCCCATGGTGCCTGTCACTCTGGGATATACCTTTGTAGTGGCCCTGATAATGGGACTTCTCACCAGAAGGGATAGGAGCAGGATAGATAGTGTGATTGGTCTTATATGGGCAGGGGGAATGGCCCTGGGGGTCATCTTGATGGATCTTACCCCTGGCTATCATGTGGATATGATGAGTTATCTTTTTGGTTCTCTTGTGATGGTCTCAAATAGGCATATCCTTTTTATTGTATTTATGGCTGTGGTGGTTGGGATTATAGTGCTGGGATGTTATCAGAAATTTTTGATCATCTCCTTTGATGAAGAGTTTGCCAGGAGCAGGGGCATAGCTGTAGATTTTTTCTATTATCTACTCCTCATACTTGTGGCCTTGGCGGTAGTGGTACTTATCCAGATGGTGGGACTTATCTTGATAATAGCCCTTTTATCCATACCCCCATATCTTTCCTCTTTCACGGCTAGCTCCCTGGCTCAAATGATGTTAGAGTCTTTTTTGTGGTCCCTGTGTTTTTGTTCCCTTGGTATTTTGGTGGCCTATTATTTTAATCTTTCCACCGGGGCATGTATCATTGCAGTGGCGGTGGTTGTGGGGGCCATATTTATGGGACTGAGGAGGGGACTGAGTTTGTTGAGATGAGTTGGGGCGCTATGTACTTGTAACTTTTTTATTATATGTTATCTAGAAGATAATGGAGAATGGGAGGGAGGAGCATTATAAGGGAAGGGGGAAATTTCCCCTCTTAAACTTAAGAAGAGGGTAGAGGAGATATATGCCCAAAAAGGAGTTGATGAAAAAATTTCCTTCTCTCAAAGTAGTGATAACTACTTCAAATGAGAGACATTATAAGGAGGATATAGAAGGACTCAAGAGATTGAAGATAAATATTGCTAATAGATTTTCTGCAGGCATGGCTGCCCTGGATTATCTGAAGTTTAATCTTACTCATATGGTATTTTCGGATATTGAACTCTCAGATATGAGCATCCTTACCTTCTTACGGAAGGTGAGGAGAGAGATAAAGAACTATCTGGTCCCAGTAATAGTTATATCTTCTAACAGTGAGGAAGGATTTGTCCTGGATGTGATAGCGGCAGGATGTGCGGGATTTATTATAAGACCCTATGAGGTCACTACCCTCTTGGATTATATATTATATGTGCTGGAACAAAGAAGGTTTCTGGAGATTGAAGAGGAACTCATAAATGATGCTAACCGAAAGATAGCCGCTGGGAACTTTGAGGAGGCCATTGAAGAGCTTTCAGAGATAGCAGAGGAGAGGGGGGAAGATGAGGCGGATTCCTATTTTGAGATGGGCACAGAATATCTTTTGAAGAAAAAGTACAATCTGGCAATAATGGCCTTTAACAAGGCCCTGAAAATAAATAATGTACTTGTGAAATGTTATACAGGACTTGCCGAGGCCTATAAGGGCAAGGGTGATCTGGAGAAGTATAAGTATTATTTGCAGAAGGCTGCAGACGAATATGCAAGGCGTGATAACTTTGACGAGGTTAAGGAACTTTTTATAAAGATACTAAAGACAGATCCCAATGCCCCGAATCCTTATAATACACTAGGGATTCGTTTTAGAAAGATGGGAAAATATAATCTTGCCATTGATGCGTATAAGCAGGCACTTAAACTGAATCCCAGGGATGAGAATATTCATTATAATATGGCAAAGGCCCTATATTTTTCCAATAGATATAGGACTGCCCTTAAATTTTTGAGAAATGCGTTGCGTATAAATCCAGATTTTTCAGAGGCCAGGATGATGGAAGAGGTGATATTAAAGGAGCTTGGTGAGGTTTGATATGGATACAAAGAAAAATTTAAGGCCCTGTCCTGTGTGTCAAAAGATAGTAAATGTGGAAGAAGAGACTCATACCCTTTATGATTGTAGAAATTTTCTACTTACACAATATTATCGTGAAACAGATCCTAAAAGGAAAAAGGAATTAGAAGAAAAGATAGACAGGATAAATGAGAAATTAGGCACCAAGAGCAAAAACCTTGTGGACACTTAAGCCCTGTCTTCATTTGGTGGTCTTGTCCTCCACCTGTTGTGTATCCAGTACCATTGGGAGGGATATTGAGATGCAATATCCTCTACAGCACGGGTATAAAAGGATGCCACCTCTTTTACCTTGTTTTTTAGCCTTCCTGTAAGTGTGGATGTATCCAGGGGCTCATAGAAATAGAGGAGATATCTCTCCTGATTTTCTCTCAAGAGGAAGAGGGGACATACAAGGGCGCGGGCCCTTATGGCAATAAGGGCGGGCCCAAAGTTTACTGCCGCTATCCTTTTAAAAAAAGGCAGGAATACTGCCTTATGGGCTCCACAGTTGTGGTCCACCAGAAAGGCAGTGATTCCCCCTTTTTTAAGGGAACTAAGTATCCTGAGGGCAGAGTTGTCCCTATGTACTATTTCATGTGTCCCCCTTCCCCTAAATTTCCTCATAAGCAGGCGTAAGGCCTGGTTCTCTGGTTCCCTTACCACTATCTGAGTGGGCCTGTGGTGGAAATATATTGCCATAAGACCCGAAAGGAGTTCCCATGCTCCCATATGGCCGGTGGTGGCCACAATAGGTTGGGGCCTTGAGATTAGGTCTTTTAGAAGAGAGGGACGATTAATGGTGAGGTGTTTTTCTATAAACTCCTGTCCTATTTTGGGATTATAGAATATTTCCAGAAAGGAGCGACCTGTGTGCTGGAAGTTTTTTCGGGCCAGTATTTTTGCCTGCCTATAATCCAGCCCCAGGTGAAAAGAGATGCTGGCTATGGCCCTTTTTCTCCTCTCTGGGAGAAGGTACCACATGAGCAGTCCCACTCCCTTTCCCATCTGGGAAAGGGTCTTTAGAGACTGTCTTTCCATTATCCTGGCTATTGAGTGGAATAAGAGGCGATTCATCTGAGACATCTTTTTGAGATAAAAGGGGAGATATGAGATATGATCTTTTCCAGTGCCCCCTTGTTTTCCTCTATTATCTTTTTTGAATTTAGTCCCATGCCCTTTCGTCTCTGGGGTGATTCCAGGAGATGGAGGAGATGCCCCTTTACCTCTTTTTCGTCTCTCCCAACCAGCAGTGCTCCTCTTTCCTGATATTGTTTGCTTATCTCCATAAAATTATATAGGTAGGGACCTGTGATGATAGGAAGAGAAAGCGAGCCTGGCTCCAGGAGATTGTGGCCTCCCACCCTAACTAGAGAGCCCCCTACAAATGCAATATCACTCATGGCGTAGTACATGAACAACTCTCCCATGCTATCTCCCAGATAGATGTCAAAGGGGATAGAGGGGATAAGGGAATTGGACCTCCTATGTACCTTAAACCCCATACTCCTACATAATTCATATACCTCTGAGAATCTCTCTGGATGTCGTGGAACCAGCAAGAGCCTTGTGTGGGGGAATTTTTTTATTACATCTCTATGTATAAGGAGGAGCTTCTCCTCTTCCCCCCTATGGGTGCTGGCACCTATCCATACCATATGGTCCTGGAAGATCTCTCTTTTTAACTCTAGGCCTTGATGGATTTTATCTTCAGGTGGATGTATGTCAAACTTTATGTTTCCTGTAACTGCCACCCTTGATGGCTCACATCCAAGGATTAGAAAATGTTCCCTTTGGGCTGGGCTTTGAACAAGTATTCCAGTGCAATTTTGCAATACCTCCTGCATAAATCCTTTTATCTTTCTATAGTTTTTAAGAGAGGAAGGGGAGATGCGGGCATTTATTATAAATATAGGGATCCTTTTTTCCCCTGAGATGAAGAGGAGGTTGGGCCATATCTCTGTCTCCATAATCAGGATAATCCCCGGATTTATGTGTCTTAAAAAACGATTTATAAACCAGGGTACATCGTAGGGGATATAGGAGTGATAAATATCCCTTATATTTTGTCTTAGCTGGGCAGAGCCTGTTGGGGTGGTAGTGGTGATGACCAGGGGGAGATGGGGATATCTCTCTTTGATTTCCCTTATAAGGGGCAGGGCCGCCTGGACCTCTCCCACAGATACTGCGTGGAGCCATATAGAAGAGGAGAGGGGGGGTAGGGGGGCCTTCCCCAGTCGCTCCCCTATCCTTTTTAGATAATCAGGATTTTTTGTCCCCTTGAGAAAGAGCCTGCCCATGGCAAAGGGCATTGCAGTGTAAGAGAGTATGTTATATATGAGACGTCCATATCCCATCTGTCCTGTGACTCTCCTTGTTTTTTGTTGAGGATTCAAGAGGTCAGGGTCTTCATACACTCAATTTTTTACAATGCCAAGGATGAATAGTGTCTTATTTTAGGATGAGATGGGAGATTTTATTTTTTTATGGACATCTTTCCAAACAAAGGGCATATTTTTTGAGGTCGTTTGTTTTTAAGGGGCTAGGGATAAGAGTGGGAGATGGTTTTAAAAACTTAATGTTGGGGCATTGGATATGATAAAAAAGCTCTTGGTGGCAAATAGGGGAGAGATAGCCATAAGGATTATGCGTTCTGCTCAGGAACTTGGAATACATACAGTGGCCATTTATGAGGAGGCAGACCGTTTTGCCCTTCATGTGATGGCCGCTGATGAGGCAGTGTGTATTGGGCCTGGACCGAGACGGGATTATCTCAATATTGACAAAATAATCCATGTGGCCAGGGAGGTAAAGGCAGATGCCATTCACCCGGGATATGGTTTTTTATCGGAAAATCCCGAGTTTCCCAAGAAATGTAGGGATGCAGGCCTGATATTTGTGGGGCCACCCTCTGAGATAATCTGGCAGATGGGGAGTAAGGTCATTGCCCGTGAGATTATGCAGAAGGTGGGTATTCCCCTTATCCCTGGGACCCAGAATCTTCCCCCTGGAGAGGAAGGGGAGTCCATGGCCCTTGATTTTGCCAGGAATTATGGATTTCCCATAATGATAAAGGCGGTCTCTGGAGGGGGAGGACGGGGGATCAGGGTGGTGAATACAGAAGATGCCCTGATAAGTGGTTTGAAACTTGCTAGATCAGAGGCCAGAGTCTCTTTTGGAAATGAGGATATCTATCTGGAGAAAGGTATTGAAAAACCCCGTCATGTGGAGGTCCAAATACTTGCTGACAATTTTGGCAATGTGATTCATCTGGGGTCTAGAAATTGTTCCATACAAAGGAGACATCAGAAACTTGTGGAGATAGCCCCTTCTTTTCTTCCGCCAGAGGTGGATAAGGAGATATGTGAGGCGGCAGTTAGGGCCGCAAGGTATGCAGGATATGTGAGTGCTGGGACTGTGGAGTTTTTGGTGGATCATGACAATAACTACTATTTTCTGGAGGTAAATACCCGTATTCAGGTGGAACATACTGTCACAGAAATGGTTACTGGCATAGACATTGTGCGGGAACAATTGCGCATTGCCTCTGGAGAACCCCTCTCCATCCAGCAAGAGGATGTGTATGTAAGGGGATGTGCTATAGAGTTGAGGATAAATGCAGAGGACCCCAAACAGGGATTTATGCCCTGTCCAGGGGTTATAGAGGCATATCAGTCTCCAGGGGGCCATGGAGTCAGGTTGGATGGAGCGGCATATCAGGGATATGAGATACCACAGTTCTATGATTCTCTTATTGTAAAGCTTACAGTATATGGCTTTACATGGGAAGAGGCCGTGGATAGGCTTCGCAGGGCCTTAGATGGCTTTAATATAGTGGGAGTGAGGACCACCATACCTTACTATAAGGCCATAATTACAGAGAGGGATTTTAGAGATAGAAGGTTTGATACTACCTACATAGATCTCCATCCTGACCTTTTGAATTATAAAGAGAAGGATGATGAGATGGATAAGCTGGCAAGACTCATATCAGAGATAAACGCCTATGGCTATAATCCTCACATCTAAGGGAGATGTATGAGCATAAGGGGGAAATCTGGTAAGTTTTAAGGAGAGGAAAATGCTCAGGAATATGACAAACGGTGAAGTAATAGATTTTGTGAGAAACTTTGAGGGATACTTGTTAACAAATAATGAGAGGGATGTATCTCAATCAGATTTTAAGGGTAGAATAATGCCCTGGACCACCCTGAGGGCGGCCACTGCCAGGGATATGGTGGGATATTTTGCCTTTGAGGTCTCAGGGGGTGCATCTGTACATGTGGATCTTATGAAAAAGCAGATAAACCCTTTTGAGAAATTAAAACTTGTGAGAAAGGCAATGCCCAATACCTTGCTGCAGGCGGGGGTGAGGAGCCATAATCTCTTTGGTTATAGGCCATATCCTCCCAATGTGATTAGAAAGGTGATTTCTGAATTTGCCAAGTATGTGGATATATTTAGGGTATATGATTTTTTGAATTATATTCCCAATATGAAGATAATCGGGGAGGAGGTGATTGGGGCAGGGAGGATATTTATGCCCTGTCTGTGTTTTGGAATAGGATCTGAGCATTCAAATGAGTTCTATCTATCAAAGGTGGAAGAGATAAAGTCCTTGTTTGGGACAAAACTCATATTATGTATAAAGAATCATTCTGCCCTGGGTTCTCCTGAGAGGATAGCCAGTCTCGTATCTGCCATAAGAAAAGAATTTCCTGAGATCCCTCTTGCCTATCATGGACATAATACTGACGGGAACGACCTTGCCAGGATAGTTGCCGCTATAAAGGCGGGGGTGAAGATAGTGGAGGTGTGTGATCATGGGTTTGGTGCATGGCATAGTCAGGCCCCTGCCCTCTCCCTTGTCCAGCTTCTTGAGGAATATGACTATCAACCAAGGGGACTAAATATTGATGCCATGATAGAATCCTCTGAGATAATCCGCTATGAGAGGAGATATTATGCTCCCTTTGAAAGTCCCTTTAGAGGCATAGATCCTCTTGTGCATGCCCATAAACTTACAGGGGGAGCGGTTTCAATGGCCTATGAGCAGGTGGAAGAGTTGGGGCTTCTCTCCAGGATCCATGAAATATTTAAGGAATTATCCATGGTGATCTTAGAACTGGGGGATATATGGCCTGTTACTCCAGGAAGTCAGATTTTATGGTCTACTGCTGTTAGCAACATCCTATATGGAAGATATCAACAACCCTCCGATGACCTGAAAAGACTTTTGTTGGGACACTATGGTCCCTTTCCCTTTTACGATCCCCCTGATTGGATATATGAGAGGGTATTGAAGGAGGATGCAAAAGGAGGAAAGAGGTTGGATAAGTCTTCTGTGAAGGATGAGGATATTGCGAGGCGACGCGTGGACCTGGAAGGAGAGATGGGAAGGGATGTAAGTGAAGAAGAACTTGCCCTCTATCTTTTGTTCCCGAGAGATTTAGTAAGTTATTTGAAATTTGAAGAAAGATATGGAAAAACCTGGCTCCTCCCCCCGGACATATGGTTTCACAAGGGTAGATTTGAGAATGGAAGACGTATTACCTTTTCGGATGATAAGGGAAAACTGCACTGGATAGATATAATTTCTACACAGGTGATGGAAGATACAGTGAAGACTTCCTGCCTAGTGGACCACCATTTTAAGACCTATACAGTAAAATTGAAGGATAATAAATCTATATAAATAAGAGTACCTCAGGAAGAAAAGAGAGATTTTTTATGCCTATCATCCAGAAGATAGGCATACATTATTCCCCAGAAGAAGATATAATAAAATCTAAAGTCTCGGTGGAAAAGTCTAAAATCAGAGAGCGATGTTATAGTTGTTAATATTACTACAGAGAGGATAATCAAAAATAAGTAATCTTCCACTTTACCTTTTTTCCATTGCTGAATGAAACCATAAAATATATATAGATTTAAATATAAAAATAGAGAAAAACCAATGATACCTGTTCTGACTAACATTTCTATGTAATTAGAATGGAGATGAGAATTTTCTAATATAATAAAATCAGAAGGAGACGCCAGCTTTTTATTTGCATTGGTCCCTATCCCCCATCCCAGGAGGGGATGTTGTAACCATTTTTTTATCCCAAAAGTAGTCATTATAATACGTTCCTTAAAAGATCCGGGGACGGTAAGATGTTGTTGTTTTTGAAGAATAATGATTTTACGATTTTCAATAGATTTTTTATTAATAGATACAAATATTGAAGATATAATTAACGTTGTTAAAATAAAAAATATATATCTTTTTTTATTTAATTTATTTTGGAAATCAATTGTTGTAATTGAAAGTAACAATATTAGACATATTAAAGTAGCTATCCATGTTGATCTATTTTGACTTACTATCAAAAATTGAAAAAATGCAATGATAAATATTATCTTAAATATAAAGTAGGATATTCTTTTTTTAAAAAACTTTGTAATATCTATAAATAATATACAAAAAAGTCCTGTTGCTGAATATAAGCCCATTGTCCAATATGACCATTTTAATGATCCACTTCTAATTCCCTTTAAAAATAAATTCCATCCATTCCAATCTTGATTTAAAATAAGTCCAATAAGAATTCCTATTAGTGAAAATAATAAAAATATGTTGATTTTTTCCTTGTGTAGATAAATATAATATCCTGTTATTATAAATAAAAATATCTGAATAAACCTTATTGAATAATTAACTTGTTTATAAAATTGAAAATTTAATATAGTAGAAGAATATATACAATTGACAAAAAGGTATATTACTGATACTAAAATTAATTTTTGTATTTTTGGCTCAATTAAAATTTTGTTTTTATTTTTTAGAATATGGTACAAATATAATATAGAAAGACTATATAGAGATATATTTCCAATGGCAGTGGAAAACCAGAATGTTAGTGAGTATGTAATTATAAGAAAGAAGGATAAATAATCCAAAAAATTCTGTGGACATTCTTGATTCATGATACCTTAAAAAGTTTTGTTCTTTTTACTTTTGTCTAGTTAACCTTTTTAGTTAGCTTACTCTTAACTGTTTTAATTAGTCCTTCAGGAAGAGCGAATATCCAAAAAAGACGAATTATCCCTGGTTTGAGTTCATAGTATTGCTGAAAAATATTTTTTTTACTTATTAAAGAAAAAGTTATATATCTTACCATATATTTATATAGCTCTCTTTTTGTATAGTATCTAGAATAGTAATTAATTATCTCTAAAAAAGAAAGACTAAAACTTTTAGGATTTTTTATTTTTAGATCATTATGTTTACCTGTTAATCCATCTTGGAACTGTTCAATATATTGTATTGGTTTATTTATATAACGAAATAATAAATTTCCTGATATTCTAGACCAAACGATAGATTCTCTTATATGGTTTTCATAAGGAAAGATTGGAAATAGAAATTTACGTAAAATTTCTGTTAAAATAAATCCTTTTTTATCTCCTTTTATTCTAAATTTGTATCTCATTTCTAAAAAACTACAATCCAATATATCTCTTGGAAAATAAGTACCCGCTATTTTTTTATTTTGCAAGAAATGACAATTCCCCTCTACTCCTGCAAATTTTTTCCTTTCATCTGCAGGGATATCATTCCAGGCATTTTTTAAATCTTCTAACGCAGTAGGAGCAAGGATATCATCAGAATCTAGACACATGAAAAAATATCCTCTGGCCAGTCTTACGGCCCTATTATGGGCAGACGGTTTTCCTCTATTTATTTGATAAAAATAACGTATGGGGAAATAGGATTTCTCTATCCATTGTTGAACCACTTGTTTCGTATTATCCTCTGAGCCATCATCAATAATAATTACCTCAAAATCCTTATAGCTTTGTGTCCAGATACTTTCCAGTGTTCTTGATAGTAAATGGGCCCTATTATAGGTGGGTATAAAGATAGTAAAATCATAGGAATAACGTGGAGGAAAATTAATTTCTCTCATATGGATACCTCAGGTGGGAGTCCAAAGGTTTTTAAATAAGCAGAGGTACTTTCTTCTATGGTATAGGGTCTGGCCGCCTCTTTAAGAAACTGGGGAGAGGGGGGGGCCTTTAACATCTTTTCAATGGCCCTTGCCATCTTTTCCGGTGACCGTATGGGGACTAGGGGACCATATTTCCCATCTTTTAGTATCTCTCTTGGTCCACTGGGACAATCAGTGGAGACCACTGGGGTTCCCATGGCTAGGGCCTCTATGAGAACGAATCCAAGTCCCTCCCACAGAGAGCTCAATACAAATACCTTACTATGAGCCATATAGGGATAGGGATCTTTTTTAAACCCTGCCAGGTCCACAAATTCTCCCACTTTCAACTCATTTGCCAACCTCTTCAATTCTTCTCTCATATTGCCTTTTCCCAGGATTACCAGTCTAAGATCCATCTTTTTTCTAAGGATAGAAAATGCCCTTATAAGGGTGGAGAAATCTTTTCTCATACATAATTCTCCCACTCCAAGTATCACAGGCGTCTTTTCCCTTCCCTTAAACCAGGGATGGTCAGGGGGAGGAATGGATGCCTCCATCATTTTAGAAGGAATTACTGGAGAAGGTACTACCTCAATCTTCTTTAAAGGAAGGCCAGTATAGCTTGCCATGTCTAAAGCAACTCCCCTAGAGGTGACAATGGTTTTTTGAGCAAGTCTGTAGAGTTTTCCCATGGAATTTTTTTGAAGCCACCTCTCAAAGGGACCTCGGGATGCAAGATCAATGGAGATAGTGGTTCCCGAACTTACAAAGAGTTTTGCCTTATTTCCACTGATAAGTTTTGCTAATATCATGGTCCTGTTGACTCTATCCTTGTCAGTAAGGATGCAATAGGGCCTATTTTTAAGGAGATATGCCACAAGGTATGGAAAACTAGAGTACACATGGGAGGTGGGAAGAGGAGTAATCTTTAGATTGGGATGCCTGTCTTGGATCTCAGGACCATGTCTTTTTATTTTCAGTAGCTCTACTTTATATCCCCTTCTCGCAAGGGATGGCAGTAGATTCTGCATTGCCCTATCTACGCCACTGTGGCCTGAAGTGGCCAGAAAAAATAAAAGTTTTGGAGGGGAGTTTAAGCTATTGCTCATGGTATCAGGCATGTCCCCCTCTTATATCCATTCCAGTATGTTGTCTTTTACTGCAGGCCTTTTTTCTCCCCTTTTTTCCACAAACATGTTAAACCATGCTGCAAATTGTACAAGAGACCACAGCACTCGGCCCCTCTCTTTTTTGTCTCTTAGAAGAAAGGTCTTCTCTATTTCTCTCCACTTAAACCAGTTTCTGATGCCCTGATTTTTTTTTAAACGGGGGCGTATCTCTTTTATTAGTTGGGGAGAAAATATCTCTCCCACTGGCACTCCAAATCCGCTTTTTTTGCGATAGAGATGAGAACGGGGGAGATACTTAGATGCCCATTCCTTTAAAAAATATTTTCCCTCTCTACCACGTGTCTTTAAATTGTCTGGAAGTGATATGCCAAATTCCACAATCCTATGGTCTAAAAAGGGTACCCTTGCCTCTAGGGAAAAACCCATGGTGGTCCTGTCCACCTTGACGAGGAGATTATCTGGAAGGGCAGTGGTAATATCTATATACTGATATTTATTAAGCACTGACCAGCTGGGATTTGTCTCTTTCCACTTTTGAATAAAGGGCTCTTGATGGAGAGAGAGGTAGGACTTCATCTCTGGGATAAATATTTTGTTTAATAACGCTAGATCAATACTACTGCGGTGTCTAAATCCTCCTCCTTTATAGAGAATAGACCTTATCCTTCTCTTGATAGCTCCCCTATATCTCCCATATCCCGCAAATACCTCGTCGCCTCCCTCTCCTGTAAGGACCACCTTTAATTTTTTTGATGCTGTTTCGGATAGCATTATCGTTGGAAGACTGGCATAGTCTCTCATAAGATCATCTATGCACCAGAAAGTATAAGGGAGTCTTTTTAATAGAGTTGAAGGATCAACTACAATTGCATGGTGTCTGGTCTTAAAGAGACTAGCGATATATTGTGCCTCTTTTGTTTCATCCTTCATTTCTACATCTTTATATCCAACAGAAAAGCTCATAACAGGATTAGATTGATACCTATCCACCATGGATAGGACAGTGGCAGAATCTACTCCTCCGGATAAAAATATTCCATATGGCACATCAGATCTTAGATGTTGTTTCAATACTGTAGTAAATAGTTCACTAAACTCTTCAACTGCTTTATCATATAAAATAGATCTTTGTTCTACATTAGTTAAAGACCAATATATCCTATGAGAAAGGTTTATATTTTTATCTACGGTTAAAATTTCTCCTGGCATAACCTTGTATATATGAGAAAAAATAGTATCCCTTCCAGTATAAAATTGATTACAAAAGAATTCAGAAAGTGCTCTTTTATTTATATCAAGTTGAAAATATGGTAGTGCTAGAAGAGCTTTTATTTCAGATGAAAATATAAATGCCTTTCCTGGGAGATGAATATAGAAGAGGGGTTTTATTCCAAGTCTATCTCTAGCAAGGATAAGCTTTTCTCTTTTCATGTCAAAAAGAGCAAATGCAAACATTCCATATATATGTTTTATAAATGTATCTCCAAAATGTTGATATGCGTAAATAATAGTTTCACAATCAGAATTGGTTTTAAAATTATAACCCTTACCAATGAGATATTGTTTTAACTCCACAAAATTATATATCTCTCCATTTGCAATTAAGACTATCTCTTGTCTCCAATCATAAAGGGGTTGGTTTCCTCCTTTTATGTCAATAATAGATAAACGGGTATGGGCCATTCCCACCTGTTTTGAGAAGTAATATCCCGTGTATTCTGGCCCCCTATGTACAAGGACACTGGCCATTCTCCTCACAAAAGAGGGGTCAATGTCCTCTTTCTTACTAATTATACCTGTTATACCACACACTGACCTTCTCTTCCTTAAGGGTAACCAAACATTCAACTATAACAGCTATTGGCCATTGTGAGTTACCTGAGCCTATCCCCAGCCCTCCTCTTGACTTATCTACACTATGTTCTCGGAAGAAGGGGTTAATCCCCCTTCTTTAGTTGCCTTTCTTTTGCCTTTTATCCTGCAAACTGCAGCTATTTTTCCTCAGTCCTCATCCCCCTATTCCAAATTTTGGAAGGACCACGCCTATAATAACCAATATGACCCCTAGTATTCCCAGCGCTGTCCAATTATCCATAGCTTTCTCCCATTTTTCTGTTAAGGTTATAATAAACTATATCTCCAGTTTCTCACCTGTTAATAGATAAAGGGCCTCCAGATATTTTTCTTTAGTGGTCTCTATTACTTCTTGAGGAAGGGAGGGAGGAGTGCCCCTTTTGTCCCAGTTTGCAGAGAGCCAGTCCCTGAGGTATTGTTTGTCAAAACTCTCTTGAGTCCTTCCTGGAAAATATTTTTCTTTGGGCCAGAACCTGGAAGAGTCAGGGGTGAGCACCTCATCTATAAGATATAGCTCTCCTTTTACTATCCCAAATTCAAATTTTGTATCTGCTATTATTATTCCCCTTTCCTGGGCATATTCAGATGCCTGTTTGTACATATCAATAGATATCTTCTCCACCTCTTCAAAGAGTCCTTCTCCAATCTTTGCCCTTGCCTGTTGTATGGTGATGTTCTCATCGTGTTTACCCATTTCTGCCTTGGTGGAGGGGGTAAACAGAGGAGTAGGGAGCTTGTCAGCCTCCTTCAGTCCCTCTGGAAGGATATGTCCACAGATTTTTCCTGTGGTTATATAGTCTTTCCATCCACTCCCTGTAATATATCCCCTCACTATACACTCTATAGGTAAAGGAGTTGTTTTTCTTACAATTACCGATCTATGCCTTAGTTGGGAGACATATTTTTTAAGAGGAGAGGGAAAGTCTTGCACATCCCATTCCAGGATATGATTTTTTATATGGTGAAAGCGTTTCATCCAGAAAAGTGTGAGGAGATTTAAAACCACACCCTTATATGGTATGGGTTCTTTTAATACTACATCAAAGGCCGACATCCTGTCTGTGGTTATTATAAGGAGGGTGTGAGGGTCTATTTCATATATGTCACGTACCTTTCCCCTTGCAATAAGGGGATATTCTTTAATATGGGTCTCTACTACTATCTCCATAATCCTCTCCTTGCCATTTTTATTCCCTTCTCATCTCTGCACTTCTTGCATGGGCCTCCAGTCCCTCCAATCTTGCTAATCTTGCTACTTTAGATGCATTTTCAATAGTGTAGGACCTCTTTGCCCATAAGAAGTTGGTCTTTTTATAAAAGGTCTCCACAGAAAGTCCAGAGGAAAATCTGGCAGTGGAGGATGTTGGGAGCACATGATTTGGACCAGCAAAATAATCTCCCAGGGCCTCTGGAGTATATGCACCCAGGAATACGCACCCTGCGTTTTTTACTCTATCTAGATAGGCCATTGGGTCCTTTAGGTGGAGTTCAAGATGTTCTGGTGCAATCTCATTTGCAATTTCAAAACATTCATCAATATTATTGGTAACTACAAACATTCCCCAATCCTTCAGAGACTTATGTGCTATTTCTCTTTTAGGTAGCTGTTCTAGCTGAATAGATAACTCCTCTTGGGTCTTGTGAATGAGTTCTTCATGAGGGGTGATCAATATAGAACATGCCAGCTGGTCATGTTCTGCCTGAGAAAGCATGTCCGCCGCTATCCATCTGGGGTTTGCCTCCCCATCCCCGATAATGGTGATCTCAGAAGGGCCGGCAATCATATCTATTCCAATCTCTCCTAGAAGTAATTTTTTTGCAGTTGTCACATATACATTGCCAGGTCCCACCACCATATCCACCTTTGGAATTGACTGGGTTCCAAAGGCAAGAGCGGCAATGGCCCACGCACTTCCAATCCTGTATATCTCATTTATTCCTAGCAGGGAGGCACATGCGAGGATATAGGGATTTGTTGTTCCATGGATAGTGGGAGGAGTAACCACTACCAACCTCTTTACGCCAGCTATTTTTGCAGGAACTGCATTCATTATGAGGGTGGAAATTAAGGGGGTTTCTCCTCCCTGACCCCCTGGCACATATAGCCCCACACTCTCCACTGGAGATACCATCTGTCCAAGAGTAATTCCCTCTTCATCAGTGACAATCCAAGAATGTTGTCGTTGCTTTTCGTGGAATTTCCATATATTTTTAATAGCTTGTCTTATGATTGAGAGATCGTTTTTGGGAACCTCTGAGAGAGAGGAGGTTATCTCTTTCTCTGATACCTTCATTTGAGAGAGCTGGAAGTTAGGGCAATCAAATTTGCGGGTCATCTCTTCCAGAAAAGGATCCCCCTGCTCTCTCACCTGTTGGAGGATGTCTTTGACCCTTTCCTCTATGTCTATCCTTTGTGTAGCCCTTTTTTTCAGGATAGTGGATAATTGCTTTTTATCCTTCCCTTGGATTATTCTTACCATCTCTTCATCTCCTTTTTATAATAACTTTGAGAGAGTAAAGCTAATAAAATGAGATGTCAAATGGTCTTGGAGAGGATGCTTTCATCTTAAGAATCAAAAGTAAGTCTTTGTGTTACTCAATATACTTTTCTGGAGGGTGATCTTAAAAAAATGGAAAAAAGTGTTGACAAGGGATTTGCAAGTCTATATAGTCCATCTTCCGTTGCGTGAGTGAATGGAGCTAACGCAGGTTCTTTTAAGGCTCATTGTCAATTAGATAGGGGTATAGGGGGGGTTAGTGATAGGTTAGGCTAGAGGTGTCTTGAGTAAGGCATTGCATTTTATAACCTGAGAGTTTGATCCTGGCTCAGAATGAACGCTGGCGGCGTGCCTAACACATGC
>CAYRSC010000009.1:0-2671 GCA_964427155.1 uncultured Desulfohalobiaceae bacterium | reverse complement strand
CCTTTCCCAGTTCCCTTAGCCACTTTTTTATAATCCATTCAGGATATGAATAGAATATGGATAAAAATTTTATATAATCCTTGCTCCTGTCAGGAAAGGTTACCTTATGCTTATTTCTGCATACATTCCTTAAGATAGCATTTACCGTGCTCCCAATATATTTTCCCTTCTTCTTGGCCTGGTTTACTGCTTCGTTAACAACAGCAAATTCAGGAACCTTATCCATAAAAAAGATCTGATAAACTGCTATACGCAGTATATTCAAAGTGTAAGAATCAAGCCTCTTGAATGGAAAGCTCAAGAACTGCTCTACAATCCAATCGAGCCTCAACCTCCATCTTATAACTCCCTGAACAATATTTAATATAAAGGCCTTATCCCTATCGCTTAGCCAGGGCCTTCTATCAAAATGGGACTTCAGAACCTTATCAGAAAAGGCAAAATCATGACTTAGCCTGTTCAGTATTGAGAGGGCGAGATCCCTGGGATTTGTTCTCTTCTCTTGGTTCATAACCCAAAAAGAACTCTATTCCTTTTTTCACCATATCCAGGTCCACATCTGTATCATAGCATGGACCATTGGGCCTTTTGTTAAGAATACCAAATACAGGAATGGGGTAGGTATCCTGTATCCCGCTTGTCAAATCCCTTTCACACGCAACAGCAACAATAGCATCTGGCCTTGTCTCCTTAACCACCTTCCTGGCAAGGGTTCCACCTGTTGCAACGGAAATGGGCACATTATACTTCTCGGCTAACTCCAGGAGATACTTGATCTTGCATTTACCACACCTCTTGCAGTTTTTTATGTCCCATATAATACGAACTCCACACTCATGGTTCTGGAGGCAATGGGGAAGCAATACCAACAGTTTTTCTGGTTTTATATTCCTTGCCTCGGCCATAACAAGTTCATTATTTACAGCTACAAAAGATCTCCTTACTTTATCCGGACTTATACCAACAAGTTTTCCCACCAGCACAAGTAAAGGGAATATCAATTTTATTACGACTCCCCTCAACCGTTTATCAAAAAAGAGATTCTTTCTTTTTATAATGGTCAACAGAAGGGTTATGGCACCACCAATACCATAAAGGACAATAAGGCCCAAAACAGTCCCAAAGACCCAGGGTAGATATTTGTTTATATTGGCAAGCCCCACGTATGGGACCCACCATACAAGCCACGCCAGGCCCAAAAGAACGACACAGCTCAGTATGAGCAATACTATGAATATTTTCTTTTCCGGGGGAATAAATCTTTCCTCATCTGATGGTTTCGGCTTCATCTCTATTATCTTGGGCATATTCTTTTTTTCCTATCTTAACTTAAATAAACTTATCCCCTTTTTTCAAGGGAAAACCTTTTAAAAATTCAGCAGCTGGAAGTCTTTTTCTGCCTGGTAACTGGAGTTCCTTTATAAGGACAAGGCCCCTACCTGTTTCCACAATGAGACCTTCCTTGGCAAGCTCACAGATAGTGCCAGGATCTCCTCCACGTTCATTATCTAGCACTGTAGAAGAAAATAGCTTTACCTCCCTTTTCCCAATATGGGACAACGCACCTGGCCATGGATCCAGTGCCCTGATCCTGGCCGAAATCCTGTTTGCAGAATGGGCCCAATCAATTATGGAAAGGGAACGATCTATTTTTGGCGCATAGGTTGCCTTTGAGTCATCCTGGGGAATTTCCTTTATGGAACCAGCAACGAGGCCATCAATGGCCTCCAAGAGAAGCTTTGCACCAATCTCTGCAAGCCTGTCATGGAGACTGCCAGCTGTTTCATCCGGGAGTATGGGCACCTCTTTCTGGAGCAATATGGGCCCTGCATCCATTCTTTCATTCATCCTCATTATAGTCACCCCCGTTACAGGGTCATCATTCATTATTGCCCACTGAATAGGAGCTGCTCCCCTGTATTTTGGCAAAAGGGAAGGATGAACATTTATAACACCCAAGGATGGTATATCCAGTAGCTCTCTTTTTAAGATCTGCCCATATGCAACCACAATAATAAGATCCGGGCCTTGCTCTTTTAAGAAGGATAAAAATTTTTTTTCTGAGGCATCTTCTGGCTGCAGTACCGGAATCTTATAGCCTACTGCAAGCTCCTTTACAGGGGGAGGGCTAAGCTTTCTACCCCTTCCCTTGGGTCTATCTGGCTGGGTAACTACGCATATTAGATTATAACTTTCTTCTACCAGGGCCTTTAAAGAAGGAAGGGCAAATTCTGGTGTTCCCATAAAAACTATCTTTAGCCCTTTTTTACTCATTAAACCTTCTTTTCATCTCCCTCATCAGCTTTTTCATCTTCCTCTTAAATAAGGCCCTCTTAAGTGTACTTATATGATCAATAAAGAGTATCCCATTTAAATGGTCTATCTCATGTTGAAAGCACACGGCCTCTATATCCTTAGCCTCTATCTCCACCAGCTTGCCTTCCCTATCATATCCCCGAACCCCCACTTTCTTTTTTCTTGTTACCTCGGCAGAGAAATCTGGAATACTAAGACATGCCTCTGCTATTGTTATTGATCCATCACTCCATACTATCTCGGGATTTATAATTACAAAAGGTCTGCCACTCTTCTCCTTTTTTCTGGCAAAGTCAAACACAACCAGCCTTTTCCTTACACCTATCTGATTTGCAGCAAGTCCTATGCCAGTGGG
>CAYRSC010000008.1:0-9793 GCA_964427155.1 uncultured Desulfohalobiaceae bacterium | reverse complement strand
CACGAAGACCCAATCTGAAGTCCTATCGGCATTCGGTTACTACATTGATGATAGTGGGGTCTTACAACCCCTTCCTCTATAACTCCCCAATATTATAACAAAAAAATCAAATTACTATACACTAATCCTTAAACTCCTGTCCGACTTCTTCAGGATTGTCTTTGTTTTGCGTGTAAATCTTCCAGCCGAGCTTTTGAAGCTGAGCTAGGAAGGGATTTTCCACATAGTGTTCTTCATCAAGCTTGCGGTACATGTTTATAACTTTCTTTCTTGCAAAAGGAATTTAATATACTTTAACAAGTTGTCACCAACATAAAAACCATAACTTTTTAGTTTATAAATTTCTTCTAAAGGATGTTTTATTAACTTCTTTTCATAAGCTTTCAGAATAACACCAATTGTTCCTATTACCTTTAATCCAACTTGGTGA
The DNA here is from genome assembly GCA_964427155.1 of uncultured Desulfohalobiaceae bacterium. Taxonomy (GTDB): domain Bacteria; phylum Desulfobacterota; class Desulfovibrionia; order Desulfovibrionales; family Desulfothermaceae; genus Desulfothermus. Next base: position 9,363 of record CAYRSC010000008.1, on the reverse strand, counting down.
GCAAATAGCCGAGATTCTATATTGTCTAAGATAACTAGGCCAGCTTGAATTTCTTGAGCTAGAACAATAGCTTCTGCTTCTCCATAATCTAAAATTGGCAGTAAAAATTTTACTGCATTTTCTTTTTTAATTTGAAGAACCCTTATCCATCTATTTTCAACTGCCTTTTCTATCAATGAAGCACCTGGCTTCCTTTTTCCCTGTATAACTACCTCATAATATACCGCTTCAGGGATTATTATTTCTTCCCAAAGTTCTTCCAGTAGATATAACTTCTCTATCAATGATAACGCTATTAAAGGTGGGGCATTAGAGACTACTTTCATCTAAATTTCTCTTAAAGTCTTTAAATCTTCTTCTAATTCAGCTATATCATAATGTAATTGCACTTCTCTTTTTCTTAACAGATCTAAAAAATCCCATACAGATAACCCAGCTAATCTTCTTGCCTGACCAAAAGATAACATTCCTTTTTCAAACAGATAAACCGCTAACTCTCTTCTTATTATAGAACTTACTTCTTTTTTAGGTATTCCTAACGCTTTTATTGTATCTTCTGGAATTTCCACATAATACTTTTCCACTTTTGACTCCTTTATTTGTAATTTTGTAATAATTTACTAACCCTAATTTTCCCGGTTAGTAAATCTTCCATCAATCCCTGCTTAATTCTTTCAAGTTTTTCTTTATATTTTTGCTCTTTTTCAATGGTTTCGTTAAGTTGGGAAAGAACAGAGGCGATGCGTTTTTGTTCTGGGAGGGGTGTTTTTGGAATCTTTACCTTTTTAAATTCATTGATACCAACTAAATTTTGCATGGCTCCACCTTGTGTATTATCAATTATTTCTTTCTGAAATTGTTCCCATTCAAAATAATACTCAAAGAATTTTTTATCAAATTTTTTGTTGTCTATTGTAATTTTCAATAATGCTTGGTTGATGATCCCCTCTTTAAATTTACTTGGGATCATGAATATTTTACCAATAGTCCCTGAGCAACTTATAATAAAATCACCAGCCTTTACTGCAAATCTTTTCATTTGCTTATATTTCTTTTCATCAACATAATAGCTGCCCAAATCGACAGATTTATAAATTGCATTTCCTTGTTCATATACTTTATAACCTTAAGAGACAAAAGTTTCCTTTTTTAACATACCACCAAATGGACCTCTTACTATTCCGTTGGGTATGGCCACCTCCCCCAGCTCCACCACCTCCCACTCCTCCGGTATCCTGCCAAGGGGCGAGTTCTTGAACCTGTGCGTCTTTTCGCTCCTTATCTGTCCGTTTTCGTCTATGCCTTTTGTCAGCAAATCCTGCATCAAGCCCTGCTTAATTCGCTTGTATTTCTCTATGATTTTGTCGGTCTTTTCTATGGAGCGTTGTCTATGGTCTCTAAAATTTCGGCGATTTTGCGTTGTTCAAGTAAACTTTCTGGGAAATAAAAATCAAATAATTCTAAAGAAGAGTAATTTAAACTTTCTCTTACAGAACCAGCTACATTATTTAACACCTGAGTTTTAAATAAATAAGTCTAAATAAAGTAACTTAAATACTTCGCCCATATATTTTTCTTTGTTTTAAAAACTACATACATTGGACTTAATAAACCTTCCTCAAAATTTTCATTTAAAGCTATTGAGCCTACATTAATTCTCGCTGGGTTATAAGCAAAGTAGTTTTTATAAACAATCTTATATTTTGATAGCTCTGTACTGTGAATATTATGAGAAAAATATTCATCTTGAAGAATAAAACCATAAATATTACTAATGCTTAATACAGGTCTTTCTTTACCATCAGTATTTCTTCGTTTGGACTCTTCTATAACCTCCCCCAGTCTTACCCTTTTCCACCTCTCAGGCACTTTCACATTCTCAGCCATCTTTATTCCTTTTTTGACTATTTTTTTATCTATCTCCTAAGTTTACCCGCCCGCCGTTTAGGCGGGTCGGGTGGAAGGGTTTGTTAAATTTTTAACATTTTTTTTAATTCTTCTTTTACCTGAACAATATAAAATTCTTCTAACTCACCCAAACTTTTTCTCAATCTTTTACTATCTATTGCTCTCAATTAAAAAATTAATAATACAGATGGAAAAGACAAACCATTTTTTAACGAAGGTTCTATTTTTAAAGTATAAGGAAAACGAAGTGCTAAAACATTTGAAGTAAAAGGAATTATTAAAGAAATTTCTAGAACAGGTTGAGATACTAGTAATACCAGACGAAAGCCAAACTGTTCATGACCATTAGTCTTTGGTATCTCTGCAAGACATATTTTCATTTTTAATTCTCTCTTCAAAATTTAAAAAGTCTATATCAGAAATTTCATCCCACATTTCAAATTCTTTTTGAAGTTTTAAAAATTCCTTATAAATTCTTAAAGACTCTTTTAAAATTTCTTCTTCGCTTTTATTTACTTGCAAAGCAATTTCGTTAAGCTCTTTTTGAATTTCTCCAGATAGAATCATTTTTTGTTTCCCCTTATTATTTTTTTAATTCTAATTATTTTAAATCTAAATTTTTATTTTAAAACTTTTTAAAATTCAAACTTCTATAACCTTAAAGATTCTGCTTTTTCCAATGCTTTTTGTTTATATTTAATTTCTTTATATGGATCTTCTGCTCCATCTCCAAAACCTGTAATAAAATGTCCTTCAATCCTTTTAAGTACATGACGAAGATTTTCGGCATATGGACCATAAGGACCTTTTACATATTTAAGTCTCAATGGTTCTCCTGCTTCCTGAAGAAAATACATAAGTTTATGTATCTCTAATAAAGTAATAACAAATTCAAGTTTTGCTTCTAAGTAATATTTCATTAAACATAACAAAGCTGCTCTTCCAAAAGTCATACGAGGAGGAAGCGTATTTACTTTTGTGTTTTTTATCATAGAAATATTTTGAGGTTCATATATTATTATTTCTACATTTGGAATTTCCCCACAGGCAGACTCTATTCTTTTATAAACTTCACGCCAAGTTAAACCTCCCAAACCACAGCCTAAAGGAGGTATTGCAATAGAACGAATACCAAGTTTTTTAATTTCTGCTACTAAAGCTTTTAAGCCTTTTTCTATATATTCCATTTTAGACTTTTGACGCCAATGTTTTTTATCTGAACTTCACCTCGCTCACAAGCTTTACGATAGGCTTTATAATTTTCTGGAAAAACTTGCTTAAACTGGAGTGCTATACCCCGGTCCCATGAATCCTACTGTGTTTACTGTATTGACCAAAGCTTCTGTTTTAGCTTTTAATATATTACCTTTTACCCTATTTATCATGGTAACTCCTTTTTTAAAGTTTTAATAATACCATTCTGGTTTTATTAAAATCTTAGGCTGATAAGAAGATTTTTCAATAATTTTTTCTACTTTTTCAGCATTTTTTTTATAAACCCCAATGGCGATAAACACTTCCCAAGGTACTTTTTCATAAATTAAAAATTCTGCTTGCTTAGCATTTTTTATAGCAGGGTCTCGCCAATCTTGTGCATGAATAGCTTCCCAATTTAATACCTCATTTATTTTAGTAAGATCGTTGTAAAATTTTGTATAAGATGCTCCTGCATTTCCCTATGAGGCAAAATTTTAACTTTAAGGGGCGGAGAGAATGGTTCCTATTTTCCCCACAGGAGAAGCTGGATATGCTCTTTTTGCTACTGCTTCCATATCTGAGGCTGAAGTCTCTGAGTTTTGTAGAAATAAGGGCAGTTGTCCTCATATACTTAACTCCTGGAAACAGACCTGTTTTAAGAATATGCACAACTCTCCTACTGGAAAGTCCCCTGCTAAAGAGAAAAAAAGCCCTTCTGGCTTGTCCATGGCCAAAAAATTGATCCACTATGGACACAGCCATGTTTTCGTTGCAAAAGATGGAGAGTGGATAGAGATTTTTTTTGCGGTATTTGTCATCCTTATAAAAATTTTCCTTGACAACCCCTTTTTTTATTGTTAACGGTTCATACCATGAACAGTAGCACTTCTGCCACTATCTTAGATTATCAGGCAATCAAACTCCAGGAGATTATAAACACCATCGTGGATTGTTGTAATGACAGAAAGACCTATGAGAACCAAAAATTTGGAATACCTTATGCGGAGATAAAGTGTCTTCTCATGTTTCGGGGAGAGAGGTATCTTACTGTAAAGACCTTGGCAGAGAGACTGGATGTTGCCAAGAGCAGGGTGACCAAGATAATCAAAGGACTCATAAGCAAGGGTCTGGTGGAAAAAATAGAAGATCCCCGGGACAACCGGGTAAAACTCCTGAGCATTACCTCAAAGGGAAAAAAGAAGATATCTGAAATAGAGCTATTTCAACTGGATATTCACAGACGCCTTATCTCCCACATTAAACCAGAAGACAGGGCAAACCTGTTTTTTTACCTGGAAAAACTCATTGAAAGTATGCAGATGGTGAGGGAGGAGTTGGTATAAGTTGGAGGTGACCTCCTGGAGTAGGATAAATTTTTTTGAAGTAAAAGTTAATAGCATTAACATAAATAAGTTAAGGAGGTTAAATTATGCAACAATTAGAATCTATTGAAAAAGAAATACAGGAACTTAAAAAACGCATTGAGGAGCTAGGTGAAGGGGTTCAAGAGGACAAGCTCTCCATGATTGTCTTTAGCGGAGACATGGACAAGCTACTGGCATCTTTTATCATTGCCACAGGGGCCGCGGCCATGGGAATGAAGGTATCCATGTTTTTTACCTTCTGGGGGATAGCCGCCCTTAGAAAGGAAAACGCCTCCCCACGCAAAAAGGATTTTATGAGTAAGATGTTTCACTACATGCTTCCCAGGGGGGCAAATAGGGTAAAGCTCTCTAAAATGAATATGGGTGGAATGGGTACCATGATGTTAAAAAATCTTATGAAAAAAAAGAACGTACAATCCCTTTCGCAACTTATAGAGATAGCCGCAGAGCTGGAGGTAAAGATATATATCTGCAATATGTCCATGGAACTTATGGGATTTGGGCCTGAGGATATGATAGATTATCCAGGACTGGAGTATGCTGGTGTGGCCACCTATCTGGCAGAGGCCCAGGAGAGCAAGATCCAGCTCTTTATTTAGGCTCCAGGGAAAAATATCTCAAAAGGGTCATGAGTTCACCATAGAGAGTGGAGGTGAGGGGGGGAATATTCAGGGATGAAGGCAGAGAAAAGGTATCTGGAGGGAATTTCTCGTTAATAGATATCCAGGAAATCCTGCCCATAAGGGGCTGACTTCCTGGTATATCTATTTCAAAGGAGGAGGGAAGGAGATAATTTCCCTCATCTACAAAGTCCCTAAAAATAACCTCCCTGCCTCCTGGATAGGTCTTTTTGAGGGGGACCATCTGTTCAATGTCTATAAAAATAGAGGCACTCAGGGGACCATCTCCAAACACTATTACTGGACGGTGTTCAAAAAACTGATATTTCTCCCTGGAGAGGTCAATCCCCATCTCTCTCCACCCCACATAGGGAGAGACAAAGTCCTTGAGAGAATAAAACATCTGGGGTAATCTCCCTATTACAGGATATATATATCCTGCCCCCTTTTTATCTATGGTGAGCAAATACAGGGTTGCATTTTTATCTTGGTGTAAAAATTCAATACGCCTCCTGTCCTGCTCCTGCCAGTATATTATCTTCCACTTATCAAAGGGCGGGGCAAAGGTAATCTCACTTTTAAAGGATAAAAATCCCTTATACCCCTTGGAGACAGCAGATGCCACATCCACAGGAGAGGGATAGCTGCTCCACGCTGGAGTCCATATACAGGACACCACCAGGCACAGGGCCAACAATCTTATCATTAAGGACAAGGTATAAGCTCCCTGAGTCGTGAGATTAAATCATCCCTTAGTTCTTCATCCTGGATGGCAAAATATATATTTGCGGTGAGATAATCCACCCAATCACCAATGTCAAATCTCATGCCCTGCAATCTCACTGCCAGGAGCCTGTTTTCCCTGGCCAGTATCTTAAGTGCTTCAGTGAGTTCTAACTCTGCATTTGACTCGGGATCATACAATCTCTCAAGGTGATAAAAGACCTCTGGAGTCAAGACATATCTACCCACCACCGCAAGATTGGAGGGGGCCATCTTTATATGGGGCTTTTCCTGAAGGTCCCTTACCCTGTAGAGGTGAGGACCTATTTCTTCTCCCTGGATTATTCCATAATTACTTACCTTGCTCTCTGGCACTGGCATCACCCCCACCACTGCCATCCCCTCTTTTTCTGCCACATCAATAAGCTGTTTTATTCCAGGTATGCTACTGAAGATGAGGTCATCCCCCACGATTACAGCAAATGGATTATCTCCAACTACCTCCCTGGCACATAGCACAGCATGGCCCAGCCCCATCTGTCTCTTCTGCCTGATGGTAATGATATTGGCCATCTCTGCCACCTTTCTCACATTCTGCAGCAACTCCATCTTCCCACTGCGTTCCAGGACCCACTCTAGGGATAGGTTATAGTCAAAGTGGTCTTCTATGATGGTCTTGTTACGATTATTTACAAATATCACATCATCAAACCCTGCATTGATAGATTCTTCCACTATATACTGGATACAGGGTTTTTTAAATACTGGCAGGATCTCCTTGGGGAGATTCTTGGTTGCTGGCAGGGAACGCGTCCCCCATCCTGCCACTGGAATTACTATTCTTTTTACCTTCATACTCTCCTACTCCTATTAATTTAAAGACCCTCTCTTCACATTAACATAAACAACATCTAACCACATCTGCAAGTTCCTGGGCCAATTTTTCAACAAGCACCTCATCATCTCCCTCCACCATTATCCTGGCCTTTGGCTCTGTCCCAGAATACCTCAAAAGCACCCTTCCCCTTCCCTTAAAGGCCCTCTCCACCTCCTCCACCTTCTTGCTCACCCGGGGGAGCTTATCAAAGGGGACCTTCTTGCTCACCCTCACATTTATAAGCCTCTGGGGGAACAGGGTCAAAAGTCCAGTTAACTCCGAAAGGGGTCTTTGTCTCTCCTGCATTATCCTGAGTATCTGAAGGGCCGCAAGTATGCCATCCCCTGTGGTGGAATATCTCAAAAATATAAGATGCCCCGATTGTTCCCCCCCAAAATTGCTTCCTATCTCCCTCATCTTCTCCACCACATATCTATCCCCCACAGGGGTGCGAACCAGTTCTCCTCCCATCTCCTTCATAAATATCTCAAGTCCCAGATTGCTCATTACCGTGGCCACCAATCTTCCCCCGGCAAGTTCTCCATTCTCAATCATCTCCCTAGCGCACAAGGCCATTATCTGGTCTCCGTCAAGGATTGTCCCCTTCTCATCCACTACTATCACCCTATCCCCATCCCCGTCCAGGGCAATGCCTATATCTGCCCCTATCTTTAAAACTGCATCCCTCACCTTTTCAGGATAGAGAGAGCCACACTCCTCATTGATGTTCAGTCCATTGGGATTTACCCCTATCTTTGTCACCTCTGCCCCAAGCTCCTCAAATACAAGGGGAGCCACCTTATATGTGGCACCATTTGCACAGTCAATTACCACCTTGATCCCATCTAGGGTGAGATGAGGGGGAAGGCTATTTTTCAGAGAGACTATATATCTCCCTGGACTGTCCCCTATCTTAAATGCCCTACCCACCATTTGACTCTTGGGATAATTCCACTTCCTCTCCCTATCCAGTACCATATTGGATATCTGCCTCTCCACCTCATCGCTCAGTTTAAAGCCTTCCCTATCAAAAAACTTTATCCCATTGTCATAATAGGGATTGTGGGAGGCTGAGATCACTATTCCAAGATCTGCCCTCATATTTCTGGTTAAAAAGGATATTGCAGGGGTAGGCATTGGCCCCACCAGATACACGTCCATGCCTGAGGCGCACAGTCCTGAGGTAAGTGCAGTCTCAAAGATATATCCAGAGAGACGGGTATCCTTCCCAATAACCACCCTATGTTTCCTCAAGCCGTTTCTAAAATATTCTCCAGCGGCAAGTCCCAACCTGAGGGCTATTTCAGGTTCCATGGGGAAGGTATTCACCAGCCCCCTTACCCCATCGGTTCCAAATATATTTTCACTCATATCCTCTCCCTCCTTACCTTCACCCTTCCATGTCTAACTACTCATTAAGGGCCCTGACGATCTCAAGGCTATCCCTGGTGAGCTTTACGTTATGGACCCTGTGGATAAGTACCCCCCGCATGGCCAGTATGGCAGTGGCCACCTGAGTGGCATACTCCCTCTCCCCCACCTTGAGTCCCAGGAGTTTCTCCCATAGAGACTTATTGGAGAGTCCCATAAATATAGGACGTCCAAGCTCATAAAACCTATCTATCTCTCTGAGTATCTGGAGGTTGTGTTCCAGAAGTTTCCCAAAGCCTATACCTGGGTCTAGGACTATATTCTCCTCATCCAGACCCGCATCCACAAGGACCTTCATCCTCTCTTCAAAAAAATACAATATCTCATCCACCACGTTGTCATATCTGGGATCCTTCTGCATCTCCTCTGGCCTCCCAAGTGAGTGCATGAGCACATATCCAGGCCTATATTCTGCAATCACCTCCAGGAGAGAGGGATCAAATCTACATCCAGACACGTCATTTACGATCAATGCCCCTGCCTCTAGGGCCTCTCTTGCCACCGCCCCCTTATAGGTATCCACCGAGATTACCACCTCTGGAACTTCATCTGCCACAGCCCTTATCACTGGGATAACACGTCTCTTTTCCTCTTCCTCTCTCACCCTCTCTGAAAAGGGACGGGTGGATTCTCCTCCAATATCTATTATATGGGCACCCTGGGCCACCATATCCTTGGCATGGGATATGGCCCTATCGGGCCTGTGATATCTTCCTCCATCAAAAAAGGAATCAGGGGTTACATTTAATATCCCCACAATCAAAAAAGGGGTAGGTATAAGCTCCCTACCCCCATATACCCTCCATACCATATCCTCAGCCATAAGCTCCACTCCTCATATAATAAAATTTTCCCTCTCTCAATCCAGGTAATCCAGGATCATCACTGGATCCCAACCTCTAAAATAACCTGATGTTATAAGTGGAATAAAAATGCACCACTCTCTAACGACTACGCTCACCTGCCAACATGACGCAAGCCCCAAGGGCACAGCGGAATGGCGGTCAGGTGGAGCGCCTGGTTAGCCGCTTAAGTCTCCTACCAATTCTATTAATGCCTTTACAATCTTGGGGTGCAATATTTTCCCCCTGTGAAATGGTAGGACAAATCTTTCTTTCTCTTTTTGGTATATTCTGTGGCTGCCTTTGCTCCTGACGAGTAGAAATCCGGCACGAAGTAGCCTCTTTTCATCTTCCTCAGGGGTAAGTCGTGGCAACCTAGG
>CAYRSC010000007.1:0-46864 GCA_964427155.1 uncultured Desulfohalobiaceae bacterium | reverse complement strand
GTGTTTGGAATACTGGAGAGGAAGGGCAAAGTAAAAGTAGAGATAGTTAAAGATGTTAAGTCGGAGACATTGCTAAAAGAGACCATAAGGAAAGTGAAAAGAGGGAGTTTGATTTACACTGATAAATTCAGGAGTTACGATAGTCTTGTCATGTATGGATTCAGGCACGAAAGGATAGACCACAGGAAGAGATTTGCTAACGGGAAGGTGTATATTAATGGGATAGAAGGGTTCTGGAGCTATGCGAAGGGGAGGTTATTGAAGTTTCATGGTTTATCGCCTAATACATTCAAATACTATTTGAAAGAGCTTGAGTTTCGCTATAATAGAAACGAAAATTTATTTGATAAAATAGTGGAAGCCGTCAGGGGTGGAATGAATTAAGGAATTACCAATTAAAACTTTCTATAAATACCCCCCAGAAATAAGAAGACTTATATACACCATAGGTCCCATAGAAAGATTCAATTATAAACTAAAAAAAGTATGTAAAACCAAGGGGGTATTCCAAAAGGAAGATGCGATTTTAAAACTCTTATACCTGGCAATCCAGGATATATCAAAAAAATGGACAGGGGCTATAAGAAATTGGTCTAAAATCTATCGTAAGGCTATGTATATTCTTTGAGGAGAGGATTGAAAATGCACTTAAACAAAATTAGGCCCAAAAAAGGATTTACACAAATTATGTTACACACTCTTTTAAAATTACCATCTAACTATAACCTTTTTGGAATTTTTCATAGCGGCTCTTATCTTCTCCATATGTCTTAAAGCTGCTATTTCCCTTTCAACATCTGAAATTGATAAATTTAAAGATTCAGCAATTTCTTTCATTGATAAACCTCCTCTTTCATCAATGAGTCTTAAAATTTTTTTCTGTATCTCAGTAAGCTTAATATCTCCTGATTTCTTTGCTGTATAAACAGCCCACGGATCACAAGTTCTTACAGGAGAAAGAGCATCCATATAGCAATCTTCACATAATATTCTTCCTACATATTCTATTTCTTCACCTTTTTCTATCTCAATACCACATTTTTCACACTTCATACGCCATCACCTCTACTTGAAATTAAATTAGAACTACAAGGTATACAATATACTTTACCGTTTATTTTACGAGTTTTAGTTTCCATAACAGGTTCACCACATATACTACATGCAACAGAGGCTCTTATTTCTGCCCTTTTTGGAATTTCATCCTCTTTCATAATAAATTTGTCAATTTTAAAAAGCTTATCCTCTGGTAGCTGGAGTATGTTTTTCAATATCTTATCTCTACTTTTTTTATTGAAGTCCAAGACATCAAGATTAAGAGAAATTCTTATAGCTCTTCCAGTATCTCTTTCAATCACTGTAATTACATGTTTTCCATAATCTCTAACGTAAAGATTTCCTTTACCAAATGTGCATCCAAGGAAGAATTGAATGGCATCTACGCTGCAAGAATCATTTTCTACTATAGCGATAAGTTCTTCATCATATGCTCTTTTAAAACCGTTTTTTAGGACTATATTAGCTACTCTATATCCTATAGCAAGTCCAATACAACTGTGTCCATGAAATTTTGCAAGATCTTCATAAGTATCCTTACTTTTTATTCCTTCTATTAAAAGATTTATAGCCTCTCTTACAGTTTCTTTTACTTCATCTTCTTCTATTATTTTAGGAAATGTCAGATGTTGTAAAATAAGATACATAATAGAAGCTACAAAAAACGATACCACTCTCTGAGGATTTATCTCTTTAAAACTTCCCTCTTTTATCCTATTGTAGATATAGTCCTCCAAAATTTTTAAACCTTTGATTACTCTTTTTTGGTAGTGCTTTTCATAAAGATCAGATTTCTCAAGTAAACTAAAAAAGACAAGTTTTAGAGGTGAACTTTCTTTATCTTTTGTCATATGATAAAAAATATGGAGGAAAAAAGAATAAAAAACTTCAAAATCATCCTTTTTTTGAATTTTGTCCTTAATTTCAATATCTGCTTCCAACGGATGCTCCTTAAATAAAAAATCTATAAGACTTTCATAAAGACCTTCTTTACTCCCAAAATGCTGAACTACTAAGGTTCTACTTACCCCAGATTCCTTGGCTATATCATTCAGCTTTGTTCCCGAAAAACCTTTTTTCGAACATATTCTTTTTGCTGCCTCAAGTATCTGTTTCTTTCTATCTTGACCTTTCATCCATCCCTCCTATTTATTACTTACCTGTTAGTAAGGTAATCTTGCAATACATAAAAGTCAAGAAACTCTACAAAAAAATAAATCCAATCATTAAAATATGTTAATCGTTTTTCTGAAAAAAATAATTATTTTTCCTGTTGACTCTAACCAAAAATATTTTTAAAAATAAATTAATTTATAACTAACTAGTTAGTTATAAAAAAGAGGTGGTTATGAAAATATTAATACTTTATAATTCATTTACTAAAAATACAGAAAAGGTTACTCTGGCAATAAAAAATACTCTTAAAAAAGAAGGGATTGACCCCAATATTAAACAAGTAGATAAAAATTTAGAGATAGATTTATATGAGTATGACCTTGTGTTTCTAGGCTCACCAGTTATACAATTTTTACCGTCTAAACAGATCCAATATTTTATAAAATCTCAACTTACTTTACATCGCAAAAAGGGAAATATTCTTCCTTGTTCTCCTAAGATATTAGGGAAATACGCGGTGTGTTATGTGACTTTTTCAGGCCCCCATACCGGTATTAGAGAGGCTGTTCCTGCTATTAAGTATATGGAACAATTTTTGGAGCATCTCAGATTTTCTGTAATAGGAGAGTGGTATATTGTTGGTGAATTTCATAATAATGAAGAATATTCCACAAAAGGCTGTCTCGGCAATATAAAGGGTCGTCCTAATGAAAACGATCTCATTGAGGTGGAAACCAAAACAAAAAATATCCTACGTAAAATCAAAAGATTATCTCAAGCTACCCCTCAAAAATTTAACATAGATTTTATTCCAAATGCTTTAAAATTTATGTCTGACAATAAAGATTTCTTCCAAAAATTTAAGCAAGTAAGTGAGATTCAAAAGAATATAAATTCATTGGATCTATCTACACAGGAATTAATTAAAATTGCCCTATCAGCAAGTTTTAAGTGCCATGATTGCTTAAAATTTCATATACTAGAGGCATTAAAAAATGGTATAACTGATTTAGAAATAAAAGACGCCCTCTTTTGTGGAGCTATAATAGGAGGACCTCCATTTTTATCATTTGCTTATGAGATCTTAGAAGAACTTAATCTAGTTTAATGATAACACACTTCTCTTACCAGCTTTTTTGATACTGTTATAGGGAGAGTAGATGTTTTCTTTCTCAAGAAAAAAAAATCTCTCAATGGCCAAAAAATTTGATCCATTTTTGGACAACAAAATTGATCCACCTGAGCAATTTCCCAATTTTCCCTTAATTCACAGCCTTTAGCACTGTCTTAAAAAGTGGGCAACTCCTTAACTGGGTATATTTTCAACAGATGACTTATCCCTTTTGCTGAAACGTTATATCCTCTCTCTTTCCTGAAGCAGGGCCTCAAAGCTATCTCTTTCATCAAATGAAAACCCATTATAGGAGACACCCCCCAAAAGGGGGGGGATGAGGCAAGGGGCCTTAGAAGCTCCTCTCCTATCCTGATTTTCTCACATCCACCTTTACACCTTTAAAGGCTATCTCTCCAGAAAGAGGACAGCGGGCGTCCATATTTGTCAAAAAATTCACGGACTTCCATGAGGTATAAGGGGCCTTTTCTCCATAGGAATATGGGATAAATACGGTATCTTTTTGAATAAAGGGAGATAGAATAGCCCGTGCAGTGGTGTAGCCATATCTGGAATGGACCTCCACTATTTCGCCCTGTTTTATTCCCCTCTCTTTTGCCCTACCCTCGTGTATTATGCAAAACTGATCAGGGGAAAGCTTATTTAACATCTTTATCCAATGGGAGGTATGTCCCATAATGGCCTTGGATGGCCTACCTGTGATAAGGAAGAAGGGATAGGAGCACATGCAATCATGCTGGGCCACAATGGAGACCTTATATGTATAGGTCTTATTTTTTTGAAAAGGAGAAGGGATCAACTCCTGTTTATGATAAGAGATGGTGTATTCACTTACATCTGCTATATCTGGATCTGTATAATAGTGGGGTATGGCGCTGAGCCCATAGGCGGAAAAGGCCCTCTCCAGCTTAGGGGTCCACAGTTCTATCTTCCCACTGTGCGTGGGAAACCTTTTGTCCAGAAACAGGGTGCCCCGGCCAACTATCTTGTCTCCTTGCTTTTTCACCGGGGCCCGAAGGGCATTGTCCTTGTGAGATATAAAATTTTTCACCGTATATCCCTTGGGTCCACCGATTACATCCATAAGGACCACCGGGTCCTTATATTCATCTCTCAAGATATCTCCCCATCCCATGCGCTTTCCAAGTTCTATCCACCACCACCTATCTGGACGCGCCTCTCCAGGAGGAGTAAGGAGCTTGGGCACCCACACAAACCTGCTATCATCTGACACTGGGGCCAGTCCTCCACTTTCAATCCAAAAAGCCGCTGGCAGGATATAATCAAAGTAATAGGCGTTTATATTTTTGGTTATCCCATTATATACACTGAGTTCCAGCTTCTGGAGTAGTCTTCTAAACCTCCTTTGCTCGGGCCACTGGGTCAAAGGACTCCCTGTGGAAATAAGGGCCCTGAGGGAATAAGGATAGGTCTTATCCTCCACAGATTCCAGCCATCCCATTGGATTTTTGGACAACTCCCTTCTTGTAGAGGGAATCCTTTTCCTAGGCACTGGAAGGGACCCCAGAGAAATGCCTCCATTGTTCAGACAGCAATATCCCATTGCCCTGTCTCCAAAGTGCCCTGTTATTGCAGCAAGTAGGTAGAATGCCCTATGGGTCACCACCGCATTTGTATGATGACTCAACCCACTATTGCCTACAACAATGGCCTTTCTACACCTCACATACTCCTTTGTCAGGGAAAGAATATCCACCTCTTTTATCCCCAACCGCTCACTTGCCCAGGAAAGGGTATATCCACCTTTTAGTATCTCCTGTCTTAACCTATCAAATCCCACGGTATATTTAGAGACAAATTCCCTGTCATATAGGTCATTTTTTATTATATGATACAACATACACAAAGCCAGGGCCAGGTCCCTACCTGGTCGGATGGGAAGCCACACATCTGCCTCTTCTGCAGTCTCAGAGCGTCTGGGATCAATGACCACTAATTTACACCTCCCTGCCCTTTTCCTCTCCACGAGACGAGAGAAGATAACAGGCCTGGTGGCAGCAATATTGCTTCCCACAAAGATATATAATGAGGCGTCAAAAAAGTCCTTATCTGTGTATGTCCAGGGGCTATGACGGGTTCCCACCACAGATACCCCTGCCACCTTACCCGCGTAATTACAGAAGGGACCTGTCTTTTCATAGTTGGGAGTACCATAGAGCCTGGCAAAGACACGATTAAGGGCCCTCCCATCCCACGCACTCCTTCCAGAGGCCCATATCCCAAGGGATTCACCTCCATGAATCTCCTTTAACTTCTTAAGTTTATAGGCTATCTCATCCAGGACCTCCTCCCAGGAAATACGTACAAAAGATGCCCTATCCCCTGGCTCCCCCACCCTCTTTAAGGGATGGGTAAGTCTAAGAGGAGAGGATAGAAGCTCCACACTTCCAAATGGTTTTATACATATCTTTCCCTTTGTGACCTCATCCTCTGGATTGCCCGTGAGGTGCACCACCTTTCCGTCCTTTATGTATACAATCATACTACATCCATTTTGACACCACATGCATCCTGTCACATATCTCTTTGCTCCCTTTATCCCTGAAGGGGCGAGAGAGAGCGAGGCTGCATAGGATAGCACTGGAT
The DNA here is from genome assembly GCA_964427155.1 of uncultured Desulfohalobiaceae bacterium. Lineage (GTDB taxonomy): Bacteria > Desulfobacterota > Desulfovibrionia > Desulfovibrionales > Desulfothermaceae > Desulfothermus. The sequence goes on along the minus strand of CAYRSC010000007.1, from coordinate 40,953 downwards.
AGACCCCCATAAGACTCCCAATCTTTGCCGCAGAGATCAAAAATTCCCTCCTGCTAATCAATGTCCCTAACCTCCTATTTTTTCTGTACCTTATCCTCACCAAAATGCATGGATGTCAAATAGATAAATCCAATGGGAAAAAACCTCTTTGATTGTTTTTTCTAATAAGAAAAGGACCAATCAGTGGGAAGGAATTTGCCTTAACATGGAAAGGGCCTGTTTTTTCACACGCCTGTCCCTGGATGCATATATAAACAACCTCTTTGCCCTACCCCACTCTCTGGCATAAAAGGCACAATAACCTGCGAAGAGATAATATCTACCAGAGGAGGGAGACAGATGTGCGGCCTTTTCAAAGGCAGTGGATGCTTCCAGGAACCTGTTTAAACGGTATAATATCTCCCCTTTCAGGGCAAACAGGGCAGGGGTCCTCTTGTGGACAAGGGCCCTGTTTACCCAGACAAGTGCCTTTTTGGGCCTATCAAGCCTCAGGTAACATCTGGCAAGCAAGGGAGGCAGGTCCTTATAATGGGCCTTCTGTTCTGCCTCTTCATAATAGTGCACCGCCTTGTATGGGATATTTAGTTGAAGATACATATCTCCAATGAGTTTCTCTTCTTGGGCAGAGGGAGGGGAGATATACCCCTTGATTAGGAGTACACATAGGGCATCCTTTAATTGTTTTCTGTGCATCTCCACCTGAAAAAGCACATCCCATAGTCTCTTATCAAGGGGACGTGTCTCCAACAATTGCATGGCATAGGAGGATGCCCGCGCCCACATCTTAAGAAACAAATAGAGTTGTAGCCTTATCTCCTCCCATCTCTTCCTATTTTTTATGGGGGCAGTGGACAGCTCCTCCACATACACCAGGGCCTCCTTGTATTGTTTCAGGGAAAAAAGTACGCTGATCAAGGTCTCTTCCCAGGGATAAGGGACATGGGGTCTGGATAGGGAAATAGCCCTCTTTATAAAGGAGCAGGCCTCCTCCCTGCGTCCTGCCAGGTAAGTGCATATTCCAGCATAATATATACAGGATACCTTTGAAGGGGAAAGTCTATATGCCCTTAAAAAGGCCCCTCTGGCCTCCATATATCTCTTTGCACCATAATAGGCGCTGGCCAAAAGGTTCCATCCATCAAAAGACCTGGGCCGTTTCTTCACAAAAGATTCAAGGGGGACAATTGCATCCTTATACTGGGAGTTAAGGAGATAGGCATTCCCCAGGTATAGTAGAATTTCTTCACACATATCTTTATGAGATTTAACATAGGCGTGCAATAGGGAGCACGCATGGGTATATTGCTTTTTCTGCATAAACCCATATGCCCTTTTGAGTAGGGATGCCTCATAAGGGGTACATTCTGACCTCAAAGTGCCCGGGAAAAGGACACAAACAAGGGCCAGATATACCATCATCCTCTTACTAAATCTCACCAACATCCTCCTCAATCCAGCTTAAACTTGATGGTGGTAGTTACCTCTACCTCTACAGGTTTTCCCCCCACTGTGGGTGGCTTAAATCTCCACTTGGAAATAGCATCCCTTGTAACCGCATCAAAGACCCCGGGGGGATGGGACTTCACTATCTGCACATCCTCCACATACCCCTTTTTATTTATCATAAACCTCACCTTCACCCATCCCTCTATACCCAGCATCCTTGCCCTCATGGGATAAAGAGGGGGAACCTTTACCACTACCATAAGAGGACGATCCAGGTCCCCCACCCTAAAGGTGCGGGAAGAAACCTGGGGAGAGGGGGGTGCCAACATGGGAATGGGAACCTGCACACTGGAAAGGGGAGGAAGAGAGGTATTTATCTCAAATGTTATGGGCACCTTAAGGGAGAAAGAGGAGGAGGTCCTGGGGTTCCCATGGACCCTTATTATATGGCTAGAGGGAAGAGAAGAGGGCCTTGAAGGCTGCATTATAACATGGCGCCTGGGGGGAGAAGGAGGGGAGGGGGGTTTTATATTAAGCACCTCTACCCCTCCCACATACTCTGGGAAAGGGTTCCTCTCTGGATGGGAAGAAATAAGTGCACACATTAACACCAGGAAAAACAGATTCAGTAGCAGGGCAATCACCCCTGCAACCACAAAATGGAGCCTCATGTGCCTGAAAATCCTCCTTTATTCGCCCATTACCTGGAAGGGGGCCTAGCGGCCAGGGCCACCTTTTTCGCCCCAGCGAGCTTACAGTTGTCCATCACAGAGATCACCACCCCAGTCTCACTCTTCCTGTCGGCAACTATAATCACTGAACTATCTGGATTCTCTGCAAGGGCCCTCTCCACGTTTGCCTCCACGGCCCTTAGATCTATCTCCCTGTTGTCCATGAATATCCTATTGTCAGCTGTTACCGCTATAAGGATGGTGGCATTTTTTTTTACTGAGGCCATCTTTGCCACAGGTGGGTTTATATCCACGCCTGTCTCTTTTACAAAACTGGTAGTCACCAAAAAAAAGATAAGGAGGATAAATATCATATCTATAAGGGGAGCCATGTTTATCTCCACTCCCTTCCTCCTCATCCTTCTATAGGAAGTAATATTTAACATCTCACATCTCCCCAGGGTCTTTTAGTTCCCTGCTTAAAAAAATACCCAGGGTGGTCAATGTTTTTTTTAACTTTACTGACCTGTGCTGAAGAAAATTGCTCATATATACACCGGGGATGGCGATAAATAGACCTGTCTGTGTGGTTATAAGTGCCTCTGAAATACCTGAGGCCAGGGCCCTAGCATTCCCTGTGCCAAATACAGATATCACATCAAAGGTCTTTACCATGCCTATGGTAGTGCCCAACAATCCCAGCAGGGGGGCAAGTGACGCAAAGGTGGAGATGAGAGAGAGGTGCCTGTCAAGACGGTGTATGAGAGATAACACCACCTCATTTACCAGGTTCTCATCTGCCACACCCCTGTTCCTCATGTTCTTTAAAAACTCAGAGACAAATATCCCTCCTATCCCCTGTGCCCCCTTCCCAGTGGGAGATATGCCCCTTTTTATAAAGGAGAGTATTTCCGGGGGAGTTAGGGGAGAAAGATACATCCTTCTAAAAAATATAAGCCGTTCAACTATAAGACTCCACATCACAAGGGAAACCAGCAACAAGGGAACCATAACCACCCCTCCATCTCTCACATATTCCCAGAGACTGGAGAGAAGAGGATATATACCATCCACATAGGACATCTTGTTATTCCCTGGCATAGATCAAATTTACCACAGAGACGGCACACTCCTCCATCTGCGCAACCAGGGAATCCACTCGCCTGGAGATAAGGGTGTGGAAAAACATAATAGGAATGGCAACACTCAGTCCCAGCATGGTAGTTATAAGGGCCTCTGAAATCCCGCTGGACATGAGTCTTGGGTCAGAGGTGCCATAATAGGTAATCACATGAAAGGTATTTATCATCCCTGTGACAGTCCCCAATAGCCCCAAAAGGGGAGCAATTGCCGCCAGCATTCCCAAGGTGGAGAGAAACTTCTCCAGGGAGGGAATAATCCCAAGTATCCTCTCCTGAAGCATATTTTCCATATCCTCCCTTGCAAGTCCCCTGTGCTCTATTGCAGTGAGCACCACCGCTGGAATAATCTTTCCCTGCTGCCCCTTACACAAGCCATGGGCCCTGTCCCATTCCCCTTTCTTAATATGGGATGTTAGTTGTTCCATAAAGGAAGAGGTGTCCATTGACCGTTTAGCTAGATATAAAAGCCGCTCAATAATGAGAAAAAGACCTGCCACCCCAATGGCCAGGATAGGCCAGATAAGGGGACCTCCACTTAAGATATTCTCCCACAGGCTGGGTTCATATAGAAATTGCCTGATGGCCGCCCCCCGGGCAATATCCACAGGCACAGTGGAAGATTCTCCTGTGAGATATCTTTTTATATGTCTGCGGATAAGGTAAGGGGCATGTCTGGATAAGGCAAAAAACCTTTCACTGGCTGGAGAATAGAGCAGGAACCCCACATCCTTACCTGTGCTATACATCTGAGTAAATGGTCCCACAAACAGGACCTTTCCCTCCCTGGTATTCCCATTTCTGTCTATAAAAGGACATCTCTTATAAACTACATTTCCAGATAGATATAATTCCTCAAACAGAAGCATTACCATGTTCTCTATATCCTTCATAGCGGGGAATCCTCTGGAGCCAAGTAGGGAAGAAAGGGTCCTTTCCCTGTGGGGATAAAGGGCGGAATAGGGACTTTGCCTCAATAATCCATCTAGGTCCTTGGCGTTTATACGAATATATCCCACCAATTCCTGTATATCCGCATGGTTTTTCTCCATAATAGAACCAAGCAGCTGCTTTTCCCTGGTCAAAGAGGCAATAGAGGACTTAAGTTCCTGGGCCTGAGTTAATAATGCCTCTTTTCTCGCCTTCAATCTCCTTAGGAAAGAGAGCAGGGATGCCCTATCCTTAGATATCTCCTTCACCCCTGAGAGAAGTTCCTCTCTGGCCCTGTGTTTCTCTTCAATGGCCCTTTCAAGGAGCATCTTTTTCTCCTCACTTATCTTCCTCATCATGGGTCTCACGTCCTGAGACCAGCTGAGGACAGGTGCACTCCAGGAGAAAAAAACACATAGACACACCACAATTATCTGTCTCATCTTTCACTCTCCATCCTTCCTATGGGAAGCATTAACACGCTCGCAGGCCTTCTCTTTCGGGCTATCTCTATGGCCCGTGCTATATCCCTACCCTGGGAGGGGGAAAGGGGTTGCCACACCCTTTTTCCAGGGTCAAAAAATGCATAGGACATACCATCTGGAGATTTAAAGAACAGGGCTATCCTTCCCAGCCGAAAAACAGTTCCCATCACCTTTCGGCCACTTAGATCTATCCTATCCTGATACACCCCCACACTTTCCCCATATCTAACCTCCACAAACAGGGCCTCCATGGTCCTTCTATACTTTTCAGAAAGGGAAGCTGAGGGGTCCTCCAGAAGCTCCTTTAAACGGGCAAGGCGAACTTTTCTCTCCTGTCTTAGAAAAGGCATATCCAGTTTCACAAACTTCTCCATCCTATGATATATCTCCCATAAAAGGGGCATAATGCCAGTGGATATCTCACCTGCCCTCTTTATCTCTTCCCTGAGGGCATCTATGGAGGTCTTGAGGCCCTCCTCCTCCTTTTTCAGGTCCTGATTTTGATACTCCAATATCTTTATCTCCTCAGAGATCCTTTTACATTGTTGGAGGAGCCTCTGCCTCTCTTGCATCCATCTATCTTTTTTCTCTTGAAGCCTCTTCTGGATATCTATGGCCTGTTGCACTGGTTTTTTCACCTCAGGTACAAACTTGTTTGCCCAACAAATAGCCGACCATAACACACACAAAATAAAGACCATCACCGAGTATCTCATACCACCCCCTTTAGTCCCTTGCCTGATTTACACAACTTATGGCTATAAAAAAGGATATGATGCCAATGACAACAAGTATTACATAGGAGATGTAATCTGGAATCCCCCCAAAGGCGCTCTTCCTGATGGCCCTGGTTGCATGGGTAATGGGGAGGGTATAGACCAGTATCTGGGCCCAGTGGGGAAGCTTATCCACAGGGAAAAAGGTCCCTCCCAAAAAGGCCATGGGGGTAATCACAAAATTGGTGAGCAGGGCCTGGTCCGCATGATTCTTTACCACCATGGCCAAGGCCACTGCCATGGATGCAAACACAAAGCTATTTAAGAGGATGGCTCCCCAGAAATATGGACTGAGATAATTGAGTCTCACATGAAACATATAACCCAGGGATAGGATGATAAACACCCCAAGCAGGGCCCTGGTTATCCCGGCCACCACCTCTCCCAGTACATAGGCACAGTTCCCAATGGGCGCAGATTGGAACTCCTCAAAGATATGCCAGTAAAAACGGGCCACATTTATCTCACTTGCGATCCCAAAGGCATAGGTCATACTGGACATGGCCACAAGACCAGGGATCAAAAATTCCGTATAGGTATGTCCATGTATTACCACCTTGTCTCCCATGGCATATCCAAAGGCAATAAGATATAACAGGGGAGAGACACTCATACTCAGGGCCTGTCTCTTTATCTTCCTCTTTAATATTAAAAGCTCCCGCAGATATACCGCCCAGAACCCATTTAACATTATTGCACCTTTTTCCCTGTAAGTTTTAAAAAGGTATCTTCTAAATTTACCCTCCTGAGACTAAAACTCCCTTCCTGAGAAAGGATATATGCCTGGGCATCTTCCCTGCTCTTAAAATAGAGGGTGCGAAGGGTATCCCTCTCCAGAAAATCCACTGCCCAGTTCCCTGTTTGCGCTATAAGATTTGATGGGGTATCTATGGTAAGTATCCTTCCCTCATCCAGAAAGGCCACCCTCTCTGCGAGAAATTCTGCCTCTTCAATATAATGGGTGGTCAAGAATATGGTGGTCCCTTCCTCCTGTATCTTCTTTATAAGGGCCCACAGACGCCTACGAATATTTGCATCCAGCCCAACAGTTGGCTCATCTAAAAAGAGAATAGAGGGAGAATGAAGCAGGGCCCTGGCAATCATGACCCTGCGCCTCATCCCCCCTGATAGCTCCCTCACCAACGTGTCCTTTCGGTCCAGCAGGTCCACATAGTCCAACACCTCCTGTATCTTCCTCCTCCTCTCTGCCCTATCCATATTGTAGAGGCGTCCATGAATATCCAGATTTTCCCAGATAGAAAGCTCCACATCCAGATTGATATACTGCATAACAAGCCCAAATTGCATTTTTGCCTCTATGGAATCCCTTTCTATATCATAGCCTGCAAGAATGGCCTCCCCTGAGGTCTTTTTGGTGAGACCTGTGAGGATCCGAATAGTGGTACTCTTGCCTGCCCCATTTGGACCAAGGTAGCCAAAGAGTTCCCCCTTCTCCACCTGAAAGCTGATGCCCTTGAGGGCATGGGTAGTGGAGTAGCGCTTTTCCAGATCTTTTACCTCAATTACTATCTCCCTCATCTACCTGGCTCCCTATAAAAAAATCCCCAGTCCATCCACTGAACTGGGGATTGCCCGTTTTCTTCCCCACCTCTCCAGCACCCACATATTCAGGCAGGTCTTCTGGCTCCCGGATCTTCCTAGTTGCTGCGCCTTCCCCCGGCATAGCTCAGGAGACTCCTTAAAGGCCGAAGTGGCATTTTGCAGCTTTCGTCCCCGGTTACAGCGGCGGGCCCGCCTCCGATTTTCACGGAAGTTCCCTTTTAAGCCCCTCTGGCACCTGAATATGGCAATGGTTTTAATGAATAAACAAGAGAGACCTCTTCTCTTTAAACCCAAAAAAACTGCCCGTCAAGGAGGTGTGGCTTAAAAATATCACCCAAAGCCCCCTCCCCCTATCTGGATTTTACCTTTATCCTCTCTACCACCTTCTTATAATAAATCTCATCAAGCTCAAGATATACGGGACGTTCACGGCGGGCATTTATCCTGGCAATGAGGAGGTTTAGCTTCTGGACCTTTTTATAGACCTCCTGTTCATCCCTGCAGGAGGAGAGCATAGACTGGATATTTTCTATCTCTCTTCTCTCCTCTATCTCCGGGTGGGTATATCCTGCATTTTTTAATATCCTGTAAGCCAGACGATACTCTGGAGGGATATGGGAATCATCATCCAGTTCAAGGGGTCTTCCCTTGCCTGGAAGGTCATTAAACTCTCCCTGCTCCATGGCCTCCTGTATCCTCTTCTCTGCAATCCAGGTAAAGGCAGAAAGATAATCCTCTGACATATTAACCCCTGTTTGAGAGAAATACCTCTAATCTATCCATGGCCTCTTTTATATTCTCAAGGGAATTTGCGTAGGAAAAACGAATATAACCCTCTGCATTTTTCCCAAAATCTATCCCTGGAGTTACCCCAATGTGGGCATGTTTTAATACCTCAAAGGCAAATCCATAGGAATCTGAGGTAAATCCCCTGGCATTTGCCAGGATATAAAACGCACCAGTGGGTTCTACCCCTATGCCAAACCCCATGCCTTTTAAACGGGAGAGCATATATCTGCGCCGCTCATTATATATCCTGCGCATCTCTGCCACGTCCCCTTCCGCCTCTTTTATGGCGGCAATCCCTGCATATTGTGCAATAGAAGATGCACAGATAAAGAGATTCTGGGCCAAGCTCTGGATGCAACGCACAAAATCCCTAGGTGCAATAAGGTATCCAAGTCTCCACCCGGTCATTGCGTATTTTTTTGAAAAACCATTTAGGACAAAAGCCCTATCTGTAAATTCCAGGATAGAGTGTTCCTTCCCCTCATATACCAGTCCGTGGTATATCTCATCTGAGACCACGTAGATTCCAAGGTCTGCAATCTCTTCCATTCGCTCTCTGGAGAGCACATTCCCTGTGGGATTGGCAGGGGAATTTATGAGTATGGCCTTTGTCTTGGGACCCACCGCCTTTTTTATACTGGAAATAGGATATTGAAAACCGTCATCTTCAAAAACCTCTACCCTGCGGGGGATACCCCCACAAAACCTTATAAAGGTCTCATAACAGGCATAACCAGGGTCTGAGACAATAACCTCATCCCCTTCATCCAGCAGGGCCCCAAAGCACAGTACCATGGCAGGGGAGGTCCCCGAGGTAACGATTATCTGACTGGGAGATATCTCCACCCCATAGTTCTTCCAGTAGTCTTCACATATTGCCTCCCTGAGTTCCAGCAGGCCAAGGCTATGGGTATATTTGGTATATCCCGCTTCTATTGCCTCCTGGGCCGCCCTCTTAACACACCTGGGAGTATCAAAATCTGGTTCCCCTACCTCCAGATGGATTACATCTATCCCCTTTGCCTCCAGCTCTTGAGCCGCTTCCAGGACCTCCATGACCATAAAGGGTTTAATCTGCTGTATCTTTTTACATAGTCCCATATCTCTACTCCACATCCCATATACATCCATCAGGGGTATCTTTTAATACAATCCCCTTTTTGAACAGATCATCCCTTATCTCATCAGCCCGTTTAAAGTCTTTTTCCCTTCTTGCCTGCTGCCTCTCATAAATGGCCCTCTCTATCTCCTCCACCTCCACTCCCAACTTTTTGAGCTTAAACCCCTTTAGCCCTTTTAAAAACTCCTGGGGCTCTCGCCAGAAGGCACCAAGCACCTCTCCTGCCTCTTTTATGGCGTCCTGCAACCTCTCGAGAAGCACTGCCCCCTCTCTACTTCTTCTCAAGCCCTTATCCTGTAATATCCGATTGGCCAGCTTCACCATAGTAAATACATCTCCAAGTGCCCTTGCAGTATTAAGGTCATCTGCAAGGGATGCCTTCCACTTCTCACAGGCCTCCTCCACCCTTCTCTCTATCTTCCCATCCCCAGGTCCATTGGCCCTAGGAGAAGAGGAAAGGCCCTTGGTAATAGCCATCCTGGTCTCATATATCCGCTTAAGCCCCTTTTCTGCATCCCTCAGGGCATCAAATGAAAAATCCAGAGGGGTACGATAGTGCTTGGTGAGGAGGAAGAACCTTAGGACCTCTGGCAAAAATTCCCTGTAAATATCCCTCAAGGTCACAAAGTTTCCCAGAGACTTGGACATCTTCTCTCCATTCACCTGGACAAACCCATTGTGAACCCAGTATCTTACAAACTCCACCCCCCTGGCGGCAACGCTCTGGGCGCGTTCATTCTCGTGATGAGGAAATATAAGGTCCTGTCCCCCTCCATGGATGTCCAGAGGAAGTCCCAGATACTTCTCACTCATGGCAGAACATTCAATATGCCACCCAGGTCTGCCTTTTCCCCAAGGACTCTCCCACCACGGCTCAGGTGGTCTAGAGGCCTTCCACAGGGCAAAGTCCAGGGGATCTTCCTTGTCTTCCTCCACCTCTACCCGCACCCCTGCCTTTAACTCCTCTATATCCCTGCCTGATAATCTTCCATAGTCCTTAAATGCCCTCACCCTGAAATATACATCCCCCTTAGGGGTGGGATAGGCATATCCCTTTTCTATTAGAGTGGAAATGATCTCCTGCATCTCTTTTATATGCTCAGTGGCGCGGGGCTCATAAGTGGGCCTAAGGATATCCAGCTTGTCCATGTCTTCATAAAAGGCCTCAATATATCTCTCTGCTACCTCCTGCCAGGATAGTCCCTTTTCCCTTGCCCTATTTATTATCTTGTCGTCAATGTCTGTAAAATTACGCACAAATATCACATCATATCCCTGATACCTTAAGAAACGATAGAGGACATCAAAGACCACAGCGGCCCTGGCATGTCCAATATGACACAGGTCATAGGCCGTAATTCCACACACATACATATAGACCTTGCCAGGCTCCCTGGGAACAAACCTCTCTTTCTTCCCTGTAAAACTATTATACAGCCACATAACAAAACTCCCTTAATTAAAGGCGCAGAGATCTCCGGGCCACCACCACACAATAGACCTTTATGCCCAGTCTCTCCCCAGTAAATCCCATGCCCTCCTCTGTGGTGGCCTTTATATTTACACTATCTGGTGAAAGATTCATAATCCTTGCTATATTCTTTCTTATCTGGGACCTGTATGGGGAAAGGCGGGGCACCTCACACACAATGGTAACATCCACATGGCATATCTCAAGGCCCTCTTTTGCGGCAATATCCAGGACCTCAGAGAGGAGTATCATGCTGTTTATATCCTCATATTCAGGGTCATTGTCTGGGAACATCTCTCCAATATCTCCCTTTCCCAGGCATCCCAAAATCGCATCCATAAGGGAGTGTACCACCACATCCCCATCTGAATGGGCCATAATTCCAGGGGCAGAGGGGATCAAAACCCCCCCCAATCTCATCTCTTTGCCCTCACCTGGAGGGGCATATCTATGGACATCATATCCAAATCCTATAGAGGGCACTGTCCAGCTAACATCCTCCCTGAGCACCTCTATATCCCTCCCATGGGTAATCTTGACATTTTCCACATCCCCCTCAACCAGGGCCACCTCTATTCCCATCTCCTCCACCAGCGAGGAGTCATCACTCCCCACAATACCCCTCTCCAGGGCAAGTTTATGGGCCTGTCTAAGACATGCCACCTCAAATCCCTGAGGTGTCTGGACCGCCCTGAGTTCATCCCTTTTTAATGTACACACTCCCCTCACTCCCACCTGCTTTATGGTATCTGTCACAGGCACCACCGGTACCACGGCACTCTTTCCCTGCTCCAGGGCATCCATCACCTGTCTTATAAGCAAGGGCTTCACAAATATCCTCACCGCATCATGGACCAGTACATGGGTACACTCCCGGGGAAGGGCCTCAAGGCCCTTTCGTACTGAATCCTGTCTCTCCTCACCACCCCCAATCACCTTGTAGGGAAGCAAAAAACAGTCCCTATCACACAAAGAATCTATCTTCCTGCTCCACTCCTCTACCTCCCCTGGAGGGAGCACAAAGACCATTCCATCTATGGTGGGGATACGGGAAAAGTTTAGCGCACTGTGCCAGAAGAGGGGTCGCCCCCTGAAGTTAAAAAACTGCTTTCTCGTGCCAATATAACCTTCAAGACGCCTCCCTGCACCTGCCGCCAATAAGATTACCCACGTATTCATGGAGATAGGCTATTCCACCTCAAAGTGGTTCTTCCAGTATATGAGCCTCTGACAATTGGGACAGCTCAGGATCTGAAGACCTTTTTGAAGTTCTATAAAGGTCTGAGGAGGGATACTTATGTTACACCCTGTACATATACTGTTCTCCACTGGTACTATAACAGGACCAGGGAGCCTGGACCTTATAAATTCATACCTGTTGAGGATGGGTTTTGGTATCTGCCCGGCAAGCTCTTCTCTCTTTACAGAAAGTTCCTTTAATCTCCTTTTAGAATTTTCAATAATCTTATCCAGGGTCTTGCTCTTTTCCTCCAACTCTTCCCTTATACGCGAGATTTCCTGATCCAGGGCCTCTAGGAGACGCTGCTGTGTCTCCAGCTCCTCCTGAAGGGTGAGTTTTTCCTCCTCCCTGAGTCTGTTATTCTTTTCCAGTGTGTCAATCTCCCTCATAATGGCGTGATATTCCTTACTGTTTTCCACAAGCATGAGCTTATTCTTGCTCTTCTTCAACTTGGCCAGATCATCCTCTATCTCCCTGGAGAGCTTTTTGTCCTGCTCCTTTAACATCTCCAGCTTTTCCTCTACCTCTGAACGCTGATTGGTCTGGATCTCCAGCTTTTCTCTAAGGGCACTTACCTCCTTTGGAGAATTCTCCAACCGGCTGTGAAGCATCCCCATCTCCTTGTCAATGTCCTGAAGCACAATAAGACTCTCTATTTGTTTTATATAACTCAAGGTATGCACCTCCTCCTTAAAATTTTATCCCTATTGCTCTTCTATCTCTCAATGTATAAGGCATGGACCCTATCCCCTATATAGCGCCAACTTACACCATCCCTCTCTCATGGGTCATTGAGCATCTCTATCCAGTGGTATCTCTCTCAATTATGGCCAGGGGATCCCTTCCAGGGAAAAACCTCACCTCAATCCCTTCTCCCTTAAGGTCTCTAGTAATCTGTTTGGCCCAAACCTCCATCATCTTCTCTTCCAGGGAAAAATGCCCCACATCCATGACAAAGCCCGCTAATTCCATGTCCCTGGCAAGATGATATTTTATATCCCCGGATATAAAAACCTGGGCCCCCATCTCAAAAGCCCTTCCCCCCAATTCCATTCCCGACCCTGTACAATAGGCCACCCTTGAGACCTGCTCAGGGACCTCCCCTACCCCCAGACATCTTTCTCTCCCAACTATCTCCAACACCCTTCTAACAAATACCTCTCCCTCTAGAGGGACAGCTAAATCCCCAATAATGCCAAAACCATATTCCCTATCTCCAGGAGAAATGGGATCAAGGGGATGGGTGTCTTCCAGACCAATGGAACGAGAAAACCAGGAAACAGGCCCACTTAAATTCCTATCTAAACTGGTATGAGCACAATATAACCACACATCAGACCTGAAGAGAAGACGTAGTATCCTGGTATATAAATCATCTCCAGAGGGGATCTTCGGGGCCAGGGTAAGGGGATGGTGGGTGAGGATAAAATGGGCATCCCATTCTAACGCCCTTACAATAGTCTCCTCTATGGGATCTAAGGCCACCGCCACCCGCTCAATACATTGTCTCTCTCCTGATACATGGACTCCACTTATGTCCCATGTGGCCGCATGTCCGGGATTGGCGGTTTCTTCAATATAAGAGATGAGTCTTTCAACCTGCACAGATTCCTCAAAAATAAAAAGGCTTCCTTAAAGAGATGCTTTAAGGAAGCCTTTAAAGAAATTTTGATTGAACTTTAACTCAGTCATACCCTACTATCTGTTAAATTAAATGGGCCTACCAGGACTTGAACCTGGGACCTTCCGGTTATGAGCCGGTGGCTCTCCCAACTGAGCTATAGGCCCATCTCAGTAGCAAGATTTGCTTTATATTTTGACCAGAAAAAAAAGTCAAGGACTTTTTTGAGCCACCTCCCCTACCCCTCTCTATAAAAATCCCTACCTTAAGCTTCAAACCACCTGTTTTAGAAATACCTCCACCTCTTCCTGCTTTTCTTTGCTCAGGTCACAGAACATAATCCCGCAGCGCTTCATCTTCAAAAATGAGATCACATGCTCCCTCTTAAGGAGCATATCATAAACCACCTGACAGGGTATCTTTCGTATTATCAAATTACTGGAGGGTGTCACCAGGTCAAGGACATAGCAATTATTTCCATCTGCCATATCCCAGTCATATATATCCCCCACATACTGAAAACTTACACCCCCCCTGCTTATATCTACCACTGTCCCAACCACTATCTCCCTGGATGAATCCACACATGCCACCAGCCAATCCCTAGGTGCAAACCTTGGATAACGTCTCCTATCCCCCCCTGAATCCCTACTCATAAAATATCCTTATGATTTTTTGAGTTAAGACACATCTACTATCCAGGTCTTAAAAGATACCCCTCCACGCTCTCTCCTCTCTTCCTCCCCATATACCCACAAGGAGAGGCATGGCCCTCAAATATAGCTTTTGTCTCCTACTTTTTCAAGCGTTTTGACGAAAATGAAAAAAATTACTTCCCTTCCACTCACCCCTACCCCCATAAAAGGAGTCTTTACTAAAAAAGGGGGACATACCCTTGATAATATATTGACTTAACAGGGGTTTTCTTCTATAGTCTCTCTCTATTGTTGTATTCTAATTAAAGAATCCCCCTTCAAGGGATAAGTTGCATTAATTTTACTATCACTAAATCAAAGCAGGATATAAAAGAGTTTAGAAAAAGGCAATAAAAGGCTCAACAAAATACTGCAGAGGGGGCATATCCCCTTCAAATGGTTCTGGTAGAGTAAGACAGCCAAAAATGGACAAATACATATTTTATTCTTCCCCATACAAAATAAAGAAAAATAGAGGCAGATGGAAAAAATTATTATGGATAATCCCGCTAACGTGCGTAGGGGTTATATTTTTCTTTTTTAAACAGGATTATTTTAATATCTCTTTTCATAAAACCAGCTCTTCTATTTGCAATAATTATCAAACATCACAAACTTATCTACAGTCTCATATTATAAAAAGCAGGCCTAAACATAATTCTGTAGAAATAAAAGAATTTAAAGTAAAAAGTGGTGCTACATTAACTTCCATATTATCTCCTTATCTTCCAATATCTGAAATATACTATCTTGTAAAAAAATCAAAAAAGATATATTCTCTTAGCAATCTTATAAAAGATCATACATATCGTCTCTATTTTAAAGGGCGAAAAATTCAAAAATTTGAATATGAAATTGATGATCTTCATAAAATAACCATAAATTTATCCCTTCCAGATTATCCTATATCTGTTCATAAAATAAAATATGATATTCAAAATTCATTTATTGTTGCAACAATACATTCCAGTCTATTTGATGCAGTGGAAAGGGCAGGGGAGAGAGATTCCCTTGCTGTGAGGCTTGCGGACATATTTGCATGGGACATAGACTTTATACGAGATATAAGAGAAGGTGATTCCTTTAAGGTAATTGTGGAAAAAAGATTTAGGAAGGGAAGGTTTGAGGGATATGGCAGGATTCTTGCCGCAGAATTTATAAATCAGGGAAGACCTTTTACGGCTTTTTTGTACACCACCACAGGAGGGAGGACAGAATACTTTTCAAAAGACGGGGTCCCTTTGAGAAAGAGCTTTTTAAAGGCCCCTCTCAAATTTACCCGCATATCCTCCAGGTTTTCTTATCACAGATTTCACCCTATTCTAAAAAAGATACTACCCCATCTGGGAGTGGACTATGCGGCTCCCAGGGGAACTCCCATCAAGAGCGTGGCAGATGGGATTATATTAAAGGCCTCATGGGGCAAGGCCGCTGGAAACTATATCAAGATAAGGCATCCAAATGGATATATCACCATCTATAACCACATGTGCAGATTTGCCAGAGGGATAAAGAAAGGGGTAAGGGTAAAACAGGGCCAGATCATTGGATATGTGGGGGCCACCGGGTATGCAACTGGTCCTCACCTGGACTTCAGGGTAAAGCACAATGGGAGGTTTATAAATCCCCTCAAGATAAAATCTGTCCCCCTACGTCCCCTCTCTCCACGGGAGCTTGCAAGGTTTAAAGCGCAAACTGCCCCGCTTCTAGCCATCCTGGAGAGCCCAAACAGGGTGGTAGCGGAACGTGAACTCAAAAAAATACCCCTGCATGAAGGGGGGTCTTCTTTTCAAAAAAGGATGTGAGGATCCCTTTAAAGGAGGACCCTATCTTGAGGGAAGAGATGGGCATCTCCCTTTTGATAGAAGAGTAGAACCTCAATGCATTGTCTATAAAGCTATTTCTCACAAAGGCACAATTTACTCTAATGGGAGGCATATCATCCTTCCACCTCACCTCCAGCGCAATCACAAATTTCCCTGTCTTGGGATTGATAATAAGATTTCCCGTCCTTAAAAGGGTCTCTTCAATAGTAGATGGAAGATAGCCACAAAGGCGTGCCAGTCTATGGATAAACCCTGGATATACCACAAGATAGTAATGGGGATCTATCTTGCAGGCAATGGACTTCCCCGGCACATTAAAAAGCTCCTGATCCCGCTCAAACTCCTGGGCCATCCTCTTCTGGAGAAGCACCAGGATATGGGAATAGTCCTTTAACACCCCCGGCCCCCTCCTTTTTTAAGGAAATTCCATCAATAAGTCCAGTTAATACAGCTTCAGCTAATCTAAAAATGCCTCAAGTCCCTTTCCCATGACCTCTGGAAGATCAGAGACCAGTTTTATACCCTTGAGGGAGTCCAGTGCCCCTGACTGCTCCAGGTATTCTCCCTTTCCAATCACCACCACAGGGGAAGCATCTTCTCTGGTTATATATCTCCTCACCAGACCCAGCTTTGGTTCCAGAGGTAAGGTGAGGTCTATTAAAAGAAGGGCAAATTCATCCTTTTGGGCAGCAAAGCGAGCGGCCATTATATTGAGATAGTTAACTGGCACCATTCCCTCCTGCCTCACCTTCTGGACCAGGGAATTTAGTCTATGGGGATCGTCACTTACAATTAGAACCCTCTTTTTCTGTTCCATATTGTTCTCTCCTTCATGTAGGGATAGGTGTAACATCCTCACATCTGCTTCTCCTTATACACTAAAGATAATAAAAGTCCAACCCCTCAAGGTTCCCTCCAGGGAAAAGGAGGACATTCTCCTTTTGACAAATCCAGCCAGGGTAGAGTAAGTGAGAGGGAAATGAAAAGACTCCTTGAAAAGATAGGAATAACACCCCTTCTAAGACTTCCCCAGAGCATACGAAGAGAGGTATTTTCCCATAAGGGGCTGGACCTCAATTCCAAATTTGTACTGGCCACCCTGTATTATCTTGACTCCAGGGGGATGCTCCATCCCTTAAAAAAGCATCTCCCCCGCTATACCCAGCTTAGATGGGATGAGTGCGAAAGGTGCCTTCATATCCTTGCCCATTTAAACTTTATAGAGTATAGGGAGGGGCGTGTTTGTTTGAGGATAAAACCCATAAGTTATAAAAGGTAGAGAGGGAATGCCAAAGAGACAGGATTTAAAGAGGATACTGCTTATTGGCTCAGGACCAATTATAATAGGTCAGGCGTGTGAATTTGACTACTCTGGGACCCAGGCCCTAAAGGCCCTCAGAGAAGAAGGATACCAGGTAATCCTGGTAAACTCCAATCCCGCCACCATCATGACCGATCCAGAAATGGCCTACAGGACATATATTGAACCCATAACCCCAGAGGTGGTCACTGAGATAATAAAGAGGGAAAGGCCTGATGCCCTCCTGCCCACACTTGGGGGACAAACAGGACTAAATACAGCAGTGGCAGTGGCCGAAGCAGGGGTCCTGGATAAGTATGGAGTGGAACTCATTGGTGCCAGACTAGAGGCCATAAAAAAGGCAGAAAGCAGGGAACTCTTTAGAGAGGCCATGGAGAGGATCCACCTAAAGGTCCCCAGGAGCGGGATTGCCCGGAATATGGACGAGGTCATGGAGCTATCCAGGGAGATTCCCTTCCCCATTATAGTAAGACCAGCCTTTACCCTGGGAGGGACAGGGGGAGGAGTGGCTTATAATGTGGAAGAGCTAGAAAAGATTGCATATCGGGGTCTATCTGCAAGCATGACCCATGAAGTAATGCTGGAGGAATCCCTTCTTGGATGGAAGGAGTTTGAATTAGAAGTAATGAGGGATAAAAATGACAATTGCGTTATAATATGCTCTATAGAAAACCTGGACCCAATGGGGGTGCATACAGGGGATTCCATCACTGTGGCCCCTGCCCAGACACTTACAGATAGAGAATATCAAGATATGCGGGTAGCGGCCTTTGCCATAATGAAGGAGATAGGGGTGGAAACAGGGGGCTCAAATGTACAATTTGCCATCAATCCTGAAAATGGAGAGATGATGGTTATTGAGATGAACCCCAGGGTCTCTCGCTCCTCTGCCCTTGCCTCCAAGGCCACAGGATTTCCCATTGCCAAGATAGCGGCCAAGCTGGCGGTGGGTTATACCCTGGATGAACTACCCAATGATATTACCAGGGAGACAGTGGCATCCTTTGAACCCTCCATTGACTACTGTGTGGTAAAGATACCCAGATTTACCTTTGAAAAATTCCCTGGGGCAAAAGATGAACTCACCACATCCATGAAGAGTGTGGGAGAGACCATGGCCATTGGAAGGACCTTTAAGGAGGCCCTTCAAAAGGGGATGAGGTCCCTGGAGACAGGTATGTGGGGACTCACCAATGATTTTAATACAGATACCAGTGAAAAGGAAAAGATACTCGCCAGGCTTAGAAAACCCTCCTCCAGGAGGCTAAAATACCTGAGAGAGGCCATTATTGCCGGGATTGACGAAGAAGAGATATATTCCCACTCCTATATTGACCCCTGGTTTATAAGACAGATAACAGAATTGGTGAAGTTTGAAGAAGAACTGAGGGATTGGAAGAAAACCTCCCCCACTCTTACCTCCCCCACGGATTGCAATATCCTCAGGAAGGCCAAGGAGATGGGGTTCTCTGATATGCAACTTGCACGACTTTTGGAGGTGGAGGAGAAGAGGATAAGGGAGGCCAGGAAGGCCCTTGGGATAGTACCCACCTACAAACTGGTGGATACCTGTGCCGCAGAGTTTGAGGCATATACCCCTTACTTTTATTCTACCTATGAAAAAGAGAACGAGGCCAGGGTAAGTAAGAGAAAAAAGGTGGTAATACTGGGAGGAGGTCCAAATCGTATAGGGCAGGGGATTGAGTTTGACTACTGCTGTGTTCACGCATCCTTTGCCCTCAGGGAAATGGGTATAGAATCCATTATGGTGAATTCCAATCCCGAGACTGTAAGCACTGACTATGACACCTCTGACAAGCTCTATTTTGAGCCCCTTACCCTTGAGGATACCCTCAACATTATAGAGCAGGAGAGCCCATACGGGGTGATCGTCCAGTTTGGTGGCCAGACCCCCCTCAACCTTGCAGTTCCTCTTATGAAGTATGGGGTAAACATCCTGGGAACATCTCCTGACAGCATAGACAGGGCAGAAGACAGGGAAAGATTTCAGGCCATGCTAAAAAAACTGGGGCTCAAACAGCCTAGAAATGGTACCGCAACAGATGAAACCCAGGCCCTTAGGATAGCAAAAGAAATTGGATTTCCCCTGGTTGTGCGGCCCTCCTATGTACTTGGGGGCCGGGCAATGGAGATAGTATATGACGAAAAAGACCTTATGTCCTATTTCAGGGAGGCAGTTATTATATCTCCAGACCATCCCATCCTTCTGGACAAATTCCTGGAAAATGCCATTGAGGTGGATGTGGATGCGGTCTCTGACGGCCAGGATACCTACATAGGGGGCATAATGGAACACATAGAAGAGGCTGGCGTCCATTCAGGGGATTCCGCATGTGTTATCCCCCCTCATACCCTTCCTGACTCAATAGTGCAGGAGATAGAACGCCAGACCATAGCCCTGGCCAAGGAGTTAAGGGTAAAGGGACTCATGAATATCCAGTTCGCAGTAAAGGACGACGAGATATTTATCCTGGAGGTAAATCCAAGGGCATCCCGCACTGTGCCCTTTGTGAGCAAGGCCACAGGGGTCCCCCTGGCAAAAATAGCCACCTATATAATGATGGGACATACATTAAGGGAGATAGACCCCTGGAAGATGAAGAGGGGGGGGCACATCTCAGTAAAGGAGGCTGTCCTCCCCTTTAATCGCTTTCCTGGAGTGGATGTGCTCCTTGGACCAGAGATGCGCTCCACTGGGGAGGTCATGGGGATAGATCTGAGCTTTGGTCTCTCCTTTTTTAAGGCCCAGGCAGGGGCAGGTCAGATGCTCCCCACCAGGGGACGGGTCTTTATCTCTGTAAATGACAGGGACAAGCCAAAAATAGTAGAGGTGGCCAGAGGTTTTGTGGAATTGGGCTTTGAGGTAGTGGCCACCCGTGGCACGAGCACCTATTTGAATTCTCATGGAATAGAGACCACTGTGGTAAACAAGGTATATGAGGGCCGACCAAATGTCATAGACCTCATAAAAAACCAGCAGGTGGACCTGGTGATAAACACATCTTCAGGGAAACTCACTGCAAGAGATTCCTCTTCCCTGAGACGTACCACCCTCCTCTATAACCTGCCCTACACCACCACTGTGGCCGCGGCCAGGGCCATGGTTCATGCCCTCCGGGAGATCAAGGGAAGGGGATACACTGTAAAGTCCCTTCAGGAATACTACGGCAGGACATAGGGCAGCACAAGAAAACCAGGAGTGTCTTTGGGATGAAAAGGGAAAGTTGTGGTTTAATTGGTATATATAATCATAGGGAAGCGGCCCGCATGGCCTATTTTGGACTCTATGCCCTTCAACATCGGGGGCAGGAGAGTGCAGGGATTGCAGTGTGGGATGGAAAGAAGATAAGAGAACAAAAGGGCATGGGGCTGGTGGCAGAGGTCTTTCAGGAAAGGCACCTCTCCAGGGAATTAAAGGGAGATATAGCAATAGGCCATATTCGCTACTCCACCACAGGGGCCTCGCTTTTGAGAAATGCCCAACCATTTATCACCTATTTTAAGGGATTACACATGGCGGTGGGCCATAATGGAAATCTGGTAAACACCGTGGAGATAAGGAGGGACCTTGAGGACCAGGGATCCCTGTTTCAAACATCCATGGACAGCGAGATCTTTGTGCATCTCATCGCCAGAGAGGCCAGAGATTCTTCCACCATTGAGGAGGCCATATTAAGGGCATGTAAGCGGGTGAAGGGGGCCTATTCTCTGGTCATCCTTATAAACGACAAACTTATTGGGGTGAGAGACCCCCATGGTTTCAGGCCCCTGGTGTTAGGGAGGGTCTCTACCTCATATGTACTTGCATCTGAGACCTGTGCCCTGGATCTCATGGAAGCAGAATACCTGCGGGAGGTCTCCCCTGGGGAGATGGTGGTAATTGAAGGAGACAGACTCACCACCTATGAGATGAACAGGAGGGGGATAAGGAGCCGATGTTGTATATTTGAATTGATATACTTTGCCAGACCAGATTCCACCATCTTTGGACATAATGTATATCTGGCGAGAAAAAATATGGGCAAGATGCTGGCACAGGAGGCGCCTGTGGAGGCAGACTTTTGCATGCCTTTTCCAGATTCAGGGGTATATGCCGCAGTGGGATATGCCCAGCATTCTGGATTACCTTTTGAAAACGCAATGATCAGAAATCACTATGTGGGAAGGACCTTTATCCAACCCTCCCAGGACATGCGTGACTTTGGGGTAAGGGTAAAGCTCAACCCCGTAAAGGAGATGATCAGAGACAAGAGAATTGTAATAGTAGAGGACTCTATTGTAAGGGGAACCACTATTCGGACCAGGATAAAAAAACTAAGAGAGCTTGGGGCGAGCAAACTTCACATGAGGGTAAGCTGTCCGCCCATAAAATATCCCTGTTTCTATGGCATAGATTTCTCCTCCAAGGGAGAACTAATCGCAGGGAATCTAGAGGTAAAGGAAATAGAAAGATTTATAGGGCTGGATTCCCTGCACTATCTCTCCCTGGAGGGTCTATTAGAGGCAGTGGGAGGAGAGGATAAATATTGCCTCGCCTGTTTTAATGGCGACTATCCAATAAGTTGTGATGGGGCATATGGGAAACTCTTTTTTGAAGGGGCATAATTTAAGGGAAAAGAGGGGACTAGAGATGGAGAGAACACAATGGATAGAGCTTGCACGAGAGGTACTGGACACTGAGATACAGGGGATTGAAGAGGTGAAGAAGAGGCTGGGAATAGAGTTTTTTGATGCCCTTAACTGTCTTGCCCACTGCAGGGGCAGAATAGTAATAACTGGGATCGGGAAATCAGGGCTAGTGGGAAGGAAGATTGCAGCTACCCTCAGTAGCATGGGGTCTCCCTCCTTTTTTCTGCATCCAGTGGAAGGGGCCCACGGGGATATGGGCATGATCCAGGCAGGGGACGTGTGTGTGGCTATTTCTTATAGTGGAGAAACCCAGGAGCTACTATATATAATTCCCTCCCTAAAAAAACTGGGGCTCCCCATTATTGCTATAACAGGAAATAAGGATTCATCCCTTGCTAAGATGAGTAATCACGTTATCTCCATCCAGGTCCCAAGGGAGGCGTGCACCATGAACCTTGCCCCAACTGCAAGTACCACCGCCACCCTGGCGCTGGGAGACGCCTTGGCCATATGTCTATCCAAGTGGAAAAAATTTGGTAAAGAGGATTTTCATCGGTATCACCCAGCAGGGGAACTTGGGAAAAGGCTTTCCCTGGATATAGAAAGGCTTATGCAGAGGGAGAATCTCCCCCTGGTTCAAATGGGATGCCCACTTAAACAGGCCCTGGAGGTACTGGACAGAGGTGGGCTGGGAACTGTAATAATAACCGATAGTAATAACACCTTGAAAGGGATAATTACAGATGGAGATGTGCGCAGGATGGTATGCCGTAGGCGATTTTCCATGCAAGACCCAGTGGAGATGCATATGACCACAAAGCCCAAGTTTGGAAGGGAGGGAGAGACCGCCGCAAGGATGCTGGATATTATGGAGCAGTCTGCGATTACTGTACTTCCTGTGGTGGATAAGGAGATGAGAGTAAAGGGAATTGTTCATCTCCACGACCTGCTGGGGAAAGGGACCCTCAAGTTTAATGGGATCCAGAGATGAAGAGACTGGCTAGGCTACTTGTTTTCATATGTATCCTAGTTGTCATTGGGGGCGCACTCACAGGGGTGGGCCTCTATCTCTGGATTACCAAGGACCTGCCAACTATCCGCAAGATAAGCGACTATTCCCCATGTCTTACCACCACAGTATATGCCAGGGATGGCCGAGTTCTGGGTTATTTTTCTCACCAAAATCGCTTTCTCTGTCCCCTCTCGGAGATGTCTCCCTATATCCCAAAGGCATTCCTGGCAGCTGAAGACAGCGAATTTTATCACCATAAGGGGATAGACATCTGGGGAATAATGAGGGCCGCCATAAAAAACATTGAGGCAGGGGCCATTGTACAGGGGGGCAGTACAATTACCCAACAGGTCATAAAATCCCTGCTATTAACACCAGAGAGGAGTTACAAGAGAAAATTAAAAGAGGCCATCCTGGCATACAGGCTGGAGAAACACCTCACCAAAAATGAGATATTGACCATCTATCTTACCCAGATCTATCTGGGTTCAGGGGCCTATGGGGTGGAGGCCGCATCCAGGGTATATTTTGGAAAACATGCAAGGGACCTGAATCTCGCAGAGGCCGCTATCCTGGCGGGATTGCCCAAGGCCCCTTCCTATTATGACCCCTACAAACACCCAAAGAGGGCAAAACAGAGACAGAGGTATGTATTACATCGTCTCTTGAGGCTGGGATGGATCACGCGCTCGCAATATGAGAAGGCCCTGGCCTATCCCCTCCACTACCACCACATGAAGGACCCAACCTGGAAGGTGGGGCCCTATTTCCTGGAAGAGGTGAGAAAGTTTTTGCTAGACAGATATGGAGAGAACAGGACATATTGCGGAGGATTAAAGGTATATACAACCCTAGATATTGATCATCAAAGGGCCGCTGAAGAGGCCCTTAGAAAGGGACTTATAGCCTCCACAAAAAGGAGGGGGTTCAGAGGGCCCATAACTCACCTGGACCCTTCTGCATATAAACTCTTTCTGGATAATGGTACTGAGGACCTAGAGAGACTGAAAGATGGAAAATGGATAAAGGTCCTGGTAAGCGGGGTGAAGAGGCAGGGCGCCACAGTGAGGTTTGCCAATGAGACAGCATGGATGCCAGTTAGCTCCATGGGGTGGTGTAGAAAGATAGACCCCTCTAAGGCCCCTGAAGAGGTGCCAAAGATAAAGGATGCAAGAAAGGTATTGAAGGTGGGAGACGTGGTGTGGGCCTCCCTCTCTTCTAAAAAGAATGGTAAATATATCCTATCCTTAGAGCAGGAGCCCCTGGTAGAAGGGGCACTGGTCTCCCTTGATCCCAGAAATGGACATGTCCTGGCCCTGGTGGGGGGATATAGTTTTAAAAGGAGTCAATTTGACAGGGCAGTACAGGCAAAAAGGCAAACAGGCTCTGCATTTAAGCCCATTGTATATTCTGCGGCCCTGGATAATGGCTTTACTGCGGCCACAGTGGTTTTAGATGCCCCTATAGTTTATTGGGACAGGGGCACCAACTCCACATGGAGGCCAGAGAATTATGAGAAAAAGATATATGGTCCCACCCTCCTACGGACGGCACTGGTGTATTCCAGGAACCTGGTAACCATCCGCGTGGGCATGAAGATCGGGATAGATAAGGTCATTGCCCGGGCCAGGGCCCTGGGTCTTGAGGCAGATTTCCCCCACAACCTCTCTGTATGCCTTGGTACAGCATCTGTATCCCTGATAAACCTGTGTAAGGCCTATACTGGATTTGCCAGGCTGGGCACTGTGATAGACCCTATTATGGTACTAAAGGTGGAAGACTCCTATGCTAGGGAGATAGATACATTTCAACCACAGATCAAAAAGGCGATAACTCCGCAAAATGCCTACATCATAACCTATCTAATGCAACAGGTGGTAAAATACGGTACAGGGTGGAGGGCAAGGGTGCTCAAGAGACCAGTGGCAGGAAAGACTGGAACCACAGATGAACAAAAGGATGCCTGGTTTATGGGGTTTACCCCCTATCTTCTCACCGGGGTATATGTGGGATTTGACCACCCAAGGCCAATGGGGAAATACGAGACAGGCTCCCGGGCCGCATGTCCCATCTGGGTGGGATATCGGCTAAAAGTGGAGGATCAATACCCTGTGATGGATTTTAAAAAGCCCCCAGGGATTGTAATGGCCAGGATAGACGCAAAAACAGGCCTTCTGGCAGGTCCTTATACAAAAGAGAGCTATATCCTCCCCTTTATTGCCGGCACAGAACCCACCAGGGTCTCACCCCCACCCCCAGGTGAACAGGGAGGGGCAAGTGGTGCATCAGAGGGGGAAAATGTATTAAAACACATCTTCTAGGTCCAGGGGGAATGGAAATAGGATATTTAAAAGATAGCCTATCATCTCCCTCTCCTCTTCCCTCTCATGTTCGGGAACTGCACATATGGGAATGCGCGAACACAGGACAAACTCAAGACCACGAGATGAGATGTCTGCCTGGATATTATGCAGGTGCAGGAGTCTTTCCTCCAGCTGGGCATGTCTTTTAAGCAATGAGAGGCGAAGTCCAAAGGGTCCTCCTTTTCCGTCCCATACCCTCAGGATAAGCTCAAGATATGGCACCAGCCGTTGCCCATTCACCTTCTGAAAAAATATCCTGAAAAGACCAATCATGTCCTTATCCCACTGAAACATGCCCCTCTTTAAGAGATAGAGGAGTCTCCCATACTGGGAGGTGGCGGAAGCCAACAATAAACTATGGACCTCCTCAGGGATGGGGGCAAGACTCACCCCTGTGGCTTGAAGAAATTCAAGACACTTGTGGTAAGAGAGGGGGAGAAACACCTTTTTTTTCCCTGGAGAGAAGACAACCCCCAGCGGGATGGAGGCCATCTCCTCTGCCATAAGGTCCATCTCCTTTGAGGACATGGAATTATTCCCCAATATCTCATGGAGGGTGGCCTTTAGGCTAGTGGAAGGGGAAAGGAGTATATCCAATAACTGCTCTTCTATCTCTCCCTCCCTAAGGGCCTCCAAAAATTCCCTTTCTTCCCCTATCCCCCAGGTGGTCTCCAGATAGTGCCTTTCTGCATCTTCCAATACCCACCCCTCTTTAAAGAGGGCCATAAGATATTCCTTAAACAATAGTAACTCATCCCTCATAACACACGTCCCTTATGTGCAGTGCTCCTTATGGCCTCTAGGACAGGAGGAAGCTTGCTCAATTTTTCCAAAGTGGTATAGAGGTGCTCAGAGCTATTTACCTCAATGGTAAAATATATCTCAGTGGTGTTGTCCACCCGGGTGTCAAAGCGTCCTGACACGATATTTATATCCTCTCTACTAAGGGTGGATGCAATAAGGGCCAGTGCCCCTGTCTCATTCTTGGATATGATCTTTATGGTGGCAGTATATAATTTATTCTCCTCACCTTCCCAGCTAACATCCACCAGTCGTTGTGGTTCCAGGTTTCTTATATTGGGACAATCGGTGGTGTGAATTATCACGCCTCTCCCCCTGGAGATGTAGCCAATAATGGGGTCCCCTGCTACTGGTTGACAACACTTTGCAAAACGGATGAGGAGATGGTCCACCCCCTTTATCCTGATACCATCTGTGGATGCAATTTTAGAATCTTCACTATGGGCCTTTTCCTTATCCCTTTTCTCCTCCCTTCCCTTTGAAACCACCTTTGTTACCTCCTGCCGGGTGGAAGGGGGAAGCAATCTATTTAACACCTGTTTAGGGGTGAGCTTGGCATAGCCCACTGCAGCGAGGAGGTCATCCACACTTTTATAGGAAAACTCCTCTGCCACCTTTTCTAGTTCTCCAGTCTTAAGGACCTTTTGAAAATTTATCCCCAGTTTTCTCCCCTCCTTCTCCAACATCTCTTTGGCCAGAGAGATACTGCTCGCCCTCTCCTCTGTCTTTATCCAATGTCTTATCTTGGCACGGGCCTTGGGAGTCTTTACGAATTTGAGCCAGTCGCGGCTGGGCTTATGATTAGGAGAGGTGATTATCTCCACAGTATCCCCATTTTTAAGGGGAGTATCCAGGGGCACGAGCTTACCATTTATCTTGGCACCTGTGCAGCGGTGTCCCACTTCAGAGTGTATTAGATAGGCAAAGTCCACAGGTGTGGCCCCCTGGGGAAGGGCCAGGAGATCCCCTTTGGGTGTAAATACATATACCTCGTCAGAAAATAGATCCAGTTTCAAGGACTGCATAAATTCCTTGGGGTCTTTGAATTCCCTTTCCCAATCCAGGATCTGCCGAAGCCACGAAAACCTCTTTTCGTCCTTTGGATTCAACACATCTGTATCCTTGTATCTCCAATGGGCGGCCACACCATACTCTGCCACATAGTGCATCTTTTCAGTCCTCAACTGGATCTCTATGTGTTCTCCATCAGGACCTATAACCGTGGTATGAAGACTCTGATACATATTTGGTTTAGGCATGGATATATAATCCTTAAATCTTCCGGGGATAGGGGGCCAGATAGAATGAATAAGTCCTAACATTGTATAACAATCTTTTTCTTCATTTAGAATTACTCTAAATGCAATTATATCATATACCTGCTCCAGGGAAAGTCCCTGTTTTTGCATCTTTTGATAAATACTATATATATGTTTCTGTCTTCCACTTACCCTTCCCTTTAGATTATTTTTTTCCATTATCTCTTTTAAATTTGAAATTACCTTCTCTATATAATCTTTTCCAAGAACTTTATGATTTTTTAGTCCTTCTTTTATTCTATTATAGACATCTGGTTTTAAATACTTAAGGCTTAAATCATCCAATTCTACTTTTATTTTATAAAGTCCTATTCTATGAGAAAGTGGAGAATAAATATCTAATGTCTCCTGAGAAATCATTCTCTGCTTGACAGGATGTTGAAATTCAAGTGTTCTCATATTATGCAATCTATCTGCAAGTTTTACTAAAATAACCCTAAGGTCTTTTGCCATTGCAACTATCATTTTTCTAATATTTTCTGCTTTTGCACTTTCTTTTGATTCAAAAGTAACCTGTCCTATCTTGGTAACTCCATCTACAATAAGTGCAACCTCTCTTCCAAAATTATCCTCTATATCTTTAATGGTAACAGAGGTATCCTCTACAGTATCATGAAGAAGTCCACTGGCAATAGTTGGGGCATCCAGTTTGAGGTCCACCAGGATATTACTCACCTCCAGGGGGTGGGATAGATAGGGCTCCCCTGAGAGTCTAAATTGTCCTGCATGGGCAGAGGCAGAATACACATAGGCCTTTTCTATAAGGGCAATATCTGTGGGGGATAAGTATGTAGATGCCTTTTCCAGTATTTCATTGATCCTTATCATAGTCTTTCCCTGATATATTAAGATAGGTTATCTCTATTAAAATTAATCAAGGAAAGGGGGCAAGTAAAGGAAAAAGTACTTGCAAGATGGCCGGTAAGTGAGTATATAATATAAAATCTATGAATAGGTATTTTGACATTTTATACTTTTTTGTATAATGGTCTTCCGTTTGGCATAGTTACAAAACAAAGGAGCTTAGGGGTAGCGGAGGATGGAACAGATTACAGACAAGGCAAAGGAACGGGTATGTAAGATAACCGAGGGATTTATAGAGGAGAGTGTCCCCGATTATATAAAAGAATCTTCAAAAAGGCTCATCTCCCGGGTAGAAAAGATAGATCTCAAGACCAGGGATGAATACTGGGATATAGAGGGGGTAATAAATGGTGAGGACCTTCAGGTCTATAACCCGGAGATAGGCATAAACCTGCGGGAAGGGACCATTACTTATTTTTGCAACTGTTCAGATTCCTTCTCAGGTATATGTCCCCATGTGGGAGCCACCTTACTGAGGCTTTTAAAGGGATTTAAGAACGGGGGAGAAGAAGATCATCCCACCCCCCGTACAGACTGGAGGCAGAGTTTCAGAAACTTTTTTGTAATGAAACCTGAACCAGAGCCGGGGAATAACTATCTTATCTTTAGATTCTATCCAGAGCCCCAGAGACTGGTGGTATCCATATTCAGGGCGAGACAGAACAAATCTGGGCTTTCAAAGGTACAAAATCCAGTGACCCTGGAGCAGATTATCAACAATCCCACATGGTGTGAACTCTCTCCAGACTTTCCCAAGGTGGCCCTTCAGATAGGGCAGTATCTGGATTATCTAGGTCACAAGATAGAGATACCTGCAGGTCTTATGACCTGGTTTTTGTGGTCCATAAAGGACGAATTTTATCTATTCTGGGAGGACACTGAATCCCCTGTGAGGATAAATGCCCAGAGCATGAAGCTCCAATTAAAACCACGACTCTCAGAGGATGGGCTTAGTTTTGACGTGCTTCTCAGTCATGAAGACAAGATGCCCTTTCCCATAACAGGGGAAGATATCTATATTTACGGACAGTTGCCCATCTGGGTCTTGTGGAAAAAGGCTTTCTATCCTGTATATTCTACCCTGGACACGGAGCTCATCCTAAAACTCATTAAAGAACCTCCCATTATCCCTCACAATGAACTTTCAGAGTTTCTGGACAGGGTATGGACCAAGATACCCTCTTCTAACCTCTATGGTCAGGAAGAATTTCTGGAGAGGATGAAACCCATATTTGTATCTGCCAGGTATAATCCCAAGCTATTCCTAGATGAAGAGGGGAGTCTGCTTACGCTTCAGATACAAAATGTATATGAAACAGAGCATGGGGATGTGGTGGTGGGAGAGATAAATCCCACATTTCAGACAGGAAGTTATCAATTTGAGGGTAGGTCCTTTCTCATCCGCCGGGACCAAAAGGCAGAAGAGGAACTCATTAATAAGCTCATTGAGATGGGATTTCAGTCACGCACAAATTCCATGTGGTTTTTAGAGCCTGAAGGGGCCATAAACTTCCTGCTGGATTACTATCCCGTATTAGTAGAAAAATACAGGGTATATGGGGAAAAGAACCTATCCAGATTCAAGGTGCGTCATGTAAAACCAAGGATAGTTGCCTCAGTGGATTCAGAGGAGGAAAACCAAGACTGGTTTGAACTAAATCTAAGTGTAGAGTATGACAACATACGTGTTCCCATAGAAAAGGTATGGAAGGCCTGGACCCAGGGGAAGAGGTATATACAGCTAAAAGACGGATCATATGCATCTCTTCCTGACTCATGGCTAAAGAAGTTAAAAAATAAACTCCAGGCCATGGGCATGGACCCAGAGGCCGCTCCCAAGAAAAAATTTAAAAAATATGAGGCCCCCCTGCTGGATAAGATAATTGATGACGTCACAGAACTGGAGAGTAATTCCTTCTGGAACCGTCTCAAGGAACGTATCCACAATTTTGAAAAGATAGAACAGGTGGAACATCCAAAGGGGCTCAGGGCCCAGCTTCGTCCCTACCAGCTTCAGGGGGTGAGCTTTTTAAACTTCCTGAGGGAATATGGATTCGGCGGGATACTAGCAGATGAAATGGGGCTGGGAAAGACCCTTCAGACCCTTGCTCTGCTTCAGCATGTGAAGGAGAAGGGAGGGAGTGGACCAAACCTCATTATAGTTCCCACCTCAGTGCTTCCCAACTGGCAGAAGGAGATAGAAAAATTTGTGCCGGATATGAAGACATTAATTATATACGGCTCCAGGAGAGAGACCCTTTTTAAACGGATCCCAACAAGTGATATTGTGCTTACCACTTACGCCCTCTTAAGACGAGACCTGGAAGAACTCCTCAAATATGAATACAGTTCTGTCATCCTGGATGAGGCCCAGAATATCAAAAATCCAAATACAATAACTGCCCGCTCTGTGAGAAAACTAAAAACCCGTTTTAAAGTGTGCCTCTCAGGTACCCCAATTGAAAACAATCTCTTTGAACTGTGGTCCCTATTTGAATTTCTCATGCCAGGCTTTTTAGGCTCTCAACATGCATTTCAAAAGAGCGTGGTAAAACCCATAAAGGATGGAGACGAAGAGGCCCTTGAATATTTGAGGGCACGGGTAAAGCCCTTTATCCTGAGAAGGACCAAAAAGGAGGTGGTAAAGGAACTTCCCCCCAAGGTGGAACATGTATATTATGCGGCCCTGCTGGAGGAACAAAAGGAACTCTATGCCGCCCTTGCAAAAAAACTCAAGGAACAGGTCCTTCAAAAAGTGGAAGAAAGGGGCCTTGCCCAGTCCCAGATGTCTATCCTGGATGCCCTGTTAAAACTCAGACAGATATGTTGTCATCCAAGGCTATTAAAACTGGATATGCCAGGCATAAATACCAATATGCCATCAGGGAAGTTTGAGGCATTTAAGGACCTGGTTACGGGAATAATTGAGGATGGACACAAGGTCCTTGTATTTTCTCAATTTGTCCAGATGTTGCATATAATACGCTCCTGGCTAAAGATGAACAAGATCCCCTTTTCCTATCTAGACGGTTCCAGCAAGGACAGGTTTGAACAGGTGGAGAGATTCAATAACGATCCCACCATCCCCATCTTTTTGATATCCCTAAAGGCAGGGGGAACAGGGCTAAACCTTACTGCAGCGGACTATGTAATTCATTATGATCCCTGGTGGAACCCCGCGGTGGAGAGTCAGGCAACGGATAGAACCCATCGTATAGGACAAACAAAAAAGGTATTCTCCTATAAACTTATCTGTGAAAACACAGTGGAGGAAAAGATACTTCAACTCCAGGAAAAGAAGAAAGGGGTGGCCGAGGCCATTATTCCTGGCCAGGACCACTGGAAATCCTTAACCAGAGAGGATTTAGAGATGTTATTTGAGGTATAAAATAAAAAAGCCAGCATAGATAACAAGTTAAAATTTAATTAATACAATAATCTTTTACAGCATCTCTCCAATTCCTCAAAGGTTCAATATAAATTGAGGATATAGGAGTATAAGTATTTTTCTTTCCTAAATGCGGAAAGTCTTTATAAGAGGCTTTTTTTATTTTTACATCTAAGGATAAATTTTTTATTATTTCATTCATAAGTTCATATAAAGATGCCTTTCCACTATTTGTTACATGATATAGCATGTAAGGATATTCATTTTCTATTATATCTTTGATCTTTTGTGCAATATCTATGCTATATCCAGGTGAACTAATTATATCATTTGCAATTTTTATTTCTTTTTCTCCATTTTCTATTTTCAAAAGCATCTTTTCTACAAATTGATTTTTTTTACTAGTTGGGCCAAACAATATACCAATTCTTATTATATAGAACTTCTCTCCATTGGCTTTTACAAGGCAATCTCCACCATATTTACTTACTCCATATATATTTAAAGGAGAAGGTATATCTTTTTCTATATAGTATCCCAGTTCTAAGTCAGAAAATACTGCGTCTGTACTAAAATGTACCAATAGAAAATTTTGTTTTTTAGAAAGAGATGCTAAAAATCCAGGAAACAAAGTATTTATTTTGAAGGCCTTATCAGGTTCCTGCTCACATGGATCTATTCCCATAAAAGCTACTGTATTTATAACAATATCTGGAGTATGGAATTTTATTAAATCTTCTACTTCATCAAAATTTTCAGCATTAAAATGACTGGAATTTTTACCAATTACCTCATAGTCATTTTTAAATACTATTTTTATAGCTGTTCCCATTTTCCCTCTATCACCTAATAAAAGAATCTTTTTCATTTGTTTACCCCTAAATCTTTTAATAAAAAATATGTTGCAGAAATTATGGAATCTGAATCTATGGAATATTTTTTTAAAAGATCAAGCTGCCTTCCATATCCCTCTATGAATTTATCAGGCAAGGCAATCTTTTTTATAGGTTTAAAAATCTTATTATCTATCATAAGCTCAGATATAAGAGAGCCTAACCCTCCTATCACAGAGTGTTCTTCAACTGTTATAACACATTCATGGGAAGACAAATGCTCTAATATCGGTTCTGTGTTCAATGGCTTCAGGGTATGGCAGTGTAAAATAGTAACATCTATTGAATTTAATTTAAGTTTCTCAGCAGCTTCTACAGCCATCTGAAGGGTTCTCCCTGTGGTAATTATTAAAACATTCTTTCCTTTTTTTAAAACCACAGGTTCTCCAATTTTATAATATTTAATACAATCTGTAACTACAGGATCATGACCTTTTGCTAATCGTATATAAACAGGACCCTTTAAATCCACTGTCAAAGGCATTAAATTTTTCATTTCATGGGCATCAGCAGGAGCAAGTATAGCCATGTTGGGCAAAGTCCTTAAAATAGCTATATCTTCAAAGGTCTGATGGGTAGGTCCTAAGGGACCATATACCAAACCCCCTCCATTTCCAATAAGCCTTACAGGTAAATTATGCAAACATAGATCTATTACTATTTGTTCAAAGGCTCTTCTTGTAATAAATGAGGCAATAGTATTAACATAAGGGATAAATCCCTCCATTGCCAGGCCTGCACTCATCCCTAAAATTGCCTGCTCTGAAATACCTTCCATGAAAAATCTATCTGGCACTTCTCTTTTAAATTCTTCTAAGGTGCCAGCCCCTAAATCAGAGCCAATAAAAATAATCCTACTATCTTGTTTAGCTAATTTATAAACCATATTTAAACAAGTCTTACGCATTATATTCTCCTAATGCACCATATAACTTTTTTATATCTTCATGAGAAAAATTACTTTTATGATGCCAAGATAAATTATTTTCCACAAAATCTATTCCTTTACCTTTAATTGTGTGACAAATAACAACACTAGGTCTATCAGAATGAAAAGGAAAGTCCTGAAAAACCTCTTTAAGTTCATTAACACTATGTCCATCAACTTCTTTTACATCAAAGCCAAAAGCACACCATTTCTCCATTAAGTTAGCAAGGTTAGATACTTCTATTACATGGCCATATGATTGAAATTTATTATAGTCTATTATTACACATAAATTTGAAAGATTATGTTTGGCAGCGATAAGTGCGGATTCCCATATACTTCCTTCATTACATTCTCCATCCCCCAAAATTACAAAAACACGCCAATTCTTTTTTTTCAACTTAGCACCAATGGCCATTCCTATCCCTATTGCTAATCCATGTCCCAAACTTCCTGTACTTGCTTCTACTCCTGGAATTTTGATCTCTGGATGTCCACCTAATATCCCATTCATAGAACAAAACTTCGTTAGCTCCTCTTTTGAAAAAAATCCCTTATCAACTAAAATAGCATACAAGGCTAAACATCCGTGTCCTTTACTTAAAATTAATCTATCCCTTTCCTCCCAACTTGGATTTACAGGGTCATATTTTAAAATATCATCGTATAGAACCCTTAAAATTTCTACCAAAGAAAATGCTGGTGCCAAATGTCCTCTTTTAGCAGAAGTAAATCCATCCAAAATAAGTTTTCTTAAATACCTGCTTCTATCATCCATAAAAGCTCCTTATATTTAATACGGAAATTCTTTATTCTTTTTAATCTCATATAAAAGTAATTTAGCCTTTTTTAATTGTTTTTTTTGAATATTAAGAATTGTAGAGATGTCATCTTTTTGTTTTAGCTTATTTAACTTTTCAGGTAAAAATTCATTCAACAATCTTAAAATCCAATTAATCCCTATAAAAGGATAATATATTGTTATTTTTTCTTTTATATTTGGTAAAAAAGAAAAAATTTCTGTAGCCTGAGTCACGAAATATTTTTTTACATCAAAAGAAATATTCATGGCAGGATGAAATAAAAAATCACATATTAATTTAGAAGCATCATCCCAGCCAAAATATTCAAAATCTAAAAAGAAAACATCTTCTTTTGTTTCTAAAGCATTATGAAAACCAAAATCTGAAGGACTTAAAATCTTCTCTGAAATCTCTAAGCGAGTTTTGTAATTCTCAATTGATCCTAAAACATTAGACTTTAATTTTGTATAATATAAATACACCTCTTTTAAAAAATCATAAAAACCAATTTTTCCTTTATCAATCCCGTGTTTTTTTAACCAAAAAAATCTTTGTTCAATTACTTTAATTAAATCATCTATGTAAAAACATGCTTCAGCAGCATTAATTAAAAATTTAGCAGCAGATGTATATCTATATTTATTTATATAATCTAAAAAAAATATACATCTCTCAATGTGATAAAAAGTTATATCTTTAATTTTTTTCCCATTAATAAATTCTAATATAATAAAATTATATTTTCTATTAACATAAATCAATTTTGGAATATTTTGAATTCCTATTCTCATCATATAATGAATAGCAAAAAACTCACTTTTTAGTCTATTTCTTTTATTATAAGGGTCGTGTTTATATTTTTTTAAAATAAATTTATCTCTGTTTTCAAATTCTAATAATATAATATTACTATTTCGTCCTTTATATATAGGGACAATATTGGAGACTTTTCCAATTTTTTTATCTAAAATAGATTCTATTTGAGACAAATTTTCTAATATCATCCCAATGAGAAAAATTAATTATATTTTTACAGTTGTAGTTATAATTTATCTTAAATGGATTATACAATATTTTTATTATTCGTTGAGGAAATTCAGGTTCTAAAAATACTTCTATTAAATCATCAACAAAAATATCACATTCAAGATTTTTAATTTTATCAATTTTATCTTTTCTTGTTTCTACAAAAAACACATCAGAGTTTTTAAAACCTAAATAATAAAAAAAGCCTTTTTGTTTTAGCCAATTTAAAGCAGGTTCATGGAGATTAATTAATTTATTATCTAAACTAGCAAATTTAGTTTTATGACTAACTATGTAAATTTTGATTTTTAATTTCCTACATTCATTAATAAAATCATGAAAACCTCTTGCTATTTCAGCATGGTATATATATTTCCCATAAACTAATGCTTGAACTTTTCTCCATTTAATTTCTCCATCTTTTAATTTTCTTATATCTTCTCTTATTAAAAATTTATTTTGAGGACAATTTTTATCTATAAAATTTAATTTCAGAGCTACATTATAAAAAACTTTATCATATATTATAATAGTATTATCAAAGTCTATTCCTATTATCATCTTTATATAAAATTGATATGTGTTGGTGGATGAAGCAGTTTCCATATAAATTCATTTACAAAGTGTGTTCTACAATTGGAGTAGCAGAAGGTATGAACATCTAATTTTGCTACCTTTAACATAACTTCTTCATACCTTTTACTTTCAATAATCTCCTTCAAGGACTGAATTAATAGATCACCTAATCTAAATTCTTTTTCATATCTATCAAAAAACATCCCACAGGGATATATCTTTCCATCTCCACTGGAATAAAGAAGAAATGGTGCACC
The DNA here is from genome assembly GCA_964427155.1 of uncultured Desulfohalobiaceae bacterium. Lineage (GTDB taxonomy): Bacteria > Desulfobacterota > Desulfovibrionia > Desulfovibrionales > Desulfothermaceae > Desulfothermus. The sequence continues at coordinate 4,980 of CAYRSC010000007.1, read as the reverse complement.
AAGACATCTATCGTAATTTCTCTTTCCCTTATTTTTTATCATATTCCACTTTATAATCACTTTATAATTATCATCAGAATATTTTTCTGACTCTTTAAGAACATCAAAGAAATTATCATACTCTTCCAGTCTTTTGTAAAAGCCTAAAGTGTTATCCTGAGCATCGCTGCACTGTTTTACCACCAGATAGTCCACTCCCAGCTCCTTACCAAGCCTTGCTAAAGGAACCACTTCCATGTAATTATTGGGTGTAAGAACCATCTGAAGTCCAATGGTTACATCTAGTTTCTTTTTAACTTTTGTTTTAACGCAAAATTCTATTTTCTCAATTGCAGTATAAAAATCTTTACTTCTATGAATTTTCAAATAACTCTCATAGGATGCAGCAGAAATATTAAATCTAATCCATGTAAGATATTCTAAGGCCTCTTCTCCTGCTCTACCTGTATCGTATAAAATCCCATTTGTTCCAAGAGATATATCCACTCCTGCTTTTTTACCCTCTATAATTGCCTCATAAACATAAGGATTTAATAGGGGTTCTGCCTCCCCAATAAAGGCCATTGACCTAACTCCTATTTCACCAGCTTCCCGAACATATCTTAAAAGAGGCTCTCTTGGAAAAGTAATATCAAATCTTCTTTTATACAAATTACCCTGCATTGCTCCAAAACAATACTCACATCTTATATTGCATCCCTTGCTAAGACCCACATCTATGTGAAGAGGAGCAATTCTCTTGCCACATAGCCATTCTTCTACTCTATCCATATGCCATAAAAGTTTTGTACCTTCCAGTTGTAAAATAGACCCACTACTCATTTTATCCCTCTATAATTTTTTATATATTTCCTATAACTCACTCATTTGAGAATAGATGTTATAATTTATAGTAAAGATTTTTGAAATATCATAGCCTAATCATAATCTATTTGGATCATCAATTCATCGATTTCCCTTAATACAATTTTAATCATAAATTTAGGAAAAAAGCTATTAAATCCCCAACTTTGGGAGCAGATTATAATACCTATAAAACTTATGAAAATATTGAGCGTTAGTTATTTCTTTAGAAAAATTTTCTTTTACTTTTTCCTTTATTAAATTTATTTTAGTATTATCTATTTCGTCAAATTATTCATTTGTAACTCTTATAGAGTATATAAAATTTTTAATAAAATCTTCAAACTTACTCAGAAAAAAATTATATTACAAATTAAAAAACTTTTAATATTTTCTTTCCATTGATTAATTAATGAGACAAACAACTCCACTCTCTTATATCTCTCAAATGCCAAGCTATCCTGTGAACCATATTTTGTCATCATCTCATAAGCTTCTTTTTAAAAATCAATAAATTTCATATGTGAATGAATAACATCAAATACCTTTCTCACAACAAAAATTTTGATAAAATTTGAAAAAAATTATTTTTTAGTAAGTTTTCACACACTTCATGAATTCTAACTATATAATTTTTATATATCTCTATTCACTTTTTTATCCTTCATTGCTTTCTCCTTTTTACAACCTTGCAGGGTATACCATAAGCAACACTATAAGATGGTATTTCTTTTGTAACTATAGAACCAGCACCTATTACTGTCTTCTTACCTATTTTATCCATAATAATTGCACCTTGACCAATCCAACAATCCTCTCCAATGATTATCCTTTTACTTGTAACTTCTTGAAATCTAATAGGTTTTTCCAAATTTTCAAAATTATGTTTAACTGAATTAATTAACACATATGGACCTATTATTGTATAATCATCTATTAATATATCAGCAGTGCCATTTATTAAATTAAACATCCCTATATGAACATACCGACCTAAAATAACCGTTGATCCATTTAAACAATTAATATGAGAAAATTTTTTTATAGTACAGTTTTCTTTTATTTCTAACAAACTATTTTCTTTTACTATTATCTCTACATAATCTTCAATAACAACATTATCTTCAATTTTTATTTGACCTTTTAAATTAAACTTAACATTAGGATATTTTTTACACAGTTTATTAAACTCTACTAATGCACTCATATTAAGTTTCCCTTTTATAGTTCTAGGTATTTCCCTAATACTTGGTCATTTTCTAAGTCCTTAACAATTTCTTGAATAATTTGTGGTTCTAATTCTTTTTTCCAATCATCATCTTTAGTTTTTACTTTATAGACAGAATATGGATCATCATCATGATGATTTATAGCAGAGTTAATAAATAATTCAGTATGATAAGTAAAATCAAGTTTAACAAAAGAAAATACTTTCTTAGTTACTTCTATGGGATCTTTTATAAATTTTTCATATGTTATAACAAAAACTCTTTCAGGATATTTTGCTTTTAAATTATGAAATATATAAGCTGCTTCCTTCCATTTAACATATCCAAAAAATTCTTCTTTTTTACCTTGATTTTTACTAGGGGCATATTTCCATTCATTTAATCTATTCCATCCTAGATCTTGTCTAAACTCTTTAGGAGCTTTAAAAAAAGAATTTATAACAGATAATGGATTTCTTATAAGAGCTATTAAAAAAACATCTGGATGCACATTGAGCATATTTTCTAATATATGATGATATCTCACTTCCTTATAGACTATATGAGTAAATTTACATGGATCCTTATTAAATTCGGGATATAGCCCTTTTCTTACATAGTCAGCTCTAAGCAAGTAAGGATCATTACTTTTTGCAATTTCTGAAAAAAATTTCTCAATATCTTCTCTAGTACTATTTTCTGTTAAATAACCTTTAAAAGCATACGAAAATAAAGGTTGATATTTATAATTTACATAAGGTGAACTATTAAATATCTCTCCCAAAAAAGAAGAACCTGACCTTGGTACAGAATGTATTGCTATCTTAATCATCTTAAAATTAAATAAAATTTACATGATTTTCTCTGACAAATTTATCATTCACTATACAGTCAATTAAAAAGTTTAATTCATGATATCTACACCCAGCTGGACATAAATCTAATTTTAAATTCTTACTTTTATAAAAAATATTGTTCTCAATTATCTCTAAATCCATATAAATATCACCTACACATACTTTATTAGGCCCACATATTGTTATCATACCATCCTCATAAATATTCAAATTGAAAAACCCGGCTACACATCTGCTATAATTAAAAATTGTCTTCTCTTGGCTATGGGAAGAAAATTGATGAGGTCTGAAAAAAATCATTAAATTATTACCAACATCCTCTTTAATTCTATTTACAATTGGTTTAAGCTCCTCAAACTTTAAATTATTTTTCTCCACTTTTTTACCTACTGCTCCTCTAGTAAAAACTGGCTTTATAGAAAAATAATCAACTCCTAAATCTGATGCAATCTTAGCACTATTATATAAATCTTGAATATTTATTTGATGGACAGCATATTGTATTCCAATAGTAGGTAATATATTTTGTCGTCCTACTACTAATGTCTTTATGTTATTTATAATTTTATTAAACTGCTGTTTTACTCCATGAGTTATTTCGTGAACATATTCAGATCCAGCATCAAGGCTTATTCTCACCCATGTGAAATATTTCAAAATCTCATCTTGATATTTATCCAGAAAATAACCATTGGTAAACATCGCCTGTTCAATGCCTAAGTTATATACCTCATTAATCAATTCTTTAAAATAAGGATATGTAGTGGGTTCTCCATTACCCACATAGGTAATAGCTTTAAGACCTTTTTTCTTAGCTTTTTTTAAAAAATCTAACAAATGTAAATGATTAATATATGTTACTTTTAATTTATGATATTCATATACAGAACACCATATACATCTATGGTTACAAAAATTTCCAAGGCTAATAGTAGCATGAACAGGAAAATGTTTTTCATTCTTGACAATTTTGTATATTATTGAATAATGGTAAATAATCTTTTTTTGAAAATTTAGATACTTCATTATATTGACCTATTATAAATTTATAGTACCTTTATTAATATTATCCAACAATTCCTTAGAAGTTAACAAAACAAAATCATTTTTAATCATATCTTTAACTTTATCTTTATGATTCATCATCATAACATCAATAATAGATAAATGAGAAATAAATCTTTTTTTAAGTTGAAAATATTTTTGCAATTTAGGATATAAAAAATATAAAAATATACCATTTCTTTTAAATTTTTCGTTATCATAAATATAGATACCTTTTGGTAAGTTTATATATATATTAAAGCCTAGTTTCTTTGCAATATATAAACTCCAATCTCCAGGGCCCTCAATTTTAGGCAATTGTAAATCCATTTTGGATAAAAAAGAAAACTTCCAAGATATATCTAAATATGAACATACTACTTTTAAAGTATGAATAACTACATCTAAATATTTATTAGATCTAATATTAAAACATTCCAATAAAACTTCGTATATTTCTTTAAAAAAAGGAGACTTTCTATATATAGCATTTATCTTCCTTAGGATCTCTTCCTTCCAACAGCAATCATCAACAATATAAACCTCTTTAATTTTTTTAAGGTAAGAAGGCTTTCTAATAGGAAGACTAATATACAAAAAATCTTTACTTTCATCAGGATGTATTATTCTATTTCTACACATCCAATTTCGCTTTTTAAACTGCACCACATCTAAAATAACAATAAAATCTACTAAATTAATTAATTGGAAAAATCCTAAATACGGGAAAAAATAAGGTTGAGTAACAGCTAATTTTCTTTCAATCATTTTTTCTGTATATTCCAATAGCATATAAAAACCATGCTAATTCTAAATGTCCTGTATGAACAATTTCATCATTCATAGAAAACAAAATTACTTTATAAAAAAATTTATTCATTATATCTTTTAATTCGCTAGGAGTATATTCGTACTTATGTTGCTTTTTACTCATCTCGCCTCTTAAATGATAAAAATTTTTATTTGGTGTACCAACAATAAGCATCCCTTTATGCGAGAGATAAGAAGAATATTTATTTAATAAAAAT
>CAYRSC010000006.1:0-60039 GCA_964427155.1 uncultured Desulfohalobiaceae bacterium | reverse complement strand
CCATACTAACTACGGATACAATGTAGGGGCTCTCTGTAACTACAACGCAGATGGTACGCCAAACATTAATAGTATTTCGTGTTTTCTCCAGAATTGGTGGACAGAGTCACGATATGTGGAGGGAGAAGATCATTATGTTTCTTACTCTTTAGAAAAATGGCAATTTGATCCTAAAGGAGGGTTTGCTTTTCAAGTGAAGGCAAGTGATTCTCAAGGAGAGTCAGTATTTACTAGTGGAGACAACCTCCTCCTTGAGACTGCTGTTGAAAACTCTTTTCCTTTTGATAACTGGCTTGCTATTTGGTTAGATAAGAGCCATGTCCTTTACCCTCATGAAGGAGGTAGCCTCCTAGCGGGAGAAAATTATACTCTTTTCCCTTACCCTTCAGGTTTTTACACAACCGTATAAAAATTATTTTCTCAAATTAACTGGGTGCAAATTGGGTGCAAAAGTGCGCCCAATTCCATTAAAATTCTACTCTTTACAAAATAAAAGAAAAGGTATAATCTCTTGAAAATTCTTGATTTGCCCACATGGCTCAGCGGTAGAGCAGCTGATTCGTAATCAGCAGGTCGGGGGTTCAAATCCCCCTGTGGGCTCCATAAAATAACTCCCACCCCTTCATGAAAAAATTCCCCACCGCCGTATGATTTGACAAAACTCTATAAATGGGACATAGTTAGAAATCAATTAAGCAATTACTTAAACAAATTAGTGAACACTAAAACATGGAAGAGCTACTCTCTGTATTAAAGGCCCTATCAGACAAAAATCGCCTGCAGATGGTAAAGATGCTATTAAAGCAGGACCTGTGCGTGGGGGCCCTGGCAAAACGACTAGGCATCTCCCGGGCAGCGGCATCTCAGCACCTCCAGCTCCTTAGAAAGGCATCTCTGGTAAGGGGAGAAAAAAGGGGATACTTCACCCACTATGGAGTAAATAAAGAGGTACTGGAGAGGATAGGTCTTACCTTTCTTGAGATGTCCGCATCCCAGGAAAGACACAAACCAGGTTGTATAAGGTCCTGTGGGGAAGAAGGAAATATCCTGGAATCAGAAGATAGTGAGTTCTGCAGGGATTGTGAAAGGGGATACACCGGGGGAAAATAGTCAGAAAAGGAGGTGATATGTACTATCTCTGGGCAGTGATGATACTTTCACTACTTATCTCTCTTGTGGCAGACCCAAAAAGGACCGCAAGGGCCATAAGGATTGCAGTAAAAAAATTTATAAAGATACTTCCTGCCTTTGGGGCCATGCTCGTCCTTGTATCCATTGTACTGGTCCTGGTGCCAGACAAGGTTATCCTCACCTATCTTGGAAAGAAAAATATGGCAGAAGGCGTGGCCCTGGCATCCTTTTTTGGATCCATCACCCTTATGCCAGGGTTTATTGCCTATCCACTGTGCGGCATCCTGCTAAAGAGAGGGGTGAGCTACACAGTACTCTCTGCCTTCACCACCACCTTGATGATGGTGGGATTTGTAACATTTCCCGTGGAGAAAAGGTATCTTGGGACCAGGGTGGCAATTTTGAGAAACCTTATAAGCCTGGGGATTGCGTTGGTGGTGGCCATAGTAACAGGAATATGCTTTGGGGAGATACTTAGATGAGATGGATGAAAACCCACAGAGAGATTCCAATAATCTTTGGATATGCGGTATTTCTCATATATTCCTTTGCCATGGGGTTTGACCCTGGCAAAAGGATGGGAGAGGAATTGCTCTATTTTACTCTAGAGATGGCAAAGATATTACCACCGGCCTTTATCCTCATTGGTCTATTTGAGGTGTGGGTAAAAAAGGAGACCATAGAAAAGTATCTTGGATCAGGTGCTGGTCTAAGGGGCCATATAGGGGCCATACTCCTGGCAGGCACCACAGTGGGTGGAATATACATCGCCTTTCCCGTGGCCCATAGCCTCTACAAAAAAGGAGCAGACATAGGAGTAATATTCACCTATATTGCGGCCTCGGCAATATGCCGTGTGCCCATGACCATCTTTGAGGCATCCTTTCTGGGAATAAAATTTTCCCTTATTCGTCTGGGAGTATCTATCCCCCTGGTTATATTCACCTCCATCATTCTGGGCAGATACCTCAGTGCAAGGGGATATAAAATAGAAGAGGGCTGAGACCCCTGATAGCTCCATGAGGCAAGGATGTTAACTTATCACTAACCATTTAAAAATCCCTCTATCTTCTAAATCTATCTCTGGAGAGTAATATTGGCATATAATCTTCAGGGAAATTAGGTTATTTTTATCTCCTTCTGGTTTTCCCCCACCCTAAACACCTCCTGCATGGATAAGTATTCATTACAATAATGACTAATAAGACCTTATTAACTTAAAATCTCCCTTTTTGGCAGATGAGAATAGACTTATATGCCCCGGGAGGGAGTGTATTGGAGTCACAAAGGAGAAATCGTCCCGGGGCATCAAAAGGGGGGTGTCTGTTATATTAATATATCACAGAGTAAGGTGCAAATAATAGACAATCCTAGGCACTCACCTCCAGTTCCTCAATAAGATCCCTTAACTCTCCTGCCATAGATGCAAGTTCCTGCACCGCCTGAGAGGACTGAACCATGGAATCCGTAGTCTCTGACACTATCCTGTTCACCTCCTCCACACTACGACTTATCTCCTCACTGGTGGCAGACTGTTCCTCTGCGGCTGTGGCAATACTCTGTATCTGATTGGCATTGTCAATGGAGAGGTCCACTATCCTGCGAAGTGCCTCCCCAGACTCTGATGCCAGTGAGGTTGCCTCCTCTATCACCCTAGAGGCCTCCTCCATACCCCTTATATTCTCTCGAGCCGCAATCTGAATGGAATAAATAGCATCCCCCACCTCCTTGGTAGCATTCATGGTCTTCTCCGCCAACTTCCTCACCTCATCTGCAACCACCGCAAATCCCCTTCCAGCTTCACCTGCCCTGGCCGCCTCTATGGCCGCATTTAATGCAAGAAGATTGGTCTGGTCTGCTATATCTGAAATCACCTGCATCACCTCCCCTATGGACTCTGCCCTCTCCCCTAGAGACCTCATATTCTCCTTGAGGGAATCTGAAGAGTCCTTCACCCTGTTTATGGCCTCTATTGCACGACCCACAATCTCTGCCCCCTTCTCCGCCTCATCCCTGGCCCTGCTGGCACTCTCCGAAGCACTGCTCGCATTTTTGGCCACCTCCAACACTGTAGTATTCATCTCCTCAATGGCAGTGGCCACCTCTCCAATTCTCATCTTTTGCTCCTCTGCCCCCTGAGAGACCTCTTCCACCTGGGCAGATAGCTCATGAGATGCTGAAGAAAGTCTCTCTGATATCTCTGTGGCCTCTCCTGCCACCCTTTTCATCCTCTTCACCATCTCCTTTATATGGGTCTGGTCTATTATAAGCTCATAAAAACCCACTGGTCTCCCCTCCCTGTCTAAAAGGGGAACCACATGATATTCCACATCAAGGCTCTTACCCGCTGGATGCGCATCTGTCTGAGATATCTCTTTTTTTAAACTCTTCAGGGCCCTTAGTCCCCCACATCTCTCGGTCCTACACTCCGAGGTCCTGCATACATCATAACACATCTTTCCCTCAGAGTCCTCTCCTGCTATATCCTTTCCCATCCTATTTAAATACAACACCTTAAGATCCTTATCTACACTCATAACTGGCATGGGAAGATTTTCCAGATAACCCAAAAAGGCATCTGAGAGCTCATTTACATTCCTTATGAGATTTTTATACTCTCCCTCAAATCCCTCTTCCCTTATCCTGGCCCTTAACTTGCCATACCTTATCTCCCTACACACCCCCTTTATATCAACCATGGTACGCCTCAATATATCTGCCACCGCCTCTATGGCCTCACACACATGCCCCACCTCATCCCCCTGTCTTATATCCAGGGAGTGAGAAAAGTCCCCCCTTGCCAGAGAACGGGCAAAATCAGCAGCCCGCATCAAGGGAGAACACAAAATAAAATGGATAAACAACAACATTCCCAGCCCCAAAAAGAACTCAACACCCCCTGTCCATATCCCGGCCTTTTTCATCACCCTCAACTCATGGGTTATCTCACAGGAAAGTTTGTCTTTCGTAGGGTCTATTATTGAATCCATGAGATGATCAATCTGATGTTCCATCTCCCTGATGAGGGGAAATACTTTCTGCAGTGTATTCCCATTCACCTCAGGATTTACATCATAGCTGGCTAACTTATTCCTTATTACTTTAAGTTCACTGATTAACTGTGTAATTCCTTTTTGCATACTTTCATTTTCAGCAGATAATAAAAGCATTTTATTTAAGTTGTCCTGCAACAGTTTTATATCATCAAGCACTTCTTTTCTATTAAATCCACTAATATTAGAGTGTATCTCCAAAAGATCAGCCTTTAATTCAAGAAGAGGCTGATGAATATCTTCATTAAAATCCATATCTATCTTTTCCCATAGAGATAATTTTTTCTGTATATGCTTTATATTAGAAACTCTTCTCCAATTTATAAATGACAATATAAGCGTTATACCAATCAATAATACAATCAGTCCTCCTATTTTAAATCTAATAGATAAATTCATGATACACCTCCATTACTCTTTTTTTCAGATGTATTTATTACCCTGACTATCTCTCTTTTTAACTCTTCTAGCTTAAATGGTTTAAATAATCTTCCCACAAATCCATATTCTCTATAATTTGCCATAACAGGTTCTGTAGAATATCCACTTGTTACAATCACTTTTGCATGGGGATCAATTACAAGGAGTCTTTTAATAGCTTCTCTACCACCCACTCCCCCAGGAATGGTGAGGTCCATAATCACCATATCAAACCTCCTCCCCTCTTCCATTGCCCTTTTATACATCTGAATTCCCTTAGCACCATCACCTGCCACCTCCACCTCCATTCCAAGCATCTCAAGCATCTGTGCCACCATGGACCTTACCATATCATCGTCATCCACCACCAAGACACGGGCTGAAATTCTATCAGGCATCTCCTCCAGGACCTCATCCTTTTCCATTTGTCCCCTCTCTCCCCTGGCCGCAGGCAATAATATCCCAAATTCTGTACCCTTACCCACTTCAGAATCCAGAGATATAATGCCATGATGTTTGAGCACAATGCTATGAACAATGGCGAGTCCCAGCCCTGTACCCCCTGCCTTGGTGGTAAAATAAGGGTCAAAGACCCTGCCCCAATCCTGTGGGGGGATGCCACAACCCTCATCCCTTATCGCTATTCGCACCGAATCTACCCCTAACTTACTGTGAATGGCCTCCACATTTTCCAGCCTAATATAAATATTTCCGCCCTGGGGCATAGAATGCACTGCATTTATCACAAGATTAGATATAACCTGAGATATCTGTCCCTTATCCGCCAACACATCCCATAGACCCTCCTGGATATAAAAATGGGACTTCACAGAACTGCCCCTGAGGACAAAAGAGACAGTTGTCTTCACCAGGGATGTGAGGTCCACTACTCCTAAAACAGGCTCCCCTCCCTTTGCAAAGGTGAGAAGCTGTCTGGTAAGAGAATGTGCCTGGTCTAGGGCAACATAGGCCATCTGAAGATTCGCATACATTGAAGAGGAGGGGGAAATCTTTTTCATCGCCAGTTCTATATTCCCAAATAAGGAAGTTAGGATATTATTAAAATCATGAGCAATTCCACCAGCCAGGATACCAAGTGATTCTAATTTCTCCAGCCTATAACGTTCCTCCTCTGCCTTCTTTCTCTCTGTTACATCTCGCATTATTTTAAACATAAAAACCCTACCATCTTCTCTCTCCAGTGGAGTACTCCATATCTCTATTATCCTTCCATTTATATTCATAGTACAACTAGAACCCTCTCCTTTTTTTAGAATATCTGGATAACTACATTCTACACATGGCTTATCATAATTTTCTAGCACATTATAACATGTCTTTCCTATTATATTTCCCATCCATCTTTTTACAACTTCATTCGTATATACAATTTTATATTCTGAATCTACTATCATAATTCCTGTATTAGCATGTTCTAAACTTCTATATATATTATCAATTTCTTTCTGTTGTTCTTTTATTTTCCTTATATCTTTTTTCATTGCCTTATAAACAACCATTATTAAACCACACCCTATAATCCATATAAAGAAATAACATATAAATTCTATCCTTACCCTTTTATGAAAAATACCAAAATAAAGAGATAAAGGTATCTTTACACTGAGTCCCCCCCGAATCTCTCCCACCTTATATTTCTTTGGGTCATGACATCTCAAACAAACAGGCCTTACCCTGAGGGGAATCATATATCTAAGATATGCCTTCTTGCCGTGGTCCAGGACCTCCCATACCTCTCTTTTATGCCCTTTTCTAAAGGTCCTCAGGGCATTTATCTCCCACTGATCTGGTTTATTTTTGGGGTTAAGGGGAGACAGAGAAGTTATATGGGCCTGAATATGATAGGCCTTATTCTCCAGTTGATACACCTGTCTGCTCATATAGGCGGGATTCACCAGGGTCAACATCCTTCCAGAAGGGGTAATTATATCCCTCTCAGGGACCTTGAGATAGGGATTGGGCCTTATTCCCCTGCCCACTGCAACATATACCCCTCCGTGTCTAGCATTCCATGCCCTGTATATCACATCCTTTCCAAGCCATAGCCTGGCACCATTCAAGGCAAGCCTTATCATCTCATTATAGTCCATATAAAAGTTAAAGAACATAATTGTCACTATCAAAAAGGACCAGCAAACAATAGCTAGCTTTTTAAATAAAAGGGGAGAATTATCTTTAATGATCATATATTCACTCTCATTATATCTTTTGCACAAACAAAAAAAGGGAGTCCTCCTCTCCTAAAAGGCTCCCCCTTGTTAATAAAAGACAAAACTAATCCTTCTCTGGGCTAATAAAAAAGTAAGTAAGTAAGTAAGTAAGTAAGTAAGTAAGTAAGTAAGTAAGTAAGTAAGTAAGTAAGTAAGTAAGTAAGTAAGTAAGTTCATTAATTGTGCCTCTAAAATAAAATTAACCTATAGTCACCAATTGTACCCAAAAGAGATATTAATGTCAAAAAATAGTTCAAGATACACTGTTACTTCACCAGAAAGAAGGATATCCTTAGATTAAGGTACCATTTATCAATAGATACAAGAACACCTAATGTGCAAAGTAACTTAATGGTAAGATAATATATTTATAACAACGCAAAATAAAGAGCATTTCATAAAAAACAAGCATTTTCTATTTTTGCTGAGCCCCCTCATGGAGGAGGCGAGGACCACTCTCTTCCTAAAAAAGCCGACATTTTTGTCAGACAAAACGACTATTATGACGAATCCCTTGAGGAGAGATTAAAGAAAAAAAACATAAAAATCAAGATATTATAAAAAAAAAATAAAGATGGCACATCCCTTGCTTTATTCTAAGGTAAACAAAACCAAAAAAGGAGGTTAGGATTATGAGAAAAAACACATCTCTCTTAACTCTGGGCATGGGGATAGTTCTGGCCACTGCCCTGGTAATGGCACCAGTTGGGGCATCGGCCTATGGAAGAGGGGGTGGTGGAGGAAGAATGGGGGGAGGAAGAGGAGGTTGTACCTCTTCCCAATATCAGGGTTCATATTATAATCAACAGGATTCCACCACCACAGGCTCCACTCAGAGTCAATACAGACACCAGAGGAGATATCAGTATCACTATGGTCAACAAGAGGGAGGGGCGCAGCAAGGGACAATGCAGAGGAGCAGAGGTATGGGCAATGGGAATTATCCTGAAAATACAGAGGAATAAAAAAATCATTATAATAAACAAGGAGGAGAAGATATGATGAAAAGATTAGGTTATCTCTTAATAGCAATTATGCTTTTTATGGGGAGCCCCCCTGTGGGGGCCCAAGAGACTTCCCCCAAGGACACTGCAGGAGTGCCATCTTATCCCTATCCACAGAGGGAGAAAAGCACAATAAAGGGAAAGGTCACCCAAATTCTGCCTCCAATTGCGGCATTAACCACTGGAAAGGGTCAGGTCTATATTAGGCTGGGTCCCTGGTGGTTCTGGCGGCAGCGGGGTTATGTCTTAAGGGTGGGAGAAGTAGTTGAAGTTCAAGGATATTTATGGAATAATTATCTGATTCCCATAACCATTAAAACCCCTCACCAAACTATTGTCCTGCGGAATCAGGCTGGATTTCCTCTGTGGCGTGGGGGCATGGGAAGAAGGCACAGGTTCTGGGGCGGTAGATGCTTTGGATGCGCTCCCTTAAATAATAACACCACCCCAACACCTGCCACTGGCAATGGGAGGGGGAGATATCCCCAATAGAGATGTAATAAGATACAGGGGCCTATAGGGAGCCCCTGTATCTTATTATTATTGAAAAGAGCCCATGATGGATATTTAACCATGCATAGGACCTTAAGTTCCACAAAAATCTTCTGGACATTTATCTCAATAAGCATATTGCTATTTTTTTCTACCACCTTATTCCACTTGTGGTTTGTTTCCAGACAATTAAAGGAACACGTATATCTTGATGCTTCTCAAACACTATCATTTGTGGAAATGAGATTTCTTGCCTATAGAGAAACACTGTCATTATTAAAGGATCCTCCTCCCTATCTAAAAAATCCTGCATGGCTGGTTGATGAATTTCAATCACAACCCTTTCTATATGGAGTTTTAATCTGGAACAGAGAACATATTATTTTGAACTCCTTTCCTCATGCACTTCTTCCAGATAAAGAGATACTTAGCCTGGCAAATAAAGGTATTGAGAAGGGGAATATTTTCTATCTCACAGGAAGAGTTAAAACAAAAGAAGGGGGGATAATAAATGTACTGGTGGCAATTGATACCTCTTTTAGCTCCAGATTATGGCATGAATCCATCATTCACGGAATAATAGTTTCAGGAATCGGGATGGCTATCATGGTCTTTCTGGGAATTGTCATGTCTCGGATGATAAGGCAGGAGCATTTAATGTTACGCAGGCTTGCAGACGCTGAAAAGTTGGCCGCCGCAGGCAGGCTCTCTGCCATGTTGGCCCATGAGATCCGCAATCCCTTAAATACCATCTCCATGGGATTACAATACCTAAAAGAGATAAAGGGGTCTAAAGCTAGGATCATAGAGAGGTTACAGGAACAGATCCAAAGGCTGGATGTACTTACCCGTGAACTCTTTGAAGTAACAAGAGGCATCCAGGTCAATCCTGCCAGACTACAGGGGTCCCAGGTCATAAAAAATATTAGAGGGGATTTTTTATCCCTTGTAGAGGCAAAGGGCATTGAATTTAAGACAGCATTGGATGGGGACTTCTCCTTCTATGCAGATGCACGCTGGCTTATGAGGGCCCTATCTAACCTAGTACAAAATGCCCTGGAGGCAGTAGAGGGGGGAGGAGAGGTAAGACTAACATGCTGGCAGGATAGAAAAAACGCAGAAACGGTCTTTGAGGTAAAGGATAATGGTCCTGGTATCACAAGAGAAGAAATTGCCAATATAACACGTCCCTTTTATACTACCAAAAAACAGGGATTTGGTATTGGTCTATATCTGGCGGAGATGGTTGCAAAGGCCCATAATGGAAGACTGGTGGTGAAGAGTAAGCCAGGAGAAGGTACAAAGGTCACCCTTATACTGGGAGAGGTCCTAAGGGGACAATCTAAGAGGGAGGAGCAGTTATCAAGAAAATGAAAGAACAGATCTTGGTCATTGAGGACGACCTGTCTCAACGCGAGATATTAGAAGATTATCTGCAAGAACATGGATTTTCTGTAGCATCTGCCTCTACTGGCGCAGAGGGGATAAAAGAAGCACAAGAAAAGGGGCCCTCTCTCATCCTTCTGGATTATAAACTCCCTGATACAGATGGGATGAGAGTGCTCATCAAATTAAAAGAAAAGGTCCCTCTAACCCCTGTGATTATAATCACTGCATTTGGTTCCATAGATATGGCAGTGGAGGCCATGCGGGCAGGTGCCTTTCACTATCTCACCAAACCTATTCATCTGGAAGAATTATTACTCCTTATTGAACGTGCCCTAAAAGAGAGCAGGCTGGAGCAAGAGATCCTCCACCTGAAACAGCAAATAGGCGAGAGGGAGGGATTTGAATCTCAGGGCATCATTGCCAACAGCCCGGCCATGAAAGAGCTTTTGAGTCTGGCCAAAAAGGTGGCCCAGACCGATGCCACTGTCCTCCTCCTGGGAGAATCAGGCACTGGAAAGGAGGTAGTGGCTGAACTCATTCATAGGTTGTCTCCACGAGAACACAGGCCCCTGGTACGGATAAATTGTGCGGCCATTCCAGCGGGACTTCTGGAGAGTGAGCTTTTTGGACATGAAAAGGGGGCATTTACAGGGGCCTCTCGTACCAAACAGGGGATGTTTGAAGTGGCACACACAGGGAGTATCTTTCTGGATGAGATAGGGGAGATGCCTGTGGAGCTTCAGGCCAAGTTACTCAGGGTATTACAAAATGGAACCTTCTCCCGCGTGGGAGGTGTTAGAGAGATAAAGGTGGATGTACGGGTTATTGCCGCCACTAACCGCAACCTGGAAGAGATGGTGAAGGAGGAGAGGTTCCGAGAGGACCTGTACTGGAGGCTCAATGTATTTGCCTTAAATATCCCTCCCCTTAGAAAGAGACGAGAAGACATTGAGCCCCTGGCAGAGCTCTTCTGTAAAAGGTTTGCCAATAAATATCAAAAGAAGGTAAAGGGCCTTAGCAGAGGGGCAAGGCAGATCCTCTTGACCTACGACTTTCCAGGGAATGTACGAGAATTAGAAAATATTATAGAAAGGGCCATAATCCTGTGTGAAAATGAACTCATCTCCCAGGAAGAACTTCCTCCCTACCTTCAAAAGGAAAGGGAGCAGGACATTGTTCATAGACTATTTAAGCTCCCCCTGGCGGAGGCAGTAAGGCTTCTAGAAGAGGTGCGGATAGAGGAGGCAATGAAAAAGTCAGGGGGCATTAAGACACAGGCGGCCAGACTCCTTGGGATTTCAGAACGCATGTTGAGGTATAAGCTGGAAAAATATGGATGCAGGAACGGAAAAAGGGGGAGCTAGTGCATTTTCTTTTCATAAAGACCCCTTATATCCCCTATTACTCTCCCCTGGCCTTTTGATAATAGTCCCCAATGGCCTCATGAAGGGCACTGGCAGCCAGAAAGGCACAATGTTTATGATCAGGGGGCATGTGGGGAAACCTTTTGAGGATATCTTCTCCACTTATCTCTTCAGCCTCTTCCAGGGGCTTTCCCAGGGCCATATCACACACCACCGAGCCACACACAACTGTGGCCACACATCCATCGGTCCAATAGGAAATCTCCTCTATCCTCCCTTGCCTAACCTTGATAAAGACCTCTATGGTATCCTCACACTGTCCTGTAATGCGACCCTCTCCGTCCCCTGATTCCAAGACATTAAAATACCTTAGATTACGCCATACCTCTGCCACCTCTGGTCCATATTGTCTCTCTACCTGTCTATCCATCTGTTCCTGAAGGGATAGACAAAACTCATCAAGCAAATCTGACATCCTCCAACCTCCTTTTTTCCATAAGAAAAGGGGATCGGGTAATACCCCAATCCCCTTTTATGGAGCCGAGGGGAATTGAACCCCTGACCTCTTGAATGCCATTCAAGCGCTCTCCCAACTGAGCTACGGCCCCATTGACTTTTCTTTCATATCTATTATTCCCTTGCATGTCAATAGGAACTTATAACCCTTACAAGGAGGTCTCCCTATGATTGAAATATCCATCCCCGGAGGAGAGAGACTTAGGTTAAAATATCTGGTTCTGGATTTTAATGGCACCATTGCCCTGGACGGAAGGCTTATAGAGGGGGTAAGAGAAAGAGTGGAAATCCTCTCAAGGGACCTGAAGATATATGTGCTAACTGCAGATACCCATGGAAATGTTGAAAAAGAGGTAGGGGCACTTCCTGTAGAGATAGCAATAATAGGAGAGGAGGCCCAGGATATAGCAAAATTGAAGTTCATAGAAAAACTGGGATGTAATGGGTGCGTGTGTATAGGAAACGGACGAAACGACGCCCTTATGTTAAAGGAATCTGCCCTGGGAATTGCAGTGCTTCAGAGCGAAGGATGCGCCCTCAATGCCTTTTCAGGGGCAAAGGTAATAACCTCAAGCATCCTCCATGCCCTTGATTTACTATTACATCCTCTGAGATTAATAGCCACCCTGCGGAGCTAACCCCTCTTTTCTGCAAGGCCCAGTCCCATCCCCTCAAGCTCTTTCTTCAAGAGGAGAATGGCCCTATCCACTGCCTCCTCCACCTCAGGGGATAGCTCCAACCCAGTATCCACCCGAGAGGGCCTTATGCCTATGAGTTTCACCACTGGAGGGATCTTCTCCTGGAGGGTAGCCAGGGCAAGGACCTCAGATATGCCCAATTGATGAGGGGAAATCCGGTTGCGATACACATGAATATGGGAAGAGAGGTCCAGGACCACCACTTCCCCTGGGGCCATATCCCCTTTTTGCATGGCGTCAATTATAAAAAGGGCCCCCTTTCCCTCAATGTAGGGAAGGAGTTCAACTCCACTGGTGCCTCCATCCAGGACCTCCACCTGGGGAGGTATCTCATAGAGCTCCTCCAGACGCTGTACCACCCTTACTCCAACGCCCTCATCCCTCATCAAAATATTACCCACCCCCAGGACAAGGACCTGGGAGTGGGCAGATGTATTAGCTCTGGTCTTTATCATTACAAGACCTTTACCTGCAAGATCTCCTGATCATCCCCATTGTGCAGATGGATTGCACAGGCAAGGCAGGGATCAAAGGAGTGAATGGTACGTAGGACCTCCAGAGGCCTCTTGGGATCGGCAATGGGATTATCAATCAAAGATGCCTCATAGGGGCCCATCTCGTCATGGTGGTTCCTTGGACCTGCGTTCCAGGTGGAGGGAACCACACACTGATAATTTTCAATCTTCCCATCCTTTATAATGACCCAGTGGGAAAGGGTACCCCGTGGGGCCTCGTGAAAACCAAACCCACGAATCTCTCCACTGGGGAACTTGGGAGGATTATAGGTATCATAATCACCCTTTCCAATATTGGTCACCAGGGCCTCCCATACCTCATCCATGGTATCGGTGAGTACCGCGGCCCTCACTGCCCGTGCCGCATGTCTTCCAATGGTGGAATGAAGGGCCTCCAACCCTATCCTGGCACCTGCCACCTGAGATGCTATATCCAGGACCTCTCTCACATACTTTCTGGTGGGCTCATGACCTGCGGCGTACATGCACAGGACATTTGCCAGAGGACCCACCTGTGCAGGTTTACCCTTAAAATTGGGGGCCTTTATCCAGGAATACTTTTCCTCCTCATCATATCCCGTATAATCAGGCTTTGTCTCTTCTGCCCAAGGATGACGATTCCAATCTCCATCATACCAGGAATGTTTGATGCATTCCTTTACATTCTTGGCAAAGAATTCGTCATTAAAGTCCTTTATTGGTTGATAGGTGTTGAGGTCACCATTTGCAATATATCCACCTGGCATGAGAAACTTTGTGCCCTTCTCATCCATGGGGAGCTCTGGCACACTTAGATAGTTGGTTACCCCTGCCCCATACTTGGTCCAATCCGCATAAAATGCACCAATAGCCGCCACATCCACCAGATAAACCTTTTTCACAAAGTCCTTTATGTTATCTATGAGGGATTTTACATGGAGAAGTTGTTCCATGGTAAGGGGAGCGGGGGTGTTGGGATCAATGGGATTTGCCACACCACCCACTGCCAGGTTCTGGATATGGGGGGTCTTACTTCCAAGTATGGCCACCACCTTGTTTATCTCTCTCTGATAGTCAAGGGCCTGGAGATAATGGGTGACCCCCAGGAGATTTACCTCAGGAGTAAGTTTCATAGCAGGATGACCCCAATATCCACTTCCAAATATTCCCAGTTGTCCACTTGCCACAAACTTCTGGAGTCTCTCCTGAACGGCCTTCATCTCCTTAGCACTGTTAAGGGGCCAGTCTGAGAGTTGCTGGGCCAGTCTGGCGGCCTTTTTGGGATCTGCTTGAAGTGCTGATACCAAATCCACCCAGTCCAGGGCAGATAGATGATAAAAATGCACGATATGGTCAAAGACCCCCTGGGCCGCAATGATCAAATTCCTTATGTATTGGGCATTTAAGGGGACCTCCAGGCCAAGGGCATTCTCAATGGTCCTCACAGAGGCAATGGCGTGTACTGTGGTGCACACCCCACATATACGCTGCGTGAATATCCAGGCCTCTCTAGGGTCTCTCCCCTTTAATATCACCTCAATCCCCCTCCACATCTGACCAGAGGACCAGGCGTTCTTTATCTTGTGGTCCTCCACTTCCACATCTATTCTCAGGTGTCCTTCTATCCTGGTAATTGGGTCAACAGTTATCCTCTTTCCCATATTTCTCTCTCCTTGAATTGGTTATTTTTTTAATTATTTCTTTTGGGCAATACCAATACGGGGAACCTCTTCACCACATATAGGTAGCCCAACAACTCCACCGCAATTACCCCCAAGGTAATGAGTATCTCAGGGGTGGTGGGGAAATAGTGCCACCCATTTCTTGGATTAAAGGCGGTAATGTACGCATCAAAACGATATAGCCCAGCACCAAATAGGGTGCACATCGCCGCAATCAAGACCTTCTTATTGTTTGCCCTATTTTCTTTCTTTCTCAAGATACACAGGGCAATTAACAGGAGCAAATTCTCCAGGAGATACATATTCCCAGGAAGGTCTCCCTTAAAAATATCTGATAGGGCTCCCCGTGCGTTTATATCCTGAAACCTCATGAGGATAAATATCCCAATGAGCCATGGCATTACTGCAGAGAGCTTCTGAAGAAGTTTAAACTCATGGGTATTGTTAAATGCCACTCCTGCCACAGAGGTCTCAAATATCACAATGGCATATCCCAGCATAAGTGCACACAACAAGAAGAAGAATGGTAAAAATTTTGACCAATAAAGGGGAGATAATTTGTAACCTGCCAGTATCATAAGGGTTCCAAGAGAGGACTGATGCATGGTTGGGAGCAACATTCCCAATGCCACAAAGATAAATAGCACCTTCATGAGCTTTTCTTCAATGTCTTCTGATTTTATGAGTTTTCTCACCCCTGGATTTTTGAGGAGTACAGGAGAGAACTCTATCCATAACACAACCACATAAGATGCAATACATACGGCTACCTCCAGCATGGGAGAATGCAGATTCATGTGCCACGGCATAAAGATATTAAACATATTCCAGTATCTACCAATATCAAAAAAGATGGAAACAGCGGCCAGGGTATAACCCAACATACTGGTCAAGATAGCGGGTTTTAGGAGAGGAGTATATTCTCCTTTGTTAAAGATATATATCAATATGGCCATGGCATATCCACCACACGCAAAGGCCGTCCCCACATTAACGTCATAGGCTATCCACAATCCCCAGGGATAACCATCATTCATACCGGAGACAGGCCCCAATCCATAAATAAACCTCTTTATCAAAAATATCAGTGCCAGGATAACCAGCACCACACCCACTACAAAGGGGAAGGTAATTATCCTGGTATTAAGTGGCCTTGCTTCTGACATATTCTTCTCCTTTTTAGTTTAATCGTGGACCCCTCTCTTTCTAACCAAATATACCAGTCCACCTAAAGCGGCTACAGGATAGACGAGATATTTATAGAGCTCCATACTCACCCCTTCCAGATCGCTCACATAGGACTCTTTTCTAAGTGCCGGGAGTCCCAGCTTTTCAAACTCCACCCCTGCGAGGATCATACACTGGGAGCCTCCCACCTCGTTGAGGCCGTATATGTGTTGGATATATTTTTTGGCCTTGTGGACCACTTTCTTGCCAGACTCAATATGATTTACAGGAAACTCATAATACTCTCCAGGTTTCATAAGCAACCGCCTCTGGGCCTCCTCCCTGAGCTTTTTTACAGGCCCAAACAGGGAGGCCCCTGTGGGACATACATGACAACAAGCGGCGTATTTCCCCTCTTTGAGGAGGTGAATACAGAGCTGACATTTGTGTATCTGGGGAAAAGGAGAGTTCCAATCAAACTTGGGGATATCATAAGGACATGCCACCTGACAGTATCTACAACCAATACATGCGGAAGGGTCATAGGTAACTATACCTGTTTTTTCATCCTTGTGCAAAGCAGTAACAGGACAGGCAGCCGCACATGCTGGTTCCAGACAGTGCATACACTGCCTTTTAATAAAGGCAAATTTGTCCCCGTCCCTGTACATTTTAATAATATTTAAGGTCTTGGCAGAGAGGTCAAGGGGATTATCCCAGGTCTTCTGGTCCCCTGTATGTTCCACAGGCATCCCATTTGCCCTCTTACATGCCACCATACAGGATTGACATCCTATACACAGATTAGAATCATATAAGATACCCACCGCATCAGGGGGAAGTTCACCCTCTGAGGCCCCTGACTCTTTGGATAGGGAAACAGTCCCAAGGGCCACACTTCCTCCCACTACGGTCTTTAAAAAGCCTCGTCTACTTAAACTCATGAGACTGCCCCCTTATTTTTCATCTTCTGATTCTGATTTCATCTTGCTCACGCTCACTGCCCCTGCCCCTATTGCCGCACCTACTGCGGCACCAATAAGTCCAGCAGCAGTGCCGGAGACCTTTCCACCCCGCTCATATTCTATGCCTGCAGGGGTGGCCGCAGGGGTAATGACGCTGGATTTGGTAATATTTGCCTCCACAAAGAATGGAATATTAAAGCCCACACCATCTTCACTACATCCAAAACAGGGATGTCCACACCTCACAGGCCAGGTACCCACATCATTAAACTGAAGGATGGAACAATTATTATAAGTAACTGGCCCCTTACATCCCAGTTTAAAGAGACAGTATCCCTTTCTATGCCCTTCATCTCCAAAACGTTCCGCAAACCTACCTGCATCAAAATGAGGCCTTCTCTCACAATTTTCATGAATGAGACGGGAGTAGGCAAATTTAGGTCTCCCCTTTTTATCTAACTCAGGAAGTTTCTTATAGGTTAGATAAAATGCCACCGTGGATAGGAAGTTATATGGATTTGCAGGACAGCCAGGGATGGTGACCACTGTCTTATCCTTGAGCACCTCAGGGGCACCCTTTGCACCAGTGGGATTTGGGTCTGCAGAGGGGATCCCTCCCCAGGATGCACAGGAACCTATGGCAATTATGGCTCCAGCCTTATCTGCCAGGTCCTTCACTATCTTCACAAAGGGCTTGCCTGCTATCTGACAATAGATCCCTCCATCCTTTGTGGGGATAGCACCCTCAATGACCAGGACGAATTTCCCCCTATTCTCTTCCACAGACCTCTCCATAAATTCCTCTGCCTGCCTCCCAGCACCAGCATTTAATGTCTCATTGTAGTCCAGAGAGATCATATCCAAAATAAGGGTAGCCAGGGTGGGATGACTGGTACGAAGGAGACTTTCAGTACATCCAGTACACCCCTGACCTGAGATCCAGATAACCGCCGGACGCTTGGGACTGGTGAGGGCATCCGCAATCTTTTCCCCTGCAGTCAAAGGGAGTCCCATACTGGCAGCCATTATGGTGCAGTACTTCAGAAAGTCCCTTCGGGAACACATCCCAAACAGATTGTTAGTGGATACTCTTTTCATTTTCCCCCCCTAACACTTTAAAAAGTTTAATACACAAAACAAAACCCCTTTCATCTTTTTGACCTTCCATCACCCCTCTCCTATTTAATTGCACAAATTGCACAAACTGCACAATTAAACAATCAAAGGAGCTATTACTGCTCTATACAAAAAAAATGACTTTTTTACAATATAGAAGAGACAATTTTACACTGTTAACTTTTTTTGTTAAGTTATTTTTTTCACAATATGGAATTATCTCTTTAAAAATAAAGCAAATTAGTTCTATTATTAAGGTTTATATTATGCACGAGGATATGAGTATTATGATAAAAAAAATTTTATTATGGACAGAGAAAAAGAAAAGTAGGATTATTTGTGGAAAAAGGAACATGGATTATAAACTTGACAAATCCAGAAGTGTAAAGCTAGATTTACACACTTCTAAGACGGAGACACACACATGGAGGGCTATTATTTAAAGGTTAGAGAGATTCCTCCTATGGGGCGGGAGCTGTTATGTAATCAACAGGAGATATGGAGGGCCCCAATAGAGGAATTTTCTCTCCCCTATACCATAGAAGAGCCACTGATTGCCCATCTACGGATAATGGTAGAGGAAGAGTGTTGTTTAATCAAGGGACATGTGGGAGGAGGCCTTATAATCCCCTGTGATAGATGTGGAGAGGATGCCCATATAAGAGTGGACGCCTCCTTTAATATCGTAGAGGAAGTGGAAGATGAGAAAAGTTTTGGACCCTCTTTTCTAATAGAAGAAAATGGGGAACTCCTGTTAGATATAGGGGGGATATTGTGGGAACAATTGCTTCTGGCCCTGCCAACAAAGATATTGTGCAATGAATCCTGTAAGGGCCTGTGTCCCAGGTGCGGAAGTAATCTCAACTTTGAAAAATGCACCTGTCCCACAGAGGTAGTGGATCCAAGGCTTGAGGTCTTGAAAAATCTGAAGATAAGTTAAAAAATAAAAAAGAGAATGAGGGTTAGCTATGGCTGTACCAAAGAAAAGGACTTCTAAATCCAGAAAGGGAATGAGGCGTTCCCATCATAGAGTGCCTGTACCCAACGTGATTGAGTGTGAATGTGGAAGCCCTACCCTACCCCACAGGATCTGTCCTTCTTGTGGAAAATATGCAGGTAGGGAGTATCTAACAAAAGATGAGCAAGAATAGCCACAGGCCAAGTATCGCCCTGGATGTCATGGGGGGAGACTTTGGCCCCCCTGTGACCATTGAGGGGGCAATAAGGGCCGCAAGGGAGGTGGATGTATCTCTAAAACTGGTGGGAAAGGACCTGGAGATACGGGAAGAGTTAGAAAAGTATGACCTCACGGGCCTAGATGTGGAGATCATACATGCAGATGAAGTGGCAGAGATGAACGACAAACCCTCTTATATCCTGCGAAGAAAAAAAAATACATCCATCCAGATTGCATGTAATCTAGTAAAAGATGGAATGGCCCACGGCGTGGTGAGTGCAGGGCATACAGGTGTTACCCTGGGATGTGGAATATTTTCTCTGGGGAGAATAAAGGGGGTGGATCGCCCTGGACTTGCCACTGTAATGCCTAGAGAAGGACGTCCCCTTATACTCATTGATGTTGGTGCGAACATTGATTCTAAACCAAGACACCTGGTGCAATTCGCAATCATGGCCGACATCTTTGCCCGAACCATCCTCCACATGGAAAGTCCCGCAGTTGGACTTCTAAATATAGGAGAAGAACAGGGTAAGGGCAATGCCCAGGTAAATGAGGCATATAACCTCCTAAAAAACACCTCTCTGAATTTTATAGGGAATGTGGAGGGGAGAGATGTATTCGGCAATGGAGTGGATATTGCAGTATGTGATGGATTTGTGGGAAATATCGCCCTTAAATTATGTGAGGGACTGGGTAAATCCTTTAGCAAGGTGTTAAAAAAAGAGATAAAAAAGGGAATCCTCACCAGAATAGGTGGATTTCTCGCCCGACCTGCCTTTAGACGGCTAATAAAGAGATTTGACTACGAAGAATATGGAGGGGCCCCTCTCCTTGGATTAAAGGGGGCCGTTATAGTATGTCACGGAAGTTCTTCTCCAAAATCCATTGCTCAGGCCATCAAGCTTGCGGCATCCCTGATCAAGATAGATATTGTGGAAAAGATAAAAAGGGAGATAGAACTCCATCCCGAGATAACCCGTTTCTATAGGCTGAAGAACCTTCTTCAGTCCGCAGGCAAGAGTATCTCCACAGAGGATTCTCAATCCACGGACGAGACAGATGAGACACAATAATTCCACCTACATCCTGGGACTTGGGTATTATGTCCCACAACAGGTGTTGAGTAATAGACAACTAGAGAGGATGGTAAACACCTCAGACGAGTGGATTGTCACCAGGACGGGGATCCGGGAGAGGAGGATGGCTGCACCAGGAGAAACGTGTTCTGACCTGGCCCATAAGGCAGCCTTAATGGCCATGGAGATGGCGGGGATAGGGGCCAAAGAGATTACCCACATCTTTGTAGCCACCTTTACTCCTGATTATTGTACTCCAACTGCAGGGTGTGTACTCCAGGACAAACTTGGCGCCATAAACTGTGAAATGGCCATGGACATTGCCGCTGGTTGCTCTGGTTTTTCCTATGGACTGGAGGTGAGTCGGGGGATAGTGGCAGTGAGGCCCGATGCCAAGATATTACTGGTGGGAAGTGAGGTGTGTACCTCCCGGGTAAACTTTGAGGACAGAAACACCTGTGTCCTCTTTGGAGACGGTGCAGGGGCCGCCCTGCTCTCTGGAGAAGGAAAGGGGTGCTCCAGGGTGGTGGATATACTCCTTAAGGCAGATGGATCCCTGGGACATCTGCTCCCAGTGGGGAAAGAGGGAGGTTCTGCATCTCCCTTTCAGGTGGGACAAAAGGTGAGCGAAGACTATTTTATTCAGATGCAGGGGAGGGAACTTTTTAAACATGCAGTGAGGGGAATGGCAGAAATGAATCTTCGGCTTCTTGAAAAAAACCATCTCTCCCTCTCTGAGATCTCCCTGTTTATCCCCCATCAGGCAAATCTGAGAATAATAGACGCAGTGGCAAAAAAGATGAATTTTCCCAGGGAAAAGGTCTTTGTAAATGTGGACAGATATGGCAATACCTCTGCGGCCTCTGTAATAATTGCCCTTAGTGAGGCCTATTATGAAAAAAGGATCTCTGCCGGGGATAAGGTCCTTCTCTCCACCTTTGGAGCAGGACTTACCTGGGGGAGTTTCCTGTTACAATTTTGACTAAGTGGAGATAATCATGAAAAAATCCACCAACTTGCCTAAGGTAGCCATTGTAACTGGGGGCTCCAGGGGAATAGGAAGCTCCATCTGTATTACCCTGGCAAAGGCTGGATGGAGGGTCTATTTTACCTATGTATCAAGGGAAGACATGGCAAAAAAGCTATGTGATGCCATAGAAAAAGAAGGGGGAAGGGCCAGGGCCTTCCAGGTGGATGCTGGAGATCAAGGTGCAGTGGAGGCCTTTTTTAAGGAAGAGATCAAAAACAAGGTGAGCCTAGAGGTAATGGTAAACAATGCAGGGATCACTGCAGATGGGCTTATCCTGCGTATGAAAAAGGAACAGTGGCAAAGGGTGATTGATGTAAATCTCTCGGGGACCTTCTATTTTACCCGGGAAGCGGCAAAGATAATGGTGAGACAGAGAAGGGGAAGAATAATAAACATCACATCTGTAGTGGCCCTCTCTGGTAATCCAGGACAGGTCAATTATTGTGCATCCAAGGCAGGTATAATAGGGCTTACCAAGGCCGCGGCCCTGGAGCTTGCCCCCCGAAACATCACTGTAAACGCCATTGCCCCTGGGTTTATAAGAACAGAGATGACCGAAAAACTGGATGAAGAGACCAAAAAGCTCTATCTCTCTAAAATCCCCCTGGGAAGATTTGGAACCCCAGAAGAGGTGGCATCCTTGGTTAGGTGGCTTGCCTCAGATGAAGCAGGCTACATTACTGGACAGGTGTTTTCTGTAAATGGAGGACTTTATCTCTAACCAAAACAAAAAAGAGGAGGAAACATGTCTGTATTAGAGAAAATAAAGGAAATCGTATCTGAACAGCTGGATGTGGACCCTGAAGAGGTAGTCCCTGAGGCATCTTTTGTGGATGACCTTGGGGCGGATTCCCTTGACCTCACTGAGCTCATCATGGCCATGGAGGATGAATTTGGGATGGAGATAGACGATGAAGAGGCACAGAAGTTAAGGACGGTCCAGGATGTTATAGACTATATTGAGACTAAGCTAAATAACAAATAGAATCAATGCCCCCCATAACAGGGGGGCACCTAAAAATATGGAGCCATTATATGCGATATAAAAGGGTGGTGGTTACAGGGATAGCAGGCATAACTCCCCTTGCGAGCAATGCCTGGGACTCCTGGAAACGACTTATTCATGGAGAATCCGGGATAAAGACCATAACCAAATTTGATCCATCTCCTTTTGAGACCAAAATAGCAGGAGAGGTAAGGGACTTTAGGCCTGAAGAATTTATTCCCAAAAAACAGATCAAGAGGATGGACAGATTTAATCAATTTGCTGTGGCCGCTGCAAGTATGCTTTTTCAGGATGCAGGACTTAAGATAACAGAGGAAAACGCCACAGAGGTGGGGATTGTATTGGGATGTGGTCTGGGGGGACTGGAGACCATTGAGGAATTTCACTCCCGCCTTATCAAAAGAGGACCAAGAAAGATCTCACCCTTTTATATCCCCAAGCTCATCTCTAACATTGCCGCTGGACAGATAGCCATCTTTACCCGCGCCAAAGGACCCAATATGGTTACCAACTCTGCCTGTGCCTCAGGGTGTCATAGTATTGGTTATGCCTTCTCAGACATAAAACTGGGACGAGTAAAGGCCATGATATGTGGAGGTGTTGAATCCACTATCACCCCAATGGCGGTCTCTGGATTTAATGCCATGAAGGCCCTTTCCACAAGGAACCATGAGCCAGAAAAGGCATCTCGTCCCTTTGACAGGGAAAGGGATGGTTTTGTAATATCAGAGGGTTGTGGTCTTCTTCTCCTTGAAGAGCTGGAACATGCAAGGGACCGAGGGGCAAAGATATATGCGGAGCTGGTTGGATTTGGGGCATCAGCAGATGCCCATCATATAACCGCGCCTGACGATACAGGAGAGGGAATGGCACAGGCCATGAGGTCGGCACTTAATGAGGCCCAGATCTCCCCTGAAGAGGTGGACCACATAAATGCCCACGGGACCTCTACACCCTTAAACGACCTGTGTGAAACTAGGGCCATAAAAAAGGTCTTTGGAAACCACGCCTATCGTATCCCCATTACGGCCAACAAGTCCATGATAGGACACCTCCTGGGTGCCGCAGGGGGAATTGAAAGTGTATTTAGTGTACTTACTCTCTACCATGGGATAATCCCTCCCACCATAAACCTGGAGAATCCTGATCCTGAATGTGACCTGGACTATGTCTCTGAGGGTGCCCGGGAAAAGGCAGTTAACTATGTTCTTTGTAACTCCTTTGGTTTCGGGGGAACCAATGCCTGTCTATTATATAAGAGATTTGAAGACTAGAGCCCATTAATAAGATTCATCATAGGACCATGGAGGATAAAATAGATCCCAGGATCTCATGGGATGAATATTTTTTAAAGATAGCCCTGCTGGTTTCAGAGCGCTCCACGTGCCTGAGGAGAAAGGTGGGGGCTGTGGCAGTAAAAGATAAAAGGATACTGGCCACAGGATATAACGGGGCACCCTCTGGCATAAAACACTGTTTGGAAGTGGGGTGTCTGCGGGAAAAACTTCAGGTCCCCTCAGGGGAGAGGCATGAGTTGTGCCGGGGACTCCATGCGGAACAAAATGTCATTATCCAGGCCGCACTCCATGGGATCTCTCTAAACGGCTGTGACCTCTACTGTACTCACCAGCCATGTCTCATCTGTACTAAGATGCTAATCAACTGTGGGGTGAAGAGGATCCTCTTTTTAGAAGGCTATCCTGACCAGTTATCCCTGGCCATGCTCCAAGAGGCAGGTATAGAGATAATACCCCACCCGCTGGGCTCATAGGTCCATCAAAGGGGACGGAGGGGATGAACACCTATTTTATGGAACGGGCAATAGAACTTGCCAGAAGGGGGTGGAGGAAGACCTGCCCCAATCCCTGTGTGGGGGCGGTTATTACGAGAGCAGGTGATATATTGGGAGAAGGATGGCACAAGGAATATGGAGGACCCCACGCAGAGATAGAGGCAATAGAAGATGCAAAAAAAAGGGGCCACACTCTTGAGGGTGCCACGCTGTGGGTTACCCTGGAGCCCTGTAATCATCATGGTAAGACCCCTCCCTGTACCCACGCCATCCTGAAAAATGGGATAACACGGGTAGTAGTTGGAGCTATTGACCCCAACCCATGTGTAGAGGGAGGTGGCGTCTCCTTTTTAAGAGGACATGGTCTGGAAGTTATAACCGGCGTAAAAGAAGACAGATGTAAAGAACTTATAAGGGACTTCAGGGTGTGGTCCACCGAGAAAAGACCTTATGTAATCCTGAAGCTGGCCCAGACCCTAGATGGAAAGATAGCCACCAGGACAGGGGACTCCAGATGGGTCTCCTGTCCCTCCTCCAGGGAAAGGGTCCAGGAGCTGAGGAAAGGAGTAGATGCGGTATTGATAGGGGCAAACACATTCTTCAAGGACGATCCCAGACTCACTGTAAGGGCCAGGGAGAACAAGCTAAAACAACCCCTGGCCATTGTGATAACCTCCCGCATACCCCCTATGGACAAGGATTTCTATCTCCTCTCCACCCGTCCCTCTCAGACCCTATTCTGGATACCACAAGATAGGGCCCTCCCGTGGAGACCCTGGAGAGATAAAGGCATTGAGGTATGGGAAATACCTTTATGTGGGGAAGGAAAAATAGACCTTAAAAAAGCAATGGAGAGGATTTTTCAGGAAAAGAAATGCTACCATATACTCTGTGAAGGGGGTGGCATGCTGGCCCAATCCCTGGTACAATGTGACCTGGTGGATGAGTTACAGGTCTTTATATCCCCCAAAACCCTGGGAGATGTCCAGGGAGTCTCCCCCTTTTCAGGTGCTGAGATAGAAAAGATGAAGGATGCTGTAAGGTGGCGTATATGGGAATATGAAAAGGTGGGGATGGACCTATGGATAAGGCTCTTTCCTGAAGGGGACTGGAGGGAGTAGAAAAAGATGTTTACAGGGCTTATAGAATCTGTGGGAAAGGTAGAGTCCATCCACAGGATGGGGGAGCAGACGAGAATGATAATCTCCCCCACCTCCCCCTTTGAGGAGATAGAACTGGGGGAAAGTATTGCGGTGAATGGGGTGTGTCTTACAGTAGAGGAGTGCTCCTCTCACTGGTTTGAGGTGTATGCCTCTGGAGAGACCCTTCGCCGTTCCACCTTACGGGATACAAGAAGGGGAGAAATAGTTAATCTGGAAAGGGCCCTTAAGCTAGGGGAAAGGATGGGAGGACATCTGGTACTGGGACATGTGGATTGCGTGGGAAGGATAGAAGGGATAAGGCAGAGGGGGGAATCCCTTGGCTACACCATTTCATTCCCTCCCCAATATTCCAGATACGTGATAGAAAAGGGATCCATCACCCTAGATGGAATAAGTCTTACCATAAACAGTATCTCTCAGGGGAGGGTGGAGGTAAATATCATCCCCGAGACCCGCAAAAGGACCAATATCTCTACCTGGACACCAGGGAAGGGGGTAAATATTGAATTTGATGTAATTGGAAAGTATGTGGAAAAACTCCTATCCCCGTGGAGGGAGAGGGATAAAGGTCAGGGTATAACCCTTGATTTTTTGAAAGAACACGGATTTTGATTTGCCTTTCACCACATTTTTACCTATCTCTCTCAGGACAAAGGGATATTAACCATAAAAACAGGACAATGGATAAAAAGATGAAAGAAAAGGACTCAGTCCTCTGCTCAACAGAGGAGGCAATCAACGAGATAAGAAAGGGCAGGATGATAATCCTGGTGGATGACGAGGACAGGGAAAATGAGGGAGACCTCACCATTGCCGCAGAAAAGGTAACCCCGCAGGCCATTAACTTTATGGCCAGATATGGTAGGGGACTTATCTGTCTGGCCATGGCCCCTGAATTAGTGGATAGACTGAAACTGGACCTTCAACCCAGGAGAAATGAATCTAGGTTTGGAACCGCCTTTACTGTGTCCATTGAGGCGGCACGGGGAGTAACCACTGGCATCTCTGCCTACGACAGGGCAACCACCATTTTAACTGCAGTGAGAGACGATGTAACCCCCGAGGACATCTCCACCCCTGGACACGTCTTCCCCCTAAGGGCCAGGAGAGGTGGTGTCTTGGTGCGGGCAGGACAGACAGAGGGAAGCGTTGACCTCTGTCGCCTTGCAGGTCTAAAGCCAGCCGCAGTAATATGCGAGATAATGAGAGATGACGGGAATATGGCCAGGATGCCGGACCTTATAGAGTTCGCCCAGAAACACGGACTTAAGATAGCTACAATAGAAGACCTTATCCGGTATCGCTCTCGCTTTGACTCCCTGGTACACAGGGTGGGAGAGGCAAAACTTCCAACCAAGTATGGAGAATTTCGGGCCATTGCCTATGAGAGTGACATAGATGACTATACCCATCTTGCCCTGGTAAAAGGGGAAATAAAGGAGAATGAGCCTGTGCTGGTGCGGGTACATAGCCAGTGCCTCACTGGAGATGTCTTTGGGAGCCTGAGGTGCGACTGTGGGGACCAGCTTCATATGGCAATGCAGATGATAGAAAAGGAGGGCAAGGGCATCATCCTCTATATGAGACAGGAGGGACGGGGAATAGGACTTGCCAATAAGATAAAGGCCTATCAATTACAGGACCAGGGGAAGGATACAGTTGAGGCAAATATTATCCTGGGATTTAAACCAGATCTAAGGGACTATGGAATTGGGGCCCAGATACTGGTGGACCTGGGAGTCACTAAGATGAGACTCCTTACTAATAACCCAAAAAAGATAGTGGGGCTTGAAGGACATGGACTGGAGGTGGTGGAGAGGGTCCCTATTATAGGTCCAGTAAGTGAGTGTAACGCACATTATCTTAAGACCAAAAAGGAAAAAATGGGCCATTTGCTGGAAAATATAGAGTGTCCCAGATAACCAAGAGGGAGTGAGCAAGATATGCAGATAAAGACCATAGAAGGAGAATTAACAGGAAAGGGTTTGAGCTTTGCCCTTGTTGCAAGTCGCTTTAATGATTTTATCGTGGGAAGGCTTATTGCGGGGGCAATAGATTATTTGTGCAGACATGGCGTAGAAGAGAAAGATATACTACTGGTCAAGGTTCCAGGGGCATTTGAGATGCCCTTGATTGCAAAAAAGCTGGCAAAGACAGGGAAGTACAATGGAGTGATATGTCTTGGGGCAGTGATAAGAGGGGCCACTCCACATTTTGACTATGTTGCATCAGAAGTTGCAAAGGGAATTGCCCATGTGGCACTGGAGACAGAGGTGCCCATTGGATTTGGAGTACTAACCACAGATACCATTGAACAGGCAATAGAGAGGGCAGGAAGTAAGGCAGGAAATAAAGGGGCGGAAGCGGCTCAGGCAGTACTGGAGACCATTCAGGTCTTGAAAAAATTATAACCCATTGCAGGGAAGATAACTAACTTATGGAGAAGAAAAAAAAGAGGAGTGGGGGCCGAAGCCTTGGGAGGGAAATGGCCTTTCAGGTCCTCTATGGACTCAATTTTTCCCATAAAGATATGGAGGGAATGGAGCTAGCTGAATTCTCATATGAAAATTTTTTTTCCTCCCCCAATAAAGGAGGGAAAAAAGAGAGGGCCCACAGGTTTGCCCGGGAACTCATAAGGGGAACCCTGGAAAATATTGATACCCTGGATGAGATAATAGAGAGATTCTCCACAAACTGGAAAATAGAGAGGATCGCCCGTATAGAACTCACCATCTTAAGGCTTTCCATCTATGAAATGCTCTGGAGAGATGATGTACCCCTTAAAGTGGCAATGGATGAGGGAATTGAACTTGCAAAAAAGTTTGGAGATACCAACTCTCGTAAGTTTGTCAATGGCATACTGGATGCAGTGGGCAAGGCAATCATAAATGGAGAGTTAAATCCTATAAGCACAGGGGAGAAGGGAGATGGAAAAATATGTCCCTGAAGAGATAGAGAAAAAATGGCAGAGGATATGGGAAGAAAACAAGTATTTTCAATCCACCCACAAGTGCACCAGACCCAAATATTATGTGTTGGAGATGTTTCCCTATCCATCTGGAAAGATCCACATGGGACATGTGAGGGTTTATACCCTTGGAGATGTAATAGCCCGATATAAATGGATGAAGGGATTTAATGTACTCCATCCCATGGGATGGGATGCCTTTGGACTCCCTGCGGAAAATGCAGCAGTAACCCATGGGGTACATCCTGCAAAGTGGACCTTCTCCAACATAGAAGACATGAAATCTCAACTGAAGAGAATGGGGTATTCCCTGGATTGGAGCAGGGAGATAACCACCTGCGTACCTGAATACTACAAATGGGAACAATTATTCTTTCTAAAGATGTGGGAGAAGGGGCTTGCATATAAGAAGAAATCTCCAGTAAACTGGTGCCCCTCCTGTCATACGGTCCTGGCCAATGAACAGGTGGAGGAGGGAAGGTGCTGGCGGTGTAAGAGTGAGGTGGAACACAGGGAACTGGAGCAATGGTTCTTTAAGATAACCGCATACGCAGAAGAACTCCTCAAGGACCTGGAAAAGCTGGAAGGGGGATGGCCTGAAAGGGTCATTACCATGCAGAGAAACTGGATAGGGAAAAGCGTTGGTGCAGAAATCACATTTGAGGTGAAAGGCAAGGACCTCCAGATAAAGGTCTTTACCACGAGGCCAGATACCCTTTTTGGAGCCACCTTTATGAGTCTTGCACCAGAACATCCCTTAGTAGAAAGGCTTATAGAGGACTCTCCCCACAGAGATGAGGTCATCTCTTTTGTGCAGCGTATAAGGCGTATGGACAGGAAAAAAAGAGGCGCCGCTGACATGGAAAAAGAGGGGGTATTTACAGGGACCTATTGCATCAATCCAGTTACTGGAGAAGAAATGCCCATATTTGTGGCAAACTTTGTGCTTATGGAATATGGGACTGGAGCGGTAATGGCAGTGCCTGCCCATGACCAGAGGGACTTTGAATTTGCAAAAAAATACCATCAAAAAATAAGGGTGGTGATAACCCCCTATGACAGGGAGTTGGATCCTGAGACCATGGAAGCGGCATATACTGGTGAAGGGGTCCTGATAAATTCAGGGGAATTTTCTGGGATGAACAATGAAGAGGCAAAGGTCAAGATAGTGGAATATCTCCAGAGTCAGGGCAAGGCAAAGAAGACTGTAAATTATAAACTCAGAGACTGGAACATCTCCCGTCAGAGATACTGGGGAACGCCAATTCCCATGGTATATTGCGAAAAGTGTGGGATCCAGCCGGTTAGAGAAGAGGACCTTCCTGTGGTCTTGCCCCTTGAGGTGAAGACCTTTCCAGACGGAAGATCCCCCCTGCCAGAATATGAAAAATTTACCCTAACCACCTGCCCAAGATGCGGAGGAGAGGCCAGGAGAGAGACAGACACCATGGATACCTTTGTGGAATCAAGCTGGTATTTTGCCAGATATACCGACGCCCACCTGGAGAGTGGGCCCTTTAATAAGGAGGCCCTGGATTACTGGATGCCTGTGGATCAATATGTAGGGGGAATAGAACATGCAATCCTTCACCTGTTATATTCCAGATTCTTTGTGAAGGTCCTGCGGGACATGGGATATTTTTCCTTTGACGAGCCCTTTACCCGCCTGCTGGCCCAGGGCATGGTATTAAAGGAAGGGGCCAAGATGAGCAAGTCAAAGGGTAATGTGGTGGAACCCAGAGACATGGTTGAGAGATATGGTGCAGACACCACCAGGTTGTTTATCCTGTTTGCGGCACCTCCTGAAAAGGAACTGGATTGGAGCGATCAGGGGATAGAAGGGGCCCATCGTTTTCTTCATAGGGTTTGGAAGCTAGGGGAAGAGATAAAGGACAAGCTCATCCCCACGGGTCCCGCTATAAAGATAGACCCCTCTACCCTCTCACCAGCGGCAAAGGATATGAGATATAAGGAACACCTGTGTCTGGAAAAAATATCCAGAGACATGGAGGACAGGTTTCAATTTAATACTGCAATCGCCTCTATAATGGAACTGGTAAATGAGATATATGAAAAAAAGGAAAAATTGACAGACAGTGAAGGGGATAAAAGGGCCCTCTCCTCGGCGTGGTCCACTGTCTTAATCACCCTCTATCCCATGGCACCTCACATATGTGAGGAACTCTGGAGCCGCATGGGATATCTAACTCACCTGGCCGCCTCCCCCTGGCCAGAGGTGGACCCCCAGGCCCTTGAAAGAGAGATGATATTAATGGTGGTCCAGGTAAATGGGAAATTAAGGGCCAGGATAAATGTCTCCAGGGATGCCTCTAGAGAAGAAATAGAGGAGATAGCCCTATCCAATGAGAATGTAAAGAGACATATAAAGGGAAAGGGTATAAAAAAGATTATTTTTGTACCCAAAAGGCTTATAAATGTGGTGGTATAGGTCCTTAATTGGCATTGTGTTGATGGTGCTCATAGGGGGATGTGGCTATAAACTGGCCACATGCCCCCCTGTGGTACTGCCAGAACCCCTAAGAGAGATATATCTTGCCCCTGTATCCAACCCAACCACATATCCCAACCTATCCCAGCTGGTAAAAAACATTTTCCTGGACGAATTCTCCAAGAGGAACTCTCACATCTCCTGGACTGACAAATCCCGGTCCAAGGGCGAGATGTACCTGGAGATAGTGGACTATGGCTCTACTACCTCCGTGGAAAATGCCGCTGAAGAGACCCTAAAATTATCTGTGTGTCTCACCCTCAGGGCATCTCTCTACTCCTCAAACTCCTCGCGCCTGGTGTGGGACTCTGGATATGTAAAGAACTGCGAGGTCATACCTTCCTCAGACAAAGAGGTCTCTCCCCCCATCCTCCACAGGGTGGTGAAAGATACTGTGGATAAGCTCCTTGCATTACTGGCCCTTAAATTCTGAGATAGAGGGCATGAATATGAGAGAAGGATTTTTTTTCTGCATCTCCCCTGATGAGGAATTGATCATGGAATTTGTGGAGCAAAAGATTGGATCCCTGCCAGGGGTGTGGAAGAAAAAACTATTATGGGGAGATGAAGACATAAGGGAGGAGTTCTTCAGGACCTTCCAGGCCTCATCTCTCTTGGGGGAAAACACCTGCCTGGTGGTGAGAAGGGCACACATGCTCCCCCCCCTTTTCTGGGAGGCACTCACCCCTTTGTTGAGGAGGTTCAAGCCAGATATATTCCCCTTTTTTTGTCTTGAAGGAGAATGGAAGAGGGGAAGACCCCTTATTCCTCCTGAATTATCAAAAAGGAAATACTATCTCCTGGCCCAAAAGAGAAAGTGGATCTTCCAAAAACAGGGGATAACCCCCCACGAACTCACCAACTATATTCACAAGTGGGCAAAAAACAAGGATATTTCCATAAGCCCTGAGATAATGCTATCCCTTATAGAGATACTCCCCTTACATCTTGGAAGGATAAAGAGAGAAATGAAAAAACTAGAGCTATACCTGGGAGAGAAAAAGGTCCTGGAGATGAAGGACCTGGAAGTAATCTCCCCCTTTTTTAAACATAACGTATTTGAGTTTATAAACAGACTAGAACGCATCTCCCCATCTTCCCCCCAGGACCTAGCGTCCACCATATCCCAGGGCCTCTATACCTCCCATGAGACCATCCTCCCCCTTATAAATCTCCTCTTCAGGGAAGCCAGGATATTGTGGAAATTGTGTATGGGAGAGGATGTCAACCTTCCCCCGTGGGTAATGGAAAAAAAGAGGTCGCTTGCAAAGAGGATGGGCACAAAGGCCCTCCAGAAGATGTGGGATATCTTGATAGAGGCGGAAGTGATACTCAAGACCTCTTCCGCCTCTCCAGAAGAGACTGCATCTCAAATGTTAGTGGAATTACACCACCTATTTGACCCTCAGCAAAAACTCCATTCCTAGCCACTGTGCTATTTCCTATGGCCAAAAAGTTGCCACGGCCTTGTGGTATCGCCAGTTGCGCCAGGGAACTCCTTATACATATAGGCCTTTTGTCCAGTCTTAAGGAGATGATTTGCCCCTTCCATAAATTGATTAAACTGGTGTTTACAATCATAAAATCCATGCCACCAGGCATAATCAGGCCCCATCATTGCCGCACCCATGCGGGCCCTTCTTCCTTCATGATGCCATAGCTCGTAAAATTCCACCTCTAACCTCTCATCAAAAAAGCGCTTTTTACTTAACAGTCCCTTTTTATACAGGAGGGAAAGCATCTTTTTCGCTGGCTTAAAATAGTTTTCATTGTATTCCCTTACCACCTCGTCCAGCTTTACATAGTGGGCATCCACCCATTGCTTCCCATGACACTGCATACAAATCTCCTTCATCTTCTTTCTTTCCACCTTCCAGTTGGTCTTTGCAGGAAAGGGTTTAAACGCAGAGGGACGAATGGTTAAAGGGGCCTGAAGCTCCCAGGAAAGCCTCTCTGTAACATCATGGGTAGTGAGAACGCTACCTGCACCTGACATATGACAACTGGCACATGTGGGAGCACGATAATCCACCCCTGCTGTCCATGTCCCAGGAGCCGCATTAAAATTATATTCCTTTTTAAAGGCGGCATATATCTCTCCATGTTTGGATTCACTATATATCTCTATCTGCGGATGGTCTGGCCCCAGATGACACTGGGCACACGCCTCTGGCCTTCGGGCATCTGCCACTGAAAATCTATGTCTGGTATGACAACTTGTACAGCTTCCCAGACTTCCATCTGGATTCAATCTCCCCACCCCCACATTGGGCCACGTCTTTGGGTCCAATCTTCCGTCCTTCTCCACCTTAACTATGCTCCCATGACAATAATAACAACCAGATGCCCTCTCCCAATCACTATTCATCCCCTGATTTAGCCAGGGGTCAATCTTCCATATGATCTTAAGGGTATTGGCATGCTTACTTCGCAGATATTCCTTTACCTCGTCAGGATGACACCTGGAGCAGTCCTTGGGAGTCACATCTGCTGCCACTGGCACCCTATATTCTGGAGTACCCCACTGGGTGTCAGTCCTCTCATATTGTTTATAGTGGAACTTACTCACATCAGGATCTGCCTCATCCGCTCTGTGACAATCTATACAGGTAATATTGGCATGGGCGTGTCTGGAGTTTGCCCAATCCACAAATATCCCCGGTGTCTCCACCCTATGACACTCAATACATGCCCTCCCCTGCTTTGAAATGCTCCTCTCTAGCCTAAATTCTTTGGCCTTTGAGACCGTAAGCGCCCCAGAGACATCATCCATAAAAGGAGATATAATTAGGCCCAAGAGTAAATAAAAGACCTTGAATCGGTTTAGATTTTTCTTCATATACCCTCCTATTTACATCTGGTTTAAGGTATATACCATTTTTTTATTGTGTACCAGGTTATGGTGACAATCCACACACCTCTTTTCATAACCCTTTCTGGCATACAAAACGCTGCGATGGGCCAACATGGCCCCTTGCTTGTACGGCATATATAGGATATTGCGGTGACATTTAAGACACTGTTCATTTTTTATTGATTCATATGCCAGCTTTCTCATCTTCTGATGATCATATTCCTTTAAGGGATCAGCATAACTAAAATGAACCCAGATATCCTTTAAGCCATGATAGGTCTTTGCAAAAAAAAAGTTCCATGTATCATGGGGCGCAGGTAGATGGCAGTCCATACAATCTGCCACTACCCCTTTAGAATTAAAGGCATGGGAGGATGTCTTCCAGGTCTCATAGGCCCACTGTATCTCATGACAGGAAGAGCAAAAGGAGGGAGTAGAGGTCCTTACCATGGTGTAGTAGGTCATACTAAAAAGAGGAAAACCCACCACTACTCCTATAGCCATAAATAAAAAGGCCCTTACAAACCTTCTCATAGTTTCCTCCTGACAGTTTTCTTCTTATGATACCAAAAAATGAAATCAAGGCAAGGAAATTTAATCTCCCCAAGGGGTTGACCCCACAATAAATAAGTAATTATCTGGCAAGGGGATGACTCAGGAGCGCAATAGAAAAGTGTAGGGCATCTTCTCAAGATGCCTGCATTGATACACCTTTCCTCACCTAAGGGAGAAGGGGATATCTTCACCTATTACATGAGCATCTGACCCATTTTGATGAGAAAATATTCTCCAATTCCAAGGAGAGCAAACCCAAAAAATTTTTTTATCAACTCCATCCACCTCCCTGGCCGGGGCAGAGATACCATAAGCCCAGAAAAGAGCCCCACTATCAAAAGCAAAAAACCCATCCCAAGGGAAAAGGAAAATAGCAATACCCCACCCCACACCACGTTCTGGGTGCGAGAGACAAATAACAATACTGCACCCAACACAGGAGTGGTACAGGGAGAGGTAACCAGGCCAGAGGTGGCTCCCACCAGAAAGGCCCCCATCACCCCGCCTCGCGATACATTTCCTGGGGCCAGTACAGGAAGGGGGATTACCTCCAGTACATTTAACCCAAGGAGGATAAACACATTTGCCACCACAAAGTAAGACCAGGGATTGGTGGATATCCTCCCAAAGAGGCTCCCGGTGAGGGCGGCGATTATCCCCAGAGAAGAATATACTACCGACATTCCTATTACATAGGAGAGACATAACCAAAAAAGAGAGACCTTCCCTTTTCCCCCCACTGCCTTGGAGCCAATATAGGTGGCAACAACAGGAATTAAAGGATAGACACAGGGGGTAAAGCTTGCCAATAGACCTCCTAGAAAGCAAAAAAAGGAAGATAACCACAGGGAATGGGTCAGGGCACTATTTAGTTGAGGCAAGAGATTATTTAGCACAGGACATGACCTCCCCTTTAAGTTCTTTAGCACCTCTTACATTAAGAAGCGTAAGGATATACCCTTAAAGTCCTTATGTCAAAACATCAAGGCCAAGAAGGGAAACAACTAGACCTTCCCATCTATCTAATATAAAAGGAGCATCCCTTGACTAAAACCTCGCCCCTTGTATACCATAGATAAGCAAAGCATGGTACCAGCTACAGGTAAGAAGACTTTCCGCTTATTAAACTCCACTGCAGGGTTCTCCACAGGAGAGACGCCCCTCTGAGGATAATAGCTAGCTACTCTTTTCTATCTAATAATTCTTAAACTCCGCCTGAAAAAAATCCCCTCTGGATATTAACCTAATTTTAAGGAGGCACTGCCATGAAAAGGTTAAAAGAATTTAGAACACTTATTGAGGAGATGTTATCCTCTGTGAAAGAGGAGGTCCCCATTGAAATAGTATATTGGGATGGGGAGAAAAAGAGGTTTGGAGATAGAGAGCCAGTGGCCAGGATTATAGTAAAGAGCCAGCGTGCATTTGAAGATATAATAGGCCATCTGAGCCTGGGATTTGGAGAAAATTATATTGAAGGTAACATAGAGGTGGAAGGAGACCTCCAGGCGGTTCTACGTCTTGAAAATATGCCCCACTTGAAGAAGATAAGGCCCTCTTTAAAGGTACTTAAAGAGATAGCCCTACACAGACTCCGCACCCTAAATTCCCTTAGACAATCGCGAAAAAATATAGAATCCCACTATGACTTAGGCAATGAATTCTATAAGCTATTCCTGGATAAAAGCCTCACCTATTCCTGCGCCTATTTTAAAAACTGGGAAAAGGACACCCTTGAAGAGGCACAAATGAACAAATATGAACTCATCGTGAGAAAGATAGGATTGAAAGATGGAGATAGGGTGGTAGATGTGGGATGTGGCTGGGGTGGTTTTCTCATCTATGCGGCCCAGCGATTCAACATCACAGCAGTGGGATGTACCATCTCAAAAAATCAATACAGCTATGCTACAGAAAAGATAAAAGAACTGGGCCTGGATGACAAAGTTCAGATACTATATGAGGATTATAGAAATCTAAAAGGGACATTTAACAAGTTTGTATCCATTGGCGCCTATGAACATATAGGGAAAAATTATGCATCCACCTTTTTTAAGAAATTAGATTCCATACTAGAAAAAGGGGCAATTGGACTTCTTCACACCATAGGCCACAACCAACCCATGCCCACAGATGCCTTTACCACAAAGTACATATTTCCAGGAGGTTATCTCCCTTCTCTGGAGGAATTAATATGTAGGATAAGACAGGTGGGTTTTTATACCATAGATGTGGAAAACCTCCGTCCCCATTATGCAAGGACCCTGGACAACTGGATTGAAAGATTTAAAGGGAACAGGGAAAAGGCAACAAGGATGTTTGATGAAAGATTTGTAAGGATGTGGTGGCTTTATTTAAATGGGGCCGCAGTGGCATTTAAATACGGAGAGGCACAGGTCTATCAAATTGTATTTTCCAAAGGACAGATAGACATTCCAAAATACAGAGGGGAAATATATAACAATTGGGAATAATACTGCTTCTACTACCAGTCTTTAAGACATAGTCCCTGAAATTTGAGACCCCTCTCTAAAGAAGCAAGAAAGGGGGGGGGGCAGAGGCCCCCCTTTTCTTATCTAATCCCTATGAGCTGGACTGCATCCACCTCTTCCCATCCCGGCTTTTGGGTCTTTAGGATAACCTTTTTCACAAGATAAGGGGTCCTTTTTATAGTAAGCTCAAACCATCCAGGACAGGGGGTATTATCCCTTCCCCTCCATACAATATGTTTATTCCCTTCTATATCCACTAAAACCACTTGATAAATAAACCCCGCATTATAGGTCTCATGTACCCTTAATTTTGTTGCATACACAGGGGAACGAAAAGTGAGCATTATCCATTCAGGAGAGCTCCCATTGGGCTTAGGGGCCCATGCCCTCTTATAATCCCCACAAGATGTTACATCAGGAGAACCAGTGGCCTGCTTTGCAGACCATGAAGTATGTCCATATTCACTGCTTGCCCTCGCATCAATGGCCCATTGACGGATAACCCTCCCCTGCTGGCCTAGGGAACCTATGGCTGGAGAAGACAAGGGACCTAGCTCTCCAACCCCCCTCTTCTCTTTAAAGACGTACCAGTTGGGATATAACCAGACCCAATATCCAGCAAGACCCTGCTCTCCACACCACCTTCCCCCTTTCCAATAACCATAATCATAATAATTCCCATAACGATCCCTGTCTGCTGGACAGGGCAACACCTGGATCAAACCCCTATATTTCCCCCTGGGATTCACCTGAGTGGGAATCTTTATCCCACCCCCAAAACAAAAAGAAGAAAAAAGGATCATAACTGCCATTGAAATCAAACACTTTTTTTTCATAATCTCCTCCTCTACAGTGTTTTTGGCAGGTGAGTCTTTAACTTAAAGCAAGAGATAATTCAACAAATTTTGATAGCATCACCAGAACACCCAATGGGCCTAGAGTGCATCCACCTCCACAAAATGGCTAATCTCCCTTGAGAAAAATATATTTATGGACAAAAATAGAGGGGACCCTTAAGAAACCCATGTGTCTTTACCTGGACAATACCATCTCTTTCAGCCAGGAAGGGACCTTTACAGGCCTTCCAGAGGAACTGACACAGGCATGTCTTGTCCAGCCAGTGGTAATAAGTTCCCTCTTTTCCGAGGGAAAAAGGAGGTATATCTCATATTCAAAGGTAAGGGATGCCCGTCCCCATTGGGTAATGGCTGTCTTTACCCCCACCCTGTCCTCATATCTAGCAGGATGTAAATACCTCACATGGGCCTCAACCACAGGAAGCATTATCCCCCTTTGTTCTATCTCTAAATAACTATGCCCCATCTCCCTTAAAAAATTACTCCGTGCCTGTTCAAACCAGTGAAGATAATTCCCATAATACACCACCTTCATTCCATCTGTCTCTCCATAAGAAACTATGTGGTGCCACCATATCCACACGACATTTCCCCTATACTCATCTCCTCCCATCTATAGCTCCTTCATCAGATTTAGCACATATGAAAG
Organism: uncultured Desulfohalobiaceae bacterium; assembly: GCA_964427155.1. Lineage (GTDB taxonomy): Bacteria > Desulfobacterota > Desulfovibrionia > Desulfovibrionales > Desulfothermaceae > Desulfothermus. Next base: position 22,189 of record CAYRSC010000006.1, on the reverse strand, counting down.
CATCTCTTCTCCTGTTGGGATAAATAACCCTGTCTTCTCTGCCTCCCTCTCTGAAAAGACATTGGTCCCCTTTACTGGCCTTGAGGGGATAAAGATCAAAAAGGGGACTGGGTCCTTTACATGGGTCCTCACCTTTATGGGAGTAAGGTGATCAGGACATATAACACACACTCCCTGATGAAACCTAATATAGTCTGCAATAGGCCCCACTATATATTCATCAAACCTCTCTATTGCCTTAACCTTGTCCCATATATTACCTGCGTGAGCACACTCATCTGGTCCTTCTAGGTGGACAAAAACAAAATCTCCCTTCTCCAGATATTCAATAGCCGCACCTGCCTTCCCCTGGTAATTGGTATCTAACAGACCTGTGGCCCCCTCCACCTCAATCACATCCATCCCTGAGGCATACCCAAGCCCCTTTATAAGGTCCACTGCTGAAATCACGGCGCCTCTCATACCATAGGTGGAAAAAAAAGAGGGGAGGGATAACCTCTTTCCCTGTCCCCACGGCCAGATGGTATTGGCCTTTGTAGTATTTACAGGGGAAGAGAGTATTTCATGGGCAGAGACTACGATCTGCCACAGAGAGGGACACCTTGAAAACTCTTCTATATCCTTTGAAATGCCCTCTCCCAGGATATCATGGGGAGGACTTATATGAAGCCCTTCCACCCCCTCTTCCTGACCGTTCCTCATTATCATAAGGTGCCTATATTGAAAGCCAGGCACAAAGGAGAATCTTTCATCTTCCAATCTCTCCTTTATGAGAGAGACTAGCCACTGTCCCTGCTCTGTGGAGATATGTCCCGCAGAATAGTCAATCATCTCTCCTCTGGGAGACAGTTCTGAAACAGTACACAGATTCATCCTGAAAACAATATCTCCCTCTCCCACAGGCACCTTTAAGGCGGCGGCCTCTATTGGTCCCCTCCCTGTATGATACTTTGCAGGAGAAAATCCCAACAGTGCCATATTAGCTATATCAGAACCTGGCTCCATATGAGGAGGAATAGTCCTGCACATACCCACCTGCGATGTCTTACTCAACTCATCCATTACAGGGGTACGGGCATATTCCAAGGGGGTCTTCCCCCCCAACTCATCCAGGGGATAATCCCCCATTCCATCAGCAATCAAAAAGGCCACTTTCATTAACCAATGCTCCTTATAAGATTATAATATCCTGTAGTGCTGGGTGGGAGGCTTTACAAAGGAAAGTCTATCAATCTCCTCAATGGCGTCCTTTACATTCTTTATCTGGGCCCGATGGGTCAAAAACACCACAGGCACATACTTCCCACGCCTTTCCTGTTTCTGTACCACCTGGGCAATACTGATATTCCTCTCTCCCATTATCCCTGCAAGTATAGCCAACACCCCGGGCCTATCCTCCACTGTAAATCTGAAATAATGGGAACAGGAGGTCATCTCCTCCTGAAGGATGATGGCATCTTCTATCCTATCCCCAAAAAAACCAGTATTGGAAAAGGAATTATTCCTTATGATAGACATAATGTCTGAGAGTACTGCACTACCTGTAGGCAGATCTCCTGCCCCCTGCCCATATAGCATAATAGGCCCCACTGCATTTCCTTCAAGCAAAATGGCATTAAAGGCACCATCCACCTTTGCCAGGATGTGGTCTCGGGGCAAAAGCACAGGATAGACCCCTGCCTGAAGATGGCCTGACCTATCTTTTACCTGGGCAATGAGCTTTATACGATAGCCAAATTCCCCTGCCATCTGGATATCATAGGGATCCACCCTACTTATTCCCTCAACAGTAAGCCTCTCCAGGGGAAAATTCTGTCCATAGGCAAGCATGATCAGGATAATAAGTTTGTGTGCTGCATCCATCCCTTCTATATCCAGGGTGGGATCCGCCTCTGCATACCCCCTGGCCTGGGCAATGGAGAGGGCTTCCTTAAAGGATAAACCATTTTGGCTCATCTGGCTTAGTATAAAATTGGCTGTACCATTTAAGATACCAGTAATGGAAACTATCTTATTAGAGGAAAGATTCTCTCGTAAGGTCTCAATAATAGGGATCCCTCCCCCCACACTGGCCTCAAAAAACAAGGCCACCTTTTGATAAGTAGCCAGTTCAAACAGTTCCTTTCCCTTTTCCGCAAGAAGGGCCTTATTGGCAGTAACCACATGTTTTTTGGCAAGGATTGCCCTCTTTATTATCTCATAAGGGACCTCTATGCCCCCTATGAGCTCTACCACAATATCTATCTCTGGATCAGACACCAAATCTTCCAGTGAATCTGTGAACTTTACATGCCTTGGAGGAAGATAGTCCCTCTTTTTGGTGAGGTCTTTAACCAGAATACTCTTTATATGTATCTCCTTACCTATCCTCCTTACTATCCATTCCTGATTATTCTCAATTATCTTCACCAGGCCCGTTCCCACTGTACCAAAGCCTGCTACCGCAATCTTAACCCTGTCCCTCTGCATATATTCTCCTGTTAGAATATCTTTTTTATTCCCCGTATCGCCTGATTTATCCTCTGTCTATTTTCCACCAGGGCAAACCTCACATGGTCATCCCCATAGTGACCAAAGCCCAATCCAGGAGAGACCGCCACCTTACACTCATTCAATAACAACTTGGAAAACTCCACTGAGCCCATTTTGGCAAATTCCTCTGGTATCCTGGCCCAGACAAACATGGTGGCCTTGGGGGCCTCCACCTTCCACCCTATCCTGTTTAAACCTGAAATAAGGGTATCTCTTCTTACCTCATATTCCTTAACTATCCTGGATACACAATCCTGCTCCCCATTGAGGGCAATAATAGAGGCTATCTGAATAGGTTGAAATATACCATAATCCAGATAACTCTTTATCCTGGTAAGGGCATGAACCATCTGCTTGTTACCACAGCAAAATCCAACCCTCCATCCCGCCATGGAGTAACTCTTGGACATGGAAAAAAATTCTACTCCCACCTCCTTTGCCCCCTTTGCCTGGAGAAAACTAGGGGGCACATATCCATCAAAGGAAAGGTCTGCATAGGCAAAGTCATGGATTACGTATATTCCGTGTTCCCGGGCAAAGTCCACTATCTTCTGGAAAAAATCAAGGTCCACAATAGCAGTGGTTGGATTATGGGGATAGGAAATTATCAGGAGCTTTGGTTGGGGCCATGTCTGTCTGGTGGCGAGTAAGAGGTCCTCAAAAAAATCCCTCTCTGGCGAGATGGGGATCCTCCTCACATCTGCCCCTGCAATAATGGCACTGTAGGAGTGAATGGGATAGGTGGGGTCAGGGACAAATACCACCTCTCCAGGACTCAACATTACCAGGGCAAGATGGGAAAGTCCCTCTTTTGCCCCAATGGTAACTACTGCTTCAGTATCTGGGTCAATATCCACATTATATCTCCTCTTATACCAGTTAGAAATGGCCCTTCGTAGATTTGGAATACCCTTGGAGGCAGAATAACGATGATTGGTGGGTTTTTGGGCCGCCTCTATCAATTTTTCCACTATATGAGGAGGAGTGGGGATATCTGGATTTCCCATACCTAGGTCTATCACATCCTCCCCCTGACGTCTCAACTTCATCTTGAGTTCATTTACTATAGAAAAAACATAGGGCGGCAACCTCTTCATCCTGGGAAACTCTTGCATGACAAACTCCTTATAGATAAAAAAATAACACCATCTTCAAGACAGGATATATACCTGCTAAATAAGCCCCCTGTCAAAGGGTATTGCCCTTCTCCAAAAGGAATGGGCTGGGCTAAAGTTCCAGAAGATCAAAGGTAAAATCTGAAAGGGAGATATAAAGGACCCTGTCTGTAAGATGAAATCTCCCCCAACACAGATATGAGATCACCTCAAAGCACTGAATAGAGGAGATGAGACTCACCATGGGGGCAGGAGAACCCAGGACATTTTCTGCCCCCTCCTGGGTAGGACCCTTAAAAAAATTAGACGGGGTTCTGGAAAAAGGGGTAATAGAGGAGACAAGACCCTCAAATCCAGCCACTGCACCAGTAACCACCCCCACTCCTCTCTCTCTACATTCACAAATCACATCCAACTTAATGTCTATGCCTCCTATAGCATCCACCACCACATCCACACCCTCAAGATAGGATCCCAACTCCTCTTTATCCAGAAAGGAAGAAATGGGAGTTATGTCACAAAATGGGGCTACTTCCTTAATCCTTCTTGCCGCCACCTCTGCCTTATTTAACCCAAGGGTCTCATGGGTACAAAAGAGTTGTCTGTTTAGATTGCTCTCTTCAAAATAGTCACCATCTGCCACCATAAGACCACCCACCCCTGTTCTAGCCAGTATCTCTATTACATACCCCCCAAGGCCTCCACATCCCAGGACCAGAACCCTTCCCTCAAGCAACCTCTTTTGATCCACAGGCCCCAGAGATGAAGAATTTCTCTTCAAGGCCTCAGGGAATATCCCCTTATCCAGCATGGATAACATCTGTGAAATGGAAAACGAGGTATAAGATCCTCTTGCTCTCATAGACCCTTCCCCTTAAACAAGGGAATCATCCCCCTCCAACAGCCGGGAATATCCCCACTCTATCTCCATCCTGGAGGGGGGCATCCAGATGAGAATGCCTGCCATTTACAAAAACCACCTTTACCTCTCCTGGAGAAATACCCAGCACAGAGAGCACATCCCTTACCCTCATCCCCTGAGAAAAGGCCAATTTCCCCTGTGGAGGGGAATATTTTTTAAGGGTGGCAAAACATTTTATTTCCAGCATGTCCCTCAAATTCAATTGATTATAAAAAAGGAGGGGAAAGAAAAATCCTTTCCCCTCCCTCTACATCTTTAAAGACTAAACCAATACCTTGGCCCCTTGAAGCTCTTCAGTGGTAAAATCCCATACAGTATTGTGAGGAGGTAGAGGTTCTGAGAGAAAGAATTGGGGAAGCTGATCCTTTGCCTTAGTAAAACCCGCTTCCTTATTAAAGGAGTATTCATTTTTCAATACTTCTACCCCCATATTTATAATGTCATCCACTGATATCTCCTTACCCGTCTTTGCACTCAGGAGTCTGGCAATGGTCTGGAGGGCATCCTCGGTATCCAGGACTGCAAAGGCCACAAATAGACAAAAACCTATGGCATCTATAGCGGCAGTTGCTATCTGAAGATTCTTAGAGATCTCTACATTTCCCTCTTTCTTTAGGGGATCTATATCTCCTCCTACCTTTAAGATGTTCTGACAAACCGCATAACCTGCAGTATGATCTGCCCCCATGGGAGTGGTGGCATAAGTTACCCCTACTCCCTTGACCGCACGGGGATCATAGGCGGGAAGGGACTGTCCCTTTACCACTGCAACCCGCTCTACTCCCAGGGCCTTTCCTGTAAATTCTGCTCCATTGGCTATTATTCTTCCCAGATAGTCCTGCTTGTCATAGACCCTCTTTAAAAGGGAGATTGCACCTGAACCATCCCCCCACTCAATCACACCAGCCTCCATGGCCACGGCAATGGTATTGCCCATCTCAATGGTATCTAGTCCAAGGTCATCACATAGCCTATCCAGTCTTGCAAGGTCATCCAGGTTATCAATGAGGGTATTTGGACCCAAGGCCCATACAGTCTCATATTCAAAACCAGAGGTGATATATTCTCCATTTTCATCTACATATGCCTGAGAACACTGAATAATACAGCCAGGATGACACCCTTCTTTAGAGACCCCTCCCCTCTTGTTTATGATCTCCACCATCTTTTCACCACTTACCTCCTGGGCCTTGTCAAATCTCCCAAAACGAAAATTCTTGGTGGGAAGGGCCCCAGCCTCATTGATGATATTTATTAATATGGCAGTTCCAAAAGAGGGCAATCCCTCTGCAGTCACAGAATGTCCCCTCAATATCTCTGTCCACCTCTTGGATGCCTCCTTAAAGGCCTCTTTATTGGCCACAGAGACTCCCTCAGCCCCTGAATCATTTACCACAATGGCCTTTATCCTCTTAGAACCCATTACTGCTCCCAGTCCTCCTCTCCCAGCGGCCCTGGCAGGCCTACCCTTTGGATCAGTAAACTGGATAGATGCCCCTAGACGTAAATTCTCCCCTGCAGGACCAATCACCATAATCCCCACCTTTTCCCCATACCTATCCTGCAGTTTGGCCGCACTCTCATAGGTGCCCAGCCCCTCTAGTTCAGGCATTTCTTCCAATTTTACGCCATCTTTGTCTATATAAACCACTTTAAAGGGACCCTCATCTGGTTTATCCTCCAATACTATGCCCTTGATACCAAGCCTTGCAAGCTTCTGGGCAAAGGTTCCACCAGAGTTGGATTCTTTTATACCCCCTGTGAGGGGGGACTTTCCTCCCACAGAGATGCGTCCTGTATTCGCCGCCTGAGTCCCTGTGAGTATGCCCGGAGCAATTACTAATTTATTCTCCCTCCCCAGAGGATGAGCAGTGGCAGGGACCTCCTTGTTTACTATCCAGGAAGTAAGGGCCCTTCCCCCAAGAAGGGTCATCTCTGCCCCCACCTCTTGGAAACTTACCTCTGCCTTTGCAGTATCTATCCTCACTAATCTTTCCATAAGCATAACCTCCTCACCCCTTAAAAGTTAATAAACAGTCCCCCTGCCCCAGGGGGGACCAGCACTAATTTTAAAAACTTATAAAATATCCATACTAACTCATAGATTAAAAAGCAAAACGCAAACTAAGTCAAATATAATCACACAATAGATATAAGGTTTTCAGATAACCTCTTAACCCTTCCAATCTCCCAGGCCCCCTCTCCTCGCTCCCTTAGCATGGTTCTCACACTATCTACCTTATCCTCTGGTACGGAAAGCACCAATCCTCCTGAGGTCTGGGCATCAAAAAGGATGTCTACCATTATGGGCTCTACCCCCTCTTTTACCCTAAGGGTGGAGGAACAAAAATCCCTGTTTAGATGACTCCCTTGGGGGACAAGACCCATTGAGGCGAGTTCCCGAACATGGCTCATTATAGGGACTTTTCGGCTCCATATCTCTATCTCTACACCAGAGGCCCGGGCCACTTCTAAAAGGTGTCCCGCCAGTCCAAATCCAGTAATATCTGTGGCCCCCTTTATTCCTGCTTCTAAAATGACCTCCCCTCCCCCCTTATTGAGACGGGAGGCCCATCTATAGAGATCATCCTCCATCTCCTCCCATCCATCCCACCTTGCCTTTATGGCAGTTGCCAATATCCCTGTACCAATGGGTTTGGTGAGAAAGAGTATATCTCCTGCACAAAAACCACTATTTTGGGCAATGGCCTCAGGGGAGAGGATGCCTGTAACTGATAATCCATATTTTATCTCATCATCGTCCACACTATGTCCCCCTGCCAGTACGGCGCCAGCCTCTCTTATCTTATTCAGCCCCCCTCTAAGGATCTCCTTAAGTATGCCAATATCCATGGTTTTTGAGGGAAAACACACAATATTCATCACCGTATAGGGCTCTCCCCCCATGGCATAGACATCAGAGAGGGAATTTGCCGCGGCTATCTCTCCAAACCTAAAAGGATCATTTACTATTGGAGTAAAAAAGTCCAGGGTCTGTACCAGGGCCTTACCCTGGGGTACAGATACAACCACCCCATCCTCATTGTCTCTCAAAGAAACCAATACCCTCTCGTCTTCCTCTGGAATAAGCTCCTGCATTATCTCCTCCAGGACCCCTGGAGACATCTTCGCAGCTCACCCAGCGGCCTTTACCTTCTCCATAAGCCTTACCATGAAACCCTCCTTCTATCCTTTAAAGACCAGGGAGACCCTTTCCCTCAGTTCCTGTAAAAAGGCCTTGGCCGCGGGGAAAAAGGTCCTCTGGCTATGATAAACCACATAAAATTTTCTCTGAAACTGTAGAAAGGGGAAGGTGCGTATCACTATATCTGACCTATTTCCCAGATCCTCTGCAGCAAGACGGGAGGTTACACTTATCCCCACCCCCTCTCTCACACACCGAAGCAGGGCCTCAGTGCTAAATACACGGGCCCGCACATTTAGATCCCTCGGTCTTATCCCATGACGAACCAAGGCCTCCTCTATGGCCCGTCTGGTGCCAGAACCACTCTCTCTCATTATCCACGGAAGAGATATAATATCCTCCAGGGTCTCACATCCCTCCAAATAGTCCCTGCGACCAATAAATACAAGCTCATCTTCAAACAAGGACTCAAATATCAGGTCCCTATCTCCACCTTTTGCCCCCACTACCCCTATCTCCAGCACCCCCTCTGCCACCTTTTTTTGGATATTTAGGGAATCCCCAATCTCCAAACAAAGCCTCACCTCTGGATACTTTTTTCTATAACTATTCAATACCAGGGGTAAAATATAATTGGAAGGAATAGTACTCCCTCCAAGCCTCACCTCCCCCACTACTTTCTTGCTCAAAAGCTGGATCTCCTCCTGGGCCTGTTTTACCAGCATGGTAATCTTGCGGGCATACATATACAACATATCCCCTGCCCGTGTGGGTATCACATTCTTCCCTACCCTATCAAAGAGGGGCTGGGAAAGCTCTTTCTCCAAAGAGAGGATATGAGTACTCACTGTGGGCTGAGACACATAAAGCTCCCGTGCCGCCTGAGAAAAACTCCTTACCTCATACACCTTACAAAAGGTTTCTAACCTGGATATATCCATTTTTCAAATCTTTTTAATTAAATTTATAAATATAACTTATCAAAAAAATAGGGCAGATATCTCTGCCCCATAAAGACACAATCTCTCCTTAACTATTCCTTATCCCCTGTGGGACCGCCTGTCTCCTCTTCCGCACCCTCCTGGGGAGATTGAGAGATCCCCTCCCTGTCCTCTTCCTTACTCTGGATAGATTCCTCTTTGGCTTCTATAACCTTTTTCTCCACACCTTCTTCGCCTGCCTCCACAAACTCCACAATGGCGAGATGGGCACAATCTCCCCTTCTGGGTATAGCCAGTTTCACCACCCTGGTATATCCCCCTGGTCTATCCGCATATCTAGGGGCTATCTCCTCAAACAACTTCTTTACCAGGGTCCTATTTTCCAATATCCTATATGCCTTTCGTCTGGCATGTACTGTATTCTCCAACCCAAATTTCACTAATCTGTCAATAAGTCGCCTCAGCTCCTTGGCCTTGGGCTCAGTGGTCTTTATCCGTCCATGCTCAATAAGGGACCTCGCCATATTTTTGAACATCGCCTTTCTATGTTCCCAGGTCCTATTCAATTTTCTTCCTATCTTTCTATGCCTCATGGTCCTCTTTCCTCTTTTTCTCCCATTTTTCTAGTTGTTCCTGAAAATTATCAATCTTCATCCCCAATTCCAAATTCATCTCATGCAAGACCTTAAGTATATCATCTAAGGACTTTTTCCCAAAATTCTTTGCCTTTAACAGTTCTGCCTCGGTCTTCTGTACCAGTTCTCCCACATAGTGTATATTGGCCTTCTTAAGACAATTGCTTGCCCTTACAGGAAGTTCCAGCTCCTCTATGGTCTTAAATAGGTTGGGATTAATCTCCTCTTCCTTCTGTTCCATTACCTCGTCACTGGCCTTGGTCTCATCAAAGTTAATAAAGATGTCAAGTTGATCCTTTAATATCTTGGCACTATAGGCCAAACTATCCTCTGGCGAAACAGAACCGTCAGTCCATATCTCTATAATTAGCTTATCATAATTGGTCATCTGTCCCACCCTGGCCTGCTCCACATCATAAGCCACCTTCCGGATAGGTGAAAAATTTGCATCCAGCACAATAACCCCAATCTCATTGGGGATCTCCTGTTGCTCCGCAGGGACATACCCCTTTCCCATCCTCACCTCAAGTTCCATGCGAAGTTCTCTATCCTCACACAGGGTGGCAATATGTTGTTCTGGATTTAACACCCTCACATGATGATTCTCTTCAATCGCCGAGGCCCTTACCTCACCCTTGGTCTTTGCATAGAGGGTAAGCCTCTGGGGCTCCTCTGTGTCCATAAAGAATCTCACCTTCTTTAGATTCAAGATAATCTCTGTGACATCTTCCTTCACCCCGGGAATAGAGGTAAACTCGTGCTGGACCCCCTCAATCTTGGCACACACTATTACCGCCCCCTGCAAGGAGGACAAAAGGACCCTCCGCAAGGCATTACCCAGTGTGGTCCCAAAGCCCCTCTCCAGGGGCTCACAAATAAACTTTCCATAGGTCTCTGTAGACTTTGGATCCTTTATAATACGCCTGGGCTTTACCAGTTCCTGCCAATTTCTTGTATTTATTATCCTGTCCTCTTCTTTTAAAATCATATACCCTTACCTGATACTTTATTTTGAATATAGCTCAACAATGAGATTCTCATTAATGGGAAATGTAATATCCTCCCTCTCAGGAAGGGCCTTTACCACACCCTTAAAGTTTTCTGCATCCAACTCCAGCCATGCTGGGATCCCTCTTCTGGCCACTACCTCCTGGGCCTCCTGGATAACTGGAACCTTTTTGCTCTTTTCCCGCACCTCAATCACATCTCCTTCCCTTACCTGAAAGGAAGGAATATCTACCTTTCTCCCATTTACCAAAAAATGACCATGCTTAACCAGCTGTCTTGCCTGATTCCGGGAATTGGCAAACCCGAGCCGATATACCACATTGTCCAGTCTGCACTCTAATAACCTCAAGAGATTAGTTCCCGTAACGCCCTTCTTGGCCTCAGCTATCTCAAAATATTTCCGGAACTGCCTCTCCAAGACCCCATATAGACGCTTGACCTTCTGCTTTTCCCTAAGTTGTATCTCATAGTTGCTAGACTTTTTCCTCCTGCGACCATGCTGACCAGGGGCATAAGGCCGTCTCTCATATGCACATTTATCTGTATAACACCTATCTCCTCTCAGGAACAATTTAGTCCCTTCCCTCCTGCAAAACCTGCACTTAGGTCCTGTATATCTCGCCAAGGCTAATCCTCCTCAGTTGATTTCAAAATAACACTTACTTATACTTTACTTACCTTAAACCCTTCTCCTCTTGGGGGGACGACAACCATTGTGGGGAATTGGAGTAACATCCCTGATAAAGCTAATTTTAAAACCCTCATTGTGGATGGCACGCATGGCAGATTCCCTACCTGCACCTGGCCCCTTTACAAATATCCCCACGGTTCTCATACCATGCTCCTGGGCCTTTTTGGCCGCTTCCTGGGCCGCTATCTGAGCCGCATAAGGCGTTCCCTTTTTAGAGCCCTTAAAACCACAAGACCCTGCACTGGCCCAGCTTACCACATTTCCTTTCAGATCAGTAAAGGTCACAATGGTATTATTAAAGGTGGATTTAATATAGGCGTAGCCTGTGGGCACATTCTTTTTCTCTTTCTTCCTTCCGCCTCTTCTTGCTTTTGCCATATCTGTTGCTCTCCCCTTTTATTTCTTACGCTTTCCAATTATAGCCCTTCTGGGACCCTTTCTGGTACGTGCATTGGTGTGGGTCCTCTGTCCCCTTACAGGTAGATGTCTCTTGTGTCTAAGACCCCTGTAACAATTTATATCCATCAACCTCTTTATGTTAGCCGCGATCTCTCTCCTCAGGTCACCCTCTACCTTGTAGTTGTGCTCAATCTCTTTCCTTATGAGATTGACCTCTTCGGGAGTTAAGTCATCAGTCTTTTTGGTCCAATCTACACCCACTGTCTCCAATATCTTCAACGCACTGGAGCGACCAATCCCAAAGATATAGGTAAGAGCAATATCCAAGCGTTTATTTTTTGGTAAATCTACACTGGCAATCCTTACCACTTTTTTTCCTCCACTTATCCTTGTCTTTGCTTATGTTTAGGATTTTCACAAATCACCCGAACTATACCCTTTCTCCTTATAATCTTGCACTTTGAACACATCTTCTTAACTGATGGCCTCACCTTCATAACTACATCTCCTTTATATTCTTCCCTTTAATTTTGCCTTCTTAAGTAATCCCTCATATTGATGAGTAATAAGATGAGACTGGATTTGACTCATAGTATCAATAGCAACACCTACCACAATTAGGAGAGCTGTACCTCCAAAATAAAAAGGAACATGTAACTTATTTATCAATATCATTGGTAGAACACATACTGCAGATACATATAATGCTCCCCAAAAGGTAAGTCTTGTCAAAACCTTATCTATATATTCCTTTGTATTCTTACCAGGACGTATACCAGGGATAAATGCCCCCTGCTTTTTTAGATTCTCTGCAATATCTTCAGGATCAAATATAATAGCAGTATAAAAATAACAGAAAAATATAATCAAAACAACATATAATACCGTATATAAAATAGAACCTGGTCGGAAATATACAGATATCTGATGGATTAACTTCACCTGAGAAAAATTAGCAATAGTAGCTGGAAACATCAAAATAGAAGATGCAAATATGGGAGGAATTACCCCTGCAGTATTTATCCTTAAAGGAAGATGTGAGGTCTGCCCCCCATACATCCGTCTTCCCACCAGGCGTTTTGCATAATGAATTGGAATCCGTCGCTGTGCCGTCTCTATAAAACAAATAAAGGCCAAGACCGCCGCCATTATGGCGCCTACAATCAACAAATTAAATATGGTTATCTCCCCTGTCTTCAATAAATTCACGGTATTTATAACCGCTCCTGGAATTCTGGCCACTATGCCTGCAAATATTATAAGGGAGATCCCATTTCCTATGCCCCTAGAAGTGATCTGCTCCCCTAACCACATTAGAAAAACCGTTCCAGTGGTGAGGGTAATCACCGTGAGAAGGACAAAACTCCATCCCGGATGAGGCACCACAGGCACACCTGTGGGAGAGGTCATCTTCTGGAGCCCATAGGCAATCCCTGCCCCCTGAATAAGGGTTATAAGAACTGTACCATAGCGAGTATATTGCGTAATCTTCTTTCTCCCTGCCTCTCCTTCTTCCTTTTTAAGTCTTTCAAGCTCAGGGCTTACCACTACCAACAGTTCCATTATGATAGCCGCAGATATATAAGGCATAATTCCAAGGGCAAACACGGAAAATTTGCTCAGACCCCCTCCTGAAAACATATCAAAGAGTCCAAAGAGGGTATTTCTCGCGGCCGCAAAGAAATCCGCTATGGCCTGGGTATTGATCCCTGGCACTGGCACATGGATACCCAGCCTATAGACAATTAAAAGTCCCAGGGTCACCAATATCCTCTTGGTGAGCTCCCGGGAGAAAGTCACATTCTGTAACTCTGGTATCACTTATTCCCCTCCAGGGCTATGGCCTCTCCTCCTGCCTTCTGAATCTTCTCCACTGCACTTTTGCTAAACTTATAGGCATAGACCTTCAACGGAAAATCAATATCCCCGTCCCCCAGGACCTTTATAGGAGACTTGGTCCTCTTCATCTCATGGAGGTCTTCAATACTTACCTCCTCTTTTCCTTTGAACCTTTTTGCTATCTCACCTATATTAACAACCTCATATTCTACCCTGAAGGGATTTTTAAATCCCCTTTTGGGAAGTCGCCTCACAAGAGGCATCTGCCCTCCCTCAAACCAGGGGGCCGGACCCTTTCCTGCACGGGCGTTTTGACCTTTATTCCCCTTGCCAGCAGTACAGCCCAGCCCACTTGCCGGACCCCTGCCTCTCCTCTTTCTATTCTTCCTTTCGCCTTTATATGCCCTCAATTCATGTAATTTCATCTCTCAATCACCTCAACCAAGTGTTTTACCTTATTTATCTTTCCCCAAATAGTGGGATGATCTGGGAGCTCTTTTACTTGATTTATCTTCCTAAGCCCCAGGGCATCTAAATTCCTCCGCTGATTGGGAGTCCTCCCATAATAACTTCTTACTAACTTTACCTTCATCACCACCCTCTCCCTATGAGATTGAAAGTTCCATTCCCCTTATCTCGGAAACCTCCTCTGGGGACCTCAACATGGAAATACCCACCATGGTGGCCTTTATCACATTTATAGGATTGCGAGAACCAATGGCCTTGCTCAAGATATCAGTAATCCCCGCAGCCTCCATTATGGCCCTCACTGGACCTCCTGCAATAATTCCAGTCCCCTTTACCGCTGGCTTCAAAAGGACCCTGGCAGCACCAAATTCCCCTATCACCTCATAAGGGATGGTCCCATCTATCATAGGGACCTCAATCATATTCTTCTTCGCCCTCTCTGTGGCCTTCACAATGGCATCAGGTACCTGATTGGCCTTTCCATAACCATATCCTACCTTTCCCTTCCCATCTCCAACCACTACTAAGGCGGTGAACTTAAAATTCTTCCCTCCCTTAACTACCTTGGAAACCCTATTTAAGTGAACTATCTTCTCTATTAATCCCAATTCATTTATTCCACTCATGTCTCACCCCAATTAAAATTTTAGTCCCCCTTCCCTGGCGCCATCTGCCAGAGCCTTTACCCTTCCATGATAGAGATAACCATTCCTGTCAAACACCACCTTGTCTATATCCCTATCCAGGGCCAGTCTGGCCAACTCCATACCCACCTTTCTTGCAATCTCCTTAGTAAGGGTAACATCCTTCCCTAGATTCAAAGAAGAATAGGCCACCAGCGTATGTCCCTTTATATCATCCACTATCTGGGCATAGATATGACGATTAGACCTAAAGACCACCAGCCTGGGCCTCTCTGGGGTCCCAAAGACCTTTTTTCTAATCCTTATCTTTCTCTTTTTTCTCGCCTCATTTCTTGTGAGCTTCATATCCAACACCTTTATTTCTTAGCAGATTTTCCGGCCTTACGCAGAATAACCTCACCAATATATTTAATCCCCTTACCCTTATAAGGTTCAGGGGGCCTTATTCTCCTTATTTGAGCGGCCACCTCTCCCACCAGCTGTTTATCTATCCCAGAGACAAATATCTTATTTCCCTCAACCCTGGCATTTATGCCCTCTGGAAGAGGATATTCCTTTGGATTTGAATAACCCACATTGAGCACAATCTTTTTACCCTTGAGTTCCACTTTATACCCAACACCTATCACCTCAAGACCTTTCTCAAAACCTGTGCTCACCCCCACAATGGCATTGTGGAGTAAGGTCCTTCT
This sequence comes from uncultured Desulfohalobiaceae bacterium, assembly GCA_964427155.1. GTDB lineage: Bacteria > Desulfobacterota > Desulfovibrionia > Desulfovibrionales > Desulfothermaceae > Desulfothermus. Next base: position 7,158 of record CAYRSC010000006.1, on the reverse strand, counting down.
CAGTCCATGCTGTTCCCGCGCCTTCCTAGAATCATCCACCCTCTTCACATATATTACATCCCCTTCCACTTCATATCTCACCAGGGGATGCTGGGAGAGTACTATAACTCCCTTAGGACCCTTTACCTCTATCTCTTCCTCCTTAAACTCCACACTGACCTTCTCTGGTATCTTTATCGGCAATTTCCCTATCCTAGACATCTTCTCACCACCCTACCAAATTTGACATATAAGCTCACCACCCACATTTAACCTCTTGGCCTCCTTCCCCTCCAATACTCCCTTGGAGGTGGAGAGGATACATATCCCCAGTCCATTCTGTACGCGAGGGATATCATCCACCCCCACATATATCCTTCGTCCTGGTTTACTTATCTTCTGCAACTCCGTAATAGCGGGTTTGCCCTTCACATACTTTAAATAGACCTTCAGATCACGCCCTTCATCCTCATATCTATCTATATAGCCCTCTCTCTTTAGAATATCCAAAATGGCCTTCTTCATCTTGGAGGCAGGAATCTTTACCTCTTTATGAAGTGCCATATGGGCGTTCCTTATCCTGGTGAGCATATCGGCAATTGGATCTGTTATCGCCATATCCCTCTCTCCTTACCCTTTCGTCTTACCAACTAGATTTGCGAACACCTGGCAACTCACCTGACAATGCCATTGTCCTAAAACATATCCTGCATACTCCAAATTTTCTCAAAAATGCCCTGGGCCTCCCACACAACGGGCACCTATTATATTTCCTCACCTTGAACTTTGGCTCCTTTTGAGCCTTTACCATTAAAGCCTTTCTAGCCAATGTCTCCTCCTTTATTTCACAAAAGGCATTCCCAGATGTTTCAATAAGGACTTCCCCTCCTTATCTGTCCTGGCCGAGGTAACTATGGTGATATTCATTCCCTTCACCCTGTCCACCATATCAAGAGGGAGATCCGGGAATATGGTATGTTCCCTTATACCCAAAGTAAAATTACCCCTCCCATCAAATCCTCTATCAGGGATTCCTCTAAAATCCCTTATCCTGGGAATGGCAAAATTTAAGAGCTTATCTAAAAATGCCCACATCCTCTCCCGCCTGAGGGTAACCCTTACACCCACAGGCATTCCCTGTCTCACCTTAAAGGCAGCTATAGACTTTTTTGCCCGGGTAGGTACCGCTTTTTGTCCTGCAATAAGGGTAAGCTCCTTTATCCCGTCCTGGATGAGCTTGTTATCCTGACTTCCTTCCCCCAGTCCCATGTTGAGGGAAATAAATTTTATCTTAGGGACTTCCATTACACTCTTATAACCAAACTCTTCTACCAATTTTGGTACTACTTTTTCCTTATATATCTTCTCTAAACGGTTCATGGTCGCACCCTTCTTTTTAATCCAACATCTCTTTACATTTCTTGCAGTATCTCACTTTCTTACCATCTTCAGTAAACTTGTACCCCACGCGGGTAGGCCTTGCACATGCCTCACAAAACAGGGCCACATTGGAAATATGAAGCGGCGCCTCTTTCTCTACAATACCCCCTGCCTGACCAGTATAGGGATTGCCCTTCATGTGACGTTTTACCTTGTTTATCTGGTCCACTATTACCCTATCACTCTTCCTAATAATCTTCTTTACTGTTCCAACCTTTCCCTTATCCTTTCCTGCAATTACCATTACCTTATCATTTACCTTTATCCTATACTTTTTCATCATAACCCATTACCTCTATAGTACTTCTGGAGCCAGAGAAACAATCCTCATAAACCTCTTTTCCCTAAGTTCCCTCGCCACAGGACCAAAAATACGGGTCCCAATGGGTTCCATATTTTTATTTAAGAGCACAGCAGAATTGCTATCAAATTTTATGTAAGAGCCATTAGGCCTTCCTATCTCTTTTCTGGTCCTGACCACCACAGCCCTATAAATCTCCCCCTTCTTTACCTTTGAATGGGGCATGGCCTCCTGTACTGAGACCACAATTATATCGCCAATACTGGCGTATCTCTTCCGGCTCCCACCAATCACCTTTATACACTTTACAACCTTTGCACCAGAGTTATCTGCCACATCTAACTTGCTTTCTACCTGGATCATCTCTTTGGTCCTCCTAAACGGCTTTTTCCAAGATCTTAAGGAGTCTCCAGCGCTTTCTCCTGCTTAGAGGTCTGCTCTCAATTATCTGGACCTTATCCCCCACCCCACATTCATTGCGGGGATCATGGGCCATAAACTTCTTTCTCTTTCTTATATACTTCTTATAGAGAGGATGCTTTATCATGGTCTCACATAAGACCACAATGGTCTTCTCTGGCTTGTCACTCACCACATAACCAGTCAAGACCTTCCTATTCCTCTGTTTACTTGTCTTCTTTGCTCCTTCCATTCTCCAACTCCAATTGCTTTTCCCGCATTATGGTTAATATCCTGGCTATGGTCCTCTTTACATATGGAATCCGCGCAGTATTCTTTAACTGTCCAATTGAATGCTGAAACCTCAAATTAAAAAGCTCTTCCCGAAACTCTGCCAACTTCTTCTGCAACTCCTGATAGCTCATCTCCCGTAATTTGGCCGCTTCCATAGGCTAAATCCCCTTTTCTTCTAATTTAGTCTTGATGGGTAATTTATAAGAAGCCCTAATGAGCGCGCCCTTTGCCTTTTCTATATCTACTCCCGCTACCTCAAATATTATCCTTCCCGGCTTTACCAGGGCCACCCATCCAGAAGGAGATCCCTTTCCTTTACCCATCCTGGTCTCTGCGGGCTTTTCAGTCACTGGTTTATCAGGAAATACCCTAATAAAGACCTTTCCACCACGCTTTAGATACCTCATTATGGCAACACGAGCAGCCTCTATCTGCTGGGCAGTAAGTCTTCCATGCTCCAAGGCCTTGAGTCCTACATCTCCAAATGAGACCCTACAACCCCTATAGGCCTTTCCCCTGGTAAATCCGCGATGTTGTTTCCTGTATTTCACTCTCTTTGGACTAAGCATCTGTCCTTACCTCATCTAAAATTTCTCCCTTAAATATCCACACCTTCACCCCAATAATCCCATAGGTAGTAAGGGCAGTGGCGAACCCATAATCTATATCCGCCCGTAAAGTATGTAGAGGGACCCTCCCCTCTCTAAACCACTCTGTTCTCGCTATCTCGGCTCCCCCCAATCTACCTGAACAGGCTATCTTTATCCCCTTAGCTCCAAACTTCAAGGCCAAACTAATAGACCTCTTCATGGCCCTCCTAAAGGCCACCCTCCTCTCTAACTGAAGCGCAACATTCTCTGCCACCAACTGGGCGTCTATCTCCGGCCTCCTCACCTCTACCACCTCAATGACAAAATCCCCAGGAAACCTCTTTCTCACCTCATTCCTCAACTTTTCTATCTCTACACCCTTTCTCCCAATTATGATCCCTGGTCTGGCAGTATGAATAATCACCTTTACCCTATCCGCCGCCCTCTCAATCTCTATCTTAGAAATCCCGGCGTGATAGAGCCTCTGCTTGATAAATTTTCTTATCTGCTTGTCCTCGTAAACAAATCGGGAATAATCCTTTTTGCTATACCACCTGGAAAGCCAGTTCTTGGTATACCCCAACCTAAAGCCGTATGGATGTACTTTTTGACCCAAAGCCCTTCCTCCTACTCTTCATCAAGAATAACTGTTATATGACTTGTCCTCTTTAAAATCCTGGTCGCCCTTCCCATTGCCCTTGGCCTTATCCTCTTCCAGGTAGGCCCTTCATTAACAACTACGTTCTTTACATACAACCTATCAATATCCATGGAATAATTATGTTCTGCATTTGCGAGGGCAGAATACATAACCTTATAGATAATCCTAGCGGCCTTCTTTGGCGTAAATTTCAACACATTCAGTGCCTCTTCCACTGGTAAGTTCTTCACATTCCTCGCCACCAATCTGGCCTTTCGCGGAGAGATGCGCACATACTTTAATGTTGCTTTTGCCTCCATAACAAAACCTCTTACTTTTTACCCTTAACTTTACTCTTCTTGTCCCCAGCATGACCATGGAATGTCCTAGTGGGTGCAAACTCTCCTAACTTATGTCCCACCATATTCTCTGTGATAAACACCGGGATAAATTTCTTCCCATTATGGACTGCAAAGGTAAGCCCTACCATCTCCGGAATAATAGTGGACCTTCGTGACCACGTCTTTATAACTGACCTATCATTCGTCTCCCTGGCCTTCATCACCTTCTTCAGTAGATGATCGTCCACAAAAGGTCCTTTTTTCAGTGATCTAGGCATAATGAGGCACCTCGCTAATTATTTTCTTCTTTTTACTATAAACTTATCTGAATACTTCTTCTTCTTTCTCGTCTTATAGCCCTTTGTGGGCACGCCCCACGGAGAAACTGGATGTCTTCCACCTGAGGTCTTCCCTTCTCCACCCCCATGGGGATGATCAATGGGGTTCATGGCAACACCGCGAACCTTTGGCCTCTTGTTTAAATACCTGTTCCTTCCTGCCTTACCTATCTTGATATTCTCATGCTCTATATTCCCAACCTGCCCAATGGTGGCAAAACACCTGGAAAGGACCTTTCTTATCTCCCCAGAGGGAAGACGAAGGAGGGTATATTTCTCTTCCTTATCTATTATCTGGGCATAAGTACCGGCGGCCCTACACAACTGCCCCCCCCTTCCTGGATGGAGTTCTATATTATGCACAATGGTCCCATTGGGTATGCTGGAAAGGGGCATTGCATTGCCCACCTTAATATCTGCCTTCATACTGGCCACAATCACATCCCCTACACTCAGATCCTTTGGGGCAATAATATATCTCTTTTCCCCATCCACATAATGAAGGAGAGCGATCCGGGCACTCCGATTGGGATCATATTCTATACTTGCCACCTTAGCGGGGATATCCAGCTTATTTCTCTTAAAATCAATTATCCTATACTTTCTCTTATGGCCTCCCCCCCGTCTCCGACTGGTGATCCTCCCATAACAGTTCCTACCTGAACTCTGCTTAAGACCCACCACCAGAGACTTTTCTGGCCTATCCTTGGTGATCTCTGAAAAATCAGAGACGGTCATTCCCCGTCTTCCCGGAGAAGTTGGCTTTAATACTCTTATACCCATATCTATACACCTTCAAAAAATTCTATTTTGTCCCCAGGTGAAAGTTTTACATATGCCTTCTTAAACCCACTCTTCTTTCCTACCACCCTGCCAAAACGTTTCTTCACCTTTATCTTTCTATTTACAATCCTCACATCTTCTACCTTTACCTTAAAGGCCTTCTCCACCGCATTCTTTATCTCTATCTTATTGGCACCCTTATCCACAATAAACACCACCTGATTTGCTACTTCCTTAAGCAAGGTGGTCTTTTCAGTAATCAGAGGCCTAATTAATACCTTTGTGTAATCCATGGCTATGCCAACCTTTCCTTTAGGTTTTCTATTACTTCCGGGGTAAGCACCACAGTGTCATACTTTAATAGATCATAGACATTAATATCCTTATCCAACATATACTTCACATCTGGAATATTCCTGGTGGAAAGAGAGATGTTTCTATCCTGTTTAGGCAAAACAATCAAGGACTTTTTTAGGGCAAAGGCATCTTTTATCTTCACAAACTCCTTTGTCTTGGGAGTATCTAGTTCTATTCTATCAATTACAGTGAGTTCATTATTTTTCACCTTGGAAGAGAGGGCCATCTTAAGAGCAAGCCTTTTTATCTTCTTATTCACCTTAAAAGAATAATCCCTGGGACGGGGTCCATGGGCTACAGCACCTCCCCTCCAGAGGGGAGAACGGATACTTCCCACCCTGGCCCGTCCAGTTCCCTTCTGACGCCAGGGTTTTTTCCCTCCACCCCTAATAGTGGACCTGGTCTTCACGCTTGCTGTACCCACTCGCCTAGCGGCCAAATGGGCCTTTACCACAAAATTTAAGAGTTCTGGCTTTACCTCTACCCCAAATATCTCCTCAGGGAGTTCTAATTCTCCGACCTCATTTTTTTGCATGTCATATATCTTTACCACTGTCATCGCCTTCCACCTCAACCCTGCTTACGGATAAATACTATTGAATTTGTTGCCCCTGGCACCTGCCCTTTAACCAATATAAGGCCATCCTCTTCTCTAACATCCATAATCTCTATATTCTTATAGGTGACCTGTTGATTTCCCATCCTTCCAGGCATCTTTTTACCTTTAAACACCCGGGAGGGATCTGCACATTGTCCAATAGAACCCGGGGCCCTATTGACCTTATGATGGCCATGAGAATCAGGGGAACCACCAAAATTCCACCTCTTCATAACTCCAGCAAAACCCCTTCCCTTGGACCTGCCGGTTATCTTTACCTTTTCGCCCACCTTAAAGAGATCCACAGTAAGTTCCTGCCCTAACTCATAATCGTCCACCTTGTCTATGCGAAACTCCTTAAGGTGTCTATAAAAGCCCTTCCCTGCCTTTACCTGATGTCCCCTCATGGGTCTATTAACCTTCCTCTCTGGCAGGGTCTCAAAGCCCAATTGAAGCGCACTATAGCCGTCCTTCTCCTTTGTCTTTATCTGAATAATAGGACATGGACCCACCTTTAACACCGTAACTGCAACCTTACTCCCATCCCTGGCAAAGATGGTGGTCATTCCCAGCTTTTTCCCTATTAACCCTAAACCCTTCATATCCACTCCCTCTCAATATTAGAGCTTGATTTCTACATCCACCCCCGCAGGCAAACTCAGCTTGCCCAGGGCATCTACTGTCTGCTGTGTTGGTTCCAGGATATCCAACAGCCTCTTATGTATCCTTATCTCAAACTGCTCCCTGGATTTCTTATTCACATGCACAGAGCGATTTACTGTAATCTTGTGTATCTTTGTTGGCAGGGGGATTGGACCTGCTACTGCTGCCCCTGTATTGCGGGCAGACTCCACTATCTCCTGGACAGCCTTATCTAAGATCCTATAGTCATATGCCTTCAACTTTATTCTTATCCTATCACTCTGCATATTCACCATCTCAAAACTCCTATTCAATTATCTCAGAGACTACGCCTGCGCCAACGGTCCTACCACCTTCTCTTATCGCAAACCTCAAACCCTTCTCCATCGCTATCGGCGCTATAAGCTCTACCTCAAACTGAGCATTGTCTCCTGGCATCACCATCTCTACTCCTTC
>CAYRSC010000005.1:0-75811 GCA_964427155.1 uncultured Desulfohalobiaceae bacterium | reverse complement strand
CCTGTATATAAATTTCGTCCTGGTGGCCATAGGGGAGGGGAAACACCCGATCCCATTCCGAACTCGGAAGTTAAGCCCTCCTCCGCCGATGATACTGCGGAACATAATCCGTGGGAAAGTAGGTAGCTGCCAGGACATTTTTTTTATTAAAGGAGATTGACCATGGCAGAGAAAAGATATTGCCCTTATTGTAAACAGGAAATGGAATATTGGCTTGCTCCTCCAGAAACGGGATGGGGTTATATTTATGTGTGCTTTAATAATCAATGTGAGTTTTATAGGAACTCTTCTGAGAATATACTAAATAAGGGGGAGGACCAAAAACATTTTGCCGCTCGCTATGGAGAAGACCCTGCCAATAATTTTCATCCCATAAATGTACTTGCCTATAATCCTTTTATTTAACTTGGCTCGGAAAAGAAAATAAAAAGGTCCTTTTCTCCTTCAGAAAAGGACCTTTTTTATTCCAGAGGAGTAAACTCCTACCCCGGGGGTATATTTATCCCTTTGTCTCTTGCACTTAACATCTTGAAAAGATTTATATTCTGTAGAAGATCATTCATCCTTTATCTCGTCTCGTATAGTAATTTATCCGCCATGAGTATAGATTTGTTAGAATATATTTAGCACTCATTGGTTAACACCATTCTCTTTTTTATAGTATCTCTCACTAGTCTTGAATAAATATTTTTATCTTATCTCCAGGATAGATTCTAGAGTTCTTTTTTAGATTATTCCATGAAATAAGCTGACGTGTGGTTACGCCAAATTTTCTTGCTATATTCCATAGATTGTCTCCTTTCTTTACTTTGTAAAGTATATGTCTTAAGGCCCTGCGTGCTATGTTGAGGCCACCTGTATCTGTTTTGGGAATATATAATCTCATGCCAACTTTTAATATGGAGTGTCTGGTAAGTCCATTAGCCTGTAGAAGGGTGCTCATGGGAATCTTAAATTTTCTAGAGATCTTCCATAGGCTGTCTCCCTGCTTTACAATATAGTTGCCTCTACTCTTAATCCACTGTTTATCCTTTTTAAATTTTACCCTGTTAGAAGCTAAATATATAGTTGTGGGACTTTTTGGAATCAAAATATACCTATTGGGAGTTAAAAAATTAGAACGGGTACGGTTTATCTTTTTTAAAATATAGATGGGGACTCTAAATCTTCTGGATATACGCCACCATGAATCCCCTTTTTTTATTCTATATCTTATCAGTCCCCCATAGGGACGTATTTTTTTATGTCTTAGGATTTCATGGGCACGGGATAAAAGGGAAGAAGGCACATAAATAACCGAGATAACGTCTGGAGGGGTTACATATCTCTTAAATTGAGGATTTAATTTCTTAAATTGGTGCCATCTAAGCCCTAATAGGGAGGCGAACTTGTATAGATCTACTCCGCCTTTCACAAAAACCCTCTTAGGTATCCTTGTATTATTTAAGGTGAGGGGTTCAAATCCTAGGGATCCCAGATTTTGTATTATTTTTAAGATCGCCATAAACTTAGGTACATATAATCTGGTTTCCCTATGAAGATACCTTGTCTTTGCAATGTCAAAAAAACTATCCTTTTTACTCTTGTGAATGGCCTTTAGGATTTTCCCTTCCCCTGAATTATAGGCAGCTAGTACAAGATACCAGTCTTGAAAGATATCATATAGAGATTTTAAGTACTTGGCAGCGGCCACAGTAGACTTGTATGGATCTCTTCGTTCATCCACCCACCAATTTACAGTGAGTCCATATTTGCGAGCTGTAGCCGCCATAAATTGCCATATCCCAACTGCTCCTGCCCTGGAATATGCAAAGGGGTTGAAACCGCTCTCTGCAAATGGCAAAAAGGCGAGGTCATCAGGGATTCCTTCTCTGCGAAATGTTTGAATAATATAGGGCAGATAGGGTTGTGCCCTTCTGAGCCATCTCTGGAAGGTCCTTCTATTTAGTTTAGAGTAATATTCAAAGTATCTCTTGGTATAAGGGGTTTCTTTTATTTTAAGTACAAAATTAAAAGGGGACCTTTTTCTCTCTAGACTTACCTTATGGGAGATATGTTTGAGGGGAGTGCTCTTTTTTATCTTGGCGATTTTCTTTTCTGGACGACTCTTAGGAGGAGCTGCTTCCTGAGGCCCTGATGCAGGAGAAGAAATAGTTTTGGAGAGTAGAGAAGGTTTTTCCCCCTGTGTTTTTTTGTTGTAACAGGTGGAATTCTTTGATAGAAGGGACCTTGGTGTGCAATATTTTTTCGTTAGGGAGGAACAAGAGTATATAAGGCATAGACTTATTACTAGGATGGAACCCTTTCTAAAACCCACCATAGGAAAGCTCTCCTTGATTTTTATTTGAATCATGGCTTCAAAAAAGGAATTTGCTCATATACTTACAGGTAAACATCCGGTCTTAGAGTTACTTGAGAGGTCTCCTCACAAGGTCAAGGACCTCTGGATTCAAAAAAGCAGGATTAAAGATATTAAGGAATTATTGGAACTTTGTCAAAAGCACAGGATAAGGTATCACTTTGTCCCTCGTGAAAGGCTGGATAGACTTAGCTCCTGTGCTCATCAAGGGATTGTAGCAAGGATATACTCCCCTGGTTTTATGGAAGAGGATGAGTTTTTCCCTTTGATGAAAAAGGCTACTTTCCCCTTTGCATTTGCCCTAGACCATCTTCAGGATCAAGGCAACATAGGTGTACTTGCCAGGACCCTATATTGTGTGGGAGGGGCGGGAATTGTTATTACCAAGGATAGATGTGCCCATCTTGGAGAAAGGGCCTTTAAATCCTCTGCTGGTGCCCTTGCCCATATCCCCCTGATAAGGGTGATTAATCTAAAGAGATTCTTACATATCTGTGGGGAGGAGGAGATATGGACCTATTATGCCTCTTCAGAAGAGGAGAGTGTCACCCTTTATGAGGTAGAGGTGAATTTTCCTGCAGTATTGGTGTTGGGAAACGAAGAAAAGGGAATCAGACCCGCGGTGAAAAAGGCATGTGATATGGGGCTCAAGATCCCTATGGTGGGGAATTTTGATTCTCTAAATGTGGCTCAGGCGGGAGGTATGATCTTAGGGGAGTTCTGGAGGCAATGGTTGAAGAGGAGGAGATAGAAGGTCCTATTATTTTATATAGAAAGGCATCTCCTTTTCTGCCATCCTTACTATATATTCGGCAAAGGCAAAGGCTGAGGTAAAGGCGGGAGATACAGCATTTAGGATATGAAGGGACCTTTCTCCCTTTTCCACTACAAAATCCATGACCAGGGTCTTTTTCTTTTTGTCCAGGAGTTGAGCCCGGATGCCAGGGGGAAGGTAGGGACCAAAGCAAGAGGACTCCAGTTTTTTTACCAGCTTACTCGCCTCCTTTATAAATAAGCGTCTCCAGTATTTTTTTATCTCCTGCCAGGTGATTTCCCGAAAATTAAAGTTGTTATAAAAGAAGAGGACTAATTCCCAGGGGAATATCTCTGAAAATTCTTTGGGAGAAATCCCTTTAAAAAAAGAGTAATTTTCTCTCCAGAGGGCGGGCATGGCTGTTGGTCCCACCTTTACTCTTTCATATACGCCCTTGGTAAAATGGACACCCAGGAAGGGGTTGTGAATATTGGGAACAGGATATATGTGTCTTCTTATTAAATTGTTGTCTGTATATGTGAGATATAGACCCTTAAAGGGTAGGAGGATATAGTTGCGCCCCACTCCCACCATCTGGGCAATTTTGTCTGCATATAATCCTGCACAATTAAAGAGGTATTTAAATCTTATTTTTTTACCTTTACTACATGAGGCCTCTGTGTCTTTTATCCCTATCACCCTAGTGTTTAATAATACAGAGGTCTTGTCTCCGAAATTATCCACAAGATGTCTACATACCCTGGTAGGATCAATGGTTGAGGTGGAAGGAGAAAAAAGGGCCAGTTCATAGGTCCTGGCATTTGGTTCTAATTCCCTGAGCTCCTTTGTGTCTATGATATATACCCTGCATCCATTTATCTCTCCCCGTCTTTTTAATTCGTACAATAGGGGAATATCCTTTTCTCCTTTAGTAACTACTACTTTTCCACATTGGTTAATGGGAAGCTTATATCTCAAACAATAACTGGTTAGTCTTTTATTTCCTTCCACAGTAAAACGGGCCTTTAAGCTATCCTTTTCATAATAGAAGCCCGCATGAAGCACACCACTATTTCTCCCACTGGCATGGACACCTATTTGCCCTTCTTTCTCTGCCACCACTATCTTTAACGATCCACCAAATCGTTGTTCAAGCTCTCTGGCTACTGAGAGTCCTATTATCCCTCCCCCAATAATGAGTACATCTGTTTCTATGGTCATTATCCCCTCACTGGGCAAGTTTTGCTGCCTCTAAAAATTCCATGTGTCTTTTTAAATAGGGAGGATGACCAAAAAAGGCCGATCCAGAGACCACCACATCCGCCCCTGCATTTACAATCTCTCTCACATTATCCAGGGTTACTCCTCCATCCACTTCTATTAGGGTGGAGAGCTTTTTCTCTCTTATAAGTGAAGAAAGGTCCTCTATCTTTTTTAGTACATAGGGGATAAACCTCTGACCTCCAAATCCAGGATTTACACTCATAAGCAGGACCATATCAAGAGAGGGCAGTAGATATTCTACCATTGATAGGGGGGTGTGGGGATTTAAGGCCACTGCTGCCTTTTTTCCTCTTTCTTTTATGGACATTATCACACGGTCCAGGTGGGTACACGCCTCTGCATGGACGCAGATAAGGTCTGCCCCTGCATCTGCAAAGCTTTTCACAAAATATTGAGGGGTTGATATCATGAGGTGTACATCAAAGAAGAGATTGGACCTCTTTCTGCATGCCTCTATAATGGGAGCGCCCAAGGTGATATTGGGCACAAAATGGCCATCCATTACATCCCAGTGCACCCACTTTATCCCTGCTTCTTCCAAGAGGAGGAGTTCTTTTGCGAGACTGGAAAAATCACATGAGAGCAGGGAAGGAGATAAGATGAATTGTTTTTTCATGGTATCAGCCCCTGGTGTGTGTTAATTTACGATTGAAGCAATTAGTTATCTTCTTCAATCCAAAAAACTATTGACTCTGCTAAATTCTCCCTATATCCCAAAGTTTTGGTAGTCAAACATTTTTTGGGAGGAGATATGAACAGGAGAGAGCTTGCTAATGCCATTCGTTTTCTGGCAATTGATGCCATAGAGGGGGCAAATTCTGGTCATCCTGGTGCGCCCATGGGTATGGCAGATATTGCAGAGGTCTTGTGGAGGGATTTTTTGATTCATAATCCCGGGGATCCCACCTGGCCCAATCGGGATAGGGTTATATTGTCCAATGGTCATGCCTCCATGCTTTTATATGCAGTGTTACATCTGTGTGGATACGATATTTCCATTGAAGACATAAAGGCCTTCAGGCAGCTGGGTTCAAAGACCCCTGGGCATCCTGAATATGGAGAGACACCTGGAGTTGAAGTCACAACAGGTCCTCTGGGACAGGGTATAGCCACTGGGGTAGGCATGGCCCTGGGGGAAAAGATAATGGGGGCTCGGTTTAATAAGGAGGGCTTTAATATTGTGGACCACTATACCTTTGTATTGTTAGGTGATGGATGTCTTATGGAGGGCATTTCCCATGAGGCTTGTTCCCTTGCTGGAACCTGGGGACTTGGAAAACTCATTGTGCTATATGATGATAATGGAATAACCATAGATGGAGATACCCGGGGGTGGTTCACTGAAGATGTGAAGGGGAGGTTTGAGGCCTATGGGTGGCAGGTGATCTCTCCAGTGGATGGTCATAATAGCGAGGAGATCCAAAGGGCCATAAAAAATGCCATGGCAGAAAAGCATAGACCCTCTCTTATATGTTTTAAGACACAGATCGGTTTTGGGGCCCCTCACCTTGCTGGTAGCGAGAAGACCCATGGTTCTCCCTTGGGAAGAGATGAGGTAGAAGCCACTCGTAAGGCCCTGGGATGGAAATATCCTCCTTTTGAGATTCCCCAACATATCTATGAGGCCTGGGACGCCAGACAAAGGGGTGCTGCACTACAGGAGAAGTGGGAAGAGGTCTTTGAGAAGTATAAAGAAGAATATCCTGAGGAGGCGGAAGAATTTTTAAGGCGAATAAAGGGACAATTCCCCCCTGGATGGGAAGAGGACTTAGAAAAGATTTTCAAGGACCTTATGTCCTTAGACAAGGATCTGGCCACCAGGGCGGCCTCGGGGATGTGTCTAGAAAGGCTGGCCCCTCTTCTCCCCGAACTTATAGGGGGCTCTGCTGATCTGAGTGGTTCCAATAAGACCAAGTGGTCAGGAGCAAGTGCCTATAATAAAGAAAAGGGGGAGGGCAACTACCTTCATTACGGAGTAAGAGAATTTGCCATGTCCGCTATTATGAATGGTCTCTCCCTTTATGGAGGTTTTATCCCTTATGGAGGGACCTTTTTGGTGTTTTCTGATTATGCCAGAAACGGGATAAGGCTTTCTGCCCTTATGGGGGTGAGGGTAATCTATGTGTTGACACATGATTCCATTGGGGTGGGGGAAGATGGCCCTACTCATCAGCCAATAGAGCATATCTCTTCTCTGAGACTAATTCCCAATCTGGAGGTATGGCGTCCCTGTGATGTGCTAGAGACCATGGTTGCCTGGAAGGCCGCTCTCTACAGGGAAGATGGTCCCACCGCCCTTATCCTTTCAAGACAGAAGTTAAAAAGACAGGTGAAGGACCTCTCTGTGCTATCTCATGTGGAGAAGGGGGGGTATGTGTTGCTGGAAGAGTCTTCTTCCCTAAAGAAGGGTGTGCTTTTGGTGGGCACAGGCTCAGAGGTGGGATTGTGTATGGATGTGGCCAATATTCTGGTCCAGAAGGGTATCCCCTGCAGGGTGGTCTCTATGCCATGTATGGAGAGATTTGAGGAGCAGTCCCGGGAATATAGAGAAAGGGTGATGGGAGGGGAGGTGGCCTTGAAGGTGGCCATAGAGGCAGGATCTCCTCATCTATGGTATAGATTTGTGGGAGAGAGAGGCTTGGTTATTGGTATAGATGAATTTGGTAGGTCTGCCCCAGGGGATCTCCTATTTGATTACTATGGATTTACTCCCCCAAAGATAGTGGAAAAGATACTTAAGATGCTGGGAGAGAAGGGGATATAGTATTATGGGTTTTCTTTCTTCTTCAGTGAGTTTTGTAAGATATGAAGTAAAAGGGGAGAAGGATCCCCTCTTGTGGGAAAACCTTCCAGATATATTGAAGCAGAATAGTTTCTCTGAGATAGATGAAGGGGTAGAGGAACTGGGGGTTGGATGGGTGAGTTTTGACAATCTATTGGATACCCAGTGGGAGGATTCTTCCCCTTATAGAGGGGAGTTTGTTGTCTTTGGTTTCAGAATGGACAGGAGAAAACTCTCTCCTGCTATATTTAAGAAATATTATACCCTTGCCCTGGATGAATTTTTAGAGAGGGAAGGAGAAAAGATACGTTATATCCCCCGGGCAATCAAGCAAGAGATAAGAGAAAATGTTAGACTAAAACTCCTTTCTCGCACCCTTCCAATCCCTGCTGTATTTGACGTTATCTGGAAGTTTAATGATGATCTGGTATATTTTTCCTCTATAAATAAGGGGGTGAGGCGGCTTTTTGAAGAGTTATTTATAAAGAGTTTTTCTCTTTCCCTAAGGCCCTTAACCCCCTGGAGGTCCTTAAAGAGATTGGAGCGCACAAAAGGACTCTCTCCCATTTTTTCTTCTCCCTACAAAAGTGAGGTCTTTATATAAAACAAAGAAGAGGGGATAGCTCAACTATCCCCTCTTCTTTCCAGAAATGAGCCCCTTTTAATACCCCAGTAGCTTTGGGAAACCTGTTATAATCTCGGGGAATACCATGCACAGGATAATGGTGAGGACGTCTATCACCATAAAGGGCACTGCTGCTAGAAAAAGCTCTTTTAGGTCTAGATCTTCTTTTAATCCCTTTACAATATAGATGTTTAATCCCATGGGGGGAGAGATATTTCCTGCACACATATTGATGGTCATCAAGACCCCAAACCATAATAGATTAATGTTCAGGGCCTTTAATAGGGGGAGGATAAGGGGAGTGGTCATCATAACAATGGCCGCAGGGTCCAAAAACATCCCCATGATAAGATAGCCTATCATAATAATTCCTACAATGGCCCACTTGGGAAGGGCGAGACTTATAATCCAGGAGGTGAGCTGGGCCGCACACCCTGAAAATATTATCACATAACCAAAGGATGTGGCCCCAATTATTATCCATCCGATCATTGCCGTGGTCCGGACAGTGTGTAAGAGCGCCTTTCTAAGTACAGTGAGATTCATCCTTTTTCTTATAAGGGCAATTATAAATACCGCCAGTGCAGATACAGCACTTGCTTCTGTGGGTGTGGCCACTCCCGTATATATGGTCCCCAGCAGGAGTATAACCACCAACAGGAGACTCCACACCTTGCTCAGGGACTTTATCTTTTCTTTCCAGGAGTAATCCACCGGGTCTCTAGGGGCCACTTCAGGATGTATAAGGACCCTGAAGAAGATGTATAATAGGGCCAGGATGGTCATCAGTATCCCGGGCATCATACCCCCTGCAAACAAGGCCCCAATGGACTGTTGGGCAAGGGTGCCATATAGGATGAGGATTACACTAGGGGGGATAAGTATGGATAGGGCCCCTGAAAAGGCCACAATTGCTCCTGCAAGTCCCTCATCATAACCCCTTTTTATCATTTCCGGGAGGGAAACCAGACCAACGGTTGCAGTCCCAGCGGTACTGGCCCCACATATTGCAGCAAAGACCGCGCCAAATACTGTGCTGGCCATACCTATTCCACCAGGCAGGTTGTGGAAAAATTTATCTGCAGCATCATATGTCTCTGTACCCATTCTGGTATACATCACCAGTTCTGCCATTAAAATAAAGAGGGGGATGCATACCAGGGTAAAGTTGTTCATGTGCCCATATCCAGCCAGTGCAACCCCATAGGCACCACTCATGTTGGGCCAGAAGATAAAGGAACATATGATACTCAAAAAACCCAGGGAAAAGGCCACTGGAAGTCCCAGTAGCAGTAAAAGGGTAAGTGAAATAATCAGAATAGATAAGACAATATACCACTCCATAAGCTTTCCTTTTAACTATTTCTAAGTTGTTTCCAGGTCCTTATGAGTTTAAATATAAATTCCAGACATAAAAATAGTCCTCCAACTATCAGAAAGGCCCTCATGGGCCATAGGGGCCATCCTAGATATTCACTACTCCTTATGTCTTCACTCCACGCCTCATAGGTAAAGCGAATGGATTCATAGGTGAAGATAGTGAGGTAAAAGATGGCAAATATGGAGGTGATAAGGTCTGCAAGAGCCCTTTTTTTTGGACTTAAGTTTTTTATCACAATATCCACATTTACGTGTCCCCCCGAGGGAAGTGTCCATCCTCCCCCTAGAAATACTACCACTACCATCATATATGTACTCACTTCAAAGGACCATTTTGTTGGCATGTCAAAGAGATACCGCATAAAGACATCATAGCTTATGCATAGCATCATACAGAAGACCACCCACCCCGCTATCTCCGCTAGCCATTTATCTATTCGCGAGATAACCTCAATTATAAATCCTTCATTTTCTCTTATGGTTTCCCTCTCCATCTATTGGCCTCCCCGGCTAAAATTAAAAGGAGGCAGCAAAAATGTGCCTCCTTTGATGGTCGCTAGCAAGGTTTCTCTATTTTATGAAATCCTTTTGCCTCAAGATCTCAATGAGTTTTTTACAATCTGGACTCTCTTTGCTGTACCACTCAGAGACAGGGACCACCACATGCTTTATCCTCTCCACCTCGTTTGGAGGAAAGTGGAGTTCTATAACGCCTTTTTTCTTGGCCCATCTTTGTATTTGCTTTGCATAATTTGGCCAATATACAATACTTGCCCATTTGCCCCATTCATGTGCGGTCTCTTTCAGTATCTTTTGAAGATCCTTTGGGAGACTATGGAAGTAGGTCTTGTTTATCCAGAGGTCATCATTCCAGTTATAAAGTGGTGGAAGGGTATAGGTCTTTGCCACCTCAAAGAAACGATAGTCCTTAAATCCATACACAGGGAATACTATTCCATCCACGGTTCCCCTTTGGAGAGCAGGATATATTTCACCAGTTGCAATGGTTACAGGATTTGCTCCAAGGGCAAGTACCACTCTAGTGGCCACACCTCCTGCGGCCCTTATTTTCTTGTTCTTAAGGTCTTCCAGGGTCTTAAATTCTATATGATCTCTACCTATTATAACCTCACTCCCACAGATAACAGTGGTTAATAGAACTGCATTTGCTTTTCTCAGGTAGGCATTGTGGACAATATTGTAAAACTCACTTCCTGGATCATTCATGAGGTGCCAGAACTTTGCCCTGTCAATGGATACATATGGAAGCCAATCCACATCTCCCTCTGGGACCATGCCATGATAATATGCCCCGCAACTGGCGAGCATATTAATAATCCCATTTTTAAGGGCAGAGAGCGCCTCTTTTCTGGATACCAGTTGGCTTGAGGGAAATAGGGTAAAGGTTATCTTCCCCTTACTCCTCTTCTCCACCATTTTGATAAACTTTTGATAGGCCTTGTACTCTGGATGTTGAGTGTGCCAGGCCATTTGAAACTTGATGTTGTAAACCCGTGCTTGGGTGGTTTGTGGTCCTGAGATGAATAGAAACACTGTCCCCAAGACTACACATACTCCCCTTAAGATAAGCTCTTTTAAGTTTTTCATAGCGCCCCCTCCAATGTGTGTTTGATTATTTTGTGGTTGATATAAAGGGTGATACCTTAACCTCCTGTGTTGGTTTATCTAGATTATCTTTTCTTCTCTGAGGGTATTGATTTCCTCTGAAGAATATCCAAATTCTTGCAATATCTCTTCTGTATGTTCCCCCAGACGCGGGGGTCTTTTTACTTTCACTTCAATATCTGAGAATTTAACGGGATTATTAAATAATTTTATCTTGCCAAGACCTGGATATTCTACATCCACCACTGTCTTTCTATGTTTTAGTTGAGGATGTTCAAGCACCTCAGGAATGGTATTTACTGCCCCACAGGGAACTCCTGCCGCATTAAGGATCTCTATCCATTCATCTCTAGATTTTTCTTTTAATCTTTTTACCAGGATTTCTTCCAGTTCCTCACGATGTTTTAGCCTGTCTTCATTCTTTTTAAATCTTGGGTCTGTAAGTAACTCTTCCAGACCAATGGCCTTACAGAAGGCCTCCCAGTGGGTTTCCATGGCTACACATATGTTTACATACCTTCCATCCCCTGCAAGATAGGGCTCATACGGGGTGGCAAGGTGATATTTGGCCCCCATTCTTAGCTCCCTATCCTCTAATCCCTCCACCACGCTCATGTTCATGAGGTTTAACATCATGCTCACTGCAGAATCAAACAGGGAAACGTCTATCTCCATCCCCACCCCCTTTTTCTCTCTCCTGTAGAGGGCAGAGAGCACTGCATAGGTTCCGAAAAGCGCTGCCACGTAGTCGGTCATGGGTACATTTATCTTGCAGGGGGTATCTGGGGTGCCTGTATAACTTATTATCCCGGTCTCTCCCTGCATTACCTGATCAAATGCCGCCCTATCCCTGTAAGGACCATTTTGTCCAAACCCGGAGATGTGACAATATACTATCCCCGGATTTATTTCTTTTATGGTTTCATAGTCTATTTTTAGTTTTTTTACCACTCCTGGACGAAAATTTTCTATAATAACATCTGCCTTTTTGGCCATATGGTAGAATAGCTCCCTTCCCTTTTCTGCCCTCAGGTCCAGGGTAAGAGATCTTTTGTTTCGGTTAACCACCCCAAAATAAAAACTCAAATCCCCCCGTTTTGGGATCCAGTGTCGGGCAAGGTCTCCTACCTTTGGCCTTTCTATATGGATTACATTTGCTCCCAGGTCTGCCATAAGGGTGCCTATAAATGGCCCGGCAACTGCCTGGGCCACTTCCAGCACCACAATATCTTGAAGGGGGTAGTCCTTTGTCTCCATCTCTTCTACTCCTGTAAATAAGGCTAAGATTGAGTTATCTGGTAAAGGCCTCTATCCCTGTAATATGTCTTCCCAGGATCAGGGTATGGATGTCGTCTGTTCCTTCATAGGTATAAACGCTCTCAATATTGGCCATGTGCCTGATTGGAGAATAATCAAGAGATATACCGTTGGCCCCCAGCATCTCTCTTGCGGTTCTTGCGCACATCCTGGCCACAGCCACGTTGTTTTTTTTGGCAAAGGATATCATTTCAGGGGTTCCCTTACCTTCATCCAGGAGCCTGCCCACCCTATAGGAGACCAGCTGACCCTTGGATATCTCCATAAACATCTTTACCAATTTTTGCTGGACGAGTTGATAGGAGGCAAGGGGTTTGCCGAATTGAGTCCTCTCCTTGGAGTAATTAAGGGCGGTTTCATAACAGTCCATTGCCGCCCCCAGGGCACCCCAGGAGATGCCATATCTGGCCTGATTTAGACACATAAGGGGAGATTTGAGACCCCCTGAATTGGGTAGAAGGTTGTCAGCAGGGATCCTACAATCCACGAATCCCAGCTCTCCAACGCCTCCTGCCCTCATGGATCCTTTCATGGTAATGGCACTCTGGGTAAAACCCTTGGTGCCCCTCTCCACCACAAATCCCCTTATCCTTCCACTGTCCACATCCTTTGCAAAGACCACTGCCACATCTGCAATGTCCGCCTCAGTTATCCATGTCTTGGTGCCATTTAATATCCATTCATTTCCATCTTTCTTAGCGGTGGTCTCCATGGAACCAGGATCAGAACCATGGTTTGGCTCAGTAAGGCCAAAACACCCTATGATTTCTCCCCTGGCCAATTTGGGAAGATACTTTCTCCTGTGTTCCTCGCTCCCAAATTTCCAGATGGGATACATCACCAGCCCAGAGGTAACCGCCACAAAACTCCGCAGGGAACTGTCCACCCTCTCCACCTCCTGACAGATAAGACCAAATTCCACATAATTGCCACCGGGACAGTCATACTCCTCTGGCAGGAAGGCCCCTAGCATCCCCAACTCTCCCATCTTTGGGGCAATCTTTTTAAAGGGAATGGGGTCTTCTCTATGAAATGCCTCCTTTATAAGGGGTTCTATCTCCTTAGTGAGGAATTCCCTAACTGACTTTCGGATAAGTAGCTCTTCCTTTGAAAAAACATCATCCAATTTAAAAAAATCAATTCCTCTAAAGGCCATATTTATTCCTCCTTATTTATTTTTTTCTGCCTAAACGACATTTCTTTCTTTAAGCAAAAGTTATTCCTTGGAAAGCAAGAAGAGAAAAAAGGGGGAAAACAGGTATCTTATCAATAAAATAAGTACATTGTGACACAAGAGGAAAGATCAAAATTTTAAAAGCCCCCTTGCCTTTTCTCAGGAAAGTGAGAAAAAGAGAAAAAAGAAAATAAATTTAAGAAGTTATTAATTGCAATTTTGCAACAATTTTTTGTATTTTTGCAACTTCCGGTAAAGAGTGGAAGGATTTACCCTGAGGCGAAGGGCGGCATTCTCTATGCTTCCTGTCCTCTTGATGGTGTTTTTTATGACTTCTATTTCAAAATGTTGGACCATCTCTTTCAGGGAAAGGCGATCTTTTAAGGGGAGCTGGAAGAGGCTCTCTTTGATATCCCCTGGAAGGTCAGAGAGAGAGATGGTATTGTCTCTGGACATTATCACAAGGCGTTCCATGAGATTTTTTAGCTCCCGCACGTTCCCTGGCCACTTGTAGGATAGGAGGGCATCCACCACCTCATGTTGGATGGCCCTGTGTTTTTTATATTTTTCATTGAATTTTTTTAGAAAGAAATGAATGAGGGGGACAATATCTTCCTTTCTTTCCCTTAAGGGGGGAACGTGAATGGGGATCACATTTATCCTGAAGTAGAGGTCCTCTCTGAATGTTCCCTGTTTTACCATTTGTTTAAGGTCCTTGTTGGTTACGCAGATGAAACGTACATCAATCTTTCTCCTCTTAAGCCCTCCCAGTCTCTTTATTTCATAGTCCTGGAGCACTGTTAAGAGTTTTGCCTGGAGGGAAAGGGGAAGTTCAGCTATCTCGTCCAGTACCAAGGTCCCCTTGTTTGCCATCTCAAAAAGTCCTGGTTTGCCGGATTTGTTGGCCCCTGTAAATGCCCCTTTTTCGTACCCAAAGAGTTCGGCCTCCAAAAGGTTTTCCGGGATGGTGCTACAGTTTATTTTTAAGAAAGGTCCACTCATGGAGAGAGGAGACCTCTCGTGGATTATCCTGGCTATAATCTCTTTTCCCACGCCGGTTTCTCCTGTGATTAATATGGGGGCAGAAGTGGAGGCCACCTGGGAACACAGCTCTAGGATCTCTTGCATCACCTTTGATTCCATCACCACCTCAGGGGGAGACGAGAGTTGTTTTTTAAGCCGTTCCATTTTTGTCTTATAGTGTTTCACCAGCCTTTTTGCCTCGTTTAACTCCCGGGATAGCCTTCTCATCTCAGAGAGGTCTCTTACAGTTGTTACCACCATTTCCACCTTACCATCCTTTCCCAGCACTGGGTTACCTGTAACCAGCACATCTCTATTGGTTACTGTCCTTGCCTGGATAGATATGGGGGTCTTTTCTTTGAGGACAAGGGGGGTTACGAACTTGGAAACATATCCCTTTTTTTCCAGTTCCAGCGTATCCTTACCCAAAACATCTTCTGGTCGCAGACCCGTTATCCTTTCCCAGGAAGAATTGACCCTTATGGTTATTCCCCTTCCATCTGTGATGTAGAGCCCGTCATACACCGACTCAATAATGGTATTTAACTGCTTGACTATCTTCTGGTAAGATTCCATCTGGGGAGATAATTTCTCCATCTCAGAAAATTTTTGAAAGAGGCTAATTACTCCAACAATCTTTTCTTTATATTTTAATGGATACCTCTGTACAAAAAGGGGACTTCCTTCTCTTTGGGTCCTCTTTCCCACCTGGGGTTTGCCTGTTGAGAATATCTGCTTTATCTCTTCCCATGCCCGGGGATTTATCTGGGAGAGATAGTAGGGAGTAGAGGCACCTTCCAGCTCAAGTATCTTTTTGGCCTCTTCGTTTATAAATACTATCTTTGAGTCTGCATCTAATATCACTACCCCCATGGAGAGGGAGTGAAAGGCTATCTTAAATATGATGTCATTCTCCAGGATTCTTTGACTTTCCATGGCCTTTTTGAGTCCTTTTCTCTTGTTATATAATTTATGGTAGAAATGAAGACCTGAAAAGTCAATAAATAGAAGGGAAAGTGGAAAAGGGGATAAAACTATAAAGTAATTGCTCCTGGGCCTTTTCTGTGTTAAATGTAGGCATTAAAGTGTAGCTATACTAAAATTGTTTAACTTGCCAGAAGGTAACCCAGGATAAAAATTGCGTTAACAACAACAAAGGGAGGTGGTTATGCCTGCAAGGAAAATAGAAAAGACTCCATCTGCGTATTCTTTTCCCCTTTTAATAAAGCATATGTTAAGGTTTCCTCTTACCTTTAATCCGGACCAGGAGATAATTTATCGGGATAAGGTGAGATATACCTACAGGGATTTTGGGGAGAGGGTGTCCAGGTTGGCCAATATGTTACGTTCTCAAGGGGTTGAAGAGGGTGATGTGGTGGCAGTAATGGACTGGGATAGTCATCGTTATCTGGAGTGTTTTTTTGCTATTCCCATGATGGGGGCGGTGCTACATACCATAAATATACGGCTTTCCCCTGAACAGCTAGCCTACACCATAAATCATGCAGAGGATAAGGTCCTGCTGGTAAATTCTGAGTTTCTTCCCTTATTAGACTCAGTAAAGGACCAGTTGAAGACAGTAAAGAAGATAATCCTTCTCACAGATGAGGGAGATCTTCCCTCCACTGGTCTGGATGTATGTGGAGAATATGAGGCCCTGTTAAAAACTCAGCCCACCCACTACGACTTTCCTGACCTGGATGAAAACACCATGGCCACCACTTTTTATACTACTGGTACCACAGGGTTACCAAAGGGGGTGTATTACAGTCATCGTCAGATAGTTCTCCATACCTATGGTCTCATCTCTTCCCTCTGTACCATGGCGGGTTCCCTTCGGCTAGATAATGGAGATGTGTATATGCCGCTTACTCCCATGTTTCATGTGCATGCTTGGGGCTTACCCTATATGTTCACCTGGTTATGTGCAAAACAGGTATATCCTGGAAGGTATGACCCGGAAATGATATTAAAGCTTATTGTGAGGGAGAAGGTAACCTTTTCCCATTGTGTTCCCACTATCATCCACATGCTGGTTACCAGTCCCATTATAAATCAATTGGACCTTTCCAGGTGGAAGGTGGTGATTGGTGGTTCTGCTCTTCCCCAGGGATTATGTAGAGAGGCCCTTAAGCATAAGATCAATATAATTTCTGCCTATGGGATGTCAGAGACCTGTCCCCTTTTAACAGCCGCTATATTAAAGCCTCATATGTGGGAATGGGACCTGGACAAACAGGTTCCCATTAGATGCAAGACTGGTATCCCCGTTCCAAATGTCCTGTTAGAAATTATAGACCCCCTGGGCAATCCTCTTCCCCATGATGGTAAGTCCACTGGTGAGATCGTGGTAAGGTCTCCCTGGCTTACTCAAGGATACCTCAAGGATCCGGAAAAGAGTGAGGCCCTCTGGGAAGGGGGATGGTTACACACCGGGGATATAGGATATATAGACGAGGAAGGGTATCTTAAGATCACAGATAGGTTGAAGGATGTCATAAAGACAGGAGGGGAGTGGATATCTTCCCTGGAACTGGAGGATATACTCAGCCAGCATGAGGCGGTAAGTGAGGTGGCAGTGGTGGGGGTCCCAGATGAAAAATGGGGAGAGCGACCCCTTGCCCTTGTGGTCTTACATAAGGAGTATGAGGGAAAGGTCTCAGGAGAGGAACTCAAAGACTTCTTTAAGAAGTTTGTGGAGGAGGGAACCATCCCCAAGTATGGAGTACCTGATAGGATAGAGATAGTAAAGAGTATTCCAAAGACCAGTGTGGGGAAAATAAATAAAAAGGAGATTAGAAAGGCCTATTCTTAAAAAAAGGCCCACCTGGAGAGATGAGGGGGAAGCGGCGTAAGACCCCTCTTCAGCCGCTTCCTTAGTCTCTCTCCTTTAGAAATGGTGTGTTATTTTGCCCTTATTAAAGGGAGAATGACCCATTTCTTCTCATCCCAGTTCCTTGCTTCTTTGGGCAGCCATCTCTATTCCTTCCATGATATGCCCCTTAAGGGCACATTTATCAAAGTGGGAAAGCCCCCATATGGTGGTGCCCCCAGGTGATGTAACCATTTCTCTGATGAGGGAAGGGGAGATGCTTAGTTCTTTTATAAGATGGGTGGTTCCTTCAAAGAGACCTATTACCATAGAGAGGGCCCTATCCCGGGAAAGACCAAGTTTTACACCAGCATCTATCATTGCTTCCATAAAATAGGCCACATAAGCAGGACCAGACCCTATGAGCCCTGTATATCCGTCAAAGAGTCTTTCCTCCAAGAGATATACCTCTCCCAATTCCTTGAAGAGCCCCACTGCTATTTCTCGGTGTTCCTGGGAGGTCTTTTTTGAAAAACACATTGCAAATAACCCCTTTCCTACCAGGGCGGGGGTGTTGGGCATAACCCTTACTATATGGGTGAGAAGGGGTGCCCATTTTTTTAACTTATCTAACGAGATTCCTGCACAGATAGAGATGAGACACTTTTCTTTAGTAAATTTTTCACCATGAGAGTTGAGAAATTCTTTTACCTGTCCTGGTTTTATGGCAAGTACCACATGGGTGGATTTCTCTATTACCTCCTGGGGAGACTCACTGCTCTGGATGTTACAGGATTTTTCCACCCTTTTTAATCTTTCCCTATCCAGGTCATAGGCCAGGATGTATATATCCTTCCGTTTGCTCCAACCCCTTATGAGGGCACTTCCCATATTGCCAGTGCCAATTACTCCAAGTGATAGCATTACCTAAACCACCTCCAGTTTATTAAAAAAGTAGGCAATCTCTTTTTTTGCGTTTTCTTTACTATCTGAGCCATGCACTGAATTTTTCTCAATGTCCAGTGCAAAATCCTTTCTTATGGTACCTTCCTTTGCCTCCAACGGATTGGTGGCCCCCATAAGTTCCCTATACCTCACAATAGCATCTTCTCCCTCCAATATAGCCACAACAATGGGTCCACTACACATAAAGGAGGTGAGACTGTCAAAAAAGGGTTTTTCCCTGTGGACAGAATAAAATCCCTCAGCCTGCTTCTTTGTAAGATGAATCATCTTAAGGGCCTTTATCTTGAGACCCGCCTTTTCTATCCTCCCAAGGATTTCCCCTATAAGGTTCCTCTCCACTGCATCAGGTTTGATGATTGAAAGGGTCTGCTCTACCATGACTTTCCTCCTCACTAAAAAATAATTAAGGTTATTTTATTAATTTTATTGAGAGGTTCTTCCTTCCCTTTATAAGTAAAGAGAAGATGTGTCAATGTGCACCTTTTTCCTGCCTTAAATAAGCCCCCTATCTTGACATGCGGACTTTTTTTAAGGTAAAAAAAGAGCTAATTTAAATTATGTACTTACTAACCAACCATTTAATAAGGAGGTGTTCATGATTAGATTTGCAAAGGGGTGTTTTGCCTTGTGGATAGCATTATTATTTGCCATAGCTGGCTGTAGCGGGGCAGGGGAGAATAATACCTCGCTGCTGGTTTCGGGAAAGGTTATTCAAAGTTATGTGGCAAATGCCACTGTGTGTGTGGATGAAAATGGAAACCGGGTATGTGACCCAGGGGAGCCTTCTACTAAAACTGCAGCAGATGGGAGTTTTACCCTCCAGATCCCTGATAATGCAGGGGGATTATTATGTGTTACAGGAGGGATAGTAGCTTCAACTAATGCCACGGCACTTCCTTTGTTGGCGCCTCCTACTGCAAAAAATATTACCCCCTTAACCACCCTTGTGGCCCTTGATCCAGACGTAAAGGCAGCGATTTCTGCCGCGGGAATTCCGTATGATACAGATATAGCAAACCCAAATGGAGTAAAGGGGAGAGCATTGAAACTTGCGCTGGTAGTAGAATCTGTGATGTATAATTTAAAAAATCAAATGGGACTTAGTGCCTCTAAGCAGATTAGTGTGATGTCAGTAGTGGCTCACAAACTTGCCAGTGTAAATATTGGGCAGGATACTGAAATTATAAGTGCAGTAAATGAGGGATTAAAAAAGGCATTTAACTCTACCAGTACCATATCTTCTGTTAATTCTACCATAACTGCTATATGTAATAATATTGGAGATAATGTTGTAAAAGAACAAGATGTATTGCCACAACTTTCAAATGTCGTTTATAATTCTATGGGTATCGCCTTTGATCCTGGCCATGAAATAATACCTGTTCCAAATGATCTTATATGGGCAAACACTAATAAAGAAGTACAACTTAACGCCACTGCAGTGGAAGACCCATCTACAAAAGAACTTTATGAAGCTATTAATATGCTCCATCTCAAAGGCCTGAGCCCAAATTCTATTATTGCAATTCCTCTTAGCAATTCCACTGAATTAAATGCTACTACTTTGAAAAACAATATCTTTTTAATAAAGGCAGATAATCTAGGGGGAGCTGTATACCAGGCCCTTAATGCCATAGGAGTACCTCCCCAAAATGCCACTCTTTCCGGCATCTTACCTGTCCTTGTAGGATTAAATGCCACTCAACTTGCCCAGCTTCAAAATAATTTAAATCTGGAAAATGTGGATGATGATACGATTAAGGTGGTGCAGGATGGAAATTATATAAAGATATTCCCTCTGGAACCCCTTGATCTGGGAAAACAGTATGTGGTTGTGGTAAAATCAGGAATAACCTTGGCAGGGACTAATAGCACCCTTGTGGGTTCTCCAGTATTTGATCTGTTGAAGTCCACTAGCAAGATAGAGAACGAGGACCTCAAGGCCCTGGAACCAGTAAGGGAGGCATATGCTCCTTTATTTACCCTCCTCTCTGCTTACGGGATTTCTAGAAATGATGTGTTAGAACTATTTACCTTTTATACAGCCTCCAAGACCCTCACTCTTCAAGAGTTTGGATATATTAAGGCAGCACTGGCCAATAATCAAGATCTCCAGGACTTTTTAACTGCTAACAATGTAAGTATTAATGGTACAGGGAATTTCACTTCAGAATATTATTCTATTAATAGTGCCATTTCCTTATTAAAAGGAAATTCGGTGGTAAATGCCACTCACTTTGTATCCTTTGATATAACTACACTTGGACCTAATCCTTCTCCTATATGGGTGCCATATAAGATATTTAATGCAACTGCGTATAATGGAACTGTTATTGTATTCCAACATGGACTTGGAGGAAGTAAAAATGATGCACTGGCTTTAGCAACAAATATTCCAAATGTTACTATTATTTCTATGGATTTACCAGAGCATGGGGCTAGGAGTACAAATGCTACTTCTGGAGCTAATTATCTTACTGCTAATATAGGTCAGGATAGAATTAACTTTTATCAATCTTATTTTGATATAGCAATGTTCTTAACTGATCTTAAAGATGGGAAATTTGATTTAAATGGAGATGGAACTCCAGACACACCTACTAATATATATTTTGTGGGACTATCCCTGGGTTCCATCACAGGCTCTGTTGCTACGTCTTTAAATTCTAATTTAATAAATAAAATAGTACTTAATGTGGGAGGTGCAAATTTTGCCGCACTTATAGATCAGGCAAAAAATGCTGGAATAAGGAGTATGCTAGATGCTCTTGGTATTACCCCAAATACTACTGAATATTTTGTTACCATGGACCTCATGCAACTGCTTTTAGACCCTGCAGATCCATCTGTACTTGTAGAGGGTGATAATATAAAAGCAAAGACCATGCTGCAAAATATGTATATGGATACAGTGGTTCCAAATGTATCTAATGAGGCCCTGGCTGTGGCGGTGGGATATAACCCCGATACATATCAGGTGTATTCTCCTGATAATCTTCCATTAAATGCAGCAGCTGGTTATCCAGCCACCTATAATAATTGGTTTATGTTTAAGGGAAGCGGTGATAATAACTGGCTACCTCATGCAGTGTTAATGTCTCCATCTGTTCAATATCCCAATGGAACTTTGGTCTATCCTGAGGCAGATGGGCATATTACTGCTTCCAATGCTAACTGGGCAAATTGGGCTGTAAATAAGTTTATAAAGAATTTTTTGAATCTAAATTAATAAGGGGGAAATAATGAAGAGAGGCATAATCCTGGCATTAGTTATAGGGTTATTTTTATTTCCATCAAATATGGTATTTGCAGCCAATGTGGATACATATGGGATTGGAGCAAAGGCCACCGCCCTGGGCGGTGCCTTTGCTGCCTATGCTGATGACCCTTATGCTGTGTATTATAATCCTGCGGGTCTAACCCAGATTAAAGACAAAGTGGTCTCTGTGGGGTCCATGATTTTGAATCCAAATCTAAAGGGCAAGGGGTTTGAAGTGGAAAAAAATGGGACAGTGGTATTAGGCCCCGAGAACTTTGAAGATGAGTCTCCCCTGTTGGTGGTGCCACATCTGGGATTTGTGATGCCCTTAAACGAGAAGTGGACGCTGGCCATTGCTTCTTATGTCCCATTTGGACTTCATTTAAGGTGGGATGATACTGCCAATCCCTTCCTAAATCCTGCTTCCTATGATTGCTATGAATCCTGGTATATGAGGATGGTGGTTACTCCAACTGTGGCCTATAAGGTCAATGATAAACTTTCAGTGGGATTTGGTGTGGCTTTGGGAAGGGGGTCTGCTGGTACCTACCTAAATTCTTATCCCCTTTTTCAAAATGGGATTACTGCCAGAGAAGAGGTGGAACTTACTGATGACTTTAATTATTCCTTTAATATTGGGATAATGTATAAGTTTACCCCCAAACTTACCCTTGGAATAACCTACAGGAGTATGGCAGATGCCTCCTTTGATGGTACCTTAAAATTAAAGGACCTATCTGCAGCGGAACAGGCTGCTCTTAAAGCAGCGGTGGCGGCAAAGGGATATACATTAACTAAATTTGAGACAGATGTATCCCTGGACGATGTAAATTATCCCAGACAGGTACAGGTGGGACTCAGGTATGCCCCTAATGAGAAGGTATCAATGGAGGTGGATGTGGTGTGGACCAACTGGTCTATTGTGGATAAACAGACCCTCCAGATAAAGGACCCGGCATTTCAAGCCCTATTGGGGGCAAAACAAGACGTCATTCCCAGAGACTGGGAGGATACCAAACAGGTAAAGGTGGGGATAGAGTGGAGACCCACTAGACTCCTGAGCCTCAGGTGTGGATATTTTTATGATCCCAGTCCTATCCCGGACCACACCTTTGACAACATGTGGCCTGATGCAGACAAAAAGACCTATTCTGTAGGTGTGGGATTGAATCTAAAAAAGTGGACCATAGATACTGTACTCCAATATACCGTCACAGAGAAGGATAGGGAGATAGGAGGAGAAAGTGAGGCATTAAATCATGCCTTTAGACCAAACTCACAGGTATCTCTCAGGGCAGAAGGGGAGATCTGGGGAGCAGGTATTACTATTTCCTATCATTTTTAGAAAAAGGTCTTATAAGTTGAAAGGGCCCCTAGGGGCCCTTTTTTTATTCTCTCCATATCCCCAATATCCTATCGCTATCAGAGAGGATCCTTTTTTTGTATTGTGCTATCTTTTCTTCGCACCACTGGAGATAGCCATAGAAAAGCCTTTCTCTTTCTTGTGTTAACGGGGCATCGCCTGCAAGAAGATGGGCAATAGTTATAAGTGTTGCCATTTCTACCAGTCTTCTGGAGTGAAGCCTTCTAAATGTTTCGTTATCCTTAACTTTCACATATTCCACACACTTGTTAAGTTCTTTAGTGAGCCCATTCAATATAGAGATGTAGGAAGATTTTATACCATGGGATAGGTCTTTCAACAATTCAAAGATTACACCTGTGGTAATGCCTCCAATGGCTGCAATTACCTGAAGCTGGGTTGTGCCCTCATATATGTTGGTTATTCTGGCATCGCGATAGAGTCTTTCCACCTCAAAATCTCTAGTATATCCAACCCCTCCGTGTATCTGGATGGCGTCATAACATATCTCATTTGCCATCTCAGTGGAAAATATCTTTGTCATGGGTGTTAGTAGAGCGGAAAATTTCGTATATTTCTTTATCCTTTTTTTCAGCTCCCTTCCCTCTCCACTCTTGTGGCTAAGGTTTTCCTCCATACATTCTTTTAGATCCACCATATTTGATGTGAAGAATACCAGTCTCCTGGCTGCCTCAATTTTTATTTTCATTAGAGAGAGCATCTCATCTATGGCAGGGAAGGTCAAAATAGGAACTCCAAATTGTGTCCTACTTTCCGCATAAGCCTTGCTACATCTATAAGCCGCCTCTGCTATCCCCACTGCCTGTGCAGATACTGCAAGCCTTGCCCCGTTCATAAGGGACAGGGTATATTTTACCAATCCCATCCGCCTCTCTCCCAAAAGCTCTGCAGGGGATCTGTCAAATTGCAGTTCGCAGGTGGGAGAGCCATGAATACCTAATTTTTCCTCTATGTGTCTTATGCGCATGGTATGATCCCTCTCGTATATAAAGAGGGAGAGACCCCTACCACCCTTGGATCCCTTTTCTGACCTCGCCAGCACCAGTAATATATTTCCACACCCATTGGTGATGAATCTTTTTACACCAGTAAGGTACCATATACCATTTGCTCCCTGTTCTGCCTTCATGGAGACCGCCTGAAGGTCAGAGCCTGCATCAGGTTCAGTGAGGGCCATGGCCCCTGAGACCTCTCCAGATGCAAATCGTGGAAGATATCTTTCTCTTTGTTGTTCATTTCCAAACCTGTAAATGGTGTCTGCTATTTCCTGGAGACCAAATAGATTCATAAGAGATGCATCTGCCCTGGATACCATCTCTATGGCCAGGGAATAGATGGTCTTGGGAAGGTTTAGTCCCCCATATCGTCGGGGAAGGGTGAATCCCATTAACTCTGCCTGGCGAAGCCTTTTTAGGTTCTCCTGGGTCCCCTTGGCATAATATACCTCTCCATTTTCAAATCTGGCCCCTTCAATATCTACTTCTCTGGCATTTGGGTAAATGGTCTTTCCACATATTTCTCCCAGGATCTCCAAGATGATATGGTAATTTTCCATGGCCTCTGCAACAGAGGAGGGTGCATAATCAAATTGGGGGGCATCTATAAATCCCTTTTCTTTAAGGGTAATTATTTCTGACAGATCCAGGTGAGTTAAGAGAAAATTTATATCCTTATTGTCCTTAAAAAAGTTTGACACCAGCTATTACCTCCGTGAGGAATATGGGTTAAGTAGCTCTTTCACTGGATAATACCTCATGATATGCCTCAATGAGGAGGGGAATTACCTCATTTAGGTCTCCTACTATCTTATAATGAGCCACCTGAAAGATAGGTGCCTCTGGATCTATATTTATTGCCAGTATCCTTTTGGCATCTGAAATCCCTGCCAGGTGTTGGATCTGGCCTGAGATACCACAGGCGATGTAGAGATTTGGACGTACTGTTACTCCTGTCTGGCCTATTTGTCTATCTTTATCCAGGAGACCTGCGTCCACTAGGGGACGAGAACCTCCCACCTCTGCCTTTAGGAGTCGGGCCAGTTTGAAGATCAATTTCATACTCTGCTCATTGGCCGCTCCCATCCCTGCCCCAATTATTATGCGGGCATCTTTTAGGTCGCTTTTTTTCTCTGAAAC
The DNA here is from genome assembly GCA_964427155.1 of uncultured Desulfohalobiaceae bacterium. Taxonomy (GTDB): domain Bacteria; phylum Desulfobacterota; class Desulfovibrionia; order Desulfovibrionales; family Desulfothermaceae; genus Desulfothermus. The sequence goes on along the minus strand of CAYRSC010000005.1, from coordinate 50,931 downwards.
CACCCTTTTTAGGATATCTGTGACCAGATCTGAGGGAGAGAACTTCACCTCCACCTTTTCCACCTCTGCCTCTCTCCCTTTCTGTATAGGGGGAGGCACCATGACCCCCTCTCTTACTGTGGCCATAGAGGGAAATGATGTGGGCGAGACAATAGTGGCAATTATATTTCCTCCCCATGCAGGTCTTATCTGTAAAAGGATATCAGAATAGTTAAGTTTTCCTATCTTATAATCCCCTATCTCCAATTCAGTACAGTCTGCAGTAAGCCCTGCCCTGAGGGAGGATGCCACCCTGGGAGCAAGGTCCCTTCCAATGGTGGTGGCTCCAAAGAGGAGTATATATGGGGGGGACTTTTTGACCATGGCAAGAATGGCCCTGGCATAGGGAAGTGTACGATAGAAAGACAATACTTCAGATTCCACATATATAACCCTGTCCACACCATATTCTCCTAGTCTCTTCAGCCCCTGGAGGCCATGTCCTGCTACATATGCCACTAGTTTACCCTTTAATGTGTCAGCCAGTTTTCTCCCCTTTCCCAGAAGCTCTATGCTTACATCGGCAAAACCCTTTTCTCTATTTTCCAGAAATACTGCCACATTCCTCTTTTTTTGCATAAAGATTCTCCCTTATCCCAGAATATGTTCTTTCACAAGGCCCTGCACGAGATCCTTAATGGATTCAATGGTACACGAGTATTCCCTTACCTCTCTAGTGGTAAGGACCACGCTTTCCACCTTTTTTACCCTAGTGGCAGATCCCTTTAACCCACACCTATCCTCCTGGGCCCCTATATATTTATGGTCCCACAGTTCAATAGATATTCCCTTTTGTTTTTTCTCTTCAGGTGCCTGTGCCCTCAGGGCCTTCACAGCTGTAGCCCTTTTAACTGAAGGTGGACGAGGAATGTTGCTCTCCTTTGTAATGGTGAGGAGGATGGGGAGGGGGGCCTTTGCTATCTCATATCCCCCTGGAATTTCCCTTTTTACTACTATCTCCTGGTTGGTTATCTCAATTATTTCCTGTACAAAGGTGAATTGATTTATTGAGAGCTTTTCCGCCACCTGGGGTCCAACCTGTGCAGTATCTCCATCTATTGCCTGTCGGCCGCATAAAATAAGGTCAAAATCTCCCACCTTCTCAATTGCCTTCGTGAGGGTATAAGAGGTGGCCAGGGTGTCTGCTGCAGCAAACTTGCGGTCACTTAGAAGTATCGCTCTATGGGCCCCCATTGCCAGACAGTATCTAAGGGCATCTTCTGCCTTTGGAGGTCCCATGGATATTACGGTGATCTCTCCGCCAATGGTCTCTTTTATCTTTAGGGCCTCCTCCAGGGCACATAGGTCCTCTGGATTTATAATGGCGGGAAGGGCCTCTCTATTTACAGTACCATCCTCTTTCATGGCGTTGTCTGTGATGTTAGAGGTATCAGGCACCTGTTTTACCAATACTATCATCTTAAGTCCCATAATTACTACCATCCCTTAAGTTGTAGAGATTAAAGTTGTCTATTCTTACCAAAGGGGATAAAATAACCCCCTCTCTACTGAGAGAGAAGAAAATGGCCCCATATAGGCCACAATGAGAAGTTATCGTAAGGAACTTTGCCCTAATGTCAAGAAAAGAAGCCCCATAAACTATGAGGTCTTTTTATGAGAATAATAATAATTGGTGCCGGGGATGTTGGCTTTAATATTGCCAAAAGATTGGTGGATGAGGACAAGGAGGTGGTGGTAATAGATAAGGACCCTCAGGTCCTCGCGAGGGTAGAGGATACTATTGATGTGGAGATTATATGTGGGGATGGAAATGACCCCCGTATTCTGGAAAAGGCGGGAGTAAGGGAAGGGGATTTGCTTCTGTCGGTGACAAACAGTGACGAGATAAATCTCATTGCATCTACCTTTGCTTCCATCCTGGCGCCAAATATATTTAAGGTGGCACGTATCAGAAATCCCGGTTACTTATTGTATAAGGAAGAGGTTATAAAGGATTTTTTAAAGATTGATATGGTGATAAATCCAGAAGAAGAGGTGGTGAAATACATAAAACACCTACTGGAAATCCCGGGAGCGATTGATATTTACGAGTTTATGGATATAGGTATTAAACTCATAGCCATCTCCATTAAGAAAGAGACTCCTGTGGTGGAGCATTCCCTGGCAGAGATAAAAGATGCCATTGGGATAAGGGAATTTATTGTGGGAGGGATAATTAGGGGGGAAGAGTTGATTATTCCCTCAGGGGAGGATGTCATTAAACAGGGAGATATTGTGTATTTTGTATGTCATAAGACCCATGAGAAGAAAGTAATGGATTTTTTTGGACTTGCCCAGAGTCCCCCCAGGGACATCTTAATAATTGGAGGGGGAAATGTGGGTTTTTCTCTGGCAAGGTCCCTGGAAAAAAAGAGGGGATTAAATATTAAACTCATAGATTTTGATAAAAAGCGCTGCGAGTTCCTTGCAGAGGAACTGGATTCCACCATGGTCCTCCAGGGGGATGGAACTGATCAAAAACTCCTGTTAGAAGAGAATGCTGGACACATGGATGTGGTTATCTCTGTAACAGGGGATGAGGAGACAAATGTCCTGAGTTCTCTCCTGGCAAAAAGGCTAGGGGTGGTTCATACCATAACCAGGGTGAATAAACATTTTTATCTGCCCCTGTTAAGGGCCTTGGGGCTGGAGCATGTGGTGAGTTCCAGGTTGTGTGCCGCTAATTCCATTTTGAGATATGTACGTAAGGGGAAAGTAATATCAAGTGTCTCCCTTAAGGAAGATGCAGAGGCCCTGGAGATAGTGGCCAGAGAGGATTCCTTTCTGGTGGACAGACCTATAAAGGCATTATCTCTCCCCAGGGAGGCAGTGATCCTGTGTATGGTGCGAAGAGGGGAGGTGCTCATCCCCACGGGAGATGATGTTATTCATCCTGGAGACAGGGTAATTATCCTTTCCAGGGCAAGTAAGATCTCTGCTATAGAAGATCTTATTACAGGATAACTATGTTAAGGTGGAAGGTGGTCCTCTATGTCCTGGGATTTGTCTTTATGATAATGGGGACAGCTATGCTCTTTCCATTATTATTTGCCCTCTGGTATGAGGACGCCTCTTTTTTGCCGCTTCTATTCTCCTCCACCTTTGCCTTGGTGGTTGGAGGAGGATTGGTGCTAATTTTTAAAGGGATAGACAGGGAGAGCTTAAGCGTAAAGGAATCCATGGCCACTGTCTCCCTGGCATGGATAGGTGCGGGTATGATAGGTGCCCTACCCTTTTTCTTTAGTTCTTCTCTTCCTTCCTTTACAGACTGTTTTTTTGAGACCATCTCTGGTCTGACAACTACAGGGGCCTCGGTGTTGAGCAATATAGAGGCCCTTCCCAGGGGACTTCTAATGTGGAGGAGCCTTACCCATTGGCTGGGAGGAATGGGGATTATCCTCCTTTCTCTTATAATCCTTCCCCTATTAGGGGTGGGAGGGATGCAGCTCTATCGGGCCGAGGTGCCAGGCCCACTCCCTGATAAGCTTAGTCCAAGGCTTAAAGATACTGCCCTTATATTGTGGAAGGTTTACCTCTTGCTTACGCTGGCGGAGATATTCCTCCTGCGGATAGGGGGAATGAGCCTTTTTGATTCTATTGCCCATACCTTTGGAACCATGGCCACTGGGGGGTTTTCCACAAAGAATCTTTCTATAGGGCACTATTCTTCCACCTATATCCATGTGGTGATCACAGTGTTTATGTTCCTGGCAGGGGCGAATTTTACCCTCCACTTTAAGGGGCTACAGGGGGATTTTCGTTCCTATTTTAGAGACATAGAGTTCAGATATTATGTTGGAATTACCCTGGCCATGATAGGTATAGTTACCTGGAACCTGTGGGGGGAGGTCTATAAAGGACTTGGAGATGCCCTCAAATATGCATCCTTTCAGGTAGTTTCCATTCTCACCACCACAGGATATGCAACTGCAGATTTTGAGAAGTGGAGACCCCTTTCAAAGGCCATATTGCTTATAGCCATGTTCATTGGGGGATGTGCAGGTTCCACAGGGGGAGGGATCAAGGTGGTGAGGATGGTTGTCATGTGGCGTCATATAAGGGGTGAGGTGAAAAAGGTCCTCCATCCAAGGGCGGTGTTTTCTGTAAAGCTGGGTAAGACAAAACTATCTTCAGATGTGATGGGGAGTATCTGGAGTTTTTTCTTCCTCTACCTGATTATTGTTGTGATGAGTTTTGTGATATTAACTTCCCTGGGAGTGGATATGGAGACCTCCCTCTATGCCTCGGTGGCGTGCATGGGAAATATTGGACCTGGCTTTGCAGGGGTGGGACCCATGGACAATTATGCCCATCTTCCTGGTATGGCAAAATGGGTACTCAGCTTTTGTATGATATTGGGCAGGCTGGAGATATATACCCTCCTGGTCCTATTCTCGCGTAACTTTTGGGAAAAGTAACACCCCTTTTTTGCAATTTTCTCCTTTTTGAGACAAAGACAAAAATTAGTCTCCTCCATTAGAAGGGGCAAATAGATATCCATATTCTCTGGCAATGGAGAGGGTCTTTGCGAGTATGTCGTCGGCAATAAGGTCCAGGCTGGAGCGAGATAGGAAGTGAAGAGATTGGTCCAGGTAACTGGTCAAGGTCTCAGGTTGATAAAAAAAGGTCCATACCACTGAACAGATACTTCTAACTGAAGAGCCCTCCTGAAACTCTGGCATAGAATTTATCTCTACTACAATGCGTTTTTCTGTCTTCCTGGCGGGTCTAAAGAGATTTGAGGATACAATCTTCTCCTCCAGTCTAAGGGCAAGTGCCTTTCCCAGGGCATCTGTATGGGAGTAAAGTATCTCCACTGGAAGGGGTTTATATTCCCCCTGGCTCTCTCTTTCCTTTCCCTCAGGGGGGAGGGGGGGAGAAGATGTGCTATTGGTATCTCCCAGAGAGATAGATGAGATGCTTAAAAACAATACCAGGATACCTACAATGGATAGTTTTTTTCTCATGGCCTGTTTTGACTTGAGGTTATAGGATTTGGCGGAGAGGGTGGGATTTGAACCCACGTGGCGAAGGTCTTTCGCCAACCCGATTTCGAGTCGGGCCCGTTACGACCTGGCTTCGGTACCTCTCCGCACCTTTTTCTTTTGTCTCCTCTTTTCCTTGAAAAAATTCTGGAGGAGCTTTCTGCACCTCTCTTTGAGGATGCCCTCCCTTATCCAAAATTTATGGTTGAGCCACCTGAGCTCTTCTGGAGATAGTCGGGATAAAAGGGCCCCTGCCTTTTCGTCTCTACATCCAAAAACCACACCCTCTATCCTGCTGTGGACGATGGCCCCTACACACATAAGACACGGCTCCACCGTGGAGACCAGAAAACACCTGCTAAGACGATAATTTTTGGCCCTTATGCACGCCTCCCTGATGGCAATTATTTCTGCATGGGCGGTGGGGTCTTTTTCCGCAATAGGTCTGTTAAAACCCCTTCCTTTTATGTCTCCATTTGCATCCACTATCACACATCCCACCGGGACCTCATCTCTCTCCCTGGCCTTCTCTGCCTCTTTCAGGGCCTCTTCCATGTATTTTTCCCACTGTAGGCCCGCTCCCTCCATCCCCTTATCCCTCTCCTTTGAGGTATGAGATTGCATTTTTAAACATGGTTATACCCGTAGTGTCTTCCCTTACCCCCCGTGTCCATCGGGGATGATTGGTTGGGTGGTTGTAGGCCTCTGGATGAGGCATAAGCCCCAGAATCCTTCCTGTGACATCACATATCCCTGCTATTGCCAGGGGAGAGCCATTGGGATTATAGGGATATTCCATGGTGACATTTCCATCTAGATCTGTATATTGAAGGGCTATATGCCCCTGTGTTTCCATTTCTTGAAGGATTGAATTGTCCTCAGCCACGACCTTTCCCTCTCCATGTCTAATGGGCAGGTAGATCCGTTCTATCCCACGTGTGAATACACACCTGCCTTCTGGATTACACCTCAGATATACCCATCTATCCTCAAACCTTGCAGAATCATTATAACTGAGACTTACCTGTCTCTTAAAATAACTCCCCTTTGTGGCAGGTAACATCCCAAGTTTGGTAAGGAGCTGAAATCCATTACATATCCCCAGGATAAGTCCCCCCTCCTTATGGAGTTTATTTATGTCCTCTAGAATGGACCTCCCTGAGACCGTGGTGGAATATCTCAATCTAATGGCCGCGGCCTGGCCAGCTCCAAGGTGGTCTCCATCCAGAAATCCCCCGGGAAAGATTAGAAAATTAAAGTCAGTTATCTTTATCCTCTCCTGAACTATATCAGAAAAAAAGCCTACCACAACTTCATCCGCCCCTGCTACCTTTGCGGCATATGCAGTCTCCCGCTCACAATTGGTGCCATAGCCTGTGAGTACCAATACCTTTACCTTCATTTAGTCTTTCTCCTTCTCTCCGGGATTTTTCCCTTTTCTCACAAGGGGCCATACCTCGTCAATATGCTCAACAGGGATGACCTCTATCTTTTTGGTAAGCTCCTGAGGTATCTCCTCCATGTCCTTCATGTTTTGCTTGGGTAAGATTACCCTTTTCACCCCTGCGGCCACTGCTGCAAGTATTTTTTCCTTTATCCCTCCCACAGGTAATATGCGTCCCCTCAGGGTAATTTCCCCTGTCATGGCCACCTCATTGCTAAGTGGGAGATTTGTGAGGGCAGATAATAATGCCATAACCAGGGTAATGCCGGCAGATGGACCATCTTTGGGAATAGCCCCTGCAGGGACATGGATATGGATATCCTTTTTTTCTGCAAAGGAGGGGTCAAGGTTGAGTTGTTCTGCCCTGCTCCTGGCATAACTAAGTGCCGCCTGAGCACTTTCTTTCATTACATCCCCCAGTTGGCCAGTGAGGATGAGCTTTCCTTTTCCCGGCATGGTTAGCACTTCTATATGTAATATCTCTCCCCCTGAAGGGGTCCAGGCAAGTCCCAGGGCCACCCCTGGGGGAAGCTCTTTTTCCCTCTCTTCGTCCAGAAATTTTGGGGCCCCCAGATACTTATGTATATTTGATGGAAGAATGAGAAACCTCTTCTGTCTTGAGCCCTCTGCAATCTTGCGGGCCACTTTTCTGCAGATGGTGGCTATCTCCCTTTCTAGATTTCGTAGTCCTGCCTCCCTTGTGTAGTTCTTTATGATTATCTTCAGGGCCTTGTCACTAAAATATATGGTATTGGATTCCAGCCCATGTTCCTTTAGCTGTTTGGGAATAAGGAATTTCTTTGCTATCTTTATCTTTTCCTGTTCTGTATAACCTGGAATCCGTATAACCTCCATGCGGTCCTTCAGGGGGGGAGGAATGGTGTCCAACATATTGGCAGTGCAGATAAACATCACCTTGGATAGGTCAAAGGGGACATTTAGGTAGTGGTCAGTAAAGGAATGATTCTGTTCAGGGTCCAATACCTCCAGCAGGGCAGAGGAGGGGTCTCCCCTAAAGTCTGTACCCACCTTGTCTATTTCATCCAACATAAATACAGGATTTTTTGTCCCTGCCTCTTTTATCCCCTGGATAATCCGACCTGGCATGGCCCCAATATATGTCCTTCTGTGTCCCCTTATCTCTGCCTCATCTCGCATGCCCCCCAGGGACATCCTCACGAATTTCCTCTTCAAACTCCTGGCAATGGAACGTCCCAGGGAGGTCTTTCCCACCCCAGGGGGACCCACGAAACACAAGATGGGGCCCTTCATCTTTGGGTTGAGTTTCCTCACAGAGAGATATTCCAGGATCCTTTCCTTTACCTGTTTCAGGTCATAGTGGTCCTCGTCCAGTATCTTCTGGGCGTTTTTGATGTTTAGCTCATCCCTGGAGACCTTTTTCCAGGGCAGTTCCACAAGCCAGTCCAAATAAGTGCGTATTACTGTGGCCTCAGAGGAGTCTGGGTGCATGTTTTCCAATCGGTGGAGCTGTTTTAGGGCCTCTTCTTTTACCTTTTTGGGCATCCCTGCCTTTTCTATGGCCTTTCTCAGCTCCTCAAACTCCTCTTCTTCAGAATCGTCTTCCCCTAGTTCAGACTTTATGGCCTTTAATTGCTCCCTTAAAAAGAATTCCCGTTGGGCCTTGTCCATTCCCTCCTTTGCCATTGCCTGGATCTTATTTTGGAGGAGCGCCACCTCTACCTCTTTCATGAGTTGTTTATTTATAAGTTCCAGGCGCTTTACAGGATCCAGGCATTCCAGAATAGATTGGGCCACTTCAGTGGGCATCCTTAGATTAGATGCTATAAGGTCTGCCAGTCTTCCAGGATCGTCTATGCTGTTTAAGATGGACATCATCTCAGTGGGGTCCATGCCCCGCAGGGAGATTATCTTTTCACTCTGCTCCCTGGCTGTCCTCATCTGTGCCTCAACATGTGCACTATAGTCCTTTACCTCCTGCTCCTCAATGGGTTCTATCTCCACAGTGGTGAAGGGTTCCTCCTGGAGGGTCCTCTTTATCCTTCCCCTGGAGAGACCCTGAACCAGGATCTTTAATTTGCCGTCTGGCATCTTCAACATTCTCATTATAATGGCCACTGTACCCACATGATAGATATCTTCTATCCCTGGATCCTCTATCTTTTCATCCTTTTGGGTGGCAATAAAAATATAGCGCTTGTTATTGTTTATTGCATGCTCTATGGCCTTGATGGATTTTTCCCTTCCCACAAACAGGGGAATAATCATGTAATTGAATACCACAATGTCGCGTACCGCCAGCAGGGGAAGGAGCGTGGGAAAGTCCACCTTTTGTTGAGAGGTCTTTGCGTCCTCTACGTCCCCTGATGCCCCGCTTTTTTCTTCGTCCGTCTCTTTTTCTGCGATGTTTATCTCTTTATCATTTTTATATTCATTTTCTCCCATTATTGTCTCCTTAGGGTTTGTGTTAACTCTCTCCTTTTGAAACTGCCTTTTAAGGCTATAACCTTATATAATTCCAAAATCCATTTCAGCAAGGGATATTTTTATATTTGTGAAAGCTCCCCCATTTCTCTCAGGCTCACAAAGGAGTCTGCGGCAATTACAAGGTGGTCCAATACCCTTATACCAAGAGCCTCTCCTATCTTTTCTATCTCCCTGGTGAGGAGGATGTCCTCTCTAGATGGAGAGGGGTCACCTCCTGGGTGATTGTGAAGGAGGATAATGCCACAGGCCCCTTTTGTGAGTGCCTTTTCAAAGACCTCTCTGGGATATACCGTGGCCCTGTCCACTGTGCCCTCACATATCTTTTCTATGGAGATAGGTCTGTTTTTTGTGTCCAAAAGGACCACCCAGAAACTCTCTTTTTTCTCTGGACCAATCCTCGGATAAAAGGCATTAAATACCTCTAGAGGAGAACGTAGTCCCCTTCTGGAAAATAGCTCCTCTCTTTCTGTGCGGGAAAAGAACTCCCTTATGGCCTTGAAAAAAAGGGCCGTTGCCTCTCCTGCCCCAGGGATCTCTTTTATCTTTTCCTCAGGGGCCAGGAATATCCCCTTTAAGGAACCACACCTATGAAGCATTTCCTTTGCCAAGGGCTTGGTGTCCTTTCGGGGATGACAGTAAAACAGGAGAAGTTCCAGTAGCTCATAGTCTAAAAGGGATTCAGGGTCCCTGTTAAACCTCTCCCTTAATCTTTTCCTGTGTCCAAGGTAGTGGGGTGGTCCCTTCATCAAACCATCTTTTGTATAAAATGGGCTTTTCCAGGAGAGAGTTTTAAGGGAATCCCCTGATAAGTCAAGTGAAGATTGGGAGTTTGACTACCTATCCCTTAATCCAGGGTCTAAAATCTAAAAGGGGCCTACTTTTCAGGGGAGGGTATGAGCATCTTCCAGATTGGAGGGAGGGTTATAACAGGAGGAGGGGTCCCCTTGGCCCCTATTGCTCATGGACCCCTGTCCCTGTATGATTCCTTGTTTAGTTTAAACTCAGCATCTATACATACACGTCGTAGCGTGGGTCATACATGAGGCATTTGAGGTGTTGTCTTATGTCAGCAGGTCTGGGTAGCCTGCACAGTCCCATCTCATAGGCCAGCTCTGAAATGCGTGTGGCTATCTCCAGGGAGACCCTGCGTATATTTTTAAGGGGAGGATATACGCTCCCCTTTTTGAGGTCCTCTTCTCTTACCTGGTCAGATAGGGTCCTGGCGGCCTCCAGGAAAAAGATTTCAGGGATTTTGCTTATCATAAAACTCACTGCCGCCAGACCAATACCAGGGAATATATAGACATTATTCCCCTGCCCTGGATAATATGTCTTCCCTTGAAAATCTACGGGAGGAAAGGGACTTCCACTGGCAAATATGGCACGTCCCTGGGTATAGAGATATGCCTCATAAGCTGTGCATTCTGCCTTTTCAGTGGGATTGGATAGGGCAAATACTATAGGTCGTTCATTTATCTTTCCCATAAGGGTTAGAACCTCTTCATTGAAGCTACCACTTTGACCGCATACCCCAATAATGGCAGTGGGTTTTAACTTCCTTATGGCAGATACAAGGTCATTGATAGGGGGATGTTCATGGGCAAATTCCCTCTTATGGGGGTTGAGGTGTCCTCTACCCTTTACAATAAGTCCCCTGGAATCCATAAACCAGCACCTCGCTCTTGCCTCCTCCTCTTTGAGACCTTCAATCTTTAGGGCCTCCACAAGTAACTTGCCAATACCTATTCCTGCCTCCCCGGCCCCTAGGAAGAGAAATTTTTGTTCCTTCAAGGGACGTTTTATCACCTTTAGGGCAGAGTATATGCCCGCCAGGGCAACGGCAGCAGTTCCCTGAATATCATCGTTAAATACGCACATTTTCTCTCTGTATCTTTCCAGAAGGACAAAGGCGTTTTCATTTCCAAAGTCCTCAAACTGGACAAGCACATGGGGATATTTGTCTTTTACTGCGGCCATAAATTCATCTATAATTGCATAATATTTCTCTCCTCGCCATCTGCGGTGTTGCATCCCCAGATATAATGGGTCTTTTAAGAGTTCCTCATTATTGGTTCCCACATCTATTACCACAGGAAGACACATGGCAGGATGGATGCCTCCGCACACTGTGTAGAGGGCAAGTTTTCCCACGGGGATACCCATGCCGTTTGCCCCCAGGTCTCCCAGCCCCAGTATCCTCTCCCCATCTGTTACCACAATTGCGCGGATGTCCTTTTGAGGCCAGTTGTCCAGTATCTTTCTAAATTTTCCTCTATATTTTGTGGCAAAATAAAATCCCCGGGGGCGTCTATATATATGGGCATATTCCACACATGCCCTCCCCACTGTGGGGGTATAGATTATGGGAAGTAGTTCTTCCAGGTGTTCCACCACCACACGGGTGAATAGGGCCTCGTTTCTATCCTGAAGGGCGGTTAAAAATATATACTTTTCAATATCAGAGGTCTTCCTGTTAAGGTTCTCCATCACCCTCATTAACTGGATCTCCTGGGAAAACACCCGGGGAGGGATAAGTCCTTCCAGACCAAAGGCCTCCCTTTCCTCATCTGTAAATGCAGTGTCCTTGTTTAAAAGGGAATTTCTGAGGAGATCTACCCCCCTGGGAAAGGAATTTATGTCATAGTTTTTCATGCCCCACATCTCCCTTTTGGCTGTATTTAAAGATAAAATAGGGAGGTACCCCCTCTGGCACCTCCCCCTCTGTAATCTCCCTGACCATTAGTTAATCTTCATGGGCCATTTCCAGGGCCTTTTTTATCCTGTCTTTCCCTATCACATGGTAAAATTCAGGATAGATCTTCATCATGGCCTTTTTCCATACCTTTCGCTCTGCAGGGGTGAGATAGTGGATCTTTACCTTATGAGAGGCCTTTATCTTTTCAAGCTGCTCCTTGTTTAATTCAGCGGCGAGTTTTCTCTCGTATCTTGTGGCTTCATCCACACATTTTTTAAGGATATTTTTTAGATCCGGGGGCAGGGAATTCCAGAATATCTGATTTGTCACAAGCATATATCCCAGATAACCGTGATTACTAATGGTCATATATTTCTGTACCTCATAGAACTTTTTGGTGTAGATGTTGGAGATGGTATTCTCCTGGCCATCCACCACTCCCTGCTGAAGTGCACTATATACCTCAGAAAACGGAAGTACCTGGGGACTTGCCCCCACTGCCTTAAACTGGGCCTCCAGGACCTTTGAGGACATTATCCTGAACTTTTTCCCCTTCACGTCCTTTGGAAGCCTTATAGGATGGTCTCTTAGGGTAAGTTGCTTGAACCCATTATCCCAGTAAGCAAGTCCCACCAGACCCATCCTGGAGACCGCCTGAAGAAGTTGTTTGCCCACATCACTGTCCATGAATCTGTAGAGGTGCTCCCTGTTTTCAAATAGAAAGGGGAGGTCAAATATCTGAAGTTCTGGAACAAAACCGGTAAATTTGGAAAAGCTGGGACATGCCATCTGGATGGCATTCATCTTTAGGGCCTCTAATGCCTCTCTGTCTCCGTAGAGAACTGCATTGGGATATACTTGCATCTTTATTTTTCCATGGGTGCGCTCTTCCACTAGTTTTTTCAGATAGTTGGCCGCCTCCCCTTTGGGGGTGTCCACTGCCACCACATGGCTGAATTTGATAACATACACCCGGGCCATGGTGGGACTCAAACCCACACTAAGCACCATGAAAAAACAACAAATTGCCACTGCTAACCTCTTTACCATGTCAAGCCCTCCTTTTTTATGAGTTTATTTTTATAGGTTATCCCCCGTAGATCAATCTCGGCAAAAACAGGGAGATCTGTGGGACATAGGTGATTATGATTAGTCCAAACAAGAGAGCAAAAAACCAGGGCATGGATGCCCTTATGGTATCCTGGAGCGAGAGTCCAGAGATTCCACTTGCCACAAATAGATTCAGGCCCACCGGTGGAGTTAGCATTCCAATCTCCATGTTTACTGTGATAATTACCCCAAGGTGGATGGGATCTATCCCCAGCTTTACTGCAATGGGAAAGATTAAAGGGGCCAGGATCATAATGAGGCTGGAGGGTTCCATAAAGTTTCCACCAAGGAGGAGGAGGATATTTACAAATACCAGGAAGTAATATTTATTGAGATTGAGGCCTATTATCCAGTTGGTAAGGGCCTGGGGGATCTGTTCAATGGTGAGGAAATAGGCAAATATCATGGCATTGGCAATGATAAACATTATCATGGCCGCTGTAATGGCTGAAGACTTTATTACCTGAGGGATATCCTTCCAGGAGAGGTCCTTATATACAAACTTGGATACAAAAAAGGCATATACCGCAGATACAGCAGCCGCCTCTGTGGGGGTAAATAGGCCCCCATATATCCCACCTATCACAATGAGGATCACCAATAATCCCCAGATGGCCTCCTTGAAGGATTTCCATATCTCTTTCATAGAGGCTCGTTTTTTCTTCTCCCTCCCACTCCTCTTTGCCGCCACATAGGTAACAAACATCAGCATTCCACCTAGGAATATGGCGGGTATCACCCCTGCCATAAATAGCTTTCCAATGGATTGGTCAACAGTGACCCCATAGATAATTAATACAATGGAAGGGGGCATCAAGATCCCCAGGGAGCCCGCACAGGCAATGGAGCCCACTGAGAAGGAATCAGAATAACCATCTTCCTTTATTGCGCCCATCATGAGGGAGCCAATGGCCGCCACTGTAGCAGGAGAAGAACCACTTACCGCGGCAAAGATTACACAGGCAAATATGGCGGACATGGGCAGTCCCCCTGGGAGATGTCCCACTAGGGACCTTGCAAACTTTATTATGCGTTTGGCAGTGCCACCATGGGAGAGGAAGTTCCCCATGAGGACAAATAGGGGGATTGCCATAAGGGCATATTTGTCCAGGGCACCAAATAGCTTTTGGGCCACCAGCATGGGAGGGTCATAGGTAAAGGTGAGAAGGGAGATGATGGTGGAGAGTCCCAGGGCCACTGCAATGGGGATTCCCATTATCAGAAAAAGGAAAAGTAGTCCAAAGAGGGTGAGTGCTACCATTATCCGTCTCCTTGTGTTTGACTTTCTTCTTTCATTATGCGGTCATAATCAAACTCATCCACCGGAGTCCTGATGGTGGTTATGAGCTTGAGGAGCACCTGATAGGTGGAGATGAGGAGAGATAGAGGCACACAGAGATAGATGATCCAGAAGGGGACGCGTAGATCTATATCTATCTGTTTCAGGTTGATGCTAAACCTTATGAAATCAATCCCCCATTTGGTAAAACATACCAGAAATCCCAGGATTATTATCAAATTTACTATCAAAAGGGTCTTTGCCAGTCTGGGTCTTAAACTCTGGATGATAAAGGTGACCCCTATGTGCATTCCTGTCCTAAACCCATATGCCGCTCCAAAGAGTGCAGACCATATAAATAGATAGGAGGTTAGGGCCCCTGCCCACGGGAGGGAGGTGCCAAATAGATATCTCAGCACTACATTTATAAAGGCCACCACAGTGGCCACAGACATGCAGATGGTCATAACCGTGACACTGAAGAAGGTTACACCTCTGTCCAGCTGTTTAAACATGGTTTTTCTCCTGAGAGTTAATATGGAAAACTTACCCTCAGGTTATAGAGGGGGAGAGTGGATGAGGAAAGTGGAATATTTGGGATTGTGGTGTAAGAAAAATTCTTACAAAAGAGGGGGAGCCTTATATGAGTTTGTGGGTGATGGCAAAGCGGGATATGTCTGCATTGTTTCTGAGATTTAGTTTCCTCAATATCCGTTGACGATATGTATCAATGGTCTTTACACTCAGATTATAGTCTCGTGCGATCTCTCGGTTGGTTTGTCCCTGGGCTATCCTCTTTAACACCTGGAGTTCACGGGTGGATAATAGGTCCAGCGGAGAATTGCCCCTACCCCTGGCAATCTTGAGGGCAATTATCTCTGCCACATCCTCTGGAAGATATCTCTTACCTTGATATACCCTTCTGATGGCGGTAACCAGCTGATCCGCCACTGCCTTTTTGGTTATATATCCCATTGCCCCTGCCTCAATGGCCCTGAAGATATACTGTTCTTCCTCGTGCATGGTGAGGATAAGGATGGGCATAGAAGGTAGGTGTTGCTGGAGGAGGGCTATTACCTCCAGGCCGTCATATATGGGCATGGAGATGTCCACCACTGCCACGTGGGGTCTTTTTTCAATTGCAAGCCTCACTGCATCACGACCATCCAGGGCAGTGGCTATCACCTCCATATCCTCGCACTCTTCTATTATCCTTTTAAGTCCTTCCAGGACAATAAAATGGTCATCTGCCAGAAGTATCTTAATCTTCTTCATGGAGATACCCCTTCAACGTCATTTTAGGGCTATACTACATATTACCTCTGTGCCCTTTCCAGGACAGGAGCTTATCTTTATTTGTGCTCCAATAAGCTCTGCCCTTTCCTGCATACCAGCTATACCAAAGCCTCCACAGGAAGAGAGTATATGGTTAACAGGGAAACCCATTCCATCGTCCTTTATCCTTACTTCCAGATGAGTCCCATTATAACAGACCCAGATGTCTATATGCTGGGCAGATGCATGTCTTATTGCATTGGTTATGGCCTCTTGGACGATGCGGTAAAGGGCCGTGGCAGTGGTGTCATCTATAGGGGGGATTGGGGATTTGTGGAGGGTATAGAGGATGTGTGTCCTTTTTTCAAAGTCTGCGATTAGGGACTCCAGGGCCTCTATGAGTCCAAGGTGGTCCAAGGTGCCAGGTCTCAGTTGAAAGGCCAAGGTCCTTACCTCATCAATGGTCCTGTCAATGAGTTGTTTCATGGACTGGATTCGTCTGGCCCCCTTTGGATCCACATCTCTTAACCTTCGCTCAACCCAGGAGGCATCCATATTGAGGACAGTGAGGATCTGTCCCAGTTCGTCGTGGAGTTCCTTGGCTATGCGAGCCCTCTCCCTTTCCTGGTTTTTGATTATGTTTCTGGAGAGTTCCTTTAATTTTTTCTGGGCCTCTTCCAGTTCTGTAATGTCTGTGGATATGCCCCCAATCCCTTCTAACTCCCCGTTTTCATTGTATATGGGAAACTTTATTGATAGGAGGACATAATCCTTTCCCCCTAGGGAAATGACCTCCTTTATCTGAGAAGGGGACCTGTTTTTTAAGACCCTATAGTCATTTTCTTGAAATTGTCGTGCAATCTCACAGGGAAGCACCTCATGGTCCTTTTTTCCTCTCACTCCTTGATTTGAAACCCCAAATAACCTTTCAAAACCAGGATTTACAAGTCGGTATTTAAGGTCCTTGTTTTTTAGATAGATAATAGAGGGGGTGTATCTGAGGATGGCATCTATCTCTCTGGAGCGTTGTTTCACCAGCCTTTCCAGCTCCCTGGAATAGCGGCTGAGTTCCTTTTTTGCCTCTTTTAGTTCCTGTTGCTCTCTGAGCCTTTCTGTCATGTCCACGGAGATGGCAAGGGTCTCCACTACCTCTCCTGAGGCGTCCCTCACCCCATAACAGGAGAGAAGGATGTCCATTATTTCTCCATTCTTTTTTATAAACTGATAGTGGATATTTTTGGTGTGTCCCTTTTTGAAAAAATATGGGAGGACAAATTCCTCTGCCCTTTTCCTGGATTCAGGTGTAAAAAACTCGGTAAGCCTCTTCCCTATAACCTCTTCTCGTTCATATCCTGTGGCCTCCAGCCAATAATCACTTACCCTTAGCAACCTGTAATCTCGGTCAATGGAGTGGAGCATTGCAGGGGTGTTATGGTAGATGGAACGATATTTTTCCTCACTCTTCCTCAGTTTTTGCTCTATCTTTTCCCTGTTCTTTAATTCTCTTTGGGCTATCTGGGAGAGAAAATATACCAGGATTCCCACCAGAAACATCAGCCCTATGATTACAGGTCCCCCTATCTCCAGGATGGGGCGGTGCAAGTTTTTAAAAATATACCTCTCATCCAGCAGATATAAGAGTTTCCATCCAGGAAACAATCTCATCTTGCTTTCAAATACCAGGTACCTTTTCCCCAAAGGGTCCTGGGCCATATTCCCTGAGAACTTGAAGCCACTGTATAGCCAGGGTCCATTGCCCATTTGTTTGGACCTCCTTACCCTTTCTATGGTATGAGGGTCCAGGGGGACTATGGTATAGAAAAGCCACTCCTTCTTGTTGGAGATAAATATTATGCCGTTGGGGTCCACAAAGAAAAAGATCCCGGGAAAACGAGAGAGAAATCTGGATTCCAGATATTCTATAGATGCCTTTATCACCGCAACCCCTTCAGGGGAGTCCTTTCCCTTTATATATACGGGATAGCTGAAATAAACCCCCCTCCTCTTGGAGGTGGTCCCCAGGGCAGGATAGATATAGGGATGGCCCTGCATGGCCTTTTGGAAGTAGGGACGAAAGGAGAAATTCTTACCCACAAAGGTATTTTTTGAATCCCTGTTGCTGGATGCTATGGTTATTCCATGTCTGTCCATAAGGTAACATGCCTCTACTTTGAAGGAGTTGGAAAACACATCTAGGACATAATTGGCATGTCTTAGGGATATAGGGGAGGGCTCCTTTATACAGGCCCTTATCTCCTTGAGGCGCGAAAGGGCCTTTACTGCAAGCTCATACTGGGTGAGAAAGAGGGAGAAATTTTTGTTTACAGTATTTAAAACTGCCACACATCTCTGGCGGGCCTCTTTTAAGAGGGAGTGTTTTACCTTAAAATAATATATTCCCCCTCCAACTACTGCAAAGACAAAAGAGAGGAGAGAAAGGGTGATAATAATGATCTTTATCTTGTAATAGTCATAGAATCGTTTTTCCAGGAGGGTGGTGATGGGATTTAATATCTTCATCCAGAGGTGTCTTATCCACGTTGTGTTGTGGAAGTGATTTATATCAGAGGAGTAGGTTGATTTTCAAGAAAAAAACCTTCTTTCCCCAAAAATCTCTTGACATCCTTTTCATAAAGGACCACAGTACCCTTGCGGTTGTGCACACCCGTGATTTTAATTTTTAGGAGTTTTTTATGAAGAATTTGTATGTGGGAAATTTGCCTTATGAGGCAGATGAGAGAGAGGTGAAGGAGTTGTTTAAAGAGTATGGGCCAATAGAGTCCTTTAATCTCATAAGAGACCATCACACTGGACGTTCTCGTGGCTTTGGTTTTGTAGAGATGAGTTCTGAGGCCGCGGAGAGGGCCATTGAAGGTCTAAATGGAATGGAGTTTGGAGGAAGACGCCTGAGGGTAAATGAGGCCCGCTCCAGAAGATAGCCATTTTTTTGAGGTGAGATGAAAGATAAGGCGGAAATTTTTTTCCGCCTTTTTTTATGTCCATTTTATATGTCTTGACAAAGTAAGATTCGTCCCCATATTTCTCTAAGAATCTGAAAAAGGAGAGGTAGAGTTAAATGATACCAATAAAGGACGTTATACCTCGTAGAGAGACCCCTTTTGTAAATTATCTCTTAATTGCCATCAATGTGTTTGTCTTTCTTATAGAGGTGTCTCTGCCCAGACACATGTTGGAATGGGTCTTCTATGTATTTGGACTTGTCCCCGCAAGATACACCCATCCTGCATGGGCGTACATTATGGGACTTCACTTTGATAACTATTGGCCCTTTTTTACCAATATGTTTCTGCATGCAAGCTGGTTTCATCTCCTGGTAAATATGTGGGCCCTGTGGATATTTGGGGACAATGTAGAGGACAGGATGGGACATTTCAGATATCTCATCTTTTATCTTCTCTGTGGGATAGCGGCGAGCATTACCCACTTTGTCTTTAATCTAAATTCCACTGTTCCTGCAGTAGGGGCCTCAGGAGCCATTGCAGGGGTGATGGGTGCATACATAATCCTGTTTCCCCATTCCAGGATAATTACGCTTATTCCCCTGTTTTTTATTCCTTATTTTATAGAGATACCAGCAGTGATATTTCTGGGGTTCTGGTTTTTATCGCAACTCATAGCAGGTACTTTTTCTATTTTTGCAGGTCAGCAGGCAGGGGGAGTGGCCTGGTGGGCCCATATAGGAGGTTTTGTATTTGGCATGGCCACCCATGCGTTTTTTAAGAAAAAACAGCAGGACTATCGGGTCTATTACCCGGATGAGGTATATTTTAGATTTCTATAAGGTGAAGGAGGAGTTATGACATTTAACGAAATTTTCTGGCTTTTTTTTATGCTTGCGGCCCTGCAGCCGGTGTTAAAGCAAAAGATGATTGAATCCGCGAGGCAGAGGCTCATTGCAAGGATAGAGAAAGAGAGGGGATCCCGTGTAATCCTTCTGGTGCATCGGCAGGAAACCATGAGTTTTCTGGGCTTCCCTGTGTATAAGTTTATAAATATCCAGGACTCTGAGGAGATACTTCGCGCCATTCAGCTCACAGATAGGGATGTGCCCATAGACCTTATCTTGCATACCCCGGGGGGACTGGTGCTGGCATCCCTTCAAATTGCACGGGCCCTTAAAAAACACCCTGCCAAGGTCACGGTCTTTGTGCCTCACTATGCCATGAGCGGTGGAACCCTTATCTCTCTTGCCGCAGATGAGATAGTGATGAGTGAAAATGCAGTACTTGGTCCAGTTGATCCCCAGCTAGGAGAATTTCCTGCGGCATCCATTGTAAAGCTGGTCCAGGAGAAAGATATAAATAGGATAGAGGACAAGACGCTTATTATGGCAGATGTGGCAAAAAAGGCCATCTCCCAGCTAGAAGAGGCGGTGTATGAGCTCCTTGAGGGAAAGTATGAGGAGAAGAAGGCAAGGGAACTTGCCCATCTACTATCCACAGGGACATGGACCCATGACTATCCCATCACCTATGAGGAGGCCCATTCCTTGGGTCTTCATGTCTCCAAGGATATCCCCAGGGAGGTAATGCAGTTAATGAGCCTTTATCCCCAGCCAGTCAAGAGGATGCCTTCAGTGGAATATTTGCCTGTGCCCAGACATAAGTCATAGTAGGTCATAAGAGGACTAGCTCATGCCCCCCTTTTTATTCTTTTATGTGGGGGAGCATGAGCCCTCTTACCATGCGGGCAATATCTTCGGGCTCCATGTCCTTGAATCTCTCATAGGGTATCTCATCCAGCACCTCTATGGTAAACTCATGAATCCCATGAAATTTGAGGCTATATTTTGGGAGGGCCTTTCTGGTCCCATTTATTACCACTGGCAGGATGGGCACTTTCATCTTTTTTGCCAGCACAAAGGCCCCTGGTTTGAATTTTTGGAGCTTTCCGTCAGGGGAGCGGGTGCCCTCGGGAAAGATAAATATGGAGTTACCTTTTTTGATTGCCTCTTCACATTTTTTAAACATCTGGGCAATACTCTTTTTATCTCCTCGCTTCAAACTGATGTATTGGTTCATCCTCATGTTCCATCCCACAAAGGGGAGGCGAAATACCTCTGCCTTGGAGATCCACTTGAAATGACAAAAGAGTCTGAATGCCATGAGGATGTCCAGTTGTGATTGATGATTACAGACAATTACATAGGTCTTTCTGGGGTCAATCTTTTCCCTGCCTATGACCCTTGCCTTCCAAATGGGTAAGGCCCACAGATAAAATGCTCCCCAGAAACAGGTGTAGAGATGAAGGATCTTTTTATTTCTATCAAAGGGATAGGTAACAAGCCATATGAGGAGGGCAAAAATAAAAAATATGGCACATGTTATGGCTATAAATATTAGGATGAAAAAGGCGATGATCCTGTCTCTTGTCTCTTTCTTCATTTATACCTCCTTCCTTAAAGGATGTGTGGTTTGTGTGTTATCTATATCAGCAGGGGTGTCTATAATCAAGATACATGCAATTATATACCTCCTATTCAGCCAGGAGGAATAAATTTTACTTGCCTAAAACTGGGTTATAGGTAAATAAAAGGGATAAGATTACATGATGAGTGGGTAGAGTTGTGTCCCTATTTAACCTATAAGAAGAGAGAGGTGGAGATGTTTTTTTCTACTGGTGTGCAGATGTCTTCCATAGTGGGGTCCTTTTCTCAAGTAGTAGATTTTGTGGACCCTTCTGCGAGGAATCACCATCTACGGGTTGCAATCATTGCCGCGGCCCTTGCCAAGGAATATGGTCTCACCCATGAAGATGTGGCTCAGATATCCCTAGCTGCGTGTTTTCATGATATAGGGATCTTTTCCCTCCATGAAAAGATTGCCTCTCTGGAATTCTACCCCCATCTTGCAGATATAAACAGGCATGCAGAGGTGGGATATATCCTCCTTAAAGATATCCCCAAGTTTCACTATGTGGCCCGGATGATCCGTTATCATCATGTAAGATGGGAGAGCCACCCCTATACCCCTTCCATGGAACATGAGATCCCCTTGGGAAGCTATATACTCCATCTGGCCGACAGGATAGAGGTCTCTCTCCGCAGACTTGCCTTTCAGTTTGGAATTAACGAAGAAAAGGAGATTGTGGAGGCCATAGAAAAGGAGGCAGGTAAGACCTTTATGCCAGAGTTGGTGGAGGTCTTTAAGTCCCTCTCCTCCAGGCTGGGATTCTGGCTGGATATAGAATATGGAGATCTGGAGTCCCTGGTAAAGGAGATACTCCCAACCACCACCCTCTCTCTCAAGGAGATGCTGGTATTTGGAGATGTGTTTAGTCGTGTGATTGACTACAGGAGTACCTTTACAGCAGTGCATTCTGTTGGGGTGAGCTCTGTTGGGACCAAGCTTGCTGAGTTTTATGAGTTTTCACCTCTGGAGCTCTCCCTTATGAAGCTATCAGGATTCCTCCATGACATTGGAAAGCTGGCGGTGCCCAGTGAGATCTTAGAGAAACCTGGGAGATTAGACCCTTCTGAATGGGCAATTATGAAGAGTCACGCCTATTATTCCTTTAGGATCCTTGAAAAATTAAAGGGACTCAGGATAGTTAACTACTGGGCCTCTTTTCACCATGAACGCATTGATGGATCAGGCTATCCCTTTGGCTTAAAAGAGGATTCCCTTATCCTGGGCTCCAGGATACTGGCTGTGGCAGATGTCTATACTGCCATTTCTGAAGATCGGCCATATAGAAAGGGAATGGACAAAAAACAGAGTATTGAGGTCCTAAAGGAGATGTCCCAGGCAGGGATGCTGGATAGCTCCATTGTGGAGAGGACCATTTCTCATATTGATGAATTAAATGAGATACGAAGAGAGGTGCAGACCCAGGCAAAGGAGAAATACGAGGAGACCACCCATGGTTTCTTAAGATGATTGGCTCCTTCCCCCTCTTCTCTATGTTTGCACACCCTTTTTTTACACCCCTTGGTTTTTCCCCTTGCCATCTTGACATATTTACTTAAAGTTTGCTAAGGGAATCGTGAATGAATGCTCATTCATTTTTTTTGTATGATATTTTAATAGGTTAAACAAAAAAGGTGTAGGCGATAACCATGAAATCCCCGGATAGAGATGTGAAGAAGAATGAAAAGTATCTAAAGATACTGGAGGCCGCCATAAGGACCTTTTCCCGCCATGGATATTATCGTTCCACTGTTTCTCAGATTGCTAGGGAGGCTGGAGTAGCAGATGGTACCATTTATCTATATTTCAAAAACAAGGACGATATTCTGAGGAGTTTTTTTGATTTTAAGACAAAGGAGGTGTTTTCTCGCTTTAAGCAGGAGGTGGATAAGGGTAGAGACGCAATAGACAAACTCAGGAGGCTGGTCTATTCCCATCTAAATGCCTTTGAGCAGAATAGGGAGATGGCCATTGTCTATGAGGTAGAGGCAAAGAGGAGGAGACATCTCTCTGACGACAAGATAAGGGAGATGTCCAATATGTATCAGGAAATAGTAAAGGAGATAGTGGAGCTGGGACAAAGGGAGGGCACCATTCGGGAGGACTTGTCCATTCCCCTTGTGAAACAGCTTATGGTAGGGGCTATAGATGAGGTAATAACAACGTGGCTCTATTCCTCTAAAAAATATTCTCTGACTTCAATGGCGCAGCCCTTGGTTGATCTGATAATCAAGGGAATAGGTAAATAACACGTTAAAAATAAAAAAAGGAGAATCATTATGGCACAGGTATTAGCAGACCGCAGAG
The DNA here is from genome assembly GCA_964427155.1 of uncultured Desulfohalobiaceae bacterium. Classification (GTDB taxonomy): domain Bacteria; phylum Desulfobacterota; class Desulfovibrionia; order Desulfovibrionales; family Desulfothermaceae; genus Desulfothermus. The sequence goes on along the minus strand of CAYRSC010000005.1, from coordinate 27,902 downwards.
ATGTTGATTTTGTACTTTTTGAGCAGTTAGAGGTGGATAAGCTCAGTAAGACCTATGAAAAGTATGGGGAATTCAACAAGAAGACCATTGAGCTGATCTTGAAGGAGGCTCGCAATGTTGCAGTAAAGGAACTTCTTCCCACGAATAAGGTGGGCGATGAAAAGGGAATCGTATTTGAAGATGGTGTGGTAAAGGTCCCTGAGGAATTTCACAGGGCCTATGAGGTCCTCAAGGAGGGTGAATGGATAGGCATGTCTGAGAATCCCGATTGGGGAGGACAGGGGATGCCTCGTTCAGTGGCCATGGCCGCCAGTGATCTTTTTATAGGTGCAAACTGTGCCCTTCAGCTCTATATTGGACTCACTATTGGAGCAGGTCATCTCATTGAGGCATTTGGCACAGATCAGCAGAAAAAGATGTTTTTGAAGAAGCTCTATACTGGTGAGTGGGGAGGGACCATGCTTCTCACTGAGCCCCAGGCAGGCTCTGACGTGGGTGCCCTTACCACCACTGCGGTGAAGAATGAGGATGGCACCTATTCTATTACAGGAAATAAGATATTTATAACCGGTGGAGAGCAGGACCTTACGGAAAACATTATTCATCCTGTCCTGGCCAGGATAGAGGGGGCCCCTCCAGGGACTGCAGGGATCTCCCTTTTTATTGTGCCTAAATATTGGGTGAATGAAGACGGCTCCATGGGAGAGTTTAATGATGTAATATGCACAGGTGTGGAAGAGAAAATGGGAATTCATGGCTCTTCCACCTGTTCTCTCACCCTGGGAAGCAAGGGAAAATGTCGTGGTCTCCTCCTGGGGCAGGAAAATAAGGGGATGAGGGAGATGTTTTTGATGATGAATCAGGCCAGGCTCCTGGTGGGTTCCCAGGGAGCGGCCCTTGCCTCAGCCTCTTTTATTGAGGCGGTGAATTATGCCAGGCAGAGGGTCCAGGGGAGGCACCTCAAGGACCTGCTGGACAAGAGTGCCCCTCCAGTGCCCATTATTCAGCATCCTGATGTAAGAAGGATGCTCATGCAGATGAAGGTCTTTGTTGAGGGACTCAGGTCCCTATTGTGGTATGTGGGACTTCTGGAGGACCTCAAACGGGCCACGGATAAAGAAGAAGAGGCAGAAAAATATCAGAACATAATAGATGTGCTTATTCCAATTTGTAAGGGTTATGGAACGGACCGTGCCTATGAGGTATGCAATCTGGGGGTACAGGTCTTTGGTGGTTATGGATATACCAAGGAATATCCCATGGAACAATATGTGAGGGACTGTCGTATTACAATGATATATGAGGGTACAAATGGTATCCAGGCCATGGACCTGTTGGGAAGAAAGCTGGGTCTTAAGAAAGGAAAGGCCATTATGGATGTAATGGGAGAGATCCAGAAGACCCTTGCAGATGCAAAGGCAATAGATTCTCTGGCCCCTTATGCCCAGGAACTGGAGAAGGCCCTTAACAGGTTAGGAGAGGTGGCCATGACCATTGGAGGAAAGGCCATGAGTGCTGAGATCCTAACCGCCTTTGCCCATGCATATCCATTTATGGAGGTGGTGGGGGATGTGATTATGGCCTGGATGCTCCTGTGGAGGGCTGCAGTTGCCGCTAAGAAATTGGAAAAGGCAAAGAAGAAGGATATACCCTTCTATCAGGGCCAGCTAAAGAACATTGAGTTCTTTACCCATTATGTCTTGCCAGTGACCATGGGGAAGATGAACATGATAATGAACATGAAGGACACAGTTGTTAGCATTGAAGAGGATTCTTTTGGGGGTAAGTAGTAAAAAAACCGGGGCCATCCCAGTGGTGGCCCCTCTAATAATTTTAATGTGAGGTGAAAATCTATGGAAATGGCATTAACTCCAGTGGCCAAGATCTCTCTGCTGGGGATATCAGGGGCAGTATTTGCTGTGCTCATTCCCCTTATAGGTATAGGTGCCTTTGCCTATATAATGGCCAGGAGGCTTATTCCCCTGGCAAAGGCCCAGCCAGACCCCCGGTTTGACAGGGTAGGAGAGAGGTTGAAGGGGCTGGTAAAATACTGGCTCGGCCAGTACAAACATCCCAGATATCTAGTTGCAGGGATAATACATATTGTCATATTTGCAGGATTTCTCATCCTGTCTGTGCGTTCTATCTCATTGGTGATAATAGGATTTAAGCCCGATTTTGTATTTCCAGGTCTAGGTGGATTTTTGGGGAGCATATATGACTTCTTAAAGGACTATGCGGCCACCTTTGTCTTTATAGCATGTATTGTGGCGGCAATAAGGAGGGGAATATTTACTCCAGAGAGATACAAAGTTCCTGAAAAGTATGGAAAAGATCATACCTTTGAGGCCCTGTTTGTCCTGGGGCTTATTAGTTCCCTCATGATCTTTGAAAGTTTATATAGCGCATCTCTGGTGGCGGCCCAGTATCAGGCGGGATTGCATCCAGAGTATCTGCCCCCTCTCACCATTGCCTGGTTCTTTGCAAAGATATTGAAAGGTGCCCCCAGGGGCCTGTTGCAGTTTTTGAATACTGCCTCCTACTTTGCCCATGACCTTACCTTTTTCTTCTTTCTGTGTTTTCTTCCCTTTGGAAAGCATTTTCATGTTATCACCTCTATCTTTAACGTATATTTTCGTAAGCTAGATAGAGGAAAGGTAAAACCAGTGAGGTGGGGGATTACAGAAGAGGAACTAGATGAACTGGAATCCTTTGGGGTTAAGTATCTGGAGGATTTTACCTGGAAACACCTGTTGGACTTTTATACCTGTGTGGATTGTGGAAGGTGTGCAGACAATTGTCCTGCAAATACCGTTGGGAGACCTCTAATTCCCCGATTTTTGACCATAAAGGCGAGGGACCATATATTCAAACGTTTCCCTGTGGTTGGAGAGATAAGTCCCAGAGAACCCCTTATTGGGACCATTTATGAAGAGGATGAGATCTGGTCCTGCACCACCTGTGGGGCATGTGAAGAGGAATGTCCTGTGTTAAACGAGTATATAGACAAGATAGTGGACCTTAGAAGGGGAATGGTGGATGAAGGCATGGTGCCCCAATCCCTTCAAAAACCCTTAAATGCCCTTACCAAGAGAGGGAATCCCTATGGCAAAATGGAGAAAAAGAGGGCAGATTGGACCAAATCTCTCCCTGAAGGGATAAAGGTGCCTGTGGTGGGGAAGAAGAAACAGGTGGAGACCTTGTTTTTTGTGGATAGTGCCACTTCCTATGATGAGCGTCTCAATGAGATTGCAAGGGCAGTGGTCCAGATAATGACTGTGTGTGAAGAGGACTTTGGCATCCTGGGGAAGGCAGAAAAGGACAGTGGTCATGAGGTGCGACGCTTTGGAGAGGAGATGCTCTTTCAGACCTTGAAGGAGCACAATATTGATGCCATCCTCTCCTCTGGTGCCTCCCGTATTGTTACTGCAGATCCCCATGCCTACAATGCCCTCAAAAAAGACTATGAGGGTATCCCTCCTGTGGAGCATATCAGCGAATATATCTTGCGTAAGATAAAGGAGGGGAGACTTAGATTCAAGCCCATAGATGATCCCACGTTGGTTTTTACCTATCATGACCCCTGTTACCTGGGAAGACATAACCTCCTCTACGATGTCCCACGCCAGGTCTTAGACAGTATTCCTGGACTGAAAAGGGTGGAGATGGAGAGATGCAGGGACCGGTCTTTTTGTTGTGGAGGCGGGGGCCTTATGCTATTTTATGAACCCGTTGAAGAACAGAGGATGGGTCAGGTAAGGGTAAGGATGGCAGATGAGGTTGGGGCCAATCGCATAGTGGTGGCATGTCCTTTTTGTCTGGTTAATCTGGAGGATGGCGTAAAAACTACTGGATTTGAGGGAAAAATTCAGGTAATGGACCTGACAGAGCTAATCCTAAAACAATTAATAATTGAATAAGTGGGGAGGTGCTTATGGAGATATTAGTATGCGTAAAAAGGGTGCCAGATACCGCAGAGAACGAGATTGAGATAAATTCCGATGGCACTGATATTGAGAGGGATGACCTTGTCTATTCTGTGAATGAGTGGGACAATTATGCAGTGGAAGAGGCCATTCAGATCCGCGACAAGGTGGGCGGTTCTGTGACTGTGGTTACTGTGGGGGATGAAGAGAGTGATGAGGTGTTGAGAAGAGAGATGGCAATGGGGGCAGACAAGGGTATTCATGTGAATGATGAGGCCCTAGAGTCCACTGATGGTCTGGGGATAGCCAAGGCCCTCAAGGCCGTGGTGGAAAAGGGCAGTTATGACCTCATCCTCACTGGTGCCCAGGCGGACGATGGATGCGCCCAGGTGGGTGGGATGCTTGCGGCATTGCTGGATCTCCCTTATGCATCCCTGGTAAATTATATTGAGGTAGTGGATGATAAGACCCTCAAGATAGGAAGGGAGATTGAAGGAGGCAGTCAGGAGATAAGTGAGATATCTATGCCTTGTGTCCTATCTATCCAGACAGGTATCAATGAGCCCAGGTATGTGGGTATCAGAGGGATTAGAAAGGTTGCAGGGGTAGACATTCCAGAGATGGACCTCTCTGAGCTTGGTCTTTCAGAGGAGGAAGTGGCTCCCAGGGTAAAGAGGCTGGATTACTTTGTGCCAGAGATGGGTGAAGGCGCTGAGATCCTTGAGGGAGATATGGAGGAGATTGCAGAGAAGCTGGTAGAACTTTTGAAAGCCAAAGGAGGAATTAAGTAATGAGCAGGGAAATTTTTGCATATATTGAACATGCAGATGGGGTACTTGATGACTCTGCCCTTGAGCTTATAAATGCCGCCAGGAAGATAGATGATTCTGCCAAGGTGGTTGCCCTGGTCTTTGGTTCTGGGGACGCCCTAAATAAGGCCTCTGAAGAGGCGGCAAAGACCTATCCAGAGGTATGGAAGGTGGAGAGTGCCTCTCTTACATATCCCAATGCAGAAGTGGTGCGTCCTATGCTGGTGAACCTGCTTCCAAAGGGATGTGTGTGTCTCATACCCCATGACACCTTTGGTATTGACCTTGGCCCAGGCCTTTCTGTGAAACTTGGGGCCTCTTATCTCCCTGATATTGTAGATATAGACAAGGTGGAAGGGGATAAGATGGTGGTGGTTCGTCAGGAGTTTGCAGGTCAGGTCCACACCCATGTGGAGTGTGACATGAGAGAGGGCGTTGTTGTGACGGTGAGACCTGGGAGTTTTGAGGCCGATGAGTCCAAGTCTGAGAGTGGGACAGTAGTGGATAAGAGTGCCGAGGCTGGCGAGGTAGATGCAAAACGTAAGTTTATAGAGGTGAAAGAGGCAGAGGCAGGGGATGTGGATATTACTGCTGCAGACATCCTGGTCTCTGTTGGTCGTGGAATTGGAGAGGAAGAGAATATTGAGATTGCAGAAGAGCTGGCAGAGGCCCTTGGAGGAGTGGTCTCTTGCTCTAGACCCATTGTTGACGCCAAGTGGATGGACCGTTCAAGACAGGTTGGTACCTCTGGAAAGACTGTAAAACCAAAGGTCTATATTGCCCTTGGAATAAGCGGCGCATTTCAACATGTGGCAGGGATTAAGGGAAATCCATTTATCGTGGCAGTAAATACCAACCCCAAGGCCCCTATCTTTCAGGTGGCCGATGTGGGAGTGGTGGAAGACCTTCTGGAGTTTGTGCCTGTACTTACAGAGAAGGTCAAGGAGATGAAATAGATACCTTTAAAGAAGGACGGGCTTTCCTTTCATCCAGATATAGGCTTAAGGGGGCAGGGGATGCCCCCTTCTTTTTTGGAGGGAAGGTTGTATGCAGATAAAGATCCCCCTGGATCTGTCTTCTCACTGTATCCAGACAGAGTTAAAAAGATGTTATAACCTGCGGGTGGGCAAATATATAAGGGGAGAGATAGGGGGAGAGGAGGTGGAGCAGGAGATAGAACTTTTAAAAGAGGTCCTAGAATCTGTGGATTTTCCTGCTCTCAGGACCCATCTCTCTTCACTTTTAAGGGAAAGGCCTTTTCAGATATTTTTGTGTAGTGAGCCACCTGGGAATTATCCCTTTCTTATGATTGAATATAAAGGGGAACCTACAACCAAGAGGCAGGTCCCCCTGGAGGATTGGATGCCTTAGGGGAACCTCATGGATGTTTTATGGGATATACCAGGATAATAGTCTTTACCCCCCTAAACCCCATTGGCCCAGGATAGGTGGTCATACCCACATATAACTCCCTTTTCCCATCGTTATTAATGTCCTTTATACCATAGTCTCGGATAGCTCCCTGGATGGTCCTGGTCTTCCACTGGATGTTGAGCCCCACTCCATCCCAGAAGAGACAGTGGATCTGCCCCTGGGGAAACTCTCTGAATCTTTGAAAGAACATGGCAGAGATAGATATATTGTGGGCAACAATGAGTTCAAATTTTCCATTGTGGTCCAGGTCGCAGGGGATTATGCGGGTGGGGAGATAGTACATATTTTTTGGGTCCTGGGTGTAATTTGCCAATCCAGGAAGGGCATTGGAGCACTCTATACCTATGGAAGAGGCCGCATATGTGGTTTCTGTACGAGAGAGAAAGGAATTGGTAGCGGAATAGACCTTTAGGTGGTCGTAGAGGTCAGAGACTATGACCTTGTAAGAATTTCCTTGGGGAAGATAGGCAAAATTAAATACATTTGCCCCCTCAGGTAGGTCCAGTAATGGACCAAGCACATACCTTCCCCGCATCCTTATTACCTCATGGACCCCTGGGGCAAAGAGCCTCCCCACTCCCATCTTTTCCCCAACGAGTCTGCGTGAAAAGTCTGGAGGAAGCCTTTTTACATTCAAAAAGAAGTCAATGTGCTTTGCCAGGACCTTAAAGCGATTTTTCTTAAAACTTAGTACCAAAGAGTTTACTGAATTATCTGAATCCATGGCAGATATATATATCTCTGCACATCCGTCTTTATCTGTATCCAGAAGATTTATATTTAGGAGCCTGTGATTGCTCCCCACATCAAATTTACCGAGGGGTTTTAAGCGATTATGTAACATTATATAGGCATATATCCTGTGGGAGTCTATTATAAAGACCTCATTTTTACCATCCCCATTGCCATCTCCCACATCCATACTCACCATTTTGTAAGGAAGGGATTGGGTCCTTATAAATCCCCTGCGGGCATTGGAGGGCATTTCATATTGAAATGCGGGATTGAGTCCTGGAGGAGGAACAGGGGCGGGTATGGTTGGTTTAGGAGAAGAGGCCTTTGCCATGGCCTTTTGTCCCAGTAGTGCCACTTTTATCCTCTCTACAAGACCGTTGAAATTCTGGATAAGGTCATTTTCTGAGGTGGTTAGGTCCTTGGTAAAAAATCCCTTTTTTTTGTCCAGTACCTTTACATCAATGCTGATATTGGGGGGTATTACAGTAATATCCCCCCAAAGAATGACATCCAGTCCCTTTTCCCTCATTATTTTCTGTGCATTTCCCTGGGTAAAGGGAGGATGATATTCAGATAGGCTCACAGGAGATAGTTCCCCTGATTCGCTCAGCCTGGAGGAGAGCATGGACATTACCCCTGGAGCGAGATAACGATATTGTGTAGGACCGTGCACCACAAAGGGTAATACCCCGAATTTTAACTCCTTTCCATAGGAAGGGGTCCTGCCTATCAGCAAGAGGATTGGTATTATGAGCAGTGCCATCTTTCTCATTGTGAAATGCCTCCTGATTACATATTGATAAATTCCCTTTATCCTGCAAAGATATTGCTATCACATACCCTGGGGAGAGGTAAAGTGTCTTTTGATCCAAAAAGATGTAGGGCCTTTAGGATAACTACTCCATCTCTAAAAGAAGAGGTCCTGGAGGTGCTAACCCTAGAAGGCTTTGAGATAGAAGAACTTCCCTTTCTTGAGGGCGCCGCACTGGCCTGTGGCGGCAAAAAGCCCCTGGGGTCCTCTATAATGAACCGTTTTGGATATATCTATATCCAGGACCTATCTTCCATGTTGCCCCCTTTATATCTTTCTCCCCCGCCAGGGAGCAGGGTATTGGACATGTGTGCAAGTCCCGGGGGAAAGACATCTATATTGTCTTCGCTGGTGGGAGAGGGGGGAGTGGTGGTGGCAAATGAGCCTAATCCTTCAAGGGGCATTACCCTTTATAAGAATATGGAGAGGATGAACCAAATAGGTGTGTGGTTTACTTCTCATCCAGGAGAAAGATTTCCCTTGGAAGAGGGTTTTGATTATATCCTGGCAGATGTGCCGTGCAGTGGGTGGGGTACTGTGGAGAAGAATCCTGCGGTGGTGAGGTTGTGGAGGGGGAAGAGGATAAGGAGGCTTATCTCCCTGCAGAGGGATATATTGAGGAGGGCCATTGCTCTGCTAAAAGGAGAGGGAAGGATGATATATTCTACCTGTACCACAAATGCAGAGGAAAATGAGGGACAGATAGAGTGGGCCATTAAGGAGCTAGGGGTGGAGGTGGAACCTCTTCCTCCAGTAGAGGGGTTTGTGTGTGAGTCCACCCCTGGGGGAGGGTTGAGGATAAGTGGGGGTAAATATGGGGGGCAGGGTTTTTTCGTGTGCTGTGTGAGGGGAGGAAATGGGAGGCTGGATAACATAGAGGAGAGGGAGAGGGATAATTTTCAGTGGCTGGATCCTGAAGAGATATTGGCTCTATTAAGGAGCGAGGGATTGAAGGTGGAGCCATTTTTAAAGGGGCGGTTCTATTGTAGGGGGAGGGATGTCTTTTTTGTCTGTCCCCATGCCCCCTTTCATATGGGAGGAAGGGGAATATTTCTGGGAGAGTTAAGGGATGGTGTCTTTTCTCCAAACCCTGCACTGCGTTGTATGGTGCCTGATAAGGGGGTCCTGGATACTATTGTGATGGATAGTGTGAGGGAGGTGGAATCTCTGCTTCAGGGGAATTCCCTTTATGGAGATTTCAAAGGGAGATTTGTCTCTCTCTACTTCAAAGACCTGCCCCTTACTCTCCTGAGGGTAAAGGGAAAGAGGTGTCTGTTGAGTAGATAATACTGGATAGCTAAAGGGGCCTTATGGCCCCTTCCTATCTCAACAACAGGACACTGGAGGGTGCATCATTTATAAGGGTTGTTACCTTTTCATTGGGAAAAAACTTTTTTAGAAAGGATTTAGGACCCAGCCAGAGGGCTATAAGATTTTTCTGGGATATCTGATTTACAAACGTGGGAAATACAGAAGAATCCACCACCTCAAGCCACAGGGGTATATTCTGTCTCAGGTAATACATAAGGAGCTGTTTCATGGTGTTTTCTACCTTTAACTTGAGGGTCTCTCCCTGGGATACCCCCACCACCTTTAGCTCTGCCTTATAGAGGGTAACCAGCTGGTTTATGAGTTCAAGGGATGTCTGGCTTATGTGGTCGTGGTCCAGACAACATACTATTTGTTCAGGATTTTTGCTTTCCTTTACAATGAGTACAGAGCAGGGGGCGTTATTCGCTACCCTTGCGGGGACATCTTCCCCATTCCACTTGCATTTATTGGTCTTATTACATCCCATGATTATCAAGGTGGATTCATCCTCTGTGGCCTGTTTCAATATCTCTTCTCCCCAGCTTCCTCTACGGATCACTATCTTGAGGGTCTTGATTCCTCCTTTGCCTGTGGCAACAAAGATGTTTTCTCCTATTCGGGAAAAGCGGGAAATTTCCTCCCGAGAATAAGGACATTGTTCCCTGGGATAATAGGAGGTGATTATCTCCCTGTAGTCCAGGAGGGTGGAGGCAATCTCTGAGTCTTCCACTGTCTTTTTTGTATCTGGAGGGATTACTCCAAGTAGGGTTATGTCAGACCAGGTATTTACTGCCAGCTTACCCACCTCATGGACCACATAAGAGCTATAGGGATTGGAGTCCACAGCCACTAATATTCTCATACTACCCCCTTATCTTAAGTTTTTTTGACTTTTATTCCCAGAATATAAGAACTGGTGCAGGTGTAGAGGCAAGTACATCAGTTAAGGGCCTCTTTCTCCCCTTTTTGTTGAACATGGAGACCACCAATCCACTTCCCTTGAGTGTCTGGGCCACCTTATCTGCCCTTCCCAGGACCTCCTCATGTCTTTCCACCCTTATCCCTGCAGAGGTGAGGAGGGAGAGGGCCTCTTTGAGGGGTGTTGCATCTGAATCTTCAATAACATCTACTGTATCTTTGTCATTAGAGGTGTAAAGGACCAAGGATACCCCTATTGGCACATTGGAATAGAGCTTTAAATAGAAGGGGATAAGCCTCTCAATATTTATCTCTTTATCCATAAGGAGGAGGATATTTTCAAAGGGGGTGAGATTTTTTACCAGGAGAAGGGGACATGTGAGCTTTTTGAGAAAGGGTCCCCTCAACATCTCATAAAAGGCAGAGGAGTCAAAGGAGGAGAGTAGCCCCATGGCAAATATGTCGTAAAATCCGCCCTCCAGCTCCTTTAGCACCTCCTTTTCCTTCTCTCCCACAGAGATCTTTACCCTGGCCAACCCCCTACAATTCTCTGCCTCTGCCTGGATGAAGAGATCAATCTCATTTTTTGTGGCATCTACCAAGGTCTTCTCCCAGGTCTTTCTTACCCATCCTGCCCCAAAAGGGTAGTGCCTCTGGGAGGGTTCTTCAATGTGTAAGGGCTGGATAAACATGGGAATCTTTTGAGACTGTCTGCATAGATAGCGTAGGGCAATGCTGGATGCCAGATTGTTTTCTATGGAGAGCAAAACATTCATAAGGTATCCCCTTGTTTTTTTTGTTTGTTATGAGGTTTTTCCCCTTCTCTCAAGGATCCTCTTCTGGGCCTTCTCAACTGCCTCGTATATCTCGCTGAGTCTGAAGGGTTTTGCCAGAAAGTCCAATACTCCCTTTTGAAATGACTCCTTGGCCGTGTCCATGGTGGCGAACCCTGTTATTACTATTACTTCTGTTTCAGGTTTTAGCTCTTTTACTTCTGTGAGAAACTCCATTCCATCTATGCCTTCCATCTTGAGATCAGTGATTACTATGTCAAAGGGGTTGTTTCTAAAGCTGGTAAGGGCGTCTATGCTCCTGGTAAAGGTCTCCACCCTGTAGCCTTTTTTTTCCAGGGCAGGTTTTAGTCTTTTGGTGACAATTGGTTCATCATCCAGGATTAGAATGGAAATCTTTTTTTCCTTCATTTACCCCTCCTATAAAATTTATGCAGGTTATTGGCTCTCCAATAATATCTTATGAAATTCTTTAAGATAATATCTCATGAGCCCTTCCTCTTTCATCTTTACATCCAGTTGTCTGGTATAGGCTACAACCAGCCCCAATACAAATATCTTTTCAAGGGTCTCTTCCCGGGGAATACCTTTTAGTCTTCCAATCACCAGATCGCCCTTTAGTTCAGTAAGGAAGTCCTGTTCTGTAAGTAGCCTGCTTATTAATTTTGCCCTCCGCTCTCGCCTCACATCATCAGACATCCCTCCAAAAAATCTGAAATAGATATAATTGTCAATAACATTTGAAGAGGCAAGTGTGTCCACCATACAGAAGTGATAGCCCATCCTCAGGCTTATGTTGGCATAATCTTTAGAGACTACTGCTAGGTTTCCTCCCACAAATCGGGGGTCTGTATTTTCAAGCCTGAAGGTCTTTCCCATGCTGGAGACAAGGCTCTTCATATCCAGAGGAAGGGCTGTGTTGCTCCAGGCACTGGGATTGGTAAGTCCCTCTAAAAAGGAACGGAGGGGCATGGAAGAGACCTCTTCCATCTCTATCTCCTTCTCCTCCTCTCCCCTTGTCCTGTCAAGCTCTATTACCTTCATCTCTAGGGGGACAGGGAGTTTAATCCTCAGGGCCCCATTACCTTTTTTTATCTCCCTATAATTTGAAGGATCTATGAGTTCCACTACTGCCTTCTCGTGGATAAATCTTATGATATCGTGGAGGCTTTTGCAGTTTTCTGGCACAAAGTCCCGGGATGTGGGATCCACCAGATTAAGAGGGGATATTTTTTTGTAAATCCTTTTAAGGAGTCTATATTCCCGGGTTTCTTCAAATTTTTCTTCTGTAAATTCATAATAACACAGTTCCCTTAGATATCCATCATAAATAGCATTTTCTGTGGCATTTAGGGTTATTTTTTGTCCATTTTTGAGGGTAGCGGTGGCCACCTTGGTGTTTATAAGCATGGGGATCCTAAATTCCCTTGCAAGGGTGGCCAGGTGCCCTATTGGAGAGCCCAGGTCTGTAATTATACCAGTTATCCTTTTGATCACCCTGGCTATGGAGGGGGAAGAAAATGTGCTCACCAGAATACATCCTTCTGGCACCCTATTTAGGTCTTCATCTTCCCTCACCACATACACCTCTCCCATGGCAACCCCTTCCTGGACCACATCCCCCTTTCCCTGAAAGATGACCTTAAATCTCTCCCTTATGGCATCCAGGTCACATACCATTTGTGCCTTTTTTTTGTCTATGGAAAGTGGCCTCGTCTGGAGGATTATGAGTCTTTCTTTATTATCAATGGCAAATTCTACATCCTGAGGGTGCTTGAAATATCTCTCCAGAGAGAGGGATGCCCTTACCACAGAGAGGATTTCATCCATCTTGAGGCAGGGTCTATCCCTCAGGGATTTTTCCACCTCTTTTTCCACTAGGCCCCTTGAGGTGGGGTCAAAGATCAATTTTTTTTCCTTTCTCACTATTTCCATGCCAGAAGGCTCAGGGGTCTCTCCCCGGTTAATAAAAAATTTATCCCCTTCTAGTCTCCCCCCCACCAATTTTTCTCCCAACCCATACGTAGCCGCCACTACCAATCTGTCCTTTTCTGGATGAAAGGGATCCAGGGTATATACTACTCCTGAAACCTTTGCATCTATCATACACTGACATCCCACTGCCATTGCCACTTCCCATTCAGATATCCCTTTGAGCCTTCTGTATTCAAGTGCCCTTTCAGAATATGTACTCGCCAGGACCTCTTTGTATCCTTCAATGATCTTATCTTCCCCTACTCCCAGAATGCTTTTGTATATGCCAGCAAAACTATGCTCACTGTCCTCCCCTATGCAGCTGCTTCTTACAGCAAAATAGAGGGGAGAGGAGAGGGTTTGTGTGTGCCTTATCCTTTCTATTTCTTTTTTCACTTCTTCCTTTAGCTCCCAGGGGATGTTAGAGGATAATATAATGGATTGTATGCGTTCTGAGACCTCATGAGAGGAGATCTCTCCCCCTTCCCACCTGGAGAGGAGGTGTTGAATTTTACCCCACCTGTCAGATTCTCTAATGACCACCTGAAAGCCCCTGGTGGTTATTGCAAAGCCTTCTGGTATCTCAAGGGAGAGGATGTTTTTTGCAATCCCCAGATGGGCGTTTTTCCCCCCCACTGCGTCCTCTAACTCATCATCTATCTTAGAATAAGGGAGGACAAATTTTCCCTCAGGTATTACAACGTTGCCTTTGAGCTCCTCCTCTATCTGTTTCCTTAAGGAAGTATATACAGAAAAGAGTTTTCTATACTTCCCTGGTGTCATGGCATCTAAGTGGTATATCATTTTATATACACTATCTGCCAGAGAAAGGGTAGTTTGCTCTATGAATCGGGAATCAAATATAAATTCTCCACTGAGTTTTTCCCCGAGACTGGCCATGAGTTCCAGGGCCCGATTGTTTTCTTCAATAAGTCTCTGAAAGTGGTCAAAGAGTTCCCGGAAGGAGGGAAACTCTTGTTTTTTAAATAGAGAAAAAAAACCTTCCAGGAACCCCTTTATTCCCTTAATCACTAGAGTTCTCTCCTATCAATGGGCCCCTCCCTTGTCCTTGAAGAGGAATCCCATGAGGAAGCCTGCCATTACTGCTATTATAACTGCCAGGATCCCATACAATAGACTGTGATTGAAGGCCATTTGAGAGATAAAGAGAGGGAAGCCCTTTAGCTTTATTTCAAAATAGTCAGTCTCTACCCCCCTTATGTGTTTGTCTGGACCTATTCGATAGACCTTTATCTCATACCGTCCCGGTGGTATCTTGGGGGGTAGGTTGACAACGGCATCAAATACCTTTTTGTCTCCCCGCATGGTATAAGTGATTCCATTGTCTTCTATCTTGTATAGCTTATCCTTTTGCTTTAGTTTTAAGAAGTCTTCAAATATCTGTTGTTTGTTTTTAGGTGGGGGTTCTATGGTTATTCTGGAATATATTACAGGATATCCAAAACCCCATTTTTCAAGTTGGGATTCTCCCAGGGTTGCAAGATGATGGGGTAGATATAGCATATATACAGAGGGGGAATGTTTAAAGGTAAGATGGGCTACAGTCATCCAGAATATACCCCATACCTTTCCCTTTAACTTAAAGTGTGCCTCCTGATCACTCCCTAGTATCTGTACAACTGCATCTTCATTGCTACCTATCTCACCAGAGATATGCATCTTTGCTCCATTATAGGTAGTGCCAATATAGATTGTCTTGGGTACATGGGTAAATGCTATTGCCCCTAGGGGAAAACACATGAGAATCATTAGCGCAAAGATAAGGGTTTTTACATGTTTCATGATTAATGACCTCCTGCATAGGTTAACATAAGGGCTGGTTTTGAGAGCAGGCTTACAAGCATCTTCACCATCACCAGAAGTACAATGGTGGCCAGTATTATCTTTAGCTGGTCTCCTTTTAGTTTCTTGCTTATTCTGGTTCCAAACTGTGCCCCTACTGTGGAGCCCAAGAGCAAAAGAAGGGCAAGGACAAAATCCACAGTATGGTTAGAATAGGATTGCATAATGGTTACATTGATACAGGTGAAGAGGATTTGAAAGAGACTTGTTCCAACCACCACGTGCATGGGCATCCTAAGGAGATACACCATGACAGGGACCATGATAAATCCTCCTCCCACCCCCATGATGGCTGCAAGTATCCCTACAAATACCCCCAATCCCAATGGCATGAATGCGGACATGGTCACCCCTGACTTCTCAAAGTGCATTTGAAATGGAAGGGACTTCATGAACCTTACATAGATGGATTCCTTGGGAGGGGTGGAGGCAATCTCCTGGGTCTCTTCAGGTGCCTTGGATTTTTTAAGGCTCTGCAGGCTTTCCACAAACATATAAGAGCCCACAAAGCCAAGCATAATTACATAGGTAATGTTTATGAGAAAGTCTGCGTTTCCCAGGGCCCTGAGGACCTTTATTATATGGACACCAATATCTCCTCCAATGACTCCCCCAATCAACAGGAGGATACCCATCTTTACATCCACGTTTCCCAGACGATAATGGGCCACTGTCCCTGAGGTGGATGCCCCTACTATCTGATTGGAATCTGAGGCCGCCGCCACTGTGGGTGGTATTCCAAACATTATAAGGAGTGGGGTCATCAAAAATCCTCCCCCCACACCAAATATTCCTGAGAGGAGGCCCACCATTCCACCAAGTCCCAATATGAGAAGGATGTTAACGCTATTTCCCGCTATGGGTAAGTACATGTGAAACATATCCACCGTCCTTTTTTAGTTTTTTGACCAGTTCAACCCTGCATATTCCCCTGGCCTTAAGATGTCTCACCAGCTTAACCACTTGCCTTATGTTCTCCTCATCCCGTGGGATGGTGAGAACAACACAATCTATCTTCTTTTCCTCAATTATCTTGAGGCATTCCTGAAAAAAGTTTCCCCTCACACAATAATACTCACTTTTCACCTCCTTTTGTTTTTTTTCATGTTTAAAACCACATCCTTCACTGACCATATCCCCTGATATCTCCCTTCCCCCACTATCCCTGGGGGATTTTATCTCAAGTACATAGACCTTCCCCCCAATCCTCTCTGCTAACTGGGTCCCATGCATCACAAGCCATAAGTTATCAGGATTGGGAAAGATGGGGATCAATATGTTCCTCATGTTGCCCCTTTAAGCATATATTGTTCCAAAATATAATTTATTGTAATTAATGATTATTTTAGGGGAAAGAAGGAGGTAAAGTTTCAAAATGAAAAAAGGTTTCCAGGGTTATTTAAAGAAGTTGACCAGAAGAGGCCCCCCTGAGGGGGTATTTTATCCCTGATTTTTGTCTTTTCATCTTGTCTCTGAAAAAATAGAAAAGAAAAACAACGTATTGAATCTTATTATAAGGCATGCGTTTCAATTTGAAAAGGCTTAAGCGAGTTTTATCCCCCTATATCTGCTCAGGGCGGCCAATATCTCGTATTTACGGGGAAGTGCCAGGGCGCCAGGGTGTCCCCTATGGGGGGAGATGGCCTCCAGTCCCTTTGTCCTGATAAGGTTCAGGACATTGTCTATGGCCTTATCCAGGGTTGTCCTGGTGTTTAGGTTTTTGGTGAGAAACTGGATGATAAAGGCAATGGCATTTGTCTGACTGGAGTCCACTATCTGTTCCACAAAACTGAGATCAATATTGCTTCTGCCCACAATTATATTGTGGAGTCCCTTTGCCTTTATCTTATCTCTTGGTCCCAGAGAAAAAGAGGAAGGTGAGATATATCTCCTCTTTATGCCTTCAAATGGGGTAGTGTTTTCTGTCTCCCTGTAGTTTGTGAGTTCCTTTGCAATCTCCTTTGCCCTCTCTGTTACATCATGGACCTCATATTCCCTTAGCATGAGTACCCTATTTGCCACTTCAAAATAGTCTCCTGAGCCTCCCAACACCAATATAGTGGATACCCTGTGTTTTTCATAGAGGTCCTTTATCCTGTCTATAAAAGGAGTAATGGGCTCACATTCTTTGGATACCAGTTTTTGCATTCTCCCGTCCCTTATCATGAAATTCGTGGCACAGGTGTCTTCATCCATTAGGAGAAGGGAGGTGCCACTCTCCAGGGCCTCCATTATATTTGCCGCCTGAGAGGTGCTACCACTTGCATTTTGGGTAGAGAAATTGGTGGTATCCACCCCTCCAGGTAGATTGGAGATAAAAGGCGATATATCCACATGGGTTACAAACCTTCCATCCTCTGCCCTTATCTTTACCGCATCTTCCACGGTTATCACAAATTCTCGTCCATCTGAGGGGATGTGATTATACACCCCCCTCTCTATGGCCTTAAGGAGAGTGGATTTGCCGTGATATCCCCCTCCCACTATAAGGGTGATCCCCTGTGGAATACCCATTCCCCTGATTTTTCCATTGTTTGGGAGATCAAACTCCACCTCTAGCTCTGGGGGGGAAGAGAATCTTTTTACTCCCTTCCCTGTGAGAGGTCTATCACTTATACCGCTCTCCCTGGGGAGGATAGATCCATTTGCCACAAATGCCACCAGAGCTTTTTCTTTGAGTTTGGCCCTTAAATATTCCTGGTCTTCACATAGATATACGAATCTTTCAAGTTCTCCCTGAGGGAGATTCCTATAGAGGAGGGAGCGTGACACCATCTCCGGGAGGATATGAATCAGGATGGTTTCAGCCTCTCTACTGAGGATCCTCCTCCCTGCCGCTGGTAGGCCCACCACAAAGCGGATCTCCACCTCTCTCTCATCTACCTTTGCTGAGGTCCTCTCCAGTATCTCCTGTCCCCCCACGTCAATGGAGATTATTCCACTGGAGCCTGTCCCCTTTCTCTTGGCAACCTTTATACACTCTTTGTAAAAGGCCCTGGTGAGATAGTCCTCCAGTGCCCTTTTCCTGGGAGGAGAATTAAACAGGCGAGAGGGAAACCCTGCCCTTTCCTGGGAAAGGGTTATCCTCATTCTGCTGGGAGGGGCAAAGGGATCGCTCTGTACATGGTCTATATGGAGGGTGAATATCCCTATCTTATAACTTCCCTGAAGGTCCTTATATGCCTTATAGCCTCTGCCGTCTATACGGGACAATATACGTTGTAACTTCTCTGTGTTCATGGTGTTTATCTGTCCTTAGAGATATTTTTCCATTTCATAAAGGGTTTCATCTTCCCGGGGGGGAAGGAGTCTAGAGAGGCGTTTCTTCTTGAGGTCAAAGATGGCCTCTTCGTCCTCCAACACCTCTCCCATGTCTTCCTCTATCTTCTCCATATCTTCTCCTGCTTCCATCCTCCTGAGGGCCTCCTCCATGGCATCGCTAAGTTTTATCCCTGTGGAATCAAACAATTTCTTTATCAGTCCTGCCATAGCCCGGGGATCTTCTTCGTCCATCTTTTCTGCCTCTCTGGAAAGGGAGGCAATGACCTTTTCCAGTCGGGATTCATCCATCTGGGAAAGGAGACGGGAGAATGGGTCTTCCTCTTCTCCCTTTTCTTCCCTTTTTGCACGAGAGATAACAGAGAAGATGGAGACCTTTCTGCTCATATCCTTATTTGAACATCGGGGACAGCGAGGTGTGTCCTGGGTGTTTATCTTCCTGGAGAGAAAATTGAATATCATGTGACAGTGGGGACAATAAAATTCATACACTGGCATATCCTTTCCCTCCTGAGCATCCCTCTATCTTATTGCCTCTCTGCCAAGTTCTATTGCCCTTAGATTTACTCCCTGAATCTTTTCTCCCAGGTATCTTTTAATCCCCCTGGAGAGGTCCTCCATGGAAAGGGGAGATATATCAAGGGAACAAAAGGCCCCCAGCAAGACCATGTTGGCACACCTAACATCCCCTGCCCTCTTGGCTATCTCCAGGCAGTGGAGGGAATAATTATCTGGTGAGCAGTTATCAATCCTTTCCCTGATGTGGGAGAGAGAAGGGTATTTCTCCATGCCAGTTGATACCCCAACAGGATAGGTGGGGTCCAGGTTCCAGATGATGTAACCACCCTTTTTTAGATAGGGAAGTGCCCGAAGGGCCTCAAGGGGTTCAAAGCCAAGAAGCACATCTGCCTCTCCTTTTTCTATCTTGGGGCTTGCATACCCCCCAAGCAGGAGAGTGGATTCCACTATTCCTCCCCTCTGGGCCATTCCATGTATCTCCCCTGCAGTCACCTCTATCCCCTTATCCAGGGATATAAGGGCCAGGAGGTTGGTGGCTGTAAGGGTCCCCTGTCCCCCTACCCCAGCAAAAAATATTCGCATTCTCTCCATATGCCAACTACTCCTTCTTTTTGGCCTTTATATGCTCTGTTATTTGAACGCAGAACATGCATCCAGAACACAGGTTTTCGTCAATTAGCACCTTTGAGCCTTCTCTATAAAAGGCGGGACAGGCAAGCTCCTTTAGACATGCCTCCACCTCTGGATGCTGTGTTGCCACATAGGCCACGGTCTTTTTCTGTCTTTTAAGTACCCTGGAGGCAAACAGGGTGCATGGCTCCTGTGCAATTATGACCCTTACCCCCTGGATCTGTTTAAACCTCTTCAGGGTCTCAAGGGTCTTTTTGAGGTTAAGGGGCCTTATCTTCTCCACATGTTCCACTCCACATCCCCTTACAATGGCCTCTATGTCCACCTGTCGGGGGTTTGGGCCAAAGTAAGTCTCTTTGACACCGGGATGGGGTTGATGCCCTGTCATAGCAGTGGTCTGGTTATCCAGGATAATAATGAGAATATTGTGTCCATTATGAACCGCATTTACCAGTCCCGTTATCCCAGAGTGGAAGAAGGTGGAGTCTCCAATATAGCCTATTACAGTCTTTCCTGTGGCCTTGGACATGCCTGATCCACCGGATATGGAGGACCCCATACAGAAGAGGAAGTCGCACGCCCTGTGTGGAGGCAAAAATCCCAGGGTATAACATCCAATGTCAGTGGCATATATGGCATCGTCTCCAAAGACCTTTCTTACGCTATAATATACTGCCCTGTGGGGACAGCCAGCACACAGGTTTGGGGGCCTGCCAGGAAGTTCTTCCTCCGGGGGACAGATATCATAGGTGCGTTGTTTTTTTCCAAGAAAGGAGAGCAGGGCGGCCTCTATGGACCTTGTGGAGTATTCCCCTATGGAGGTGAGTTCTCCTCCCTTTCCCTGTATCTTTACACCCAATCCCTGCTCGTAGCATAGGGCCTTTATCTCGTTTTCTAAAATAGGCTCTAGTTCCTCCAGGATTAGGACCTTTTCCATTTTATTTAGAAAGGAAAGGATTAAATTTTTTGGAAAGGGATAGGTA
Organism: uncultured Desulfohalobiaceae bacterium; assembly: GCA_964427155.1. GTDB lineage: Bacteria > Desulfobacterota > Desulfovibrionia > Desulfovibrionales > Desulfothermaceae > Desulfothermus. The sequence continues at coordinate 7,919 of CAYRSC010000005.1, read as the reverse complement.
ATCCCCAGTTCCAACAGGGAGATTTCTTCCTCCATGCCGAGGTCATATATTACATCCTTTAAGTAAGCCCTGCTTATTCCAGAGACAATTACCCCCACCTTGCCTTTTAACTCCATCTTCATCCATTTACTATTTTCTATCTCTTCCCTTATCTCCTCCATCTTCTTTACAAGAATGGGATGCCGGAGTCTGGCAATGGCGGGGAGGGGTACAAACCTGAAGGGGTCCTTTGAAAAACTAGGTCTGGGGGTGGGAAGGATCTCCCCAAAGACCACCTCTGAACGCATGTGATTTATCCTAGTGGTGGTCCTTAACATCACAGGCTGTTCCCATTTTCTGGAGAGAATAAGGGCCTCTTTTGTCATGTCCTTGGCCTCTTGGGCATTGGAGGGTTCAAAACAGGGAAGGGAGGCAAGCCTTGCATAATACCTATTGTCCTGTTCATTCTGGCTGGAATGACACCCTGGATCGTCTGCACTAAGTAATACCAGTCCCCCTGGTGTACCTATATAGGCCAGGCTCATAAGAGGATCTGCAGCTACATTTACCCCCACGTGTTTCATGGTAACCAGCGTGGGAATACCTCCCAGGGATGCCCCTCCTCCAACCTCCAGGGCCACCTTTTCATTTACTGAATATTCAAAATAAAAATTCCCCTCTCGCGATATTCTGTAAAAGGTGTCTGGCACCTCAGAGGAGGGGGTGCCAGGATAACAAGATACAAATCCCACCCCTCCCTCAATGGCACCTCTCACTATTGCCTCATTGCCAAGTAACAGGTGTTTAGTCCCTACCTGGTGTGAAAGTAAGATCTTCATGTGGCTATCCTCTTTTATCCCTTTATTTTTTCTTTTAACCTCTCAATCTTATAAGTATAATAGGTTAGATTTGGATCCAGGGGAGAAGATATGGCCTTTAGCTTTTCGTAGGCCCAGAGGGCATCTTTCCACTTTTTATCTTTTTCTGCAATCTTTGCAAGCTCCATACATATTATTTTTTGATAGTGGGAATTGTTTTTTATCTGATTAAAAAGGAGCAGGGCCTGGTCACATCGTCCCTCCATACAAAGGCAATTGGCCTCTCCCAGGATGGAGATCACCTTTATGTCCTTATCCTTACTGGAATGGTTTATCTCTTTCCACATCTCACAGGCCCTATTATACTTTTTTTGCGATAGGTAGAGGGAAATAAGATCAAATCTGATTGCCTGCTTTATTGCTGAGGGTGCAGAGGAGAGAAATCGTTCCATTGCATGGGTCCGTTTTGTCATATCCTGGATGGACATTATTCGCTCCATCTCCTTTCTCGCCCTCTCAATGCCCCTTTTGGTATAGAATTTATATCCAGAATATATAATGGCCATAAATAAGACCACCCCCACCACAATGGATATCTCTTTTGCATGTTCCATAAATTTTTCCACAAGGGGGTAAGCCTCACTGGCGATCTCTTTTTCCAGTTTCTCTGGCAGTATCTTTTTATTTTTTTTGCCTTGCATTTAGATGTACCTCCGTGTAATTTGCCATTAAGAAATCCAACCCCATATTGCAAGAGGTGCGGGGATTGGCCCTGCTAGATTCAAAGAAGTCTTTATAAACTCTAAGGTAGAAAAGGTCAAAAGGTATTTTGAACCACATCATGTTGAAGGGAGACTTTTATGGAGATAATCTTTTTGGGTGTAGGTGAGGCGTGTGATGAAAGGTTTCCAAATACCTCTGTGCTGCTCTCCATGAGGGGGGAGGCAGGAGAGGTGAAGCTACTTTTGGACTGTGGATTTACCATTGCCCATGAATTTTTTAAGTATGTAAAGGACCCAGACGAGCTGGATGTGGTGTGGATCTCCCATTTTCATGGAGATCATTTTATGGGCCTTCCCCTTTTGTTATTGCGGTTTTGGGAGATGGGGAGAAAGAGGCCCTTATCTTTTGTTGGACAACCAGGTATATCCAGGGTGGTGAGGGAAAGTATGAAGCTCTCCTTTCCCACGCTTGCAGATAGGATCTCCTTTGAATATTGGTTTGAAGAGATAGAGGAGATGAAAGAATATTGCATTGCGGGACTCTCCTGGAGGGGGGCATATACTGGCCATACCCAGCCCAATCTGGGGATGGTACTCAGGGGAAAAGATGGGGCAATCTATTATAGTGGAGATGGCCCCCCCCAGGAAAATACCTTCAGGATAGTAGAAGATGTGGATATTATTATTCAGGAGTCCTTTTTGCTGGATACAGACATATACGGCCATGGCAATGCCCTGGCAAACCTAGAGTTTGTGAGGAGATGCAGATCTCCACGGTTTGCCCTGGTACACATGCAAAGGGATGCCAGGGAGGAGATAGAGAGATATTTTGCTCACAATTCCTCTCTTTATGAGGATATTGAGATATATATTCCTGGCCCTGGTTACAGATTGACAATAGAGTAAAGACATGGAGGAGGCATGTAGAGATGGAATTAAAGGAGATTATCCTCAATATTGCTCGTGCCGCAAAGGGGGCGGCTGGGGAACTGGCCAAGGCATCTGGCAGGGATAAAGATAGGGCCCTCTTGAGGCTGGCAGAACTTATGGAGGAGAATAGGGGGGAGATAAAAAGGGAGAATCAAAAGGACCTGGAGGTGGCCAGGGAGAGGGGACTGGATAGTGCCAGAGTGGATAGGCTCACCCTTTCAGATAAGGTCATAGATTCCATGATAAAGGGATGCAGGGAAGTGGCGGCCCTGGACGACCCTGTGGGCTCTATTGAGAGCATGTGGAAGAGGCCAAATGGTCTGCTTGTTGGTCGGATGCGGATACCCCTGGGCGTGATAGGAATGATATATGAATCCAGGCCAAATGTTACCATTGATGCGGGGATATTGTGTGTAAAAGCGGGAAATGCGGTGATATTGAGGGGAGGGTCTGAGGCCTTTAATTCCAATAAGGTGTTGACCAGTCTCTTTTCCCGTGCCCTGAAAGAGGTCTCTTTGCCCCCTGAGGCGGTTCAGCTTATCCCTACCACAGATAGACAGGCGGTCTCAGAGATGCTCAAGCTGGAGGAATACATTGATGTAATTATTCCCAGGGGAGGAGAAGGCCTTATTCGTGCGGTGGTAGAGCAGGCAAGGATGCCAGTGTTAAAGCATTATAAAGGCGTATGTCATATCTATGTGGATAAAGAGGTGAATGTGGAAGAGGCCGTGGAGATTATTTTTAATGCAAAGGTGCAACGGCCAGGGGTATGCAATGCCCTTGAGTGTCTTATTGTGCATCAGGAGATAGCCCCTTCCATTCTTCCCCTGATTGGAGAGAGGCTGGGGAAGGCAGGAGTGAGGTTTAAGGCGGATGATTTGTCTTTTAACTATCTTAAGAAATGGGCAGATAGGGCCACAGAACAGGATTATGGGTATGAATTTTTAGAACTGGTGATGGCAGTAAAGGTGGTGTCCTCTCAGGAAGAGGCCCAGGAGCATATAAGGCGATATGGCTCCAACCATACAGAGGCAATTCTTACCACCAACCATATAAGGGCCATGAAATTTTTAAAAGAGGTGGACGCCTCCCTGGTGCTGGTTAATGCCTCTACCCGTTTCAATGATGGAGGAGAACTTGGACTTGGTGCTGAAATAGGGATAAGCACTTCTAAGCTCCATGCCTATGGGCCAATGGGGGTAAAGGAACTTACGGCCACTAAGTTTGTGGCCTTTGGAGATGGTCAGATAAGGGAATAAGAAAGGCCCTAAGGGATATGAAGATTGGAATTTTGGGGGGAAGCTTTAATCCCATCCACAATGGACACCTGAGAATAGCCATAGAGGTGCTGGAGAGCCTCTCCCTGGATAGGGTGGAATTGGTCCCTGCCCCCCACCCTCCCCATAAGTCCCCTGAGGACCTCCTTACCTTTCCCTTGCGCTATGAGATGGTCATAAAGGCCATTGCAGATGTGGAGGGACTGTTGGTCTCTCCAATAGAGGCAAATAGAGAGGGACCTTCCTATACTGTGGATACCTTGAGAGAATATAACGAGGTGTATGAGGGAGAAGAGCTTTTTTTTATAATAGGTGGAGATGAACTCTCTTCCCTTGACACCTGGTATAGATGGAAAGATATCTTTGAATTGGCAAATGTTGTGGTGGTGGGGAGGGGAGGCGAGGACCACAGGTATGTGGATAGGTTCTTGGAGAGGCATTTTTGCATCTCACCTCAAAGGGAACAGGGGGTTGTGGTGTGGCCGTTGGAGGGGAAAAAGGTCCTCTATCTGGCTATACCACGGCTGGAGATAAGTAGTTCTCTTATAAGGGAAAAGGTGCGAGCGAGACATAGGATACGAGGGCTGGTCCCTTTCCCCATAGAAGAGGATATTTATAAGTACTATACTGGGAGGGAAAAGGGTTAGAAAAGAGAGAGAAGGAGAAGATAATAGGAATTCCCTTACCGTCTGGACAGAAAGTTTTAGAGTAATATTTTAAGATAGGAATGGATTTAGTCCCCTTTCTCCTCTTTGAGGAGTCTAGGGCGAATGAGCCCCACAAAGGTCTGTACAGGGGATGAGTATTCCCATCCCAGGTGGGCAAGGCACGAAGAGCAGAGTATTATTTGCCATCTATATCCAGGAAACCATGTAAACTCCAGGGTGGGGGTCCCCACAGGGAGATAATTCCACGCCTTAGAGAAACACGCCACCTCAAAGAGGATACCGTGGGGATTTGCACAGAGGTGGATGTGCTTTTCCTGAACAGCTATTTCAAATATAGGAGCGGTTATTTTTGTCTTGCAAAATTTGCATACATAGACGAATCTTTTTCTGTCCCTTTTCTCCTCCTCTAGGGTCTGCTGGAGGGATTCTTCTCCTGGCACAGAGGTCTTGAGAAGGGATAGGGAAAGGTGAAGAAGATTCATATGGCTATCTAACCATAGGTTATAAGACCTTTCAAGGGGTTTTTCTTTTTGTGTAGGAAAATAAAGTAATAAGAGGAGTTAGGGTTATGAAGAAGGATGTGGTGAGTATTGTCCGTTATAGGGAAGCATATAATTCAGTAAAGGAGGTGCTTGAACTTGGGGAGGGAGAGGACTTTTTTAGGGGAAAGCGCCGTGTTTTTATAAAACCCAATATAGTCTTCTGGACAGATAGGGCCAGATTTCCAAAGTGGGGGGTGCTCACCACCTCCAGGGTGGTGGAAGATGTGGTTAGATGGCTAAAGGATGTAGGAGTAGAGGAACTTTATATTGGAGAGGGGAGTGTACAGTATAATCCAAGGGATAAGGAGTTTCAATACCGCTCTTTTAAGGACCTTGGATATGATAAATTGGCTAGAAGGTTTGGGGTAAAACTGGTATCTGTTCATGAGGGCCCATTTGTGCCTGTGGAGGTGGATAAGGGAATTGTGCTGAAATATAATAAGATAGCAATGGAATGTGATGCAATAATGGATTTGCCTGTATTAAAGACACATGCACAGACTATTGTAAGTCTTGGGATAAAGAATCTAAAGGGACTTATTGATATGACTTCCAGAAAAAAATGTCATAGTCCTGATAGAGAAAGGGATTTGAATTATATTATTGCAAGATTGGCAGATAATATTCCTCCAGTATTTGTTCTAATTGATGGTATCTATTCTCTAGAGAGGGGTCCCAGTTTTGATGGAAGGCCACATAGGACTGATATATTGATAGCATCTTCCAATGTTATAGCCGCTGATAAGGTTGGGGCTTATCTATTGGGATATTCGGTTAGACAGATTCCTCATTTAAAATATGCCTGCGAAAATCACAACATTTCCCTGGATATTACAGATATTGAGATAAGAGGAGAAGATATAGAGGCACTTAAAAAGAATTATGCTTATGACTTTGAATATACAGAAGATGGGACCATGCCAATGCCCTTTAAGAAAATAGGCATTGAGGGGATAGCCTATCCCAAGTACGATTTAACCCTGTGTACTTATTGTTCAGGACTCAATGGAGCTATTCTTACAGCCATTGCTATGGCATGGAAGGGTAAGAGATGGGATGATATAGAGATACTTACTGGAAAGATAAAGGAGCCTTCAGGGAAAAAGACCACCATCCTCATTGGACAGTGTATGTACAAGAGACATAAGGATAATCCTTCATTGAAAAATCCCATATTTGTAAAGGGTTGTCCTCCCTCTCCTGCGGAGATAAACAGGGCCCTTAAAAAGGCAGGTATAGATGTGGATCCATCAGTTCTGGAAAATTTTGAGGCCCTGCCAGGATTTTTAATGAAGAGATATGAGGGAAAACAGGAATTTGATGAGTCCTTCTACACCATAGAATAGGTCTTAAGGGGAGGAAGTGGCATGATAGATATTAAGGCCCTCCTTGATTTTGACACAAGGCATATATGGCATCCCTATACTAGCATGAAGGACCCCCTACCTGTCTATCCTGTGAAAGAGGCAAAGGGGGTGTGGCTTTATCTATATGATGGTAAAAGGCTTATAGATGGAATGGCCTCATGGTGGGCAGTGATTCACGGGTATAATCATCCAGTGTTGAATCAGGCCATCTGTAAGCAGGTGGAGAGGATGTCCCACGTGATGTTTGGGGGAATAACCCATGAGCCCGCTGTATCCCTAGCCAGAAGACTTCTAGAAATAACCCCTAGGCCACTGGACAGGATATTCTTTGCGGATTCAGGTTCTGTATCTGTGGAGGTGGCCTTGAAGATGGCCATTCAATATTGGACTTCAAAGGGGAAGGGGGAAAAGAAACGCTTTTTAACCGTTCTCAAGGGGTATCATGGGGATACATTTGGGGCCATGTCCGTGTGTGATCCCATAAATGGAATGCATGAACTCTTTACCCATGTGCTCCCACAACACCTGTTTGCACCTGAACCTCCTCCTCTTTCTGCAGGGGATTTTAAGGAGGAACATATTGAACCCCTTCGGGAGATAGCTGAAAGACACCGTCATGAGATTGCCGCAGTTATAATAGAGCCTGTGGTCCAGGGGGCCGGAGGGATGAGATTTTATTCCCCTGCCTACCTGAAGAGACTTAGAGAACTATGCGATTCTTATGACCTACTCCTTATTTTTGATGAGATAGCCACCGGTTTTGGCCGTACAGGGGAGTTGTTTGCCTCTTATCTTGCAGGGGTGAGCCCTGATATCATGTGTGTGGGCAAGGCCCTTACAGGGGGCTATATGACCTTTGGTGCCACCTTAACCACGGAGGAGGTGGCCCTTACTATTTCAGAAGGAAAACCGGGCGTATTTATGCACGGACCCACCTTTATGGGTAATCCCCTGGCATGTGCAGTTTCCCTCGCCTCCATACAGTTATTGTTTTCATATGATTGGAAGGGAAAGGTAAAAAAGATGGAAGAGATAATGCGGAGAGAACTCTCAAAATGTGCTGATGTGAAGGGAGTAAATGAGGTAAGGGTTCTGGGATCTATTGGTGTGGTAGAAATGATGGATGTTGTAGATGTTGCACAGATTCAGAAGATGTTTGTTGAGAAGGGCGTATGGATAAGACCTTTTGGGAAATTAATATATATTATGCCTCCATATGTGATAGAAGAAGATGAGTTGGTTACATTGTGTAATGCAATATTTGATATTGTGAGAAGTATTAGTGCTGAAAAGTATTAGTATATAGCCTGTAATAGATTTATATGTTAATTTACTAAGTTGTTATTTAAGTTTCTTCTCTTATCTTATCTATCCTAAATTATTCGTAAAATAATATAGACAAATATACTGGAATAACTAAATTCTATACATTCCCCATGTTAGTAGATATAAGCTTGTGTACATTTCCAATGTATATTTAATTTAGTTCAATTAAAAATTTCTATATGTTATTACAATAAATTCACTTTTCTTTTTTTATTCTATTAATTTCTAAAAGCTATATCTTTTAATAGATAAAGGGTTATCTTCTAAAAGCATGGACAAATTTTGAAAAT
>CAYRSC010000004.1:0-257239 GCA_964427155.1 uncultured Desulfohalobiaceae bacterium | reverse complement strand
AGCTATTCCCTTTTACGGACAAGTTATATATCTCCAAAAAATTTAAAAAGATTTTCAGAAAAGCAGGTCTGAGCGAAGACTATTCATTCCATTGTCTGCGTCATACTTTTGCAAGTAGATTGGCGATGAAGGGCGTAGATTAGGAAGGCAAATGAGTTAAGAAAGTCTTTCATGAGGTTTTACCAGACCTGTAAGTCTTACTGCTGGAGAGAGCATCGGTACCAACCTTTTGAGCGTGTTTCTTCCATTTTGGTCAACATGGAATATGTGCATGATCATGTTTTAGAGAGCTTAGCCCAAGATGTTGAGGCAGTAAAATTCTTAGGCCGGACTATTATGTTGTTGGTAAAGTCATAAGCTAAGCCTAAACCTCCTCCCGGCCTTGGCTGGGAGGAGATAGGGAAATGAGAAGATGAGGTTCTCAAACACGATTTTTCACCCAATTTGCACCCAGCAGCTTTGGGATTCCTTGAAAATCGGGGATAGTCTAGGCAATTACGAATCAGCTGCTCTACCGCTGAGCCATGTGGGCCTGGGTAATTTGTATCTCACCTTCTGTTGAGGGGTCAAGACCTTTTAGGGGAAAACTGGAGGGGGATATAAGGTTTGCCTTTATAAGGACCTTTCTGTTAGCCAGTATATCCTCTATATTTCCTTCTGCCATTATACGGTGGTCTTCTCCCAGCACAATACATCTATCTCCTATCCATCTGGCTATATCCAGGTCATGGGTGGCCAGGATAATGGTCTTTTTCTTCTCCTTTAGTCCTAAAAGGAATTCCTTTACCCACTCTCTGGTCTTTGGATCCAGTGATGCAGTTGGCTCATCCAATAGCCATACCTCTGGCTCCAGGGTGAGTATAGAGGCAAGGGCCACCTTTTTTTTCTCCCCTCCGCTCAGGTGATAGGGGGCACGATCCAGGAGGTGTCCTATCCCCAGGTGCTCACATGCCATCTTTATCCTCTTCTCTACCTCCTCCTTTTCCATATCCATTTGAAGGGGGGCAAAGGCTATCTCATCTTTTACTGAGGGAAGGAAGAGCTGTACATCTGGGTCTTGAAAGACAAACCCTACCCTTTTTCTGAAATCTCTGGAAAAGTCTTCCTTTTTCAGGGTGTTTTCACTGAGCTCCTCTCCAAAGGCCCTTACCTTTCCCCTTTGAGGAAAATATAGTCCATCCAGTATCTTTAAAAGGGTGGATTTACCCGAGCCGTTTGCTCCCAGGATAGTGAGGGCCTCTGTTTTATATACCTTTAGGGATACCCCATTTATACCCAGAGAGCGGTTTATGTATTGAAAGTATATGTCCTCTACCTCAAAAATGGTCTCATCCATAACAGTATCTCACTCCTGTGCCACATTAATACAGTTATTATTGCCACACTTAATATCCAGATCAGGTCCCTTTTCCCTATCTTACCCTCTTCCATGAGTCTTGGGTTTCCACTCCATCCCCTGGAAACCATTGCTAGATGTACTTCATTGCTTAAATTAAATGATTTTCCTATAAGTACTCCAATCCTGGCAGAGAGCCATTGGTGCTGTTCTGATAGATCAGTCTTTGCAATAAATCTGCTTTTCCTGGCCAGAAACATGGATTCTGCCACCCTGAGGAGGAGGAATATATACCGGTAGGTCATGGCCAGGATAAGTATTACTATCTCAGGTACCCTGAGTACATTAAGGGCCTTTAATATACGCGTCCATTCAGTGGTTAGCACCAGGAGGATGGCAAGAGAAACACAGGTGGCCACACGCATTACAAAGATAGAAGCCCCTTCTATCCCCTGGGCGGTTATGGTGATCTTTTCGGGGATGGTATAGGGACCCAGATGATATACCCTTGGAAGGTTAAAGAGGACAAATATATCCCGCCCTGGTGTTACCAGGTTAAAGATAGAGGGAATGGCTATAAGGGCAGTGAAAATGGGAATAAAGACCCATACCCTTTTTATAAAAAAACCTGGAGGGATATAGGAGAGACATGCCAGGAGAAGGACGGATAGATAGAATATTACTAAAAGGTTAAGGTCCCTTATAACTGCGGCCATTATGAGAAGCCACAGAAAGCTAACCACCTTGGTCCTGGGGTCCAGGGATTGGAGCAATCCTTTTCTAGATGCAAATTCATTTGCAAATACAGAATGTTCTATAGCCCTGGTTGTCTCCTCCAGGGTCTTTGCTATAAAATCTCCCATTCTTATTTGGCCTCAAAAAATAAAAGGGGCAAAAATGCCCCTTTGTAATAGATTAATAGAGAGAGATATGTCAACTTTCCTTCTTTGCCAGGACCTTCCCCAGTATCCATGTAAATAGGGCCACCAGGGCAATACCCACCACTGCCGCACCTATGTAGCCCACAAAGTCATTGTGGATGCCAGGTATGGTGTAATCTGGCAGGGGGGCATTCCAGAGGGAGGAAAAGTGTTTTAGCCCCTGAGGGATATAGCCCAGGACCTTTTGAAACTCCTCTGCCCCCCATTCTCCCCACGCATCCCCTGATGCCAGGAGCCCTATGGGGGATAGGATGGCCAACACTCCAATTCCGATCCATAGCATCTTTATGCCCTTGTTCATGCTACTGCCTCCTGTCCTTTTGCGGTTTTAAGGATGTCAGGCATTACCCTCTGGAGGAAGAGAACCACACCACCGGTGACAAATGCCTCAGCTAATCCTGCAACAGTTAAATGGGCCAACATCATTCCGGGAATAGATTGCGAGAGACCATAGGGACAATAAAGAGGGGTCCCATTTGCAGTGTGAAATAATATGGGTTGAATACCAAACTCCACTGCTGCACAAAAAGCTGCGGCATTTATCCCCACATATCCTCCAATGGCGGCGGCTATCCACTGCCGGGAAGAACCGATTGGGGCATTTTTGGAGATAAGTCTATATACCCCATAACCTACAAAAGGGAGCACAATGGCCATGTTAAAACAATTGGCACCGAAGGCCAGGATGCCCCCGTCTCCAAAAAAGATGGCCTGTATGAGCAGCGCCGCAGAGACCCCTATGGTGGCCGCCCAGGGCCCAAGTACAATGGCCATGAGAGTGCCTCCCACTGCATGTGCTGTGGTCCCCCCTGGTACAGGTGCATTAAACATCATTATCACAAAGGAAAATGCCGCAAATACACTCAGCAGGGGAACTGTGCGAGTGGTTAGCTGTTCTTTTACCTTCCTGGCGGCAATTACCCAGAAAGGTAATGCCGCTCCATACATTACCGCACATGTCTGAGGACTTAGATACCCGTCTGGAATATGCATACACACCTCCTTTAATTTTTTTTGTATTAAGTAATACTTTATGAAAAAAAATACAACTAAAAAATAACTCTTTTCTAAGTTTTTATAAAATTGACAAAATTAGGGTTGCGGCTTATGAAAATTAGGAGTGCCAAACTCTCAAGGGAGGAAGGGATTTTTATGAAACAGAGGTCGCTGGTGGACTTTGCCCCTGGAACAAAGGTGATAATAGATTCTTTTGGTGGTGGAAGGCGTGTGAGGTCAAGGCTGTATTCAATGGGACTTACCCCTGGGACTGAAGTCCTTATAACCTCCTCAGGGATGGGACCCTGTAGAATAAGGATAAGGGGCTTTGATCTGGTCCTGGGTTATGGCCTGGCCTCAAAGATATTTGCCCATGTTAAAGATGAGTAAGGGGGGTGGTGTGATGGATAAAAAGGATAGGATGAGTCTCAGACAATTGCAGATAAATCAAAGGGCAAGGATATTGGAGGTCCATGCCACTGGAGAGTTGGGGCGGAGGATAAGGGATATGGGAGTGGTGCCAGGGGTAGAGATTACAGTGATTGGCAGGGCCCCTTTAAAGGACCCTGTGGCCATTAGAATAAATAATTTTACCCTTACGCTTCGTAATAATGAGGCAGATTTTATATATGTGGTCCCCTGTAACAACTAGACAATGAGAGGCTTATGATCTCTGAACTCATTCAGATAGAGGAATTTTGCTGGGAACTACCCAGAAAGGGAAAGATGAGGGTACCTGCGAGATTTTTTGGAACCAGGGAGATTATAGCCTCCTTGGAGCCAAAGGTCTTTGAACAGGCCGCAAATGTTGCCACCCTGCCGGGGATAGTAGATGCGTGTTATGTGATGCCTGATGCCCACTGGGGTTATGGTTTTCCCATTGGAGGGGTGGCGGCCTTTGATGCGGATAAGGGGGGAATAATATCTGTTGGGGGTATTGGATATGATATCTCCTGTGGGGTGCGGACCCTGCTCACGGATATGTCACGGGAGGAGATAGCCTCCCATCTGCATAAGTTTGTGGAGATGCTCTTTAGACGCATCCCTGCAGGTGTTGGGTCAGAGGGACTTATAAAGTTGTCAGAGTCCAGACTGGATGATCTCCTCATAAAGGGGGCAAGATGGGCTGTGGAGGAGGGATATGGGAGTGAAGAGGACCTTGAGTTCATAGAGGATGGGGGATGTGTCCGTGGAGCTGATCCCAACAAGGTCTCTTCCACTGCCAAAAAGAGACAAAAGAGGCAGATTGGGACCCTGGGCTCAGGTAATCACTATCTGGAGATACAATATGTTCAAAAGATCTTTGAGCCAGCCATTGCCCGTGCCTTTGGACTCTGGGAGGGGCAGGTGGTTATTACCATCCATTGCGGGTCAAGGGCCCTTGGCCATCAGATAGGGACAGATTACATCCATCTACTCAGAAGGGCGGCGGAGAAATATGGCATCTATCTCCCTGAAAAGGACCTGGTATGTGCCCCCATCCTTTCCAGGGAGGGGCAAGATTTTTATGGTGCCATGGTCTGTGGTATAAATTGTGCCCTGGCAAATAGGCAGGTCCTATCTCACCTCATTGGAGAGTGTTTTCAGAAGTGTTTTCCCTCTAGGCGGCTGAGTATGCTTTATGATGTGAGCCATAATACCTGCAAGATAGAATCCCATGAGGTTGGGGGACATACCAAAAGATTATATGTGCATCGCAAAGGTGCCACCAGGGCCTATCCCCCAGGCAGGGAGGGGCTTCCATATAAATTTAGAGAGGTGGGACAGCCTGTGATTATAGGAGGGAGCATGGGTACCGCCTCTTATGTGCTTGCAGGTACCAGAGAAGGAGGACTCAGGGCATGGAGTTCTGCGTGTCATGGGGCTGGCAGGGCCATGAGCCGCAGACAGGCTACCAAGAGGTGGAAGGGCGCTTCTGTGATAAACTCTCTTGCATCTCAGGGCATTATGGTGAGGGCAGTTAGCAAGAGGGGGGCGGCAGAAGAGGCACCAGGGGCCTATAAGGATGTGGATGAGGTGGTTGATTCCACTCATAACGCCAGGCTGGCCAAAAAGGTTGTAAGACTGAGGCCCCTTGCCTGTATTAAAGGATAATTCTTATTTTTTGGATAAAAACCTTTTAATGATCTCGTGGAAGCTGTCCATATTAATGGGCTTTAAAATAACCTCATAGAAACCCATCTCCTTCATCTGTTCAATATCCCTTTTAAATGCCTTGGCAGTAAGGGCAATTACCGGTATGTGACGGAGTTTTTTATTGCTCTTTATGTGATCCAGGGCCTCGTACCCGTCCATCTTGGGCATCTGGATATCCATTAATATGAGGTCATATTCCTTCTTTCCCAACAGGTCCAGGGCCTCCAGTCCATTTCCCGCCTCGTCCATTTCCACATCATATTCTGCCAACAACTCCCTGATGAGAAACCTGTTGGCCAGATTATCCTCCACCAAAAGGATGCGCTTTTTCCCTCCATCTACCTCTCTCTGGGGCCCTTTTTCTATTTCCCTCATCCTCTCCTCTATTTCTTCTACATCCTCCATCTCCTCTTCGGTCTCACCTAGCAACTTTTTTATTATGCTCTTGAGGTAATATTTGGTATCCCTCCCCTTGATAAAAATGGATTTCACAAATTCTCCATACTCATCCAATATCTTCTCATCTATATCCATGGCTGTGACCACAACTATCTTGGCATCTTTTCCCTTTGTCCTGAGTTTGTGCATAAATTCATATCCATCCATCTCCGGCATATCCAGGTCCAGGAATATTATGTCCACAGGGTGTTCTTTTAATTGCTCCAGGGCCTCTTTTCCATTTTTGGCGGTAAGTATATTTATGCGGGGGTCAATCTCCCGTATAAACGAGGTGAGTTCTTTGATGCTCAGCAGGTCATCGTCCACCACCATCACAGTGGGCTCTCTGGCCTCTGCCCTGGCTGGATAAGAGGGAAGCACCTCTCCTCTTGCTTGGGTCCCAGGGGCCTTCTTTTTCTCTTCTGTCCCCTCAGGGTAGGATTTCTCCTGAAACCTTCTGGGAAGGACGATGCTAAAGGTAGTACCCTGTTTCAGTTTGCTCTTTACCAGGATAGAGCCCCCTAAAAGGGTGATGAGTTTTTTGGTTAAAGGGAGCCCCAGCCCTGTGCCTTGAATATACTTTTTTGTCTCTATCCTATGAAAGGGCTCAAATATATCTTCTATAAGCTCTTTTTTTATCCCTATCCCTGTATCGCACACATCCAGCCTTATCTTGTCCTTTTCTATCTCATAGGCCCTTATGGTTATCTTGCCCCTGTCAGTGTACTTTATGGCGTTTGAAAGTAGATTGAGCAGGATCTGGATTACCTTATGTCGGTCTGTGTATAACATATCGTTTGAGAGTGTATTCTCTATGGTCAATTCAAGTCCCTTTTTCTCACACTGAGAAGAGATTATTGTCTCCACATATTCCAGTACCTCTGTGAGATTGAATTCCTCTGGCGTTACCTCCAGTTTTCCCGCCTCTATCTTGCTCAGGTCCAGGATGTCATTTATGATATTTAGAAGCTGTTTCCCGCTGGTATATATGACATCTATTTTTTGTTTTAGGGAGGCATCGGGTATGGGATCCTTTAAGATGAGCTGAGAAAGACCAATGATGGAATTTAAGGGGGTCCTGAGCTCATGGGCCATGTTGGCAAGAAATTCTGATTTATAGCTTTCCAGTTTTTTGAGTTTCTTGTTGGCCTCCTCCAACTCCACCTTTTGGGCTCGGAGCTCTTCTGTCTGTGCCTCTAGTTCTTCACTTTGTGCCTGAAGTTCCTTATTTTGGGCGATGAGTATCTTGTTTTTCTCCTCCAGCTCGCTCTTTAGCTCGTGGACCTGCTTGTTCCTCCTGAGATACATGATGGCAATTCCCAGCTGGACCGCTATCTTTTCCATGAGCAAGATCACCTCTTCTTCAATACGCTGGGTAGATAGACACTCCAGGATTCCAACCACTTCCTCTTCATAGCTTATGGGAAAGAAATAGGAGAAAAACCTCTTTATCTCCATCTCTGCTGAAACAAAGGAGCATATCCGGGGTGGCTCCTCCACGGTTACAATATACAATCGGTTGTTCTCTATGCAGTATCTCCCGGCAAATTCCCCTAAAGGGATGGTGGTGTTTTTACCAAATCCCTCTCCTTTACACAGGGTATATTTTACTACCACCTGGTTTTCTTCTGTTTCATATAGGTACCCAGAGGCGGAGAATATTATCTCATTGTCCACCAATACATTTACTATCCTTCCAAAGAGCTCTTCATAACTGGTTATGCCTGCAAAGGTCTTTAGTATCTCAATGTATATCCTGTTGAGGAATGAGCGCCTCTCTGTCTCCAGGAAGAGGTCCCTGTTCTGTCTTATGGACTCATAGAGAAATAAAAGCAAGATGGCCAGCAGTACAAAGACAAGATAGTAGTGTACCCTTATGTGCTCAAAGACAAACAGGGCCAGGGAGAGAACCACAAAGATGATTATTACCAGGGTAATGGTGATAAGCTCATCTTTGAAGACCCTGTTTATTCCAGATGACTTATTTTTTTTACTCATATCTCTTCCCATCCCTTGAATCTAAATATCTTTATCCCCTTGCACGCCTGCTCAAAAAGGCGTTCATACCTTCCCACAATATGCTCAGAACTCCCAAGCACCAGATAACCTCCTTGTTCCAGGGTGAGCATTATTTTGGTAAATAGTTCCCTCTGCCTACTTTCTCTGAAGTAGAGGAGGATATTTCTAACAAATACAAAATTATACTTGAAGAGTCCACCAAAAGAAAGGTGCGTGGTGAAGATATCCTTGTGATAGAAGGAGATGTTTTTATCAAAATAGCTAGTGACTATCTTATACTTTGAATGGGTTATCACAAAGTATTTGGAGAGATAATATGAAGGGATATTTTTTATGGAGTAGTCAAAGTATATGCCACCCCTTGCCTCCTCTATGGCCTCTGCATCTACATCAATGGCATCTATCTGAAAGTCCAGGTGAGGGTGTTTTGTCTTTATCTCATTTAGTATCATGGCACATGAGTAGGGCTCTTCCCCTGAGGCACATCCAATACTGAGCACCTTTATAAAGGTACTTCCCAGGTTTGCCATCTTCTTTGCAAGGTATTCAAAGTAGTAAAAATATAAGGGATCTCTAAAGAATTCTGTGGTATTTATTAAAAAATAGTCCACCAGGATATCTATTTCTTCCTCCATATGGCTGAGGAGGTAGGCAAAGTATTCCTCCAGGGAAGAGCATCCCATAACCCGCATCCTCTGTCTGAGTCTGCGAAGGATGGTGGGGGTACGGTATTCTGAAAAGTCCATCCCCCGTTTTTGTCGGATGATCTCTATTATCTGTCCGACTATCTCTTCATTCATATCACCATCTCTTCTGCTATAGTGATAAGGTATGGGATGCTATTGATAATAGTATCCATCTCTTCCAGGTCTATCTCAAGGGTCTCATATATCTGCGTGGGGGAGGTGAAGGGAGTGGATCTCACTATGTTGTCTGCCCCTATCATAAAGTTGGTAATGAGTACATTTGCCAGGGCCACTGCTGCAACTGCCTTTTTGTGACTTTCAGGTGCGTGATGGGGATAGTGATGATATTCTACTATATCCAGTATCCCTTCATCCAGATTTAGGGACTGGAGGTAAAACCTCCCCACCACTGCATGGGCTGTGGACTTTATGGCATCTTCCACAAAGGAGATAATGGCATATCTCTTGGTTGAACTAAAGTTGTCCAGGGCATAGAGGTCAAGTATTACTTTACCTATATCATGGAAGAGTCCCCCCAGATAGGCAAGGTGGTTCTCCACCCCCACAATATCTGCTATGATCTCTGCCAGGAGGGCCACGGCGAGGATATGTATCTTGTACTGTTGAATATCTATGGAATAGGAATAGATATCCTTCTTTACCATGTTTTGGACCAGAAGGTTGTTTACAAACTTATATATGTTTTCTAATCCTGCATACACTATGGCCTGTTTCAGACTGGTTATCCTATTCTGGGGAGAAAAATAGGAAGAATTTACAAATCTTAGAAAATTAGCGGCGATAAAGTCATCCTTTAAGATTATCTCCTCCATCTTTTCAGGAGTGGCCTCCTCCCTTTTTAGTCTGATTATCTCCATGATGGCCTTATTTGGAACAGGAAAGTATTTGGATGTCCTTTTTACCTCATTTATTATCTCTATGGGATTATATTCCATCTCCAGGTCCTGGGGATAGGAATATTTGGAGACAGGATGCACCTCAAAGGAGAGGTCTCTGGTATAAAAGTCCAGTATTCTAGGGTCCTTCCCTAGACAGTCCTCAAACACCACCTCTATCTGGTGTTCCTTGAGTATATCCCTGCACGCCTGATAGTTCTCCCTGCCTATGTTAAAGTAATCGGAACTGGAAAGGTCTGCCCCTCCCGCCATTATCGCTTTATAATCCTTTATCTCTCTAGTATAGGACTTCATCGTATGGAGGAGATGGGTTATTCCCCTGTCTGCAAATGCGGTAATCCTCTTGTCTTCTTTGGCGGAGGGCTTATATTTGGGAAGGAGGATGTGAATGGCCCCTATTATCCTCTTTGATTCATGATATACTACTATGCCAATGCACGAGCCCAATACGATCTTTATATTGTGGTCCCCATTTTTAAGGACCTCACATCCCCCCACATCAATGTATAGGGTGTTCATCTACTCATCCACAATATTTGCCAGTTCTGCCCTTACCTCCACGTAATCCTCCCCCACCTCATCTTCTATGTCAATCTCCAGAAAATCAGAGACCTCTTTTACTATCTTAAGGCCAATTCCCGCCCCCAGAATTCCAAACTTATCATAGGCCACTGGCAGGTCATATATGGAGTCTGCATCAGGGCAGAGGGGACATCCTACTGTATTTTTAATTATTACCCTACTACCCTCCATCCTTATCCAGATCTCTTCTCCAAACCTGAAGGCATTTGCCAGCAGATTTGAAAATAGGGCCCCTATGGCCTCCTGAGGTCCCCTTACCCTGAGGGAGGAAGAGATAAGGCTTTCCTTCTCTTCACTTCGGTAATTATTTTTCTCCTCAAACAGGACCCCTTCCAGAAATTCTCCAATCTCAAAACTGGTCTCTTTCAAGCATGTTGGAGAGGTTCTAAGGAGATATACAAATCTTAGATTTTTAAGTAAAGAAAGATAATAGGTAAAGTTGTTTATTACATAGGTCCCGAGGGAGGATTCAAACTTGAGGGAGATTATCTCTCTCAGGGGACCAAATATATTTACTCCATCGTGATATGTCTTTCTGATGAGTGTCTCTAAGAGGTCTATCTCTTTGCCCTGTGTCTCCCTCCCTGCCCCTTGTGTTTTACAGGGAAGACCTTCAGGCCTTTCCATAAATTTTCTCCCAAGGTTAAAGATTGGGTCAACCCCTAAAATTTTTTTTGAGAACCATTTTTCTTTATGTCTCTTTTTAGGTATATAAGTTAAAAAAAGAAATCTTTCAATCCCCTTCTCCATTAGACCACGGGACATATTTTGTCCAGGGGTCACAAAATCTTTGACATAAGTTATGCAGTGAGTATAATATGGCCCAATCGTGGAGGGGGATAGACCGCACAGGAGATATATGTATGCAGAAGATATGTACTGGGGTCTTGAAGGGTAGGATTTTTTCTTTCTGGTGCTGGTGGTGGAGAGGAAGAGGTGCGGTCTGGCCCGGGGTGTGAAATCAATACCAATTAAGGGAAGGTCAGGGCCGCAGGCAAAACAGGTCTGCGGCCCTTTTTTATTTTAACAGCAAAATAAAGTGAGGAGGTAAGTATGAGAAGCTTTTATGGCCTGATTTTGGGATTATTTCTGGGGATGCTCATTGTCCCCTCCACCTCTTTTCCCCGGACCATTACCTTGACCTATGCCAATTTCCCACCTGCCTCCACCTTTCCCTGTGTACAGATGGAGAGATGGAAGAAGGAGGTAGAGAAGAGGACCCAGGGAAGGGTAAAGATAATCACATTCCCCGGGGGGACCCTTTTAGGGGCCAAAGACATGTTCAGGGGAGTGATGGAGGGACAGGCAGATATTGGTTGTGTGTGTATGGCATATCAGCCTGGTGTCTTTCCTTTAACCACTGCAGTGGCCCTTCCACTTGGTTTTCAAAATGCCACTGTGGCCTCTCTGGTGCTGTGGGATGTTTACAATAAATATCATCCCCACGCCTTTTCCAGGGTTAAGGTCCTCACTCTTTTTACCTCTGCCCCTTCAAATATTATGTCCAGGGTCCCTGTAAGGTCCCTTAAGGATTTGAAGGGCCTGGAGCTTCGGGCCTCTGGAACTGCCTCTAAGATACTGGAGGTGCTTGGGGCTACTCCTGTGTCAATGCCCATGTCCGAGACCCCTGAGGCCCTTCAAAAGGGTATTGTAAAGGGCCTGCTATCCTCGCTGGAGGTATTAAAGGACCTAAATTTTGCCGCATATTGTCCTTATGAGACCATAACCAACTTTCAGGTCTATCCATTTGCAGTGATTATGAATAAGAAAAAATGGCAATCCCTTCCCCCTGAGATAAGGGAAGTTATGGACTCCCTCTCCAGGGAGCAGGCAAGATGGACAGGTGAATACATGGACGCCCATGTAAAAGATGCCCTTGAATATGCCCGGGTTAAATATCATGCTAGAATATTCCACTTTTCCACCTCTGATACCCAAAAGGCCCATGAACTGTGCAAAGAGGTCATAGATGAATGGAAGCAAATGGCCCTTAAGGCGCATGTGCCTGTGAACAGGGTATTGAGAGACATAGAGACCTTTAAGGCGAGATATCAGAGATAGGGATTATGATTATAAGGATTCTTTCCCGAATAAATAAGGTCCTTGTGTGGTTTGCATGTGGGGTCCTGGGTCTCATGATGCTCCTTGCTGTGGCAAATATCCTCCTTAGGGCCTGTGGTCATCCCATAAAGGGGACTTTTGAGTTGCTTGGATTTGGAGGGGCTATCGCCGTTGCCCTCTCCCTTGGGGGGACCCAGAAAGGCAGGGGTCATATTGAGGTAAACCTCTTTGAGTCCATGCTTCCCCCCAGGGTGAGAAACTACCTGGCCATCATCTCCAGTCTGCTTTCTCTGGGATTTTGGGGTGTGGTGGCCTGGAGGCTCTTTTCCTTGGCCATCTCCCTCAAACAAAGCGGTGAGCTCTCAGAGACCTTGAATATCCCGTATTATCCTGTGGTGCTGGTGGTGGATGCAGGGGTTGTGTTTATGTTGGTGATTATCCTCTATCAGATTCTCCTGGAAAAGAGGGGGGAATAGGGATTATGGAGCTTTCTTTTTTGGGAATGATTGGAGTGGCCCTGCTCCTGGGTATCATATTTTTCTTCCAGATACCTGTGGGCTTTGCCATGGGCATAGTTGGGTTTGTGGGGTTCTGGGCGGCTGTGAGCCTCAAGGCCGCCCTGGGGATGGTGGGGGAGGAGACCTGGAAGGTCTTTTCCTCCTATGGTCTCACTGTGATCCCCTTGTTTATCTTAATGGGGCAGATATGTTTTTACTCTGGTCTAAATAAGAGAATGTACAGGTGGGCAAATGTCCTTCTGGGGGAGATAAGGGGCGGACTTGCCATGGCAACAATATTGGCATGTGCTGGTTTTGCTGCCATCTGTGGCTCCAATACAGCCACTGCCGCCACCATGGCCACAGTGGCCCTTCCTGAGATGAAGAAGTATGGGTATGACCCTGCATTTAGCGCTGGGGTAGTGGCCACAGGGGCCACATTGGGGGTGATGATACCCCCTAGTGTGGTGCTTATTATAATAGGGCTTCAGACAGGTCAGTCCATAGGGGTCTTGTTTGCTGGAGCAATAATACCAGGAATTGTCCTTACCCTGGTATTTCTGATTGGGATTGCTATATGCTCCAGCATCTTCTCTGGCCTTGCTCCCAGGGGGGAGAAGACCTCCCTCTCTCACAAGATGTGGGCAGTTTTTGGTTTCTGGGAGATATTTCTCCTCTTTGGCCTGGTTATGGGGGGACTCTTCCTGGGAATATTTACACCCAGTGAGGCAGGGGCGGCTGGTGCCTTTCTGGCCATCCTCATAAGTTTGATACTTGGGAATATGGATATTAAAAGGCTCTTTCAGGCCTTTGACGACACACTGCGGATAACGAGCATGATATATGTAATAATCCTGGGTGCGGTGATCTTTGGAAGATTTTTGACCATTACCCGAATTCCATATGATGTGGCCTCGTATGTGGCCTCCCTCTCCCTCCCTAGGTGGGGTATAATGGCATTCATATTCCTCATCTATCTCATTGGGGGGGCCATCATGGATGCCCTGGCCCTTTTGCTGGTCACCATTCCCATCTTCTTCCCCGTTACCCGCTCCCTGGGATATGACCCTGTGTGGTTTGGTGTATGGATAACCCTGGTTACCACTATGGGGGCAGTGACTCCTCCTGTGGGCATAAACGCCTTTATTGTGGCATCCCTGGACAGAGACGTGACCCTTGCAGGGGTCATTCGGGGGGTTTTTCTGTTTTTACCCCTTTTTGTGGTGGTGATATTCCTGCTTCTGGCCTATCCTGAGATGGTCCTGTGGCTCCCCAGGCACCTATTTAGATTATAGGGTCCAGAAACAAAAAAAGAGGGGCTTGAGCCCCTCTTTTTTTGTTTCTATAATAGTTAGCAATATTATTATGGTTTGGCATCAAAATAATATTGAAGAGCTACAGTGGTACCTGCAGTCCAATCGCCATAAGTGATTGTTCCATTTGCTTCCCAACTGCTATAGTCTACGTTAGTAGGGGTTGTGTTAACACCAACTACATTTCCATCTGTCCCATCGGAGACCCCATCAATGGTTGTATCAAAGGATTTTAAGTATTGGAGAGAAGCAGCATCAAATTTGGTATTACAATCAGAGGATCTACAGATAATTATTACATTCTTGGGATTGGTACCTCCATCATTTCCATAAAATACATAGAAAGAGTAAGAACCCAGATTTACAGGATTTATAGGTGGATTATTTAGGTTGGCATTATTAATATCTGCAGTAGCATTCCCATCTCCAATAATGCCATCGCCATTGGCATCCCCTGGAAACTTTCCTGTCCTGTCATACACCGTCCATGCCGCCACCTCAAACTTCTTTCCCGCATCAGTTATAAACTTTTTTATACGGGCATTTTGAATAAGGTCCTGTCCCTTGAGCACAGCGCCCAGAATAAGACCAATAATGACCAGCACAATGGCCATTTCAATGAGGGTGAAACCCTTTTGTGAATTGAGACTTTTAGGTGTCATTTTACTAACCTCCTTTTGATTTTTTTTGGTTTTATGCACCATTTATGCCATATTTAAGGACCTATCTCTAACATATTTAGCTCCCATCCTTTTTGAGTCTTCTTAAGAAACATTATTTCCTTTTGTCTGATGTGGCGATGGTGTTTTTTTCTTATGGGGAAGGGAAAAAACTTCCTGTTTATTACCCTTACCCACACTATGTCTCCTCTTCGTTTTATCCTTTTTAACCCATATATCTTTAATGTATTCCTTTTTATATTCGGTAAGACCAGAAGAGGTGCCTTCTTAGTGTGTTGCAGTGTATTACTTTGTGAAGAAATTTCCATACATGGGGCATATCTTATAAAAGTCCCTATTAATCCAATCAAAACAAAAAGTCCAATTCTTTTCATCTCTAATCTCCCAGGAATTTTATGCCAAAATCCTTTATCTCTACATTTTGAGTAAGAGATGCTGAACCCTCTGTCCATCCAAATCTTATGTTGTTCATCTTTTGATCCATTTCAGGGCTTATGGTGATGGTGTGTGAGATAGTTGGAGTAGCCGTAAAATCACTAGTTAAATCATCACTATTATCCACATCTATCCATACCTTTATGGTATATGTATGAGAAGCTGGGTCTCTGTGTAGCTCTATTCTCACGCTGTGATATTGCCCATCTTCCAGCCAGCATGCTGTATTCCCTCCCTTGTAACCACTGGATGAGGTAGATGGATTTAATGAATCATATATACCTGTGGAGCCTGCTCCATGTCTGTTGTCATCTCCATTGTGGCTATTTAAATAAGGACATTTATCACTACATCTATCTTTTCCTGTGAGAGCCCCATTCACATAATAGGCATTTCCCCAATAGATTATTGCCACATGATTGTTATTGCCATCTTCTTTGTTATAACAATAGGGACGGAAAATCCACCCTGGACAATCCCCACTATTGGAAGGATAAAAGTCAAATTCTATTCCCATCTTGGGCTCTCCAATCCAGTAGTTATTATAGGGTTGTACCCCTCCATATCCAAGATGGGCCCCCAATCCCCCACATACAGTGGAGGGATCACTGTTTACATCTGAGGTAATTGCAAAGGTAAACCCGCTTCCATAGTCTGTGGTATCTCCATCTGAACAATCATTGTCCTGGGTCTTGAATTCAAAATATGCCCTGAATCCTGTGCCCAGGGTACATACCCCATCATTACATGGGCCTCCGTTTGCCGCATACCAGATACATCCAAAACTATCTTCCTGTTCATTTCCAAGTGCTATGGTCTTGGAGGTATCATCAGAGGTTATTACTCCACTATCTGATTGGATAATTAATGAGAAGTCTGAGAGGTCGTTCTCAAAGGAGATGTCTGAGCCTGGAGGACCGCCTCCTCCACCACCTCCTCCGCCCCCCTGAGCACAGTCCATTTTGCTTGCCAGATAGTCCAGGGTTACATATTCCAAGATGTCAGAGTGGGCCTTTGTCACCTTTATTTCCCCTGTGGATGCATATCCACTGTCGTCAAGCTGGAAGTGGTGATCATCTCCAGCACTTGCAATGGCAAATGCCAGGTTTGATGCAGAGACCTTGTCAGTGAGAGACACAGGGGTAATGGAAGAACTAGTATAGTTGCAGATGTTAAAACAATTGTTTCCTGTTCCTGTAGAGTTTAGGGCAGGATAATAACGAAGGTCTCTCCCCCATATATCAGTTGTATGGGCAATTTCTTCAGGCTTATGAGTGGAGGTGGTGGCGGGGGGAAGACAGGTGGTTCCATCACTAAAGTGGGTTATGGCATAGCCTATTATTTCATTCTTTGCCTCTTCAACTATCTCTCTCCCCTGAGATAGCTTTTCCTTCTTGATCTGAGACACAATTAGGGGAAAGATGGTTCCCACTATCAGACCTATAATTATAAGAACCATTGCCATCTCTATTAGACTGAACCCTTTTTTGTCCATCTCTCCCTTCCTTATCTTCTAGATAAAAAGGCCCTTATCTCATCCCCTGTTACCACCAGATATAGGTCATCCCTGTGTGCAGGAGAGGTGCAATTAAAACATGGAGTTGAGACCCTCAGGTCTCCCACAAGATTGTCCCCCACAAACATATTTGCATAACTTGGATCGTCTGCACGACCATCCTTTCCAAAACTAACCAACACAAACGCCACCTTGGTAACCACCTTCCCATCCTTGTCAATTATCTGTGACTCTGGTGAAGGTGAATATGCATATGTTATTCCAGCCCAGGGTCTTTTTAGTGCATCCTTTCCCGCCAGAGATGAATTGCTGGCGTCAAATCCATCTATGTACCTTATATAATGGCCCCATGCATCTTTTCTTCCTCCACAGATGCACAAGTCCACTTCTTTTTCAGATGAATAAGAGTGATTCGCACACATCTGGGCAGTGAGAGGGTCTGAATAGGTGGGATATTTCGTGGAATAGAGCATCTTAGAAAATAGACAATTTTTTACAGAGGTAAGGTCGGAATAGGTCTCTGAGACCTTTTTGGCTTCTATAAAACTCATCCATGAAAATATGGCTATCCCCATTATAATCCCAATTACCACCAGCACCATGGAGAGTTCCAGAAGTGTGATGCCCCTCTCTCCATTTCTCTCATACATGAGCCTCTATTCTCTCCTCTGAAAAAGGGATTCCCCTTATTAAAAGAGATTGTCCCCTATTTTTGTATCCTATATTAATGACCATGAGTTTTTTTAAAAACCCTAAACAGATTACTATATATGTCCCTTTGAAAAAAATGTCAAAAAAAAGTACAAAAAATGTAAAACCCATCTCTCTGTGTTTGACAATTTATTAGGGTTTATTTAACTGAATGTAGCAAAGGCCCTGAACTTGCAGGACCATATATCTCCATTGAAGGAAGGAAAAAGTGAATAGTGTGCAGGATTCTGTATGTGAGATCCTTGGACTCAAATTTAATCCTTTTGTTCCCGCCTCCTCCACTGATGTCTATTTTTTTACCCAGGAGACCAGGGAGATCTTGGATGAGTTATATTATGGGATTGTTTCCAGAAAGGGATTTATGCTCCTGCTGGGAGAGGTGGGGGTTGGAAAGACCTCCTTGCTTCTTCAACTCCTCAAGAGGATAGGAGAAGAGGAAAGTCAAAGAATTGACACTGCCTGGGTCTTTAATACCTCCCTTGGGCCCAAGGATTTTCTACTAGCCATAGCCCAGGATTTTGGAATAGAGCTTCTGGATACCTCCAGTGTCTCCAGTATAATAAATGAACTATACCATCATTTTCTGAAGATAAATAGAGAGGGGGGCAATTGTGCTATAGTGGTGGATGAGGCCCATAATCTCCCCTTTGAGTCTCTGGAGACCCTGCGGATGTTGTCCAATCTGGAGGGGGATGGTACCAAATTAGTTCAGATAGTCCTGGCAGGTCAACCAGAGTTAGAGACAAAGTTGAATCTCCCAGAGTTGAGGCAGCTTAAGAGCCGCATTTACATATTTCGGGTCCTTTATCCTTTTAATAAAAAGGAAACAGAGCTCTATGTTAACTATAAGCTCTCCAGTGCAGGCTCTCAGATAAGGCTCTCTGATTCTGCAAGGGACCTGCTCTATGCCCTGACCCATGGTAATCCACGAATGATACATCTTATTATGGATAGGGCACTCCACCTCCTTGCCCTGCAGGGGGACTTTGTTATCAATGAGAATATACTCAGGGATGCGGCCCTAGATATTGCAAAATATAACAAAGAGGTTAAAGAGAGGCTCTCCCGGCTGGCCTCCCGCAAAAAGCTGGTGATTACTGTGGGGGGACTTTTTCTTATAGGGGTATTGATTGGACTCTCTTTATCCCTTTTTAAAGGGGGCTGGAGAGGTCTGTTGGCGCTGAAAGATGGGAGGGCCCCTGCCTCTCACCTTATTTCCAGCCAGCGGTCCCATAGTGCCGTTGCTATAGGGGGAACTCAGAAAGGGCATCCTCCTAAGGCCCAGGGCCCAGTACTACACAACTCTGGGGGAAAAAAAGGTCCTGTTCAGCCTTCCAATGAGGAGAAGAAGGGGAGACTTAAGTCCGCTCCTTCTCCTGTGGATCCCCTTACCCTTAAGTGCAGGGAGTTTCTCCGTCCCTTCTCCCTTATCTCTCTAGAAGGGACATTTAAGCGGGCAATTTTAAAAGGGGATATAGAGATCTTTCTCCAATCTCTTCCCAGGGATATATCCCTGATAGGGATAAAGAGGCTTCCCCGGGATGCCCAGTTTCCCTTTTCTGCCTTTCCCTGGAAGAAATATACCTCTCATCCCCCTGACTATGTGGTCCTCTGGAGGCCCCCCTTCCATATAGACAAAAAATATCCTGCAGATTCTCCAACAGCAGACAAACTTGCAGTTCAAAAGATGCTTAAGGAGATGGGGTATTATAGGGGACCATGGGATGGAAAGTTTGGACACCGTACCTTAGACGCCATCAAGCGTTTTCAGGAAAAGATGGGGCTTCCAGTTACCCATGGTCTGGATGAGAGGACCCTTTTCTGGTTATGTGTGGAATATGAACACATGAAAAGGAAGAAGGTATAGACTATGGCGGGAAATTCTAAAAAGGTCCTGCTGGGCGAATTGCTCAAACAAAGGGGGCTCATAGAGGAGAAGCATATAAGGTATGCCCTCAGGGTCCAGAAGGTTACAGGGGAAAAACTGGGTGAGGTCCTTATTCATCTGGGAGTGGTCTCAGATTATGATGTGGCCCGTGCCCTTTCTGAGCAGGTGGGACTGGAGTTCATTGACCTCAATAAGGTCACCCCTGACAGTAAATTCCTTGCCCGGTTTAACAGAAATTTCTGTCTCACAAATAAGATCCTTCCCCTCTGGGTAAAGGATTCAATTGCAGTGGTGGCCACCTCTCAGGTGCCAGATGATAGGATTCACTATAATGTGAAGCGATTTGCCCCCTATGAGATAGATTTCAGGATATGTGAGGAGACCAAACTTGTAACATCCATTTATAACTGGTTTTATTTTTTGGAAAATCCCATAGAAAAACTCCTTGAGCGGGAGATTCAGGTACTATCTTCTGATACCACCATGACAGTAAGTCCTGACAATTTCCTTCAGTACCTGCTCTTGCTAGCAATAAAAAAGAGGAGTACCGACATCCATGTATCTTCCATGGAAGAGGGGATCTCCATTTCCTTTAGAATAGATGGGGTGTTAAGGCACATTGCCTTTTTGCCCAAGAAACTTGCTCGGGTAATAACGGCCATAAAACTCAATTCCAATATGGACATCTCAGAGCAGCGTCTCCCCCAGGATGGAAGATGGAGGGTAAGTCTTCTGGAACGTTCTTATGATATAAGGGTATCCACCATTGTTACCCCTTATGGGGAGAATGTGGTTCTCAGGCTCCTATCCCGTGGTCAGGGCACCTTTTCCCTGGAGAGTCTGGGTTTTTTACCTGAGCATCTTCCTGTCCTCCAGAGCTCCTTTAATGAGCCATTTGGAATAATATTACTCACCGGTCCCACAGGCTCTGGTAAATCCACCACCCTCATTGCAGGGATAAATTCTCTAGACCTGCTGGATAAGAATGTGCTTACCATTGAAAACCCCATAGAGTATGTGGTGCCCATGGCAAGACAGACTCAGGTAAATGAGGCCGCGGGCTATACCTTTGCAGGGGCAATGCGGTATTTTTTAAGGCATGATCCAGATGTTATATTGATTGGTGAGATAAGAGATGAGCCAACCACCAAGACCGCCTTATCTGCAGCAACCACAGGACATCTTGTCCTGTCAACATTGCATTCAAATACTGCCCTTGGGGCCATTCCAAGGCTTATTGGCCTGGGAGCTGATATGTTGACGCTGGCTGAAACCCTGGTGTGTGTGGTGAGCCAGAGACTGGTGAGGACAGTATGCCCCCATTGCAGGTCCAGCAGGCCCCCCACCCAGGAGGAGGTGGACTATTTAAAGACAGAGGTAAAAGAGATAGTATATGGAGAGGGATGTGAATTTTGTATGGATACAGGTTACTTGGGTAGAACAGTGATATATGAGATCCTCTCCATTGATTCAGATACTAGGCGTCTTTTGGAGAAAGGGGCCAGGCTCTATGAGATAGAGTCGCTGGTGAGAGAAAAGGGCTTTTCCACCCTCTTTGATGTTGGGGTAAGAAAGGTGATTCTGGGTGATACCACCCCTGAGGAACTAAAAAGGGTGATAGGTCGCTTCAGATATTAAGGGAGGTGTTATGCCCCTTGTGAGCTATAAGCTCCTTACCCCTGCCGGGGAGATAGAGAGCCACAGGATAGTCCTTCCCTTTGATGATATTTCTGCGGCTATTCGTTACCTGGAGAAACAGGGGGGGACTGTGGTGGATATAAAATTGCATTCTCCCCTCATCACTCGCATATACCTCCTGCTTTCTGAATTTTTTTCTTCCATTAGCCGTCAGGAACTGGCAGAGTTCTTTAACAACCTCTCAATGATGCAAAGTGCAGGGGTGCCCATCCTCTCTGCCTTGAAAGAGATAGGGGAGGATATAAAAAATCCTCGTCTCAAAAATATAATAAAGCTTCTCTGTACAGATATAGAGATGGGTCAGACCTTTTCTGAGGCCCTTGCCCGCCACCAGAAGGTCTTTTCCAATCTGATCCTGAATATGATGAAGGTGGGAGAGGAGACTGGACGGCTGGATGATATGGAAAAAAAGGCCTCGGAATACCTCTTAAATATAGATAAGATAATCAGGGATACCAAAAGGGCCCTAAAGTATCCTGCATTCTTGATGGTGGTGGTTAGTGGGGCAGTAACCTTCTGGTTTGCATTTGTGGTTCCTCAAATAGTGGGGCTTTTTTATGAGATGAAAGTGGCCCTACCTCTTCCCACCCGTATAGTCATAGGGATATCAAATTTTTTTAAGCACTGGGCATCTATGGCGGCAGGTGGGGTGGTGCTCATGGTTATTCTGGTGGTGATGGCCAGGAGGTTTTCCAACCGGGTGAAGTTTTTTACTGATATGGCCATGCTACATGTGCCCATTCTTAAAGATATAATAAATACTTCCTATATAGCTAGGATTACAGAAAATTTGGGTATCCTGGTCTCTTCAGGGATCTCTATTTTAAGGACCTTTGAAATAATTATAGATTCACTTGAAAATGAGGTATATAAGAGACGCCTTTCCCAGGTAAAGGATTTTATTCAGATGGGCAATACTGTGGCCGCCTCTATGAGACAGGCAAAGGCCCTTCATCCCTTTGCCATAAGGATGATAGCTGTGGGAGAGGATACAGGGAGGCTGGATGAGCAGACCCGCTATGTGGCCACAGTTTATAGGGAGCGCCTGGAAAACCTGGTGGATACACTGAGTAAGACCCTGGAACCCCTGCTCCTTATGCTCCTGGGAGGTATATTTGCCCTTATTATGGCTGGATTACTCCTTCCCATCTATAGTCTGGTCTCCAAAATGGGCTCCATGTGAGAAGGAAGCGGTGGATAAGGTATTTCTTGAACTTGACCAAAAAAAACATTAACATTTTTTAGTTGAGTATTATGAAAATACAAGGCGGCCTCTTTGAGACTATGGGCCCTCTCCTTCTATTAAAGGGGGATGGGAGGGCTTTTTAAAACTCATTTTTGTGGGGAGACATTATGCCAGAGAGGAGATCAACAGGGGATTTTATCATGTCGGAAGGTGCTATCTTGAATAAACTGGAAGAGATAGAAAATACGCTGAAAGAGCATAAAATAGATATAAAGGAGAACTCCCGAAAGATAGACTACCTGGAATATGTCCTTATGAGGACCCTCTATCTCCATCAGGCCACAGAGATCTCAGTAAACCAGCTCTCAAAGGAGATGAGGGACTTCAAAGACGAGATGAAGGTATTTAAGGATGAGATGCTGGACTTCAAAGACGAGATGAAGATGTTCAAGGACGAGATGCTGGACTTTAAGGACGAGATGAAGATGTTCAAGGACAAGATACTGGATTTTAAGGACGAGATGAGGGACTTCAAAGATGAGATGAAGGTATTTAAGGATGAGATGCTGGACTTTAAGGACGAGATGAAGATGTTCAAGGACGAGATGCTGGATTTTAAGGATGAGATGAGGGATTTCAAAGATGAGATGAAGGTATTTAAGGATGAGATAAATAAGAAATGGAGTGATATGGCCATAAAGATGGGAACAGAGGCTGAAGATATTGTGGCCCCAGGGATCCCCTATGCCATTAGAAGATATTTTGGTTTAGAGGTAGAAGACCTTATGGTAAGGAGAAGGAAAAAATTGCCTGATGGGAGGGTCCGGGAATATGATGTGATTGCAGTGGCAGGGGGGTATGTGTTTGTGGTGGAGGTAAAGACAAAATTTAAATCTCATCACATAGAGGAGGTCCTTTCCTTGGTGGAGGATTTTTTTGATTTCTTCCCTGAATTTGAGGAGAGGAGCCTGATGGGGATGATTGCCTCCTTTTATCTCTCTGAGGATTTGATAAACCTTGCCTCTAAAAACAGGCTTCTGGCAGTGAGGATGGGAGGAGAATATCTTGAGATCTTAAATGCAGATAAGTGTCCCATAGGGGCTTGTTAGATAAGGGATAGTTGCATTTAAGGTTAAGATAAAATCTTATGAGGTGGGGTAGAAGGATCACTGGGGATAGGAAAAAGGGGACAAAATTAGAGGGAAATACACACCTATTTTATCTGGGGAGGGAGTGGAGAGGGGAGAGGCGGTGTGTGACCTATTAAGAAGACAAGGTATTGGGAGAATAAAATGGCAGAGAGAGAGTCAATGGCCAAGGGAAAGGTCTTGGTAGTGGACGATGAAGAGAGCCTGAGGGAGATATGCAGGGAGGCCCTGACAGATCATGGATATGAGGTGGTGGAGGCGGAAAATGGGGCAAAGGCCCTTGAGATATTAAAGAAGGAACCAGGGATTGATATAGTCCTTTCGGACTTAAAGATGCCAGAGATGGATGGACTGGCCCTTATTGATAGGATAAACAGGTTTAATCTGGACGTGGATATGGTGGTAATGACGGGATTTGGTACCATAGAGACTGCAGTGGAGGTAATGAAAAAAGGTGCCCTGGACTATATTCCCAAGCCCTTTTATCTAAATCACCTGCTGGTAAAACTGGACAGCGCCTTCAGGAGACGCATGGAGAGGAAGGAGAGGGAACGGCTGGATAAGCTGGTCCAGATATTAAAGTTAAATAGGGACCTCAATGCCAAGCTAGAGTTATCTGCGGTATTAAATGAGTTTTTATTTCATGTGGAGAGGACCTTTTCTCCTGAGGGGAGTGCAATTTTTCTTTTAAAGGGAGCGTCCAGAAAGATGGAGATCTCCCGGATAAGGGGATTATTTAGGACCACCCCAATGCTTTTAAATGCCATAAAACAGGTGGTTTTTCTTTGTATTTCAAAACGAAGATCCATTATACACATTCCAGGTAGGTTAGAAGATAGGGAAATTGTGGATATGTCACTTGAAAAGGGACTTTCTTCTTATCAGATAATGCTTTCTCCATTTATAGGCAAAGAGGGCCCCCTTGGGGCCATAGCATTGGTGAGGCAGGGGGACTCACCACCCTTTAATGAAGATGAGTTGCAACTCCTTACTGTCTTTGCCTCTCAAACAGCGGCCATTATAGAAAATGCCCAGTTATATGGACGGGTGATAGAGATGAACAGGGAGGTGATTCGTTCCCTGGCAAAGGCGGTGGAGGCCAAGGATTCTTATACAAAGGGTCATTCAGACCAGGTGGCCCATTATGCCCTTAAACTGGGAAGGAAGCTGGGACTTACCTCCAAGGAACTGGATAAACTGTATTGGGCTGGTATCGTCCACGACATAGGTAAGATAGGTATCCCTGACAGTATCCTGAATAAACCAGGGAGGCTTACAGATGAAGAATACGAGGTCATGAAAAAGCATCCTGTGATAGGGAGGGAGATACTATCTCAGGTGGAGACCTTGAAGGATATTATGCCCATAATCTATCATCATCACGAAAGGGTGGACGGAAGGGGATATCCAGATGGTATAGACAGGGATAATATCCCTTTTCTTTCACGGGTAATAAGTGTGGTGGATGCATTTGACGCAATGACCTCTGATCGTGCGTATAGGCAGGCCATGGATCCCAAGCGTGCCTTAAATATATTGGAAAAGGGGGCAGGGTCTCAGTGGGATGAGGAATTGGTTGAGACCTGGAGCCGAATGTTGCACCAGGAGAAAAAAATATAACGAGGGAGAGGATATATGGAAAAAGTAAGGGTTTTGGTGGTTGATGACTCCGCTTTTATGAGAAAGGCCATAAGTTCCATGCTGGAGAAGGATCCCATGATTGAGGTGGTGGGCACTGCCAAGGATGGTAAGGAAGGTCTTGAAAAGATAAAGGAACTGGATCCAGATGTGGTTACCCTGGATATTGAAATGCCAGTAATGGATGGATTGACCGCCCTTAGGCATATTATGATGGAGTGCCCCAAGCCGGTATTGATGGTAAGCTCCCTTACCAGAGAAGGGGCAGAGGCAACTCTAAAGGCCCTGGAACTTGGTGCAGTGGATTATATCCCCAAACAGCTCTCCAAGGTTTCTCTGGAGATAGTTAAGATAGAAAAGGAGCTTCAAGAAAAGGTTAAGCTTATTGCCAAAAAGAAAAAGCTTCCCAGGATAACTAGAAGGAAGGTGGTGGAGAAGCATGTGGAAGTGGGACAGTTTAAGGGAAAGGTCCAGAAGAGGGATATAGTGGGCATTGGAGTATCCACAGGAGGTCCAATGGCGGTGCAGCAGGTCCTCACCAAATTGGATAAGAATTTTCCTGCCCCTATCCTTATCGCACAGCATATGCCAGAGGCCTTTACTGGTCCATTTGCCAAGAGATTGGATGAGATATGCAAGATAAGCGTAAAAGAGGCGGAAAATGGAGAGGTGGTAAGGCCAGGGGTGGCATATATTGCCAGAGGGGGACATCACCTCAGGCTGGTGCAAAAGGTGAGCAGGATAGAATTGGAGGTGAGTAAGGAGCCAACTAATGCCCTATATAAGCCCTCGGCCAATGAACTCATGCGCTCCATTGCCCTGGGGGTGGGCAAACGGGCCCTGGGAGTGATCCTCACAGGGATGGGAAATGATGGACTGGAGGGGATCAAGGTCCTTAAACAGAAGGGGGGAAGGGCCCTTGCACAGAGTGAAAAGACCTGTGTGGTATATGGGATGCCCAGGGCCATCGTGGATGCAAATTTGGCCGACGAGATAGTGGATATTGGGGATATGGCGGAGGCCATTACTAGGAACCTGTATCTTTGATGGCAAAACCACAAAAAGAGAAGGGAGTATATGGCAGGTTGTAATACAATAACAGAAAAATTGCGCTCCTCCGACCCCATAGAGGTGAGGGAGGCGTGTTTTCTGGCAGGAGAGGAAAATTGTACTGAGGCCATTCCTCAACTGGTAAACCTCCTGAAGAGTTCCAATGTGGGGGTTCAGGAGGCCGCGGAACTCTCACTTAGAAAATTGGGAGGGGAGGTTACCATCCAGGCACTGGTGCCCCTCTTGTGGGAGGATGATGTATCTATCCGAAATGTGGCTGTGGATATCTTAAGGGATATAGGAGAGCAGGGGATAGATATCTTGTTGGACCTTCTGTATGAATCAGATCCAGATATACGTATATTTGCAGTGGATATCCTTGGAAACATAAAGAGCATTATGGTGGTTAAGCCCTTGTGTGATATCTTATCCTCAGACCCGGATCCAAATGTGAGGTCCCAGGCGGCCATAAGTCTTGGTAAGATTGGATATCTGGAGGCTGTGCCATGTCTTGAAAATGCCCTGGGGGATGAGGAATGGGTGAGATTTGCGGCAATTGAGGCCCTGAAGAGATTGGGTAGTGAGGCCTCTGCCGAGGTCCTCATAAACCATCTCGGGAAGGGTTCTGATCTCATAGATGCGGCCATTATAGATGCCCTTGCAGAGATGGGAAAGGTTAGGATGGTGCCTTCCCTGTTAAATAAACTGGAGACAGATAATATTCCTTTAAGGAATAAAATAATTCAGGCACTGGTTACCCTTATGGGAAGCAGGACCCTGGAGTTGTTGAGCGAGGGACAGAGAAATAGATTTGAGGATTATCTCATAGAGGCCCTCTCTGATGAAGACAGGGATGTCCAGGTGGCCGCTCTCAAGGGACTTTCCTGTATAAAAAATGACAGGGCCGCAAGGGCCATTTTGGATTTTGCCGCAGAGCTGGATGAGGAGAAGGATGAGGAGTTGCTGGAAGAGATAAGGGATATCTTAAAGGGGTTTGGGGTTACCCCTTCTTTGCTTCAAGACCTCAATTCAGGAGAGGAGAAGAGAAAGCTCTTTGCCATTCGTTTGCTCTGTGAGATGGATACACCTGAGGCCAGAGAAGTGTTGGTGGATATATTTTGGAATGTGGATAGGGATATTCAAAGGGAGATCAGTAAGGCCCTGTGTGATAAAGGGGAGGAAGATGTAAGGGATTTCTTTCTGGATGTGCTTGAGAGGCATAAGGATGGAAAGGTTATAAAAAATGCCCTTAAGTTTTTGGGAGAAAAATTAAGGTTTGAGGATGCCGCGCCTCGTCTTTTGAGGTTCCTGGATCATCCCTACGATGATGTAAAGGAGGTGGCCCTAAATGCCTGCATCGCCCTTGGTAGCGACTACATCAAAGAGAGATTTATGGAAATGGCATCCAGTGAAAATCCCCTGCACAGGCTCATGGCCATCTACGCCTTTGGGAGATTTGGAGAGAAGAGATTTTTGCCCTACATTCAAAGGGCCTTGGAGGATGAAGAAGAGGACATTCGCAAGGTTGCAGTGGAATCCTATATCCTGTGTTGTGAGGACGAAGACGAGATAATAGAGAATATTGTGCCCAGGCTTCAAGATATAAGCAAAGAGGTGAGGGTTAGTGCCTTGGATGCCCTCTATCAATTGAAGGACAAGTCCAAGATAATATCTTATGTGGTGGGAAAGCTGGAAGATGACGATGACTGGGTAAAGATGAGGGCCATGGAGATACTTGGAGAGATAAAAGAGGGATTTGATATTGGGGTGTTAGAGCCTATTTTAAAAGGGAATAATAACTTGCTTAAGATAAAGGTGGTGGAGACCCTGGATAAGATTGAGAGTCCAGAGGCCACCAGACTTTTGATAGAATTTTTGAATGAGGAACAGGACCCCGAAGTTCAGGCCCTGGTGGAAAAGATATTGGCCAGGAAGTCTTAAAGTTATTTTTAATTCAGGATAAGGGTGTTATGGGCTTGCTAACCAAGACTACAACATTGAAAAGGGATTTTAGGATAACGGATGAGGAATTTGTGCTCCTTAGGGATTTTATCTATCAGCAGACAGGGATATATATTGCCGACAACCGTAAATATCTTCTGGAGACACGGCTTACCAACAGGTTAAAGACCCTGGGACTCAATTCCTTTAGTGAGTATTATTATTTTTTAAAGTATGACCCTGAGCGAAAAAAGGAATTAGAGAAACTATATTCTGTCATTACCACCAATGAGACCTGTTTTTTCAGGAATCCACCACAACTGGAGGTATTTCAGAATAAGATACTCCCAGAGGTCATAGAGCGCTCCAGGACCTCCAGGAAACTAAGGCTGTGGTCTGCAGGATGTTCCACTGGGGAAGAGCCATATACCTTGGCTATTATTCTTCACGAGGTCTTAAAGACAGAGATCTCCAGGTGGAATATAAAGATAACGGGCAATGATATCTCCATGGATGTATTGCGAGCGGCTGAAAGGGGTATATATGGGGAGTATTCCTTGCGTCTCACGCCTCCCCACCTTAAGGCAAAGTATTTTAATAAGATAGGGGAAGGCAAATATCAGGTAAGGCCCTTTCTCAAAAAAATAGTCTCTTTTCGCCATATAAATCTTATTGACAGGTTTCAGGTAAAACAGATTGAAAAGTCCCATGTGGTTTTTTGTCGCAACGTAATAATATACTTTGATGAAGAAGCAAAGAAAAAGGTAATAAATCTTATATATGATAATCTGTTAGATGGGGGTTATCTCTTTTTGGGCCATTCAGAATCATTACATAATTTATCCAGGGCCTTTACTCCAAAATATTACCCAGGTACCATTGTGTATAAAAAGGGGGAATAGTGTGGAGAGGGACAGGAGAGAGTATCAGAGATTAAATAAGGAGTTAAAGGTAGAGGTAAGGAGGTTCGTCTTTCCCATAAAGAGTCAGAGGATGATCTCCTCCAGGTGTTTGAACATAAGTCCTGGGGGATTGTTGTTGGAGATCTCAGAGCCCTTTTCCGTGGGAGATAAATTGCAACTTACCCTTTATGTTCCAGGATTACACAGATATCATCCCAGTTTTTTTAAGGTGTTTGAAAGTTCTGTGAATCAATCTCTCATTGCAGTGGCAGAGGTGGTGAGGGTAGAGAGGGGGTTTGGAGGATATAGAGTGGGAGTTAAATTCTTAAATGTATATGAGGATGACTGGAAGGCCCTTTATAATTTATTAATGAGGGAATTGAGCAAATAAATGTCCAGTTACGAGCCCAGGGTTATTGCCATTGCCAATCAAAAGGGAGGGGTGGGAAAGACCACCACTGCCCTTACCCTGGGGGCGGCATTGGTTATTCTAAAGAAGAAGACCCTGGTGATAGATCTGGACCCCCATGCCTCTGCCACCATTCATCTTGCTTATTATCCTGAGACCATCCACGAGAGTGTGGTAGATATATTCCTCAAAGAAAGTCCTTCGCGGGAAGATCTCCATGGGCTTATCCAGAGAAACAAACGACACTTTTTTGATTTTATCCCTGGGTCAATAAAACTTTCTGTGGTAGAGGCAGAATTAAAGGATAGGGTGGGTAAGGGCAGGATATTAAAGAGGGTCCTCTCCATGCTGGATGGAGATTATGAATATATTATCCTGGACTGTCCCCCTAGTTTTGGAGTCATTCTGGTGAATGCCTTGGTGGCTTCCACCCTTACAGTGATACCTATTCAAGCGGAATTTCTGGCACTGCACGGATTGAGGTTGACTTTTGACACCATTAGGATGTTGAATAAGGTATTACCTCACCCCCTATCCTATAAGGCCCTTGCCACCATGTTTGATCGCAGGGTGGGGGCATGCAGGAGGGTAGTGGAGGTCCTTAGAGAGAATCTAAAGGACCGTTTTTTTAAGACGATAATAGGTATAGATACCAAGTTCAGGGAGGCCAGTGCAAGGGGTGAGATAATCTATAACCTTGCTCCAGCCAGTAGGGGAGCTAAACAATATTTAGAATTAGCCAGAGAGATAATAGACCATGAACATGAAGACTCCTGAAGAGTATTTAAAAGAACACGTTATCCTTCCCGAGGAAGGAGAAAGGGAAGGAGTGTATAGTACTTATGAGCTTGATTTTATCAAAAAGTATTTGGGAGAAGAGAATATCCCTCCCGCTATCTCTGTGGAGGGCCAAAAACTGGGTGGGGGAGATGTTAAACCTGGTGCCCAGATAGATATCCGTTCCCTTTCAGAGGTACAGTTTGTGGGCTTTGCCATTGGGGATCAAGAGATAGCCATTCCCATCCATGAGGTGCAGGAGGTGATAAAAAAGGTCCCCTATACCCAGCTTCCTTCTTCTCCTGACTTTATGGTGGGTGTTATAAACCTGAGAAACAGGATAGTCCCCTTGCTAGATATTTCTTCCATGCTGGGGACAGAGATATCTGATATTGATAAATACCGTTTTGTTGTGGTATGTAATTTTCATGACTTTAGGGTTGGGATTATGGTAGAGCGAATAACCAATATGCACAAGGTCCCCCAGAAGGATATAGAATGGAATATAGAGATTCACATAGGAGCAAGTGATATTATTATTGGACTTATAAAGGTGGGGGATAGGCTGGTGGGAATAGTGGATCTCACCAGGTTAGTAAACAGGATATTGAAATTTTAACAAAGCAGGTTGCCTATGAAGGAAAGGGTAATTTTAATAGTGGACGATTCAAAGACAGTGAGGAACCTGGTTTCCTTTGTTATAAAAAAGGCGGGCTTTAAGGTCATAACTGCAGAAGATGGATTAGATGGCCTTGAAAAATTATATTCCAATCCTGATGTGTGTCTTATTATATGTGATGTAAATATGCCCAGGATGGATGGACTTACCTTTATAAAGAACGTCAGAGAACAGGAGGTCTTTAAGGACCTGCCTATAATCATCTTGAGTACTGAAGGGGAAGACAAGGATATTCAGGCGGGGCTTAAAGTGGGGGCAGATATATATATGGTAAAGCCTGCCCAACCTAATAAACTTCTTAAGAATGTACAGATGCTACTTGGAAAAAAGTAAAATAAAAGGAGAGGGGACATAGGCCATGATGGATCAGGAAGTATTGCTGGATTTTATTACTGAAGCCAGGGAACATCTGGAAACCATAGAGCCAAATCTTCTGGAACTGGAAAAGAATCCAGACGATCTCAGCATAATAGATGAGATATTTAGACCCATGCATTCCTTAAAAGGGGCTTCTGGCTTTTTGGGCTTGAATAAGATGAATCGGGTGGCCCATAAGGCAGAGAATATCCTGGATGAGATGAGGAAGGGTAATATAAAAAATACCCCTGAGATAATGGATGTGATCCTCATGGCCACTGATGCACTTCGTCAGATGCTAGATAATCTTGAGGAAGAGGGAGATGAAGGAGATGTGCCCATAGATACTATTATTGACACCATTGATAGCCTTCTCGCTGGAGAAAAACCATCTGGTGAGATCTCCTCCCCTTCTTCTTCTGAGGAGGATATAGAGGAGGTAGAGGAAAAGACGTATTTGCTCACCATCAATAGTCCAGAACATCTCTCTGACTTCCTGGAAGAGGCAGAGGATAATATTGAAAATCTAAATAAGCTCCTAATTGATATGGAAAAGGAGCCAGAGCGTAGTCAGGAGATAATCCAGGATATCTTTCGCTATTTTCATAATCTAAAGGGAAACAGTGGACTTATTGGGTATAAGGAATTTTATGAGCTGAGTCACAGGGCAGAGAGCCTTTTAAATTATTTCCGTCAGAATAAAGAAAATATCCCTCCGGATATACTGGACCTCTTACTCAAGACGATTGATGTAATGGAAGAGATGGTCTCAGCCATAGATCCAGAATCAGGCTATGTCACCCCCCCAGATATCTCTTCATTGATTTTAGACCTTGAAAATTCTTTGAAGAGGTTGACAGGGGAAGAGGTGAAAGCTCCCCCGCAGGAGGCTACCTCGGCATCTGAGGGGGAAGAGAAAGGAGAAGAAAAGGGGGGAGAGATAAGTGAACCCGTTGATGATGAGGATTTAAAGGTATTTAAGGAGACAGTAAAACAGCAATTTGAAAATATATACCTTGCCCTGGAGACCCTGGAAAAGGACCCTGAGAATAAGG
The DNA here is from genome assembly GCA_964427155.1 of uncultured Desulfohalobiaceae bacterium. Taxonomy (GTDB): domain Bacteria; phylum Desulfobacterota; class Desulfovibrionia; order Desulfovibrionales; family Desulfothermaceae; genus Desulfothermus. Next base: position 225,247 of record CAYRSC010000004.1, on the reverse strand, counting down.
AGTACATAGATGGACTCTATCGTGCGTTTCAGTCCTTAAAGAACGCCTCTGAATATATGGAGCTGGGAGAGGTGGCAGAGTATGCCGCCCGGACTGCCACATTGGTGGATCAGGGTAGAAATATGGACTCTGGTTTTGATACCCTGGTCTCTATCTTGAGGCAGGAAGCGGAAATATTGGAGGAGATGATTCGTAAGGAAATAGAGAGGATGGAAAAGGCCGCTGTGTCTGCTCCCCCCTCTGAAGAGGAGAAGAAACCAGAGTCACCTTCTGAAGAGAAAGCCCCCCCTTCTTCCCCTGCTGCCCCTGAACCCAAAAAGGCGCCTCCTTCCTCCCCTAAGCCCCAGAAGATAGAGGTGAAAAAGGGTGATAAGAAGGTCAAAAAGAGTGATAGAATAAAGACCTCTTCAACCATACGCGTGGATCACGAGAAACTGGATCACCTAATGAATCTCATTGGAGAGCTTATTATTAACCGTAACCGATTTGTACTCCTCACCAAGCAACTGGAAGAGGGAAAGGATATCTCCGAGATGATACAATTTTTCTATGAGACCACTGATGCCCTGGGAAGGATATCCGATGACCTTCAGGATACTATTATGCAGGTGAGAATGATGCCCATAAAGACGGTTTTTTCCCGTTTTCCACGTCTGGTGAGGGATCTAAGCAGGAAGAGTGGAAAGAAGATAGACCTGATCATTGAGGGAGAGGAGACAGAACTGGATAAGAGTGTGGTGGAGGTGGTTGGAGACCCGTTGCTTCATCTTATTCGTAATGCAGTGGATCATGGTCAGGAGACCCCTGAGGAGAGGAGGGCGGCTGGAAAACCTGAGGTGGGTAAGATATGGCTTAGGGCCTTTCATGAGGGAAATTCTGTGATAATAGAGGTGGAGGACGATGGGCGCGGCATTGATGCGGAGAAGGTCAAGAAAAAGGCCATTGAGAAGGGGATAATCACTCCCCAGGAGGCCGAGAAGATGGATGAGAGAGAGGCAATAGACCTTATCTTTGCGCCAGGATTTTCCACTGCAGAAAAGGTAACAGATGTCTCGGGGAGGGGAGTGGGGATGGATGTGGTGAGAAATAATATAAAAAATCTCAATGGGAATGTATTTGTGCATACAGAACTGGGAAAGGGCACCAAATTTACCCTTTCTCTGCCCCTTACCCTTGCCATTATTGAGGCCCTGTTGGTGGACGTGGGAAAACATACTTATGCTATCCCCTTGGATGCCGTCTCCGAGACCACAAAGATCCCTGCCTCAAAGATATATGAGGTAAATAAGAGAAAGACCACCACCCTTCGGGGAGAAGTGGTTGGTCTGGTAGAGCTTGGAGAGATCCTGGGGGTGTGTAATGGTAAAAAGGATAGGGACATTCTACCCCTGGTTATTATTTCAGTAAATGAGCGTAAGATCGGTCTAATCGTAGATACCCTACTCCATCGGCAGGAGATAGTAATAAAGTCTATGGGAGAATATCTGGGAGATATTCATGGATTTGCTGGTGCCACTATCCTGGGAGATGGCCGGGTCATTCTCATCCTGGATCCAAATGAAATAATGTCCATAGCCACCTCCCTTAAGAGGGGATAGGTCCCTAAAAGGGAGCTTCATCCATTCCACTTGCTTCAGATGGGAAGGCAGGACCCAAATCTTCCTCATTTACATTAAAGGGGTCTGTGGGATTGGATTTGGGGGAGGAGAGCACCTCTTCAGAACCTACCGCAGTCCCCTGGGAATCCAGGAAGACCACCCGCTGGGCCCTTATCTCTGTGGTATATCTCTCCTGCCCCTGCGCATCTGTCCACTTTCTTGTCTGAAGAGAACCCTCCACCAGCGCAAGCCTGCCCTTGCTCAGATAATTTGCCACGCTTTCTGCCTGCTTGCTCCATACAACTATCCTGTGCCATTCAGTCTTTTCCTGCCGGTTTCCCTCCCTGTCCACATATACCTCACTTGTTGCCAGAGGGAAATTTGCCACAGGTGTGCCCGAAGGGGTATATTTGAGTTCAGGATCCCTTCCTAGCCTTCCAATAAGTATTACCTTGTTATAGCTACCTGCCATCTATTCCTCCTTTTGTTTTCTCTTTTTTATTTCTTCTTTCTGGATCTCCACAATAAGTGCATCCAGGGTATATTCTTCTCTTCTCCCAAGGTCCATAAATTCACAACACAGGGCATCTCCTGCAAGGCGTTTCACCTTTGCCCTCCAATCCTTTAGGACTTCTCTATCTTTAAAGTATACTGACAGGGTGAGGACCTCTCCTGGTAAATATTCACTTCCCTTGTATTTAAAGGCAACTCCATAGGTGTTGAGGTCCTTTACAGGGAATTCTTCCCCTGAGGAGAGTCTCACCTTCAGCGAAGGATGAGATACCCGCACACACCTGCGTGACCCCATCTTTCCTTTAAAGCGGATATTGCATTCCCTGGGAGTAAGAAAATCACTCATAGAAATTCCTCTCCAAAACGATTTCTACCCTCCTATTTTTTTGTCTGTTTTCAGGAGAGGTGTTGGGGACCAGGGGTTTTGTGTCTGCAAGTCCCGTGGCAGTCATCCTGTCAGGATTTATCCCCAGTTTGGTGAGATACCTCAGTACATTTATGGCCCTGAGGGCCGATATCTCCCAGTTGTCTTTAAATCTGGAGTTGGGAGGAGGAGGGACATCATCTGTATGACCTATTATGTTTATGGTCTCCTCTGGATGCATTATCAAAAAGTCCTTTAGTTGTCTAAGCACCCTTTTGCCCTTTGGAGTTAGGGTTACCTGCCCCGGGGGAAAAAGCACATCCCCAGCAAGGTCTATTATTACCTTGCCCTTGTCAAATCTGGCCCCTATTACTCCTTCTATTCCCCTGGAGTTATAATAAAAATTAAAATCTGAAAATACCTTACTCTGCTCTTCCATTATCTGTTTGATTAGCTGGGCCTGCTTTAGAAATATCCCCTGTTCCTTGGTAAATTTGACATTCATCCCCATTTCATTGTTTGCCTTTGCCCCAAGTGCTCGTTTTACTGAGAGGATATAAGATCTGAAGATACGCTGATCCAGAGAAGAGAAGGAATATAAAAGGATAAAGAAGGTGAGGAGCAACATGCTCAGGTCCGCAAAGGTCTGGAGCCAGGATTCCCCTTCCTCTTCCTCTTCAAAGGGATCTGTTAGCCTCTGAATATCCAGTTTAATGTCTTCGCTCATATCTTCTCTCCTTTGGGGGTACAAAGGAGGAGAGTTTTTCGTACACAAATCTTGGGTTGTTATTCTGAAGGATGCACTTTGCCCCTTCAAATATTATCTGGAGATGAAGCACCTCCTCTGTGGTCCTGCTCTTTAGTTTGCCTGCTATGGGAAGGAAGACCAGGTTTGAGAGGACACTGCCATAGAAAGTGGTGAGTATAGCCACCGCCATTGCAGGACCTATGGCATCTGGATCCTTGAGGGAAGAGAGCATCTGCACCAGGCCTATGAGTGTGCCTACCATACCAAAGGCAGGTGCATAACTTCCCATCTTTTTAAATACCTCCTGGGTGATAAAATGTCTCTGTTTCATGGAGGTGATCTCAATCATTAAGGTTTCCTGAATGAGGTCTGTGTCTGCGTTGTCAGCAATGAGCTGGCACGTCTTTTTGAGGATATTGTTGTCGGTTTCTATGTGTTCAAGGGCAAGGAGCCCCTCTCTTCTGGATATATCAGCGATCTTTACCATTAGATTTACCACCTCGTTTGCCTTTAGTTTTTTGGTGACGAAGATTTTAAATGCCGCCACAAAACTGTTATAGATGTCTGATAAAGGGAAGTTGATACAGGCAGCGGAAAAAGTACCTCCTATGACGATCATAAGGCCTGGAATATTCAGGAAGATATTATAATTTCCCCCCAGGACAATGGCGGCAATGAGGAGGGCAAAACCTACAATAATACCAAATAGGGTTGCAATGTCCATGGCTTTAGATGTATACCTGCCCGGGGTTATTTAAGTAAAGAGGAAATGTGTGACATCGGTTTCCCAGAGGATAGTAAAGGAGAGAGGTTTATGTCAAAGGAAAAATTTTTGAGGTTAAAAGAGGCAAGGGATTTTGTGCAAAAGGCCATGCCTCCGGGTTTTTCCCCTTCCATAGCCTTGGTGCTGGGGACAGGATTGGGGGATATGACCTCCTTCATGGACCTTGTGTGGGAAATGGAATATGCACAGATCCCCCATTTCCCTCTATCTACCGTGGAGACTCACCGGGGTAGGGTCCTTGGGGGTGTGTTTGGGAAGAGAGAGGTGCTGGTGTTTCAAGGACGGGTACACCTATATGAGGGATATTCTCCCTTTGATGTGTGTTTTGGGGTAAGACTTGCAGGACTTCTGGGATGTTCTACCCTGATAATTACAAATGCCGCAGGTGCCATAAATCCCCTTTTTGAGAAGGGTAGGGTTATGGTTATCACAGACCACATAAACTTTACAGGTAGAAATCCCCTTGTGGGGGAGAACATAGAGGAGCTAGGTGAGAGGTTTCCAGACATGAGCAGACCCTATGACCCTGGTCTTATAAAACTTGCTCAAGATTGCGCCCTTTCTCTGGGTATAGCCCTGGAAAAGGGGGTGTATATAGGGGTGCTTGGCCCTTCCCTGGAGACCCCGGCTGAGACCAGGGCCTTTAGGATGTGGGGGGCAGATGCCGTGGGGATGTCCACAGTTATGGAGGTCATTGCCGCCCGACATATGGGGATAAAGGTACTGGGTCTTTCTTGTCTCACCAATAAAAATCTTCCCGATTGTATGGAGGAGACCTCTTTTGAAGATGTGGTCCATGAGGCAAGGAAGGGTGTAGGGGAGATGTTAAAGCTGGTGGAGGGCATCTTGCGTTCCATGTAAAAGGGATATTTTTCTTGACTTATAGAGGGCCTTGGTTCAACCTAAATGTTTCTAAAATCTCTATTAATGGAAAGGGTATGGTCCCATTAATTTTAAGTATGAGGAGATGGGGTTATGAGTGACTATAAAGACACCTTAAATCTTCCAAAGACAAAGTTTCCCATGAAGGCCAATCTTCCCAAAAATGAGCCCAGGATGCTTAAGTGGTGGCAGGAGAGGGATGTGTATCATATGATGGTGGATAGTGGGGAAGGTAAAAAGACCTTTGTACTTCATGATGGTCCCCCATACGCCAATGGGAATATCCATCTGGGCACTGCCATGAACAAGATACTGAAGGATATTATTGTAAAATATCACAACCTGAAAGGAGAGAGGGCAGAATATGTCCCAGGATGGGATTGTCATGGTCTTCCAATAGAGCTGAAGGTGGAGCAGGAGATGGGCATATCCAAGAGGGATGTGTCTGTTATTGAGATAAGACAGAGGTGCAGACAGTACGCCCTTAAGTATTTAAACATCCAGCGAGAGGAGTTTAAGAGGCTGGGGGTGTTTGGGGAATGGGATAAACCCTATATTACCATGGACCCCGTATATGAGGCGGCTACTGCCAATGAACTGCGCAATTTTATGGCAAGGGGGGCTGTTAAAAGGAGTAAAAAGCCAATATATTGGTGCCCCTCTTGTGAGACTGCCCTGGCAGAGGCAGAGGTAGAATACTATGATAAGACATCCCCATCTATCTATGTGAGGTTTCCCATAAAAGACCCACGGAGAGGGGAGTTATTCCCGGGTATAAATGGAGATCTTTTTATAGTAATCTGGACCACCACCCCCTGGACCCTTCCCTCTAACATGGCAGTGGCAGTACATCCCCAATTTGACTATGTGGTGGTAGAGGTGTCAGGAGAATTTTATATCCTTGCCCAGCGCCTTTTGCCTGTTTGTGCGGAGATTTTTGGATGGAAAGACTATGTAGAGGTGGCACAAATCAAGGGCCAGGAGATGGAGAATATAGTGGCCACTCATCCCTTTTATGAGAGAGATTCCAGGATAGTCCTGGCAGAGTATGTATCTCTGGATACAGGCACAGGATGTGTTCACACCGCCCCCGGGCATGGACTTGAAGACTATGAGACTGGACTCAAATATGGACTGGAGATCCTATCTCCTCTAGATGATAGGGGGATATTTTTAGAGGAGGTGGAATTTTTTGCTGGGATGAATGTATTTGAGGCCAATGAGCCAGTGATAGAGAAGCTAAGGGAGAAGGGAAATCTCCTTCATCGTGGCAGTATAACCCATTCCTATCCCCATTGCTGGAGGTGTAGAAAACCAGTTATCTATCGGGCCACCACCCAGTGGTTTATATCCATGGATGCCAATGATCTGAGAGAGAAGTGCCTTGAGATAATAGAGAATGAGGTAAAATGGATTCCTGCCTGGGGAAAACAGAGGATATATAACATGGTGGCCACCAGACCTGACTGGTGTATATCCAGGCAGAGGTCATGGGGGGTCCCCATTATTGCCCTTATATGTGAAAACTGTGGGGAGGCCTTTTTTGACCCTAATTGGGTGGGGGAGATAGTTAAGAGGTTTGAGACCCATGAGAGGGGTGCAGATTTTTGGTTTGAGGTCCCTGTGGAGGAGATAGTCCCTGCAGGGCTTACCTGTAAGAGGTGTGGTGCCAGTTCATTTAAAAAGGAGACCGACATCCTGGATGTGTGGTTTGACTCTGGCACCAGCTTTGCCGCTGTCTTGGAGAAGAGAAAGGAGTGCTCTTTCCCGGCAGATCTCTACCTGGAGGGCTCTGATCAGCACAGGGGATGGTTTCACAGTTCTCTCCTTGCTTCAGTGGGGACCAGGGACAGGGCCCCCTATCGGGCAGTCTTGACCCATGGATATGTGGTGGACGGAGAGGGGAGAAAGATGTCCAAGTCCCTGGGAAATATAATAAGACCACAGGAGATAATAGATAGATATGGGGCAGAGATCCTCAGGATGTGGACAGCCTCTGAGGACTATAAGGATGATGTGAGGATCTCTGATAAGATAATATCCCAGTTGGTGGATAGTTATAGAAAGATAAGGAATACCTGCCGATTCATTCTGGGAAATCTTGCTGATTTTGATCCCCAGAGGGATGTGGTGGATTTTGAGAAGATGAGGCCCATAGACAGGTATGGGTTGCATTTGGTAATTCAGAGGCATAATACTATACTGAGATACTATGAGGAATACGAGTTCCATAAGGTCTTTTCTTCCCTTCATAATATGTGTGTGGTGGATCTTAGCTCCTTTTATCTGGACATCTTAAAGGAGACCCTTTATGTATCCCACCCCTCTTCTCTGAAGAGGCGTTCTGCTCAAACTGCCCTATATCATATCCTGAATATACTCCTCCTGGATATGGCTCCAATAATGAGCTTTACTGCAGAAGAGATCTATCAGAATCTGCCCCCTGCATTTGAGAGAGAAACTGAATCTGTATTTGCCCTTACCTTTAAAAAATATTCAGAGGTAGCTCCTGTTGAAGAGGTGAGGTTATGGGATAGAGTAAGAAAGATCAGAGGGGAAGTCACCAGGGCCATTGAGCCAAAGAGAAAGGATGGAGTTGTGGGCCATTCCCTTGACTGTGCAGTGACCCTGTATTGTGGGGAGGATTCCCTCTACAGGGACCTTCATGGTGTGGGAGAAGAACTCAGGGAGGTGTTTATTGTCTCTGATGTAAAGGTGGTATCAGGTTTAGCCCCTGAGGGATGCTATATAAGCCAAGAGGTGGATGGCCTCTCTATAGAGGTATCCAGGGCAAAAGGGAAGAAGTGTCAACGCTGCTGGGTATATAGTGAGCAGGTGGGAGTGAACCCCAGGTTTGAAGATGTGTGTCCAAGATGTGCACAGGTCTTGGAGGAGCTATGAGAGGGAGATATGTCTCCCTTCTGATCGCCCTCAGTATTACCCTGCTGGATCAGCTCACCAAGATGTGGGTGAAGAGTGCTATCCCCCTATATTCTTCCAGGGTTGTTATACCTGGTTTCTTTAGCCTGGTGCACATCAAAAATAGGGGGATAGCCTTTGGACTCTTTAACTCTTCTCCCTTGATGGGGACTTGGATATTGACTGCCTTTTCCATGCTTGCATCTGGGTTTATTTTATATCTATTGTGGAGGGAGGGGGAAAAAAATGGATTATTCTCCTTCTCTCTGGCCATGGTGCTAGGTGGGGCAGTTGGCAATCTCATTGACCGCCTCCTATGGGGAGAGGTCACAGACTTTCTGTATTTTTATATTGGGCCATACCACTGGCCTGCCTTTAATGTGGCAGATACCGCTATCTCTGTAGGGGGGATGTTAATGGCGTTTTCACTTTTGAGAAAAGGACATAGATAATGCACCCCATACTTATAAAGATAGGCCCCATTACCATCTATTCCTATGGCTTTTTTATTGCCTCCGCCTTTTTACTGGCCCTGGCAGTGACCTCTAGGGAGGCAAGAAGAAGGGACCTTAATGTTTCATTGGTTTCAGACCTTGGTTTTTATATTATTGTAAGTGCCATTGTGGGTTCAAGACTCCTGTATGTGGTTATAAAATGGAGTTATTTTAAGAAACATCTCCTGGAATCTCTAATGATCTGGAAGGGGGGACTTGTATTTGTGGGAGGTGCAATACTGGCCATGGGAGTGGCGGTGATCTTTTTGAAAAAAAAGGGAGAGGACCCTTGGATATGGGCAGATTGTATGGCCCCTGCCATTGCCATTGGTCAGTTTGTGGGGAGAATAGGATGTCTCATGGCAGGATGTTGTTATGGGAGATATTGTACCATGCCCTGGGCCATTACCTTTACAGATCCCCATTCCCTAGCCCCTCTTAATGTTCCCCTGCACCCCACAGAGATTTATCATTCCCTGGCTGGACTTATTACTTTTTTTATTTTATGGTTAACAAGAGACAGGTTTAAGAAGAAGGGTCAATTATTTGGCCTCCTTATGGTGCTATATGGTATAGGTAGATTTGTTATAGAATTCTACAGGGGGGACTTTAGGCCCATGTGGGGTCCCCTTTCTATGACCCAGTGGATGGCTGCAGCTATCTCTGTATGTGGGCTCCTTTTAATCCTTGTGAGAGGGAGGCAATCCCATGATAATAGATAGGGCATCTCTCTTGAGCCTTATGGTGTGGGGAGTGATTCTACTCCTTCCCATCCTGCCAAATCTGTGGTCTATCTGGCACATCTTTAAAAATGATTTCCCAACTCCTCAGGAAAAGATGACATGGGTCCTTATAGCCACTTTCCTTCCTGTCATTGGAGGTATATTATATGTCTTTTGGGGGAGGAAAAAGGTAATAAAAGGGGAAGGGGTGAGATGAGAAGCTGTATTCATCTCTTAGTTGGGGTCTCCTTTTTGATTATGAGCATAGGGGGATGTGTTTCTCCTTCAGATATTCAAAATCTCCAGGCACAGATAAATGAGCTAAAGGAGAGTCAGCTCCGATCTCACAGTGAGATCCAGCTAAAGATTAAACATCTTAAAGAGGAGTTTAATACAAGCCTCACCAACTCCACCTTTTCTGTGAGAAGTACTCAGGCGGATATTGCTTCAGAAATAGATAATCTCAGGCTCCAGATAGCCCGTTTAAGGGGAGAGGAAGAGACCCTTAAACTGAGGTTGGCTGATTCCAGTAATGCCACTGAGCAATTATCCAGTAGAATAAATAGCCTTACCGCCTCTGTGGAAAGGCTTAAAAAGGAGTTGGATTCCCTTAAAGGTCTTTTAGGGGTGGGGGAGAGAAATGTTAAGAGGGAAGAAAAAAAGGTAGGGCCTTCTTCTGTAGGGATTAAAAATGTCTCTAGCCCCTCTCCTCCCCAGAAACTGGAGATATCCCCGGATAAGTTGTATAATAGGGCCATTTCAAACTTTAAAAACAAAAATTATCACATTGCCGTCCATCTCTTTAGCCTCTTTCTGAAGAAGTTTCCCCGCCATTTGCTGGTACCCAATGCCTATTTCTGGCGAGGGGAATGTTATTATCAGATGAAGGAATATCCCCAGGCAATACTCAACTATCAAAAGGTGATAGACAAATTCCCCTCATCTAATAAATATAAGGGAGCCCTTTTAAAAGAGGGTATGGCCTTTTATCTCATCAATAAGGCAAGGGCAGGAAAGATCCTCCTCAATGAACTTATAGATAAGTTTCCCTCATCCAGAGAGGCAAAAGTGGCAAGGGCCTTTTTGAGGACACATAAATAGCCATGTCTGATAAAAGATGTTATTCCAGGATAAAGACCAGGGTCAAGGCCCTGATTAGAAAGGCAGAAGATAAACACAGTCCCCCTCTTTTTCGTACCTCAATCCACGATTCCCCGAGCATTCAAACCCATCTTAAGGATGTGGGGATACCTGAATCCCTGCGACTATTTATGGAATACCTGGATGGTAAACTGGATCTCATCCTTAGTATCCTTGGGAAGGATATGATAGAGTCAGAATTTCATCTCTCCACTGTAGTGGTGGAATTAAGTGGAGGGGGTCTTAAATGTATCAAACCATCCACGGAGTTCCAGGTGGGAGATGCAGTGGAGGTGCTGTTGTATCTGTGCCATATCCCCTTGCGTATAGTATCTGCGGTGGGGGAGATAATAAGGATTGAGCATGAAGAGGGAAAGGAAGTTCTGGTGGTGGAATTTACCCACATAAGGGAATTAGATAGAGAAGAGGTGGTTAGATTCGTGTTTCAGGAAGAAAGGGAACACATAAGGATAATCAAGGGAGATTAGGAGGATAGTATGGCAAAAAAGAAAAAGATAAAAAAGACCAAGGTGGTGGTCAAGACCTCCGCAGACGTATTGAAGATATTGTGTGAGGCCATAAAGGAGACACTTGCCACGGTTACAGCTTCAAATGTGACCTATTCTTCTACCTTTATAAAGACCAATAAGACCTGTTTGAGACCTGACATTGGGTGTTTTGTCCTTTTTGAAGGGGGATTTACTGGACTTGTGGCCATGAATTTTAGTGGAGAGGCCGCCCTGGAGATATACAAGAAATATAATTTGAATATGGGGATGCCTGAAGAGGAACTGGCCAATCATCACACCTCTTCTGAGGTGGCAGATACCATTGGTGAACTTATGAACCAATGTGTGGGAAAGTTTCAGGTTATGTTGAAAAAGGAGCTTGGGATAGGGGTGAATCAGAATCAGCCCAAGATGGTGGCGCTTAATCAGGCCATGAAGATATCCCTTGAGACTGAGATAGACAAGCCCCTCTTTATGAGAGTGGAATTTCGTACCCAGGAAAACAGGCTCTTTTATCTGGAGATAACCTTTGAAAAAGTGGATTTTATTATGGAGAAGACCCCTGATGTGGTGGATGAAAATGATACAGATGTGGACATTGAAAAATTGTTAGAGGGAGGAGATGTCCCTTCCCAGGCCACGAAAGATGCAGGAGGGGGTCCAGTGGATGAGGAGTTTATGAAGAAATTGGGACTCTAGGGAATGGTCTTTTAAAATCATGAGGGAGGGTAAGGACCATGGAGTATAAAAATATTGTAGTAGAGGTGGGGGAAGACCATGTGGCAGTGATCACATTAAATAGGCCCTCTAAACTGAACACCTTTACAGTTGAACTGGCTACAGAATTATATGAGGCCCTTAAAGATATGGATAAGGATGAAAGGGTCAGGGTCATTTTGTTAAAGGGGGAGGGCAAGGTCTTTTGTGCAGGAATAGATGTTGGAGATTTTTTTGATAAATCCGCGCTTGAGTATAGAGAATGGATAGAGATAATGGAGAGGCCCTTAGTGGGGATGGCTGAAATAAAAAAGCCGGTTATAACTCAGGTGCACGGGGTGGCTGCGGCAAATGGAGCGGGATTGGTAGCCGCTTCTGACCTGTGTATAGCGGCAGAGGGGGCCCGTTTTGGACTCACAGCTATTAATGTGGGCCTCAATTGTGTGGGGCCTGTGGTACCTGTATTGAGGTCAGTGGGGAGGAAGAGGGCCCTGGAGATGCTCCTGTTTGGGGACCTCATTCCAGCAGAGGATGCCTTAAGCATGGGGTTGATAAATAAGGTGGTTCCCGGCGAGGAGCTTGAAGATGCCGCCAGAAATTGGGCCTGTGAGCTGGCCAAAAAGAGTCCCATAGCGGTTCAACTGGCAAAAAGGGCCTTTTATATGGCAGAAGATATGGACTATCGTCAGGCCTTTGCTTATATGAATGAGGTCTTTTCTCTCCTGTGTTCCACAGAGGACGCAAAGGAAGGGGTCTGTGCCTTTTTGGAAAAACGAAAACCTTCCTGGAAGGAGAGATAAAGAAGGGGGGGAGTCCCCCTCCTTTATCTCTGCATGTCTTTTACCAGTTCGTTTAATCTCTGTATCTGTTCTGTAAGCTCTGCAATTGCCTGAGATGCCTGCTGCATCCCTTCACTTGTCTCTGCAGAGATGTTGTTTATCTCTTCCACTGCCATGGTGATATGTTCAGTGGATGCAGATTGCTCTTCTGCAGCAGTGGCGATCGCCCTTACCTGATCTGCATTTACTTCGGATATCCTTACTATTTCCTGAAGGGCCTCTCCTGATCTGGCGGCAAGCTCTGTAGATTTTTCAACTGCCTCCACCGCCCTATCCATTTCTTCTATATTCTTGCGGGTGTCCATCTGGATTGAGGCAATGGCCTCCGCCACATCCTTGGTGGCTGCCATGGTCTTTTCCGCAAGTTTTCTCACCTCATCTGCCACCACTGCAAATCCCCGGCCGTGTTCTCCGGCCCTTGCGGCCTCAATTGCAGCATTTAAGGCCAGGAGATTGGTCTGATCCGCTATATCAGAAATTACATTTATCACCTCTCCAATTCCCTCTGCCTTTTGTCCCAGGGAGTCTATGCTCTGTTTCACTAGATTGGTAAGGTGTTGCACCTCCTGAATGGCGTCTATTGCCTGACTCACCACCTCATTTCCCTCTAGGGCATTTTGTCGGGCCGCCTCTGTGCTTTCTGCGGCCTCTGAGGCATTCTTGGCTACCTCCAGGACAGTGGAATTCATCTGCTCCATGGTGGTGGCGGTCTCTGCGATCCTCTGTCGTTGCATATCAGCCCCCCTGGCGGCCTCTTCTATCTGGAGGGAAAGTTTTTCTGATGCAGATGCAATATATTCTGTTATCTCTGTAATGGCAGCGGCCGCTTCTTTTAGCTTTTCTGTCTTTTGAGAGATTAGCTTTTCATTTTCTTTTATAGCGGTTATGTCCTGCATCATAATCACCACCTCTATTATCTCCCCATCTCTATCCTTTACGGGGAAGGCAACCACCAGGGCATATCTGTCTTCTCCACTTATGTGTCTGAATTGTACCTCTCCTTTCCAGGCAACCCCCTGGGGGATAACTATCTTTGCAACCGGCTTACATACTTGACATTCTTCCAGGGAATCATAGTTTAGCATCTCATATCCCTGAAGCTTTCCCACTACCTCCTCTCTCTTCCTCCCTGTAAGTTCACAGATGGCATCGTTTGCAAAACGGACTATTCTATCCCTTCCCACACTAAAGAGGGGGAGTGCAATACCTGCCCTGAAGGACTCCAGGACCATAATCTGGTCTTCTACAGATCTGGCAAGCTCATGGATGGCGTCCACCACCTCTCTGATTACGTCTCTGGGGGCATAGTCAATGCGAATATGATAGTTTCCCTCTGAGATCTTCTTGCATGCATCTGCCACCTTTCTAAGTGTCCCCGCAAGGGTCTTGATGAGGAGAAAGGAAAAGATGGCCCCAAGCAGTAGGGAGATAAGGATTCCAAGTACCACAGAAGACCTCAAGACCCTGTCCAACCCAAAGAATAGCTCTTTTTTCTTTATTTGAAGGATAAAGTGCCAGTCCCACGGAGCAAAATATCCAATCCCTGTAATGACCTTTTCCCCATCTGTGCTATATTCCATCACCCCCTCTTTTTTCTGGAGTAGTTTACTGCCCTCAGGAAATTGTTGGATGGTGCTCTGGGGGAGATGTTTGCTGTTGTGAAATAGTATCTTCCCACTAGAATTAAAGACAATAAGGTGTCCCCTTCCAATTATATTTACCTCTGAAAGGAGTTTTTCCAGAGGAGGAGTAAGGATCTTTCTGCCCACATATATCACTGCCACTATCTTTCCAGAGGAGTCCCTTAATGGCTTATACGCCGTGAGGTACCAATCATTTACCACATAGGCCCTCCCTGTATATATCTTTCCCTGCATTACTGTTTGATACACAGGAGAAGATGAGGGGATATATGTGCCAACAGCCCGGGACCCATCTGCCTTTTTTACGTTGGTGGAGACCCTTACCAGCTTTCCTGGAAGCACCTCAAATATGGTTGCAGTCCCTCCCACCATCTCTTTTATCCTGTCCACTAAGGAAAAATTGTTGTTTATAATTGTATTGCCTATTATCAGGGCAGGGACCTGGGCCTGTTCTGACTCCCCGCTAACCTGGTTGATGAGGGTCATGGATATCTTTCTGGAAGTATCCAGATATATCCCCCCCTCCTGGGTTATGAGCATCTCCATGAGGTGCAGGTCTGAGTCCAGTTTTTCCAGGGTAATATTATTTTGGAGTCTCAGGGCATCCTCTACACGGTTAAGGGTGGATTGAATAAAGTCTTTTCCCACCTTTTCCAGGGAGTTAAAGGTCCATAGGTAGGTGATTCCTCCCATGATCAGGATGCTCATAATAACTACTGCTATGATCCCCACATAGGTCTTTACGAAAAAGTTCACATCCTTCTTCATGAGTCCTCCTCCTTAGAAAAATAAATTTTCTCTAACTTCTGACCCCTCTTCTTCCAGGACACCACACTACTATACCTTTTCTATTACCTGCACGCCCATTTTTATGACCCACAATCAAAAATAGCTTATTATCTGAGGATTGACAAGGATAAAACAATCTTTCTGGGCGGTTAGTATGGATTGTTTATAAAGGGCCTTAGGACCTGTAGGTTGCTTTTTTTGTGAAAAAAAATTAGACTAGTCTCTTTAAGAGATGGCACATTAGCGATGGAGTTTGATATATTCTAATGAAACTGAGGTGGGTGGTTAAGAATATAGTTTTTCTCTCTGTGGTCTTTTTTTCTACCCTGTTTGCCGGTGGAACAGTGATCTTTTTTAACTGGGTGGGGATTTCCCTTACCTGGCGAAAAAGGGTGGAACTTTTATGGGCAAGGACAATTGTCTGGGCCTCTGGCATTAAACTTCAGTGGGAATCTTCCCCTTTCCCAGAGGGAAACTATATCTTTATCTCCAACCACGAAAGTTATCTGGACATACCAGTACTGGTATGTGTGCTTCACAAATTCTCTCCTAGGTTTGTTGCCAAGTCCTCTCTCTTTAATATTCCCATCTTTGGGTGGGCCCTTAAGGCGGTGGAGCATATACCTCTTCATCGGGAGAATAGAAAAAAGGGTCTAAGGGACCTGCAGAGGGCCATTGAGGCCTCACAGAGGGGGGAGTCGGTTCTGGTATTTCCTGAGGGCACCAGAAATCCTCATATGAAGGAACTTCTGGAATTTCAGGTGGGCGCATTTATACTGGCCATTCGTTCCTCCTGTCCCATTGTGCCAGTGGTCCTGCATGGTACAGGAGAGGTCCTCCCCAGGGGGACCTTTTTGTTGTCCCCTTCTAAAAACAGGGTGGTGGTGAAGGTCCTTTCCCCTATTTTTATAGGCAATATGCATATTAAACAGCGGGAAGAATTGAAGGATAGATTGTGGAATATTATGCAAAAAGAGTTTCTGGAGATAAAAGATGCAACAAGGTGAAGGCCGCGTAACCCTATATCCTGTGGGAGGCTTTGGGGAGATAGGGTTGAATTGTCTTTATATGGAGACGGACAATACTGGGGTGCTTATAGACTGTGGTCTCATGTTTCCTGACACCTTCCATTATGGAGTGGATGTGGTAATTCCCCGGCTGGATTTTATTGTGGAGAAGCGGGATAGGTTAAAGGCTATAATATTGACTCATGGACATGAGGACCATATAGGTGCTCTACCCTGGCTGATGAGAGAGATAGATGTACCCATTTATGGCTCCCGTTTTACCTTGGCCCTGGTGGATAATAAGATACGGGATTGTGGACTTTCGGATCCAGCCAGACTTTCTCTAAAGGAGGTGTCTCCAAGGGAGAAAGTAGAGATTGGAGATCTTTGTTTCACTTTTTTCCCGGTGTGTCATTCCATAATCCAGGGGTATGCCCTGGGGATTGAGACCCCGGTGGGAAGATTCTTTCACACGGGTGATTTTAAGATAGACAGAAATCCCCTGGGGGGGCATAGGACAGATCTAGAAGGGATAGAGTCCTTTGCCTCTCAGGGGGTTGTGCTTATGCTCTCTGATTCCACCAATGTAGAACTGGAGGGTTTTGCCCTTACGGAGAGAGAGGTGATGAGGTCCCTGGAGGATATATTTAATAGGGCCTCTGGGAGGATATTAATCACCCTTTTTTCCAGTCATATTCAGCGCATCCAGGAGATATTTGAATTAACAAAAAAGATTGGACGGGTGATGGCGGTTAGTGGAAAGAGTCTTATCTCCAATATAGAGATTGCCAGACGGCTTGGGCTCCTTAGGCTTGACGATAAATATCTCTGTCCCCTGGAGAGGCTCTCCTCCCTAGCTGATGAAAAGATAGTGCTGCTGGTTACAGGCTCTCAAGGAGAGCCCCTTTCTGCCCTTGCCAGGCTTGCAGAGGGGACTCACAGGCAGTTGCGGATCCATAAGGGAGATACAGTGATTATGTCCTCAAGGTTTATTCCGGGGAATACCAAGGCCATTACCACGGTGATAAATAAGCTCTATAAACTTGGTGCCGAGGTCTTATATGAGAGGGTGCAGGACGTCCACGCCTCTGGCCATGCCCATAGAGAAGAGCTTCGTCTGATGTTGGAGACCGTGAGGCCCAAGTTTTTTATCCCTGTGCATGGGGAATATCGTCACCTGGTTAAACACAGAAACCTGGCAGTGGAGTGTGGGGTGGCACCGGAGCGGGCAATTGTCCTGGAAGATGGAAGCCCCATTACCTTTTATGGGGACTCCATCAGGTTTGAGGAAGAGTTTTCTGCGGCCTCCCTTCTGGTAGATGGAAAGGGTGTGGGGGATGTTGGGAAGACCATTTTAAAGGAGAGGAGACTTTTGGCTGATGAGGGACTGGTTATCCTTATTATGGTGGTGGATACCAAAAGTGGAGAGATAATAATGGGGCCTGAGCTTCAGTCCAAGGGATTTATATTTGAGCAGGAATATCCCCATATCTTGGAGGAAGCCAGGGAGATAGTGCTGGATATATATAATCGTTCCTCCTCCCCTTCAAAGTCCACCCTCAAAAAAAAGGTAAAGAATTCCCTGCGAAAGTATTTTAGGAGGACCCTGGAGCGAGATCCTGTGGTCATTCCAGTAATTATTGGCATTTAATTTTTAAGGAACAAGGAGTGGTCATGAGACTCATAAGGGCAATTTATAGGGGTAGGCCCTTTTATGGAGCTATATCTAAGGATGAGATATATCCGCTGGATAAGGAGCTTAAAGATAAGGGGCCTTTCCCCCTTGCAGAGATTACTATTCTTCCCCTGGTGGTGCCCACCAAGGTGATATGTGTGGGACTTAATTATAGGGATCATGCCCAGGAGCTTGGTATGGAGATCCCTGAGGAGCCCCTGCTTTTTTTCAAACCCCCATCTTCAGTTATAGGTACTGGCGAATATATTGTGTATCCTTCCCTTTCTAGAAGGGTAGATTATGAGGGGGAGCTTGCTGTGGTGATTGGAAAGGTGGGAAAAAAGATACCTGTGGATAAGGCACCTGAGTATATCTTTGGTTTTACCTGTGCAAATGATGTTACTGCTAGGGATCTGCAGGAAAAGGATTCCCAGTTTACCAGGGCAAAGGGGTTTGATACATTCTGTCCCCTGGGTCCGTGGATAGAAACAGACTTTAGGGAGATGGAATCTCTCACCATTCGTACCAAGGTAAATGGGGAGGTGAGACAGGAGGGGAATACCTCTGACATGATAATTTCTCCCTATGAATTGGTGAGTTACATCTCCAATATAATGACCCTCATGCCAGGGGATGTGATACTTACAGGGACCCCCAGTGGGGTAGGAGAGTTAAAGCCAGGGGATGAGGTACATGTGGAAATTGAAGGACTGGGTACCCTTATAAATAAGGTGGTTTCAGAGGAAGATATCTCAGGGAGGGGGTAGAGTTAGAAGGAAACAAATTTTTCTTGCAACTGATAATATTTTGGTTTAGATAGGCACATTTTGTGTTGGAGAGGTCTGAGGTTTATTAAATCACACACCCCTATATTTAGATTTGGGTCCCGTAAAAGGGAAGGGGGGTGGAGGAAAAACCCAAAGGAGGTTATATGCCGTATATTACCATGAAGGAGATGTTGGAGTCGGGAGTCCATTTTGGTCATCAGACAAGGCGCTGGAATCCCAAGATGAAGCCCTTTATCTTTGGCTCTAGGAAGGGGATACACATAATAGATCTTCAAAAGACTATCCCCCTTTTTGATAGGGCCTATGATTTTATTGCAGATGTGGTGGCAAATGGGGGTAAGGTGTTGTTTGTGGGGACAAAGAGACAGGCACAGGAGATAGTGAGAGAGGAGGCCACAAGGTGCGGGATGTTTTATGTTGTGCATAGATGGTTGGGTGGAACGCTTACTAATTTTCGCACTATAAAACAGCGAATAGACAAGATGAAGGAACTGGAGGCCATGTTTGAAGATGGCTCTATAAGCAAATTCCCCAAGAAAGAGATTATTCGTATGGAGAGGATCCTCAGAAAACTGCAGAATTCCCTTGGGGGTATAAGGGATATGGAGGATTATCCCCAGGCGGGTTTTATTGTGGACCCCAAGAAGGAAGAGAATGCAGTAAGGGAATTTAATAAGCTTGGGATTCCCATTGTGGCAATAACTGATACAAATTGTGACCCTGACCTTATAGATTATATTATACCGGGAAATGACGACGCTATAAGGGCCATAAAGTTGTTTACCTCTAAGATAGCAGATGCATGTCTGGAAGGTGCCGCCAGGAGAGAGGAGATGGAGATGATGAAGGCGGCGGAGGAGGGCGAGGAGGCCCAAGAGGAAGCTCCTGAGAGGACAGAGGAAGGGGAAGAAACCAAAGATATTACAGGGGAGGGAAAAGACAATGAAGATAACAGCTAAGATGGTGAAAGAACTTAGAGACAGGACAGGGGCTGGAATGATGGACTGTAAAAAGGCCCTGGAGGCCTCTGGTGGGGATGAGGAAAAGGCCCTTGCCTGGCTCAGGGAAAAAGGTCTCTCCAAGGCCCAGAAGAGGGCGGGAAAAGAGGCCTCTGAAGGGATGATAGGTTCTTACATCCATATGAATGGAAAGATTGGAGTCCTTGTGGAGATAAATTGTGAGACGGATTTTGTGGCAAAGAGTGATAAATTTCAGGAGTTTGCCAAGAACGTGGCCATGCAGATAGCTGCTGCTTCTCCCATGTATGTATCCCCTGAGGATATTCCTGAAGAGGTCCTTGAGAGGGAAAAGGAGATATACCGCAAGCAGGCAGAGGGAGAGGGGAAGCCAGAGAAGATCATCCCCCGGATAGTAGAGGGCAAGCTCAAAAAATTTTACAAAGAGGTATGTTTGCTGGAGCAGCCCTATATTAGAGATGACTCACTTACCATTCAGGACCTTTTAAATGAGCTGGTCTCTGTATTGGGAGAAAAGATAGTGATTCGCAGGTTTGTGCGATTTGAGGTGGGAGAAAAGCTGGATTAATCTTAGAGAGGGGGCCATAAGGCCCCCTTTTTTTATAACCAGACTCATGAGGATGGTATCATGGATAGGGGGATTAGATATAAAAGGATACTCTTAAAACTCAGTGGAGAGGCCCTTGCAGGGGAGAAGAAATACGGGATAGACCTTACTTCCATAGACAACATCTCTCGCGATGTGGCGGAGGTGTACGAAATGGGGGTAGAAATAGCCATGGTGATAGGGGGTGGAAATATCTTTAGGGGGATATCTTCTTCTGCCAGGGGCATGGATAGGGCCTCTGCAGATTATATGGGTATGCTCGCCACAGTAATGAATGCCCTGGCATTACAGGATAGGTTAGAGGGATTGGGGATACCAACCCGGGTTATGAGTGCCATCACCATGAGAGAGGTGGCAGAGCCTTATATCCGTCGCAGGGCCATAAGACATCTAGAGAAAAAGCGCATAGTGATATGTGCCGCAGGTACTGGAAACCCTTATTTTACTACAGATACTGCTGCCGCCCTGAGGGCCATGGAACTTAAGACAGACGTCCTTTTAAAGGCCACCAGGGTGGACGGGGTATACGACAAAAATCCTGAAGAGGATGAGTCTGCAGTGAGGTTTGAAGAGATCTCCTATATAGATGTCTTGAATAGAGGATTGAAGGTAATGGACTCTGCCGCTATATCTTTATGTATGGACAATGGCCTGCCCATTGTGGTATTTAATCTCCTGTTGCGGCATAATATAAGAAGAGTTGTTTGTGGTGAAAAGGTGGGCACTTTGGTGAAAGGAGGTGTATGATGGAGGAGGTCTTTAAGGACTGTGAAAAGAAAATGAAAAAGGCCCTGGATAAGCTGGCAAAGGATTTCAATAAGTTGAGGACGGGGAGGGCCTCTGCCTCCCTGGTAGAGGATATTGTTATTGACTATTACAACACCCCTACTCCTTTAAAACAACTGGCCTCTATCTCTATCCCAGATAGCAGGACAATTGCCATCCAGCCCTGGGATCGCAATGCCATTTCCAATGTGGAAAAGGGGATAATGAAGTCAGATCTGGGTCTTACTCCTATAAATGACGGCAAACTTATCCGAATAAATATACCTCCCCTTACTGAGGAGAGGAGACGGGAACTGGTAAAGGTGGCAAAGAAATACACAGAAGAGGCAAAGATAGCCATCAGAAATATCAGAAGGGAGGGCAATGAGACCTTGAAGAAAATGAAGAATCAGAAGGAGATTACAGAAGATGATCTCTATAGTGGTCAGGAGGAGATCCAGAAGATAACAGATAGGTATATTGCTAAGGCAGAAGAGCTACTTAAGGAAAAAGAAAAAGAGATAATGGAAATATAACCTGGAGTATAGCTTCAGGGGCATGGTAAGGAGTGTATGATAACCCATGCCCCTTTTTGTTTTTGGGGATCAAATAGATAGGGCGGTGTTAGGATGGATAAAGGAGATATAGCTCCTCCTCTTGAGCATCTGGCTATTATCATGGATGGTAATGGGAGATGGGCCAAGAAGCGGGGACTTCCTCGCAGTGAAGGCCATAGGGAAGGCACCCGCACAGCAAAGAGGATAGTTGAGGCATGTAGGAAGCTGGGCATAAGATATTTAACCCTCTATACCTTTTCCAGAGAGAACTGGAAGAGGCCCAAGGAAGAGGTGAATTTCTTATTTAACCTTTTGGTGGAATTTTTAAGGAGGGAGTATAAGTCCCTGGTGAAGCAGTCTATTCGCTTAAATATCCTGGGAGACTATAGTGCCCTTCCCTTTGCCGCAAGGAAGGCCATAGAATTTACCCTTGCCCGGACCCGTGAGTGCAGGGAGATGGTATTGAATCTGGCCATAAACTATTCTGGACGGGATGAGATAATAAGGGCCTGCAGGAGAATAATAGAGGATGGCATAGTACCTCATAAGATAGATGAAGAGCTTTTCAAAAGATATTTATATACCCAGGATCAACCAGATCCCGACCTCATTATTCGCACCAGTGGGGAGCTCAGGTTGAGCAATTATCTACTTTTTCAATCGGCATATTCAGAGCTTTATTTCACCCCCACCCTATGGCCTGATTTTAAGGAAGAGGACCTGTTTATGGCACTGGAGGACTACAGGAAGAGACACAGGAGGTTTGGGGGGATATGAAGATAAGTGCCCATACAAAGAGGATACTCACCAGTGTACTCCTATTACCCTTAATTATCTGGGTGGTGTTTTGGGGTGGCAGTCTCGGGATACATCTCCTGGTATTGGTGGTGAGTTTCCTGGGAGTATGGGAATTTCTCTCATTATTTGAACTCACCTATGGTCCCCTTTTTCTTTTAAAGTGTACTGGGCTTATCCTTACTATCCCCCTTGTTTTTTCTGATTATCTTCACATCTCTCCCCTTTTTCTCCTCATTGGGTGTTTCTGGATATTAAATCTCTGCTTCTTGTTCTCCTATGGTGGAGGAGGTGGGTGGAAATGGACATATTTCCAACTGGTATTTTTATCTCTGGTGTATATTCCTCTGGTCTTACATTTTTTTGTCTATCTTTCCCCCTGGGAGATATTTTATGTGGTTGGATTGGCCTTTATATCTGATACCTGTGCATTTTATGTGGGGAGTAGATGGGGGAAGAAGCGGCTTTGGCCCGTGATTAGCCCTAAGAAATCCTGGGCAGGTGCCTGGGGGAGCATGGGTGGGGCGGTGATTTTTTCCCTTTTATGTGCTATCCCCCTCCTATCCTATTCATGGTATAAGGCGCTCTTTCTCGGGATACTTTTAAATCTATGTGCGCAGATAGGTGACCTGTTTGAGTCTGCTATTAAAAGGTATCTTGAGGTAAAGGATGCTGGCAATCTCCTTCCTGGACATGGGGGAATGTTAGATAGGATAGATAGCCTCCTCTTTGTAAGCGCCATGTATTTTATATTGGGGTCTATGGTAAGATAGGGGATGAGGAGTAATGAGGTATATATCTTCCCTTGAAAAGGTCACGGGCCTCTCTCCTTCACAACGAAGGATTGTGGTCCTGGGAAGTACAGGTTCAATAGGCAGGACCACTCTTTCTTTTATAGGCAGGTATCCAGAAGATTTTAAGGTGATTGCCCTTGCAGGAGGAGAGAATATCTCCCTTCTGGCGGCGCAGGCCGTGAGGTTCCGGCCCCCTTATCTTGTGGTAAAGACCCAGGAACTAGCCCTTCAATTAAGGGACCTGCTTCCATTAGATTATTCTCCCCATATCCTCTCAGGGCCTGATGGCTATTCCTCAGTGGCCTCTCTTCCTGAAGGGGATATTGTGGTCTCCGCCCTGGTGGGTGCCGCGGGTCTTAGGCCCACCATAGAGGCACTCAGGCAGGGGAAGATAGTGGCGCTGGCAAATAAGGAGTCTTTGGTCCTGGCTGGTGGGTTTATCCGCAGGATATGTGCTGAATATGGAGGAGAAATCCTCCCAGTGGATTCAGAACATAATGCCATTTTTCAGGTCCTCAAAGGACAGCAATGGGAGGATGTGCGCTCCATTATACTCACTGCCTCAGGGGGGCCATTTCTGGGAAAGGACAGGGATTTTTTAAAAAAGGTCACTGTGGAGATGGCCCTAGAGCATCCAAACTGGTCCATGGGTCCCAAGATAACCATAGATTCTGCTACGTTGATGAACAAGGGATTGGAGGTTATAGAGGCCCATCATTTATTTGGCGCCCCTCTTGAGGATATAGAGGTGGTTATCCATCCCGAGAGTATAATCCATTCCCTGGTGGAAATGGTGGATGGCTCCCTTCTTGCCCAGATGGGAGAGCCTGATATGGTGGTACCTGTGGGATATTGTTTGTCATATCCCCATCGCAAAGACACTGGGGTTAAGAGGCTCCATATAACGTCTCTTAAGAGACTCTCCTTTTACCCTCCTGATCTTGAGACCTTCCCCATGCTGAGGCTTGCCCTGGAGGCCATATCCCAGGGAGAGGATTATCCAGTGGTGTTAAATGCCGCCAATGAGGTGGCAGTGGGTGCCTTCCTGGCAGGAAAGATATCCTTTTTAGATATAGTCCACGTAAATGAAGAGGTATTAAGCAATCATAAAGGTTGCATTATATCTTCATTAGGGGATATACTGGAGCTAGATATTAAGTCCCGTTGTGTTGCAGAGAAGGTGGTGAGGTCTTTGGGTATCTGATTTAACTAGGCAGGGGGATCCTAATAACTACGTTATTACAGGAGAAGGAGTATGTCTGAGAAAAAGAGAGGAAAAGGGTCTGAGAAAAATGTGGCGAGCCCCTCTCAACTCTCTAGGGAATTTGAGGCCATAATAACAAGTTTTTTCCCTACTACCAGATACCTTGATTCTAGATTTGAACTTTTGGAACTCCAGATAAATGAGCTAAGACGGGGACAGGATACCATCAAAGAGGAGATGAATCGGCGATTTGAAGAGATGCAGAGGCGTTTTGTCCAGATAGATAGACGCTTTGAGCAGGTAGATGAGGGGATAAAGGACTTTAAAGAGCAGGTGGATAGACGCTTTGGCCAGGTAGATGAGGGGATAAGAGAGTTTAAAGAACAAGTGGATAGACGTTTTGAGCAAGTAGACAAGCGTTTTGAGCAGGTAGATGGGGTTATAAAGGAATTTAAGGAAGTGGTAAATAAGCGCTTTGAGCAGGTAGATAGACGTTTTGCACAGGTGGAGGGCAAGTTTGATCAGATAATTGCCTCTATTGACAGACTCACAGATAGACTGGAGGTGAGAGATAGGGAACAAAGGGATTTTACCCTCAGGATGTTTTCCATCTCTATAGCCATCTCTGTACTGGGAGTGCTTGGAGCCATGCTCAAGATAATGGGAGTTTTTTAGGGATTACTGGAGGATAGGAGACCATTTCTAATGGTGGGGATGATATATTTTGTTCTTGTCTTGGGCCTGTTGATATTCTTTCATGAAATGGGACATTTTCTGGTGGCAAAGGCCCTGGGCATAGGAGTGAAGACCTTTTCTTTGGGATTTGGTCCTCCTTTACTTAGGATGCAGAGGGGTAGCACCGAATATAGATTGTCTCTTTTGCCCCTGGGGGGATATGTGAAACTGGTGGGAGAGGTGGAGCAAGGGGAGGAAGAAGGCCTTTTCTCTGAAGAAGAACATTTTTCAAAGAGGCCTCCTTATCAACGAATGATGGTGGTGGCCGCAGGACCCATATTTAACCTTCTCCTCGCCTGGATTATATATTTTTTTATATTTCTTTGTGTGGGACAGCAGGTACTACTTCCCAGTATAGGACAGGTGGTGGAAGGCTCTCCTGCCTGTAAGGCAGGCCTTAGGTCCGGCGATAGGATAGTGGCTATAGATGGGAAAAGGGTTCAATACTGGTATCAACTGGTGGATATGGTGGGCAGGAGTAAGGGAAAGGTCCTTGAAATAACAGTGGTTAGGGGGAGAAAGACTCTAACTTTTCATGTTAAGCCTCGTATAGTAGTGGCAAAGAATATCTTTGGGGAAGAGGTAAAGGTCCCCCGTATAGGGATAATCGCCGCAGACAGGTGGGTGCATATAAGGATGGGACCATTTGCCTCCATAAAGGCCTCCTTTAAACAGACATGGGTGGTCACTAAACTTACAGTGGAGGGGATGATCAAGCTCATGGAGAGGGTTATTCCCCTTAAGACCATTGGGGGGCCCATCATGATCGCCCAGATGGTATCCAAACAGGCCCAGTATGGGATATGGGACGTGCTTGGCCTTACTGCCCTCATTAGTATTAACCTTGGACTCCTCAACCTCTTGCCTATACCAGTCCTGGATGGTGGACACATATTATTCTATGGGCTGGAGACCATTATGAGAAGGCCCCTGAGCCCTGCGGTAAGGGAGATTGCCACCCGAATAGGACTCACCCTCCTTATTGTACTTATGCTTTTTGCCGTGTATAACGACATTGTTAGGATCGTGACATCCAAATGAAAAAGGTTAATGCCCCCCATTCCCCTTTGTTCCTGGTGGTAAATGGTGCAGAAGCTCTTCTGCAAGTGGCCTTGGGCAGGAGAGATGAATTTTTAGGAGGAATTGAAGTCCCTGTAAGGGGAGAGGGGGTCCAGCTTTTGCCCCTGCTGGTGAGGGAACTGCTAGATCTCCAAAGGGTAGGGCTTGAAGAGGTATCCATTATAGGGTGTGTAAATGGGCCAGGGTCTTTTACAGGTATAAGGATAACCCTCTCCTTTTGCTCTGCACTTGCCATGGCCCAGAAGAAGAGGGTTTTTGAGATAAACTACCTTCCCCTCCTGGCCCAAAATATCCCATTTCCCCTGAAAGGGGAGGTGTGGGTGGTGACTTATGCCAGGATAAATACAGTGTATATTCAGGGATTTGATGGGATGAGCCGAAGGGCCATTACCCCTCCCAATACCGTTCTTTTAAAGGACCTTGCGGGGTTCTTGGGGGAGGGGGCAGAGAGAAAGAGATACTTTCTTGGCTCTGGCGTAAGACGATATGGTGAGTTTTTCAAAAAGGGCATCCCAGGCGATATCCTGCCCCCAGAATTTGATTCTCCCAGTCTGAGGACCCTTTTCTCCTCCTTGGTAGGAGAATCTTCTAATGCCCATAAGCCTCCACTCTCCCCACTTTATTTAAGACCCTCTGATGCAGAAGAGAATCTCCCCTCTATCCTTAAAAAAAGGGGATTGACTCCACCCTGAAGGCCATAGATGCCTTTTCCTTGAAGCCCTTGAAGAAATCCCTTGCCGTTAAATGTTGCTACATGCTATATTCTTGTTGCCTTTAATATTTTACCAACCGTACAGGAGGTGATTATGAAAAAAAGTCCCTACTGGCCAGACGGTGTGCCCCATGAGATCAGCGGATACAATAGGCCCCTTTATGATTTATTGGATGAGAGTGCAAGGGATTATCCTAACATGACTTACACTATCTTTCAGGGGGCGTGCAGGACATTTAGGGAAGTGAAGGAATGTGCAGACAGGGTGGCCTCATTCTTACTTGAGCACTCAATATCCAGGGGGGATAGGGTTGCCATTTTTTTGCCCAATATACCCCAATTCCCAGTGATATATTTTGGTATCTTAAAGGCGGGGGCCATATGTGTCCCCTGTAATCCCCTCTACACTGCAGAGGAATTGCGGTTTCAGCTAAAGGATTCGGGGGCACGCATGGTTTTTTGTATGGATCACCCCAAATTTTACAGGACAACCCTGGATGCCATAGCCTCCACAGCCGTGGAGACCGTGGTAGTATGTAATATGAAAAAGTGGCTTCCTCCCTTAAAGGCCCTTGTGGGTAGCTTGCTAGGAAGGATTCCCCGTGCCGGGGAGTATCAAAAGGGCCATTTGTTTCTAGATGATATACTGGAGACCTATCCCCCCCTGGAGGAAAATGTGGAGGTAAATCCCCAGGAGGACCCTGCAGTAATAATCTATACCGGGGGCACCACAGGGGTCCCAAAGGGGGCGGTTCTCACCCATTCCAACCTGGTCTTTGATGTGATGGCCATGGATGCATATATACGTATATCCCATGAACCAGGGGCCCCTTTAGAATCTCCATATCGGGGAGGATATCACTGTTATTTAGGGGTGCTTCCCTGGTATCATAGCTTTGGAATGACGGTTTGCATGCTGGGTGCCTGTGCAGGTGGGTCTCGTCTTATATGTGTCCCTGACCCCAGGGCAGGGAATCCTCCATTTACTGAGGTCCTAAAGGCAGTACAAAGATATCGCCCTACTTTTGTGGTGGGAGTCCCAACCCTCTATTCTGCCTTTGTAAATCATCCCCTTATAGATAAATTTGATCTCACCTCCATTATATGTTGTGCCTCTGGAGGGGCTCCACTCCCTGTTCAACTTGCCAGGGAGTTTGAAGAAAAGACAGGGTGTATTATCTTTGAGGGGTATGGACTCAGTGAGACCTCTCCAGTAATATGTGCAAATCCATCCATAAAAGAGAGGAGACGCTTTGGAACTGTGGGATTCCCCCTCCCAAATACCGAGATAAAAATAGTGGATGTGGACACAGGAGACAATGAGATGCCCCCAGGAGAAGATGGGGAAATCGCTGTAAGTGGGCCTCAGGTTATGAAGGGATATTGGCGAAATCCTCAGGCAGATACTCAGGTCTTTAGAGAGATAGATGGAAAGAGATTTTTCCTCACTGGAGATATAGGACACATAGATAAAGACGGCTATCTTGTGATAACCGATAGAAAAAAGGACCTTATCCTGGTGGGAGGCTTTAACTGTTATCCCAGGGAGGTGGAGGAGGTCCTCTACTCTCATCCAAAGGTGGCCCAGGCGGCGGTAATAGGGATCCCTCATCCCAGAAGTGGAGAGGTGGTAAAGGCATTTGTGGTACTTAAAGAGGGAGAATATGCCACTGAAGAGGAGATAATAGAATTTTGTAGAGAGAGACTTGCAGGATATAAAAGACCCCGCGAGGTGGAATTCAGAAAGTCTCTCCCCACCTCTGCAGTGGGAAAGGTCCTTCGCCGGGTGTTGAGGGAAGAGGAGATGCAACGACTTGAAAATTCCAAGGGGAAATAGGGATTCCCCTTAAAAGGAGGAATCCCTCAAGGATTTCCTCTATCCAATAATTGCGGCCTCTTTTAGCGTGTTTTTGAGTTTCCTTAAATTCTCCTCCTGCATTGGGACCAGGGGGAGTCTCAGTTCCATTTCTATTTTTCCCATGAGGTGCAGTGCGGTCTTTACAGGGATGGGGTTGGTCTCATAAAACATTGCCCTGCAAAGGGGGGCAAGTTCATAGTGTAGTTCTTTTGCCCTGGTTAGATCTCCTTCAAAAAAGGCATTGCACATGCCAGACATCTTTTCTGGGACAATATTGCTCACTACAGAAATCACGCCCCTTCCACCTATACACAACATGGGATAGGTAATAAAATCATCTCCTGATAATAACACAAAATCTTCTCCACACATCTCCAGCACATCAGATGCCTGTCTTATATTCCCACTTGCCTCCTTTACCCCTATGACCTCGGGTACTGCCTTTTTTATCTCATGAAGTGTGGTAGGCAATAGGTTGGTCCCTGTCCTGCTGGGGACATTATATACAATAAAGGGGAGGGGAGCGGCCTTGGCAATTTCCCGGTAATGGGCAATAAGCCCTGCAGGGGTGGGCTTATTGTAGTATGGGGTTATTAGTAGCACCGCATCTGCCCCTGCATCCTTTGCAAAACGGGTGAGCTCTATGGCCTCTCTGGTGTTGTTTGACCCCGCCCCTGCAATCACAGGAACCCTTCCCTTTACCTGCTCTATGCAGATTTTAATTACCCTTTTGTGTTCCTCGTGGGATAGAGTGGCAGATTCTCCTGTGGTACCACAGGGGACCACTCCATGTATCCCCCTCTCTATCTGCCATTCTATATGTTCCCTGTATCTCTCTTCATCCACCTCCCCATTTTTAAAAGGGGTTATTAGTGCCGTAAAAGCTCCCTGAAATTCCATGATCTCCTCCTGCTAATTTTGAGATAATATTTTAGTCCACATCCTATATCCCTTATATGGAGAAATCTCTTTTTTGTAAAGCCTGGAGGGAGGGGAAGAGAGGGGACCAGCTATCCTATATTATATCTTTTTAGTTTCCTCCACAGGGATACCCTATCTATCCCCATGACCTTTGCCGCCCTGGTCTTATTACCATTGCATCTGTTAAGGACCCATTCTATGTAGTCCCTCTCCACCTCCTGGAGGGTGGGAATGTGAGAGGAGTCCCTTCTATAGGTCTCTATCTTATAGATCTGAAGGTATTCTGGCAACAGGTCAGTACCTATCTCCTGTCCCTGGGCAAGGGCTACTGCCCTCTCTATGACATTTTCCAGTTCTCTTACATTTCCTGGCCAGGGGTAATTGCTCAAGACCTGAATAACCTCTTTTGATGCCCCCTTTATTGACTTTCCCATTTCCCTGGACTTTATTTTTATAAAGTGGCGTATAAGCAAGGGGATGTCTGTCTTCCTCTCGGTGAGGGGGGGAATGGTGAGGGTGATAACATTTAGTCTAAAAAATAGGTCCTTTCTAAACCTCCCTTCCTTTACTTCTCTCTCAAGGTCCCTGTGGGTGGCCGCAATAAAACGCACATCTATTTTTATTGGCTCTGTTCCTCCAACCCTCAGTATTTCTCTTTCCTGAATGGCCCTCAGGAGTCTTACCTGCATGGACAAGGGCATATCCCCTATCTCATCCAGAAATATTGTTCCCCCTCGTGCAACCTCCAACAGCCCTTTTTTAAGAGATGTTGCGCCAGTAAATGCCCCCCTTTCATGTCCGAATAACTCATTGGCAATAAGTTCTTCACTAAAGGCCCCACAATTAAGGGCCACAAATCTTCCATGTCTTCTTGTGCTAAGCATGTGGATGGTGCGGGCCACCAATTCCTTGCCTGTGCCAGATTCTCCTATGATAAGGCAGGTAGTGTCTGTGGGGGCTACCTGTTTTATGGTCTCCATAAGGGCCTTCATGGGAGGACTTTTGCCTATGAGGGGAAGGGGGTGGATATCTTCACCCCCTTCTTTTTTACGAGAGAGGATCCCTGTGATCTCATCCAATAGCTTTGAGGGGAGATCTGATGGGGTGAGATAAGTGTAGGCCCCTTGTTTTATATATGTTACTGCCTTTTGGATAGATGGATCTTCATCTACCACAATAAGTTCCATTAGCTCTTTTCCCTTTTTTTTCCCTTCAATGACCCCTTTAATTGTCTCTCTACTTAATGGGAGGTGAAGAATTAAGACCCTGTAGTCAAGGCCCTTGTCCTTGAGAAGATAGGAGAGGTCTTCTCCTATATTGGTAAGTGTTAATATAGGTAAGTCTTTTAGAGGAGAGGATTTAAGGAGTTTTTCTATTTTTCTATTTCGGGAGATTATCACGATCCCCATTTTTTCCTTTCCTTCTCTTAGCCCTTGTTGGAACTTAAAGTGGGAGACTACGCGGGAAAGTGTATGGGGATTAGAGGATAGAGTAAAGTGTTTTATGAAAAATGCCTATAGGCCCTCTCCCCTAAATCTCCTGTGTTAATTGTCCAGGAATACTAATGTATTATAATTATCTCATCCCATTTCCCATCCCTCCTATATTTTTAACTGGATTTGCTCCCCTCTGTATGGGAATTAAGGCCATCCCCTTATACACCTTTGGCGAGCTTTTATTGAATCCCATAGAAAAAATAGAGTACCAATAGTTCCACTGTAAGGAAAAGCACCGTCATAATGGCCCCTGCCTTTGCATAGTCTATGGTCCTGTATCCGCCGGGCCTCATTATAAGGGCATTTACCTGGTGAGTGGGTAATACAAAGGTATTGGATGCAGATAGACCCACCACCAGGGCCGCCATCCTGGGGTCTCCTCCTGCCATCACTGCCATATTCATACATAGGGGTACTAGGAGGACAGTGGCTCCCACATTAGAGATAACCAGGGTAAAGAACGAGGTGAGGAGCCCTACTACTGCGAGAAGGACTATGGGAGAGGGTTTGCCAATGAGGGCCAGGATCTTATGGGCAATAAAAGAGGCGGTCCCGGTTTTTTCAAATGCTATTCCCAGGGGAATAAGACCCGCCAGTAAGAATACTGTCATCCAGTCCACTGCCTGATATGCCTCATCAACACTTAATACCCCGGTGATTATCATGCCCAGGGCCCCAGACATCAGGGCCACTGATAGTTTCACCTTAAAGAATATTATCTGCGAAAGGGCCAGGACCAACCAGAATACTGCCCATTTTGCCTTATGGGGTTTCAGGATTTCACCCTCTAGGGGAGAGGCAAAGCTAAGTGGACGAGGTTGGGGCCTGTTTTTGAGCATATGAAATCTCGCCCAGGGACCAAAGAGAAGCAAGGTATCTCCCATGTTGAGGCGTATGTTTGTAAATCCAGAGTAGAATATCTTATTCCCCTTAAACAGGGCCACTGGATTTACCCCAAAAACCTCCTTAAAGTTTGCCTGATGCAGGGTCTTTCCAATGAGTTCAGACCTGGGAGATACTATGGTTTCAGCAAGACCTGCATTGGTACGAGCCATCTCCTCTGCAAATACCTCAAGCTGTTCTTTCAGAGAAAATTTCATCTCCCTTGCCATTATATGTACATTTCTTTTTTTACCAACCACTGCAATCACATCTCCACTCTCCAGCGGATCTTTGCTCCTTGGCACCAGATTTTTTTCCCTGGTGGATTTTTTATGGATTCCCACCACAGTTACCAGAAATTTTTCTCTAATAGCAAGCTCCTCAAGGGTCTTTGGTCCGTTAAAATCCTTGCCCACTTCCATCTCAAACACACTCTCCAGTCCCCTATATGCCTCCATTAACATGTCAGAGACCCCTTTTTCTGACTGTCCCTCTCCTGCAGGAAGTATGTATTTACCAAAGAAGGAAAAATAAATGATGGCCGTGGCCAGAAGACATATACCTATAGGGGTTTGAGTAAAGAGACCAAAGGGCTTTAATTTTTCTCCGTTTAATATCATCAGATCGTTTAACAGGATTGTGGGACTGGCACCTACCAGGGTGATGGTACCACCTATAATGGCACAAAATCCCATTGGCATGAGTATCCTGGAGATAGGTACCCCAGTCCTTTTTGAGATCCTCTGGGCCGCTGGAAGGAAGAGGGCGGCAGCTCCAATGTTTTGCATCATACTGGATATAATACCCACTGCACCAGAGATAAGCGTTATTATCCTCTTCTCACTATTACCTGCCAATTTTATGATGGGTCCAGCCACCTTATTCATTACCCCTGTTTTATCTAACCCAGCCCCGATTATTATTACTGCAATGATGGAACATACTGCATTAGAACTAAGTCCTATAAAGGCCTCTTTTGCAGATACCAGACCAAGTAAGGGTAATAATACCATCATCATTATACCAACAACATCTACCCTTACCCATTCAAATATAAACAGAACTATCACAAATCCCAATATTATCATGGTAAGTATCATATCAGGTGTCATCTTTGGCCTCCTTTCCTATCCTCTGTTTTCATTGCGGAATGCATAGCAAAATCCAAAGGCCACTCCTATAAGGGCCAGCTTTAATATGAAATATATATCCATCTCCCTTCTCCTTTATCCCCTTGTCCGTCAGTTATACAATGGAATATACGCATATCCCTCTGTGCTTCTCCCCCTTAGATGGCACATAGTCCTTCTCACTATCTGAAATAACAAATTCCATATCTGGATATTGTTCCTTTATTTCTTGGAGGGCAGCCTCCCTGGGGAGGAATTTTACCACATGTTCCACCTCAATCCCCCCTTCTTTGCCCTTTTTTATAAAGGGAGATGCCGCATCTCTGCACTCCTTTTCAAATTCCTCCATGAGCCGGTGTCTTTCTATGCTTTTTACAGGTAAATCCTCTCCAATGGGGGCGGCGTTGAGGGCCACAATACAGGAGCCAAGCCTTCTGGCCATTTCAATAGAGTAAGAGATAAGTTCTTGACTAAATGTCTTCCCATCTCCCACCACCACCAGTCTTGGTCCCCTCCCCTGGGGGCCATCCATGGTCTCAGGTGGTTTTATTGTATCCTCTCTTTTCAGGATGCTAACGTTATCCTCTTTATCTTTTCTTTTCCCAAAAATAGTAAATGGAGTCATATAGGATCTCCTTTTTTATCTTTTTACAAACACCAATGGAATATCCATCCTTCTCTTTAATCCTTCCATATCCCCTCTCTCTTGGAGTGCTACAACCTCTCTATGAGAGATAATTGCCATAATTATCTCTGTATGTTCTCTTATATGGCCAACCATCTCCCTTACCAGAGACCCCTGTCTCAGGATAAGTTCAGGCCGGTGGGGAAGGGTCCTTAGTCTCTCTGCAAAAGGTGCAAGATTTTCTATGGCCTCTTTCCAGATATGTCGTGCGATCCCTCTCTGTCCTGCCTCAGCAAAGGTGGTGGCCACCATTGCATCCTGAAAGAATCTCTTTATGGACCATATCCTCTGTTTCCACTTTGCGTGCCTGGAAGGGGACACAGAGGGAGGATAGGGATTTATAACCTCAAATATCTCTACTCCCCACCCCAGCCTGGATGCCAGTTCTAGGGTGTATAAAAGTGCCCTTCTCTCAGGCCTAATGCCTTCTATACCCAGTAAGACCTTCCTCATATCTCCCCCCCCTTCCTATAACCTCAAAGATGGACGCTCCTCATTTTTATCCCTTACCTTTTTAAGACACCTTTTTTTTCTTTTTTCCTTTAAAAACAGGAGCGCTACCTCCTTTAGATTTGCCTCCGCAAAGACCACCCCCAAAAGTAGTTGTTCCATCTTTTTAAAGATAGTTGCAATTTGAAACATTATCCTTCCTCCATCCCCCTCTTATTATGGAGATAATCATATACTGTGCCACCTTAACATATCTATTTGTTAAGCCTTTTTTTTAACCCCATGTTCCTGTCCTGGAAATGGTTTGTTGCAAAATGAAATATGTAAATATTATCTTCATTAAAAACAGTATGTTATAATAGAGAGGAGTAGGGGCCCTGGGGAGGCCTTTGTTGCAAAAAGAAACAACTCTTTTTCTTGAAGGGTTTCTTTTTTGGTATTTTTTATTATAGTGAGCCCAGTTGCGGGTGAGGTAAAAGGGGGGGTATATGGTCTTTTTTAGGTGGGAGAAGAGGAGAGCAGGAGATAGGTCAGGAAGGCCAATGGAAGAGTCAGATGAGCTCTCTCGTCTGCGCCGTGAGGTGCTCAAGGGGGGGCTGCCAGAGTATGTAAGAGATGTTGCCTTGAAAGAGATTGAGAAGATCCAATATATTAGTGAGTCTTCTGCTGAATATACAATTGGTATAAATTATCTAGATTATCTCTTGTCTCTTCCCTGGAAGGTTACCACCAGGGATAATCTGGATATAAAGAGGGCCGCTGAGATATTGGATGAAAATCATTTTGGCCTTCAGGAGATAAAGGATCGCATCCTTGAGCATCTTGCTGTGAGGATATTAAAGGCCAGGAGACAATTTCGTATCCTCGTGGTGGATGATGAAAGACTCACCTGTGTAAATATAAAGAATTTCTTAGAGAGGGAAGGATACGAGGTGCATATTGCCCACAGTGGGGAAGAGGCCTTGGTGCTATTGGAGAAGATGTCATTTGATGTGGTGGTCACAGACCTCAAGATGGGCGAGGTGGATGGTCTGGAGGTGCTGGAGAGGGTAAAGAGGGACACCCCTTCCACTGAGGTCATTGTGATAACCGGTTTTGCCTCGGTCCCCACTGCTGTCTCTGCCATGAAGAAGGGTTCTTTTCAGTTTTTATCCAAACCCTTTAAGATGGAAGAGATAAAGGCCTCAGTGGCTGCAGCCCTGGAAACTCACCTCACCCGATATGAGTGTCGCGGGCCCATTTTGTGTTTTCTTGGTCCCCCTGGTACAGGAAAGACCTCCCTGGGGACCTCCATTGCCTGTAGTATGGGGAGAAGATTTGTAAGGATCTCACTTGCAGGTGTCAAAGATGAGGCCCAGATCCGGGGACATAGGAGGAGTTATGTGGGGGCCCTTCCTGGAAGGATAATCCAGGAGATCCGGCGGGTTGGCACGAGAAATCCTGTGTTTATGTTGGATGAGCTGGACAAGATAGGTCAGGATTTTAAGGGGGACCCTGCGGCCCCTTTTCTGGAGATTTTGGACCCTGAGCAGAATAGGCACTTTGTGGACCATTATCTGGATGTTCCCTTTGACCTCTCCCGGGTGATGTTTATTGCCACGGCAAATACTGTGGACACCATCCCTCCACCTCTACTAGATCGTCTGGAGATAATAAGGGTTCCAGGTTATACTGAGGACGAAAAGTTGCAGATCTCCTTTAATTATCTCATCCCCAGAGAGGTTCAGGAAAGTGGCCTTGCTGATTTTAAGATGAAATTTGAGACAGAGGCGGTCATAAGGCTAATAAGGGAGTATACAAAAGAGGCAGGACTTAGAGGTCTTCAGCGTCAAATCTCCTCTATCTGTAGAAAGACAGCAAGGCATATCCTGGAAGGTATCTCCGGGCATGGAGAGATAAGGATAGATACAGAAAGAGTAGAGCAACTTTTAGGTCCTCCCAGATTCAGGCCAGAAATGGTGGATGGGGATGACAGGATAGGGGTGTGCACTGCCCTTGCCTGGACCCCTGTGGGAGGGGAAATAATGTTTGTGGAATCCACCAGGATGAAAGGTGGGGGCAATCTTATTCTCACTGGTTCCCTGGGAGATGTACTTAAGGAATCTGCCCATGCAGCACTTAGTTTTCTCCGGTCAAATGCCCCTCTCTTTGGTATAGATGAAGACATCTTTTCCCATTATGATATCCATGTACATGTCCCCTCAGGGGCCATTCCCAAAGACGGTCCTTCTGCTGGTCTGGCCATCTTCTTTTCCCTTCTATCCCTTAGCCTCAACAGGGCATGTAAAAGGGATGTTGCATTGAGCGGGGAAATAACCCTTTCTGGACGGATCTTACCTGTATCAGGGGTAAGAGAAAAACTCCTTGCTGCAAAGAATGCAGGGGTCTCAACAGTGATCTTGCCAGAGAAAAATCAGAGTGATTTTGCCTGCATCCCATCCAATATAAAGGGAGGATTAAGGGTGATATTTGTTTCAGACCCTAGTGAAGTTGTGGATGAAGTACTAAAAGGACCCCAATGATGGCTAGAAAAGAGCCCACCACATACCTAAATAGATGCTGGGGGGTCTTATCCACCATCCTCTTCCCCAGATAGGTCCCTCCAAGGGAGACTGGAATGCATAGTAGCAGTATGATCCCCAGGGGATGGGGGAGGGAGGTCCCTCCCCATAGATAGGTGCTTATGCGACTTATATCTATACAGAGGGCGATTATGGCCGAGGTAAAGATATAGGTCTCCTTGGGCAGGTCAAAGGCAGTTAGAAAGGCACTTCTCACTGCCCCTCCAACACCAAAGAATCCTGCAGAAAGGCCTGATAAAAGGCCTCCTACTGCACACAGGGGCCAGGTGTCACTTATCTTCCACCGTGGCCTTTTGAAGAGAAAAAATACATAGATTACCAGGAAAATCCCCAGCATGCGTCGG
Source organism: uncultured Desulfohalobiaceae bacterium (assembly GCA_964427155.1). Lineage (GTDB taxonomy): Bacteria > Desulfobacterota > Desulfovibrionia > Desulfovibrionales > Desulfothermaceae > Desulfothermus. The sequence goes on along the minus strand of CAYRSC010000004.1, from coordinate 188,542 downwards.
GCAGAGAAGAGATGTTCTCCCAGAACAAGGCGGGCTCCTATATGACTTCCCATAAATCCAGCTATCCCAAAGACAAAGACTATTTTCCACACAATCCCTCTCCTAAAGAGGAGGACCTTCCACAGATTTCCACTTAGGTGGATTATTCCCGCAAATAGGAGGACCACAGGCAGGGGAAAAAATATACCTAATACAGGTACCATTATTGTAGAAGAACCAAACCCTGTAATGGCCCCCACTGTGGAGGCCAATAGGGTAAGACATAAGATGGCCACTGCAGACATATTGCTTTTTTATTTGTGAAGGAGTTTTTCTACCAGTTCTTTAAGTTCTTCTGCCATACCCACAAATTGTTGAATGGCATTTCTCATCTCCTCTATACTGGTGGTGGTGGAATCTGAGATCTCACTTACATCAGTAATTGCCCTGGTTATCTCTTCACTGGCAGCTGATTGCTCTTCTGATGCAGTGGCAATGGCCCGGATCTGGTCAGCAATAGAGATAACCAGTTCCACTATCTCCTCCAGGGCACTTCTGGATTCCCTGGAGAGCTCAGTACCCTTTGCCACAGATTCTGCCACATTATTCATCTCCTCCACGTCCCTGCTCACCTCTTCCTGGATGGATTTTATGGCCTCTCCCACCTCCTTTGTGGCCATCATGGTCTTTTCTGCCAGTTTTCTCACCTCATCTGCCACCACTGCAAAACCCCTTCCTGCCTCACCAGCCCTGGCGGCCTCAATGGCGGCATTTAGGGCAAGAAGATTTGTCTGATCCGCTATATCTGAAATCACGTTCATTACCTCAGATATACTGTTGGCCTTTTCTTGTAATATCTGCATATTCTCCTTTAATTTTTCCGTGAGGATATTTATCTCATTTATTGCTCCAACTGCCTCATCCACTACCATTGCCCCCTTTTCTGCACGTCTCTTTGCCTCTTCTGCACTTTCTGCAGCCTCAGATGCATTCTTGGCCACTTCAAGTACCGTGGCATTCATCTCTTCCATGGCAGTGGCAGTCTCTACTGTCCTTTGTTTCTGCATCTCTGCCCCTTCGGCTACATGATCTGCCTGCTGAGATAATTCTTCTGAAGAATGAACTATCTTTTCTGCTACTCCATCTATCTCACTGGCCACCACTCGCAGGGCCTTCTCATTCTCCACAGCCCTTTTCATGGCCTCCTCTGCCCTCTTTTTGGCCTCCTTTGCCTCCCTTGCCATTGCCTCACTCTGGGCCGACATCTCATGGGCATTTTCTATTTCCTGTTTCAGTTTTTGAACCATGCTGTGGAGGGCATTTTCAAGGAGTTTTAATTCGTTATTAGAGTCTCCTCCTGTTAGAGTCCCATTATATTCACTGGAATACTGGGATGTAACATCCTGGGCAAAATTTACCAGAGATGTAATGGGTCCTATTATGGATCTGTTTATCCACCACCATACAAAGGCTATAATTATAAGTCCAACAATTATACCTATGATGCTTATTATATTCAGCAGGTGTACCCTCATATCAGATTGGTTCTGTAGCAGACCCACTGCCTTGTTCATCTCCTTGAGCAGGGGCATATTGTTCTTTAGTACATAGGTTATTGCCGCGTGAGACATATCCTTCTGGGCCTCTTCCAGGTGCTTTTTAAAAGGCTCCCACATCTTTCTTACCTTCTTTAGCTGAACAAGGGCCTTTCCCTGGGAGGCGGGTATCCACTGTTTGGGACCATCAGGGTCCAGGGTGGTGGGGGCATATCCCGAGGAGGTGAGGGCCACCAATGTCTCATGAAAGAGCCTGATGCTCTTTGTGAGAGACTCATCTATGGCCTTCTCCCTCTTTCCTGTAAGTCTTTTATAATAGACCAGTCCCAGGACCTCCTTTGTCATCTTCTGGGTGAGCATCCTCTGCCTTCCTGCCAGGTTTATAACCAGGGCATCACTTTTTTGTTTGTGGGTTACCACAAGGATGCTACATGCAAGAACCACAGAGATGCAAAATATACTGCACATTGCAATCCCCAGCCGTCCTCTAATCGTCATAGTCTCCCTCCTCTTATCTATCAAAGGATTAAAACTTGTTAAAAAACATATCTTAACAGATATAATTTTTCTTTGACAATAGTCAATTAAGGATTTGGTGATGGTAAGTTTTTATTCAGGCTGTGTTTTCCCTATTGATAGGTGCTGGAAGCTGGTCTATAGGGAGGAGAGAAGGCTATTGGGAGGATGCGATGAATGGATGTGAAGAGGATCTGATAAGGAGATTGAATCAATTGACCTTTGAGGTGGGACCTATTCGTCCTCCCTCAGAAGGGGGATGCAATTCCCTTCTGCTCCGTTTCACCTGTAATTGTCCCTGGAATTTGTGTAGCTTTTGCTTTGGAAGTCCCTATGCAAGGAAGAAGTTTGTCTATAGAGAGGTAGAGGAGATAAAAAGGGACATAGACTCTGTGGCCGCCATTAAAGACTGTTTGTTAGAGCTTTCCTGGAAAATGGGAGCAGGATCAGATGTATCTTCCCCCCTTGTGGATCTATTGGCCACCAAATTGGATGGGACACAATTTGAGCGGGTCCTTATGGTGTGGAAGTGGATGGCCATGGGAGAGAGATATGTCTTTATTCAGGATGCGGATTCCCTTATTATGCGTACCCCTCATCTGGTGGAGCTGCTATGTTATCTAAAGAAGAGATTTCCTAATATAGAAAGGATAACATCTTATGCCAGGGCAAAGAGTATATACAACAAGAGTAGAGAAGAGATGCAGGAGATCTTTTTCTCAGGGCTTACCAGACTCCATATAGGATTGGAGTCGGGGGATGATGAGGTGCTGAGGCAGGTAAAAAAAGGTGTGACCTCTTCCCAGCATATAGAGGCAGGTCTTACAGCAAGGGATGCAGGTTTTGAGATATCATACTATATCATGCCAGGACTGGGGGGAAGGGAGAGGAGTGTGGAGCATGCCACTGGCACTGCCAGGGTCATCTCAGCAGTGGATCCCCATTTTGTAAGGTCCCGTCCCCTGGTGCCCAGAAGGGGAACCCCCCTGTATAATCTATGGCAAAAAGGGGACTTCCATCTTTTATCTCCTCACCAGCTATTAAAAGAGATAAGGTGTCTCATAGAGGAGGTGGAATTTTCCGGGGGTCTGTGTTTTGATCACATGCGTAACCCAGCATACCTTACTCCCAGGGGATATATTTATGTTTTTTCTCAGCAATACAATGGATACCCCTTTCCCCACTCCCGTGGAAGGCTCCTTGATATAATTGAAGATGCTCTTTCCATCCCAGAGGAATACTTTCTTTCTGTGGAGGAGATAATGAGGTATGAGGCCCCTATTTATAGACTCTAGAAGGTATTAACACCCCTTCCTCACTCACCATAGGCCAAAGAGATAGGCCAGACCAAGGGCAGTGAAATATACAATGGCAGCAGAGAAGAGGATATCTGAGAAGAAGTGTGCCCCCTGTATCATCCTCCCTATCCCCATAAGGCTCCCGTAACATAGACCAAATAGAAGGGAGGATAGGGCCAGTTTCCTGTTGCGTTTTCGTAAGATGAAAAATGGGGTGATGAGATAAAAGGCGGCAGATGCGTGGCCCGAGGGAAAGGAATGACCCCCTGGACCCATCTTTCCCGGTGGTACATATCTCTCATTTCCTCCAAATTCCTTTATCTGTCTGGGACGGGGCCTTCCCCAGTGTTCTTTAAGGATGAGATTTACCAGAAGTCCTGGACCAATTAACATGACCATTACCAGGTAGAGGGCGGCCCTTCTGTGTGTTTTTAATCTCCTTACCCTAAAGGACAATAAGAAGACTATAGCCCCCCCAATGGATAGGGCTATGGAGGGGATGACCCCATATTTATAGAGGAATAACCATGGCTGAGAATATCGGAGAAAAAAGCCTCTGCTGGGAGAGTAAAAGACCTTCTCCAACCCCATGTCCACATTAGATGTGAGGGAGAGGAGGTAAAGGGAAAAAAAGATGAAAAGGGGGAGAATAATATAGCGTCTCTTCACTTAGTTGTGGCCTTTAACTCCCTGGGAAATATATGAGTGGGAGGGGGATGCCCCCCCACTCTTGTGGGATCTCCTATTTCATCTCTACAATCATTGCCACTCCCTGACCTCCGCCTATACACAGGCTGGCAAGTCCCAGAGATTTGCCCTGCCTCTTCATTTCATAGAGCAGGGTTATAAGTATCCTGGCACCGGATGCCCCTATGGGATGTCCCAGGGCAATGGCCCCTCCATTTGGGTTCAACTTGGAGGTATCTATCCCCAATTCTCTGATACAGGCCAGGGATTGTGCGGCAAATGCCTCGTTTAGCTCTATTATTTCCATGTCCTTCAGGTCCATGTTGGTCTTTTTCATCACATTCTTAATAGCGGGAACAGGTCCAAGTCCCATGTATGCAGGGTCCACTCCCCCTGAGGCATATCCACGAATATACGCCATTATTTCCAGCCCCATCTCCTTTGCCTTCCTCTCTGACATCACTATCAAGATGGCGGCCCCATCGTTTATCCCTGATGCATTTCCAGCAGTTACTGTACCATCCTTTTTAAAGGCGGGCCTTAGTTTTGCCAGGGCCTCCAGGGTGGTATTTGGTCTGGGGTGTTCATCAGTATCAAAGATAATGGGGTCTCCTTTACGTTGAGGTATTTCCACAGCTACGATCTCTTCCTTAAATTTTCCTGCCTCTATTGCCGCCTTTGCCTTCATCTGGCTTTCATAACCAAATTGGTCCTGCTCTTCTCTTGAGATCTTATACCTTTCTGCCAGATTTTCCGCAGTTATCCCCATGTGATATCCATTGAATATCTCATAGAGTCCATCAAATATCATGAGATCCACTACCGTTGCATCTCCCATACGCTGACCCCATCTTGCACCTGGAAGGGCATAAGGGGCCTGGGACATGTTCTCTATCCCCCCTGCTACTACCACCTCTGCATCTCCAAGCATAATGGCCTGGGCCGCCAGGGCCACTGACTTTAGGCCTGAACCGCATACCTTGTTTATGGTAAAAGATACCTTTTCCTGGGGAATACCTGAGTAGATGGCCACCTGCCGGGCAGGATTTTGGCCCTGTCCAGCCTGAAGTACATTTCCAAGTATCACCTCATCCACAAGGGAGGGCTCTAGACCTATTCTCTCCATGGCGGCCTTTGTTGCTATTACCCCTAACCTCACTGCGGGGATGTCTTTGAGACTTTTTCCAAAAGAACCAACTGGGGTCCTAACGGCACTTACTATTACTGGCTGCTCCATACTCACCTCCTGCCTCCTTTTATTTTTTTTCTCTCCTCCCCTTAAATTATTTTTACAATATTTACAACTGCCATATTTAAGGGAGTTATTGCCCTAAATATGCCTGGTCTGTGTTTTGCTAACTCAATAACTATATGGGGATATTTGAGATAAATACCGCCAAATTTTTGAGTTTCTTACTCACCTTTATGAGGGTGTCCCTGGTTGTATTTCTCCTTCCTTTCTTTGGGGGAAAGGGACTACCTGTTTTGGTGAGAGGTGCCCTATGTCTGGTCCTGACCTTTGCCCTCTGGCCTCACCTCTCTTTTCCCTATACTGAGTTTCCTCTCTCTCCCGTGAAATTGGGGATAATGGCAGTGGGAGAATTATTTTTTGGAATGATTTTGTCTTTGATAATCAGATGCATATTTGCTGGTATCCAGATGGCTGGCCAGATAATCGGTTTCCAGATGGGCTTTTCCATGATGAATGTGGTGGATCCCTTAAGTGGGACTTCAGTGGAGCTTACCTCTCAATTCCTATATCTGGTCACCCTCCTCCTATTCCTTACTCTGGATGGACATCTATATATGCTTGCCGCTTTTGCAAAAAGTTTCCAGTTGGTCCCTCCTGGGACCCTTTTAATAAATCAAAGGGTGTATGATGATGTATTGTTTTTTTCTTCCCAACTATTTGTAATAGCCATAAAAGTAGCAGCCCCTGTAATGGTAGCGGAATTGTTGGTAAGTTGTGGGTTGGGGATAGTGGCCCGGCTGGCCCCTCAGATAAATGTCTTGTTTGTTGGCTTTCCCATAAAAATAGCCGTTGGATTTTTCTTTATGGGTATACTCTTTGACCTTATATTTTATTTCTTAAAGGGAACTATTGTGGATATGAGTTCCATATTCAGATCCATTATGGTGGTGAAATAGGAGAGGAGGGAATATGCCCCAGAGGGACCCCAGGAAGACTGAAAAAGCTACTCCTAAAAGGAGAGAAAAGGCACGAGAGGAGGGAAATGTCCCTCGTAGTGAAGAGATCTCTAATGTGGCAGTACTCATAGCAGGGGTGGTTGCCTTGCGTCTCTTTATCCCCTTTATGGGACGTAATCTGTATGAGGTTTTTCGTTTTGTTTTGAAAAATTTTCAAATGAATATTACCCCTTCCAATACTTATTATTTGCTGATTTTTTGTATGAAAAAAGTGCTTATTCTCATTATGCCTCTTCTGATATTTATTTCAATAGTTAGCTTTATATCTGTAAGAGTACAGATTGGACATGTTTTTACATTTAAAGTATTTGAATTTAAGTGGAGTAGATTTAATCCAATTGAAAATTTAAGAAACAGATTTTTATCTTTAAATGCAATGTTATCAATATTAAAAAGTTCATTTCAGGTATTTCTTGTTGGAATTGTAGCATATTTTACAATTAAGTCACAAATGAAATATATGCCATCCTTATATTATGAAAATATAATTTCTATCACAAGTAATATGCTACATATGTTATATAAAATATGTTGGATAATATTTATTCCTTTAATAATAATTGCAATTCTTCATTTGTTTTATACCCGATGGGATTATGAAGAGAATCTTAAGATGAGTAAAGAAGAAGTAAAAGATGAAGTTAAACAGATGTATGGTAATCCTGAAGTGAAAAAAGAACAGAGAAAAAGGATGCAGCAAGTAATGATGAACAGGATGATGGAAGAGGTCCCTAAGGCAGATGTGGTAATAACCAATCCCACCCATATTGCTGTTGCCCTGAGGTATGATTTGATGGAGGCCCCTGCCCCCAGGGTAGTGGCCAAGGGAGCAGGACTTATTGCAGAGCGAATAAAGGAGATTGCCCGGGAGCACAATATTCCTATAAAGGAGGACAAACCCCTGGCACGTACCTTGTATAATACTGTTGAGGTGGGGGAGATGATACCAGAGGAACTCTATCAGGCAGTGGCCGCTGTGCTTGCCAGTCTTGAAAAGTTTAAAAAGAGGTATGCGAGCACCTAATGTCATAATTTTGACTAAATTCTAAAGGGGATGGAGACATGGCCAGAGAGGCAGTAAAAAGGATACCCTTTGATTTACCCAGGTTAATAAAACAGGGAGACATACTCCTTGCCCTTGGAGTGGCCCTCATATTATTTGTAATGCTTATTCCTCTTCCTCCCCTTTTTTTAGATCTAATGCTTACATTGAGCATCTCTTTTAGTATGGTGGTGCTCATTACTGCCATGTTTGTGGAGAGTCCCTTAGAGTTTTCAGTATTCCCCTCTGTGGTGATGATTGCCACCATAATGAGGTTAGCCCTGAATGTGGCAACCACCCGTCGGATATTACTTTATGGGGACCAGGGGTCTGCAGCAGCTGGAAAGGTTATTCAGGCCTTTGGATATTTTGTGGTGGGAGGCAATTATGTAATAGGCTTTATAGTATTCCTCATCCTCTTTGCCCTTAATAAAATGGTCATTGCCAAGGGTATGAAACGTATAGGTGAGGTGGCCGCCCGTTTTACCCTAGATGCCATGCCAGGTAAACAGATGGCCATAGATGCAGACCTCAATGCAGGGATTATAGATGAGGCCGAGGCCCGTCGCAGGAGGGAAGAGATACGTAGGGAAGCGGATTTTTATGGGGCAATGGATGGTGCAGGAAATTTTGTGGAGGGGGATGTAAATGCAGGTATCCTCATTACCCTTATAAATATCATAGGGGGATTTTTTATAGGGGTATTTCAGAAAAAGATGAACTGGCTGGATGCGGCGCAGACATATACCATCCTGACTATTGGTGATGGACTGGTCTCCATTATTCCCTCCCTTATCATGTCCACTGCTGCAGGTTTTATTGTGACGCGTTCAGCGGACAAGGAAAGCCTTGGCTCTGTGCTCTTTGAACAGATAACAGTGAGTTATAAGGCCCTTATGCTAGTGGGAGTAATACTGGCGATATTTGGTATAGTGCCAGGTATGCCCACATTGCCCTTTTTTGCCCTTGCCTCCCTGGTATTTTTCCTTGGGATCCTCTCCAGGAGGTATATGTCAGAGTTGAAGGTGGAAGAAGAGGTGGAGGAAGAGGAGAAAAAAGAGGTGGAGACCCCTGAAGAGGTAAGGTCTCTACTTCCCTTAGATGTACTCTCATTGGAGGTGGGTTATGGGCTTATTCCCCTGGTGGATGAACAACAGGATGGAAATCTCCTTGCCAGGATAAGGTCTATACGAAGACAAATCGCCCTTGAGATGGGAGTGGTGATTCCCTCTATGCATGTGAGAGATAACCTGAACCTAAAACCCAATCAATATGTTGTATTGATAAAGGGCAATCCCGTGGCCACAGCAGAGGTATTGCCTGATCACTATCTGGCCATGGATCCTGGCACTGCTAAGAAGAAGATAAAAGGGATAGAGACAAAGGAGCCCGCCTTTAATCTACCTGCTATGTGGATCACTGAAGAACAAAAGGAAGAGGCCATTCTCGCGGGATATACTGTGGTTGATCCTTCAACAGTAATAGCCACTCACCTCACCGAGATATTTAAGAGACACCTGGACGAATTTATAGGGAGACAGGAGACCCAGGATCTCCTGGACACCTTGGCAAAACATGCCCCCAAGGCAGTGGAGGACCTGGTCCCTGGCATCCTTCCTTTGGGCACTGTGCAGAAGGTCCTTCAGAATCTGGTGAGGGAAGGGGTATCTATCCGAGATATGCTCACCATTGTTGAGACATTGGCTGATTATGGCTCCACCATAAAAGACCCTGAACAACTTACTGAATTCGTGCGTCAAAAACTTGGCCGCACTGTAATAAGGCCCTATGTGGATTCTTCCAATACCCTTCATGTGATCTCTCTGGAGCCCCGTATAGAAAAGATGTTACAGGAAAATTTGAGACAGACTGAAACTGGAGGATACTATCTCTCAATTGGTCCTCAACTTGCACAGAAGATATTAACTGCTATATCCAATACCTTTGAAAAGGTGGAGGTAAAGGAGGGGCATCCTGTGCTCTTGACGGGGATTCAGATAAGACCGCACCTGGCGAAACTGGTTATCCGGTTTATTCCTCTTCTTCCTGTGGTGTCCCATGGAGAGATCCCTCCAGATGTTAAGATACAGAATGTGGCAGTGGTGAGGTTGGAAGATGCAAGTTAAGACATTTACAGGTTTTTCCACTCAAGAAGTCCTTAAAAAGATAAAGGCCACGCTGGGAGATAACGCAGTCATTTTAAATACCACCACAGAGATGAAAAATGGGAGAAAGTTTTATCAGGTAATGGCCGCAGTGGATAATTCTCTGGAGAAGGAAGAGGAAAGACTCCTGGAGGGGATGGAAGGAGAGTCCAAAAGGGATAGAGAGGAGCGATGGTATATAGAGTGGAATCATTTTAAGGATCAGATATATTCTATCTTAAAAGATACTATGGATCTGCCCTATCTCTCCTCCAGACAGAGGACTGCCATAAGACATCTGGAGATGGAGGGGGTGGGGGAAGATTTTATTGTGAATCTCCTTGCCCTGTTGCGGAGGAATGGGGCCTCTTTTATGGATATCTTGGGAAGGATGGTACCTGTGGTCCCCTGGGGAGAAGAACCACTACAGGGGAGATGTCATATCTTTGTGGGGCCTCATGGGGTGGGAAAGACCTCTATTATCTTGAAACTGGCCCTTAAATATAGGAGGGAACATCCAGATTCTCGCATCTGCCTGGTGAATGTGGATAATTATCAGGCCAAGGGAAAGATGTTTTTAAGACACTATGCAGAATTGTCGGATTTTTCCTACAGGGAGGTGGAGGGTCTTAAAGAAGGAGCGGTATTGCTGGGGGAAGTGGGAAGGTTTGACATGATATTTGTGGACACACCTGGACTTCCAAAGGGTATGGATTTTGATATGTGGTGGGAGAACTCTCCCATCAAGCTCATGGAAGGGGCCAGGATACACCTGGTGCTCAGTCCTGTATATTCCCTCCAGCAGATACAACATTACTTGAATAAATTTCAAAATGAGTCCCTTTCCAGTCTGGTGTGGACCAAACTGGATGAGGCCTGTATATATGGAAGCATTTTATATAGTGCCTTTAAGACCCAGTTGCCTATCTCCCTATTTTCCTATGGGGCTACCCTTAAAAATTCCCTTGCTGTTGCAAGTAGGCCCCTTTTGTGGAATCTAATATTTAAACACCGATTGCCAAGTTTTCATTAATCTGTTTAAATATCCTGAGAGCACTAAGGGAGGATGTGTGAGGAAGATGGCCATAGGCGAAAATCAGGGGGTGGCTATAAGGAGAGATCTCAAAAGGTCTCCTCTTGTCTTTTCCGTCACCTCAGGGAAGGGAGGAGTAGGAAAGACCAATATCTCTGTTAATCTGGCATATTCTTTGAGCAGGATGGGGTATTCCACTATCCTGTTTGATGCTGACCTGGGGCTGGGTAATGTGGATGTACTCCTTGGCCTTACCCCGGAGTATAATCTGTTTCACCTGGTGTCCCAGAGTGCAGATCTGGAGAAGGTAATCTATCATACGGAGTATGATTTTGGGATACTCCCTGCCCCTTCAGGGGTAACAGAGCTTTTGCGACTTACTGCGGGACAGAAATTGGAGTTGCTGGAGGCCCTAGATCCCCTGGATGAAAAACTGGACTTTTTTATCGTGGATACAGGTGCTGGAATAAATGATAATGTAATATATTTTAATCTGGCGGTGCAATATAGGGTCCTGGTGATTACCCCAGAGCCCACCTCTCTCACAGATTCCTATGCCCTTATAAAGGTATTGCATCTGAGGCATAGGATAAAGTCCTTTCACGTAATCGTAAATATGTGTGAGGACATAAAGGAGGCAAAAAATACCTTTAAACGTCTATACCTGGTATGTGACCATTTTTTAAAGGATATTTCGCTATTTTTTATGGGGTTTATCCCCAAGGATATGGATGTTACAAGGGCAGTGGTAATGCAAAAGCCCTTTTGTCATGTATATCCCAGTGGGAGGGCAGGCACGAATCTGATGAATATAGCCAAAAATGTGGTGGAGTTAAAAAACAAAAAGAATGAGATTGATGGCAACATTAAATTCTTCTGGAAGCGACTTCTCTTTGAGGGACACTAATATATCTCTCACCTATTCTTCCAATGGGGATATGAAGTGGGTGGAGATGGATCCCTCTGCCAGGGAGGAAGTGGTAAGGAGCCTTATCCCAAAGGTAAAGATTATTGCCCAGCGGATGAAAAGCAAACTCCCTGCCAGGGTAGAACTGGATGATCTTATCTCTGCAGGCTCTGTGGGCCTGTTAGAGGCCCTGGCAAATTTTGATCCCTCCTTTGGTGTGAAGCTGGAGACCTTTGTGGAGAACAGGATAAGGGGTGCTATTCTAGATGAGCTCAGAAAACAGGATTGGGTTAGTAGGGGACTGAGGAGGAACGTAAAGGCCATTGATAGTGCCTTGAGAAAGCTGGAACAGAAATTGGGGAGGGATCCAAGGATAGAAGAGGTGGCAAGGGAGACAGGGTTGAAAGAGGAGGAGGTGCAGGACGGACTTGAGATATTAAATCATAACCTATTTGTAACATATGAATTTGTCCAGGAAAACAGGGACCAAGCCCGGGAGGATGAAGACCCCGCGGAGCTCGTGGTTAAAAAGGACCTGATAAGGAGGCTAGCGGGATATATAGAGGAACTTACAGAAAGGGAGAAATTGGTCCTCTCTCTCTATTATGTGGAAGAGTTGACCATGAGAGAGGTGGCTGAGGTAATGGAGATATCTGAGGGCAGGGTGTCTCAGCTTCATCGGCAGGCCATTGTTAAACTTAGAGAGAAGATGGGAAAGGAGACATAGGTGAGAGGTCCATGGCAGAGGAAAAAGAACTTACTTTAGATTCCGAGGAAGTGGTAGATGATTTAGCAGGAGAAGAAAAGACCTCTTCTCGAGCCCAGCAAAAGGTGGAGCTGGATTTAGACGATGCCCCCTTTCTCCAGGAAGAGGAGGAAGAAGAGGAAGAAAAAGAAGAGGCCCCCCCAGAGGAAAAAAAACCTCCTGAGGATGCTGAGGTAGAAAAAAAGGAAGAGGAAAGGCCAGGGGGCAAAAAGAAACTTATAATAATAGGGGGTGCGGCCCTCCTTGTTGTGGTGGCTGTGGCGGCCTTTTTCTTCTTTAGAGGAGGGGAGAAGAAAAAGCCTGTTCAGGAAAAGCCAAAAAAAGAGAAGACCGTGAAGGTAAAGGAAAAGGTGCCACCTCCTCCTCCAAATATTTATCATCTTAAACTTCGTGCCTTTTGGGTACCCTATAAATTTAAGGATGGCTATAGATTCCTTCACCTCACCCTGGTCTTATCCTATGATAACGATAGGGTGGACTGGGAGCTTAAGAGAAAAGTTATTGTAATAAGAGATGCAATATATTATTATCTTAAAAATAAGGACCTTGACTTTATGCTCAATAAAAAGAATTTTGGCTCCATAAAAAAGGACCTTATTGCAATTGTGGATCAGTATCTAACTAATGGGAAATTAAAGGACATATATTTTCAGAATTATGTTATAAATTAGATCAAGGAGCAATATGGTAGGCAATTATGACCTTTCTGTCCTTATCTCTCAGGTCCCACGGGTTCAGAAGGTCCAGGGAGATATTCAGCAGAGTCCCTTGGCTGTTCAGGAGGGACTCCAGCGGGAGGTGGAAAAAAAGAGTGAGGAGGAGAAAAAGGAGGTTCAGCAGTCTGAGGAGGGGAGAAGATTTAAAAAAGTGGGGGATGAGGAAAAAAGGGGACAGCAGAGGAAACAAAAGAGAAGGTCTGCCTCTGGGGGAAAGAGAGAGAGGGGAAAGAAAAAAGCGGTGGCAGAGGAGGAGCGGGGTTTTATCGTGGATATAGAGGTTTAGGTATGGGCCTCTCTGCAGGGATACTGCTAATTAGTTCGCTGGTGGAATTGGGACTCCTTATTACCATTGTGATCCTTTTTATAAGGTTGAGGCGTTCAGAGGTATTGCTTAAAGAGCTTCGTCACAGTCAAAAAGAATTACTGGATAAACTCACCTTTAATGCAGAGTTAGAACGGGAGATTGTAAGGAGTTTTGAAGAGAGACAAAGGGAACTTTCCGTCCTGGATGCCAAATTAGAGGAAAGGATAGGAGAGGCAAAGGCCCTTCTAAAACAATTGAGGGAGTTTTCCTCTTCTCCCAAGGTACTTAAACAACTCGTTATTTCGGGATATAAAAGGGGGGAGAGTAAGAGGTCTTTGGCCAGAAGAACAGGTCTTAGCCTGGAAGAGATTGAATGGATCCTTGAACAGGAAGATATGATATGAGGATAAAACGTCAGTCCAGGGGAGAGAGGTTTGTATATTTTTCTCCTGATGAGGGGCGGGTTAGAGATTTCAAGAAGCGGTTTAAAGTGGGAGATACCCTTCAAGCGAGGGTCTTGAAGCGCAAAGGGAAAAAACAGGCCATTATCCAGATAGGAGACCTAAAATTGGTGGCATATCTTAAGTCCCCTCTGAGAGAAGGGGATATTGTTTCTCTTGAGGTGAAACAATTATCTCCACATATTATCTTGAGACAAAAAAGGAGAGAAGGGGATTCTTTTAGTCTTTATATTTAACCCATGAGACCATCCCTTCCTATTAACCCCAAAAGTCCCTGGTTAGCCCCCCTTGCAGGTTATAGTGACCTCCCTTTCAGGCTTTTGTGTAGGAGCTATGGATGTAAGGTGGCATGTACAGAGATGATAAGTGCCAAGGGACTTGTCTTTGACTCTGTTTCCACCTTTGAGATGCTCCTCACCAGAGAGGAAGATTCTCCTTTGGTGGTACAACTCTTTGGCAATGATCCCTCTTATCTCTCCAGGGCCATATCCATCTTGAAGGATAAGGGATTTTGGCTGTTTGATCTAAATGCAGGATGTCCCGTAAAAAAGGTTACTAGAACAGGGGCAGGGGCCGCCCTCTTGAGGGATACGCATGTCCTTTTGAGGATATTAGAGAGCATGGTGAGGGAGGCAGGAGAGGGGAGGGTGGGTGTTAAAATGAGGCTTGGATGGGATAGTTCCTCTCTAACCTGTCTTGAGGTGGCAAGGGAACTGGAATCTCTTGGAGTTGGGTGGGTTACACTTCATCCAAGGTTTGCCAGGGAGGGTTTTGCAGGTAAGGCCAGATGGGAATATATAAAAGAGATGAAATCCCTTACCACTGTCCCTGTGATTGCAAGTGGGGACCTGTTCTCTGCAGAGGATGGGATAAGGTGTGTCAAAGAGACAGGTGCAGATTCGGTGATGTTTGCCAGAGGTGCTCTCAGGAATCCAGCCATATTTAGAGAATATATCCTTTTGATGAGAGGTCACTGCTTTTTTAGGGAGAGACAAGAGCTACTTCGGGAAAGGGTCTCAATGATACGATCCCATCTTGAGCTTTTGAAAGAGACCTATGGTAGGGATAGATGCACCATATACAGATTGAGATCCATATTAGCCCGCTACATAAGGGGCTTTCCCTCTTCTCGTTTGTTGAGGGAGAGGGCGGTGCAGATTGTCACATGGGAAGATGTTGAATCCTTGCTTAAAGAAATGGAGGCACTTATATGGGTAAGAAGGTCATAAGGGGGAAAAAGGCAGGATTTTGTATGGGAGTGGCCCTGGCCCTTAGGAAATTGGATACCACTCTTGAGCGACACCCTGTTCGTCCAATATATACACTGGGACCTATTATCCATAATCCACAGGTAATATCTAGCTATAGAGATAGGGGGGTCATCCCCCTTGATGATATTCAAGATGTGCCGAGAGGGGCCGTGGTGGTAATAAGGGCCCATGGTATCCCAAGGCAGGACTATCTTTGTTTAAGGGAAAAGGGGGTTGTGGTGGTAGATGCTACCTGTCCCCGGGTAAAGAAGGCACAGGAACTTATTGCCAGGGAAAGTGCAAAGGATAAGGTTTTGTTTCTCTTTGGAGAAGACCACCATCCCGAGGTAAAGGGGTTGCTGAGTCATGCGAGAGAGAGCGTGGTCTTTGAGGATATTGAGGAATTGAAGACCATAAGCTTTCCTTCTAAGAAGGATATATTTCTTGCCGCTCAGACCACGCAGGATAGGGAGGCATTCAATGAGATAATTCAATATCTAAATCATAGATGTGGAGATGGGCTTTTGGTCCTGGATACCATATGTGATGCCACAAGACATAGACAACAGGAGGCGATTGCCCTGGCCCTCTCCTGTGACCTTATGGTGGTAATAGGGGGGCGTAATAGTGGAAATACCAGGAGACTTGCAAAGGTGGTATCAGCAGTTGGGACGAGGTGTATTCATATAGAGACAGTGGAGGAACTTGAGCCTGAGATGTTGAAAGATGTGAGTACCATTGGGATTACTGCAGGTGCATCTACCCCGGATTATCTTATAGATGAAGTAGAGTCATTCCTTCGTTCTCTCCCCTGAGGATTTTTCTATGGCATGTTTTTTGTTTCCTCCTTAAAAAAAGGAGGATGCCATGAATTTTTTTCCCACCCAGCAGATCTGTATTGCTGAAGGACCAGCAGTATCCTCTCCATCTTATAAACTGGATTGTTCTACTTCAAAAGGTCTGTGTTTTTCTTCTCTGGTAAGCAGGATGTCCAAGGGAGAGGGAGATTGTTCCCTTGATGGTTCCCCTCATAAGGTTGAAGGGAAGGTAGATGGAGTTGAAAAGAAAGAAGACATCTTCTCCATTGAGGTGACCTCGCAGAATTTTAATATAATGGTACTGTTTGCCGCCTATATTTTTAAGATGGGTGGCATGAAAGAAATAAAAGGGGTTGATAAGGAGAGCTCACCTCACTCCCTTAACTTGCTAATAAGGGATTCCCTAGGAAAGGATGTGGCTCACATGAGGTTTAATTTTAAGGATAGCTCCCTTGGCAAGAGATTTATTAGTGCTGTGTCCCGCCTATTACAACATAGAGGCAGATTTCCCTTTAGGGGAGAGGCCTTGGAGAAAAATGCCTCTTGCATCAAGGGTGAGAAAGGGATTTTTTTAAGGGGGAAGATCTTAAGCAGTGGATTAGAATCAAAAGGATCTGTGCAGCTAACTGGGAAAGATGATTTTTCTTTCAAAGGGAATAAAACAGGTGCCTTAGTTATTTCCTTGAATAAGGAGGATATTTCCGGGGTAGAGAAACTATTTCCCTTTCTTGTTTCCATCTCACAGGGGCTTCCAGAGAGGCATAGTTTCTCTAAGGAGGTGGAAGACTATCTTGCCCAGATGTTGAATCTTCCTGTGTCCCCGAGAGAAAGGACAAAGGGTTTAGGAGATAACAAGGCCAATATCAAGAATAAGGAGTATGTTAAGGATAAGATTATGGGGTTGGGGTCAGGAGATAACAAGGCTAATGCCAAGAAGGGATTAAGCATTGAAACCCCTTTTAAGGGGGTGAAGGGGGATAGACTCCAGCAAGATATAAGAGGGGAAAGGCAGGAGAGAGGACATAATTTTCTATTTAGGGAGGAACTAGCTAAAGGAGGAGATGAGAAGAAGAGGGAGTCTATGCAAGGTGGCTATAAAGGAGGCGGGGATAGACGCACCTTTCCTTTAATTTTTCATTCCTCTTCTAAAGGGGATATCCATTCCCTTGAGAAAGGGGAAATTTTTTCCCTCCTCCAAAAGAGAGAAAAGGTCATTGATTCCCATGGGCATTCTGAAAGGGAGCTTTTTTCAATTGAGATGGGAAAGGGATTGGATAAATCCTCCCAGAGTACTATTTTCCGCGAGGGTCAGGAGATAAATAGGGAGGAGGTGCTCAGACAGATTGAGAGGGGGATATTTCGTCAATCTTTAGATGGGAAGAGGGAGATGGAACTGCAGCTTCATCCACCGGAGTTGGGCAAGGTGAGGATAACCATTTCCGTGCACAACAAAGAGGTCTCTCTTGTAATGAGGGTGGAACATGGAGATGTGGCTAAGTCCTTAAATCAACATGTGGCCAATCTGGAGAATTCGTTTGAAAAACAGGGATTAAAACTGGTTAAGGTGGATGTAAGACAGGGTTTTGCCGAAGAGAATCCATCTTCTTGGATGGGGTATGGGGAGCATCAAGGGGAAAATGGCAGGGGAAATGCAAAATATAGGTGGGGAGAAAAAATTTCCCCCCATCTCCATCTTATGGGAGAGAGGGAGATAGAAAGTCTGGAAATTGGGGATCTGAAGGATTCTTTAACGGGGATTTATCTTATAGCCTGATAAGCCAGGGGTGAGAAATCATGTATACCAGCCATTATGCCGGGGCAGATAAGATATTGGGAAGGGCAGAGACAGATTTTAAAAAACAAAAGCCCACGGGTACAGCCAGTAAGATGGGAGAGGATGCCTTTTTACACCTGCTGGTGACTCAACTGAGCCTCCAGGACCCCACCGACCCTATGGATGATAAAGAACTTACTGCCCAGCTCGCCCAGTTTAGTAGTCTAGAGCAATTAACTAATATAAATGAGGGGATAAAAGACCTTGCCCAGAAGATGGAAGATAACCCCATGCTAACAGGATTGGGTTTTTTGGGGAATAAGGTGAGAGCCACAGGGGATGAGATCTCCAAGAATGGGGATGAGATCTCCACGGTGTTTTATAGGCTTCAGGGGGATGCCAATAGGGTTTATGTAAACATATTTGATGCACAGGGCAATATCATAAATACCGTGGAGCTGGGAAGTAAAAAAGAGGGAGAATACACCTTTCACTGGGATGGAAGGGATTTTTATGGACACATGGTCCCCGATGGAACCTATAAGGTGTCCTTTGGAGCAGAAGGAGTAGATGGAAATTCTGTCTTGGTGAACACCGAGGTGAGTGGAAAGGTAGTGGGTCTCAGTAATGAGAAAAACACCACCTATCTTAAACTGGAAGATGGAAGGGAGGTCCCCCTTTCCATGGTGAAAGAGGTAACCACCTTTTAATAAAGGAGGATAGATATGTCTTTGGGTGCTGCACTTTATGCAGGTACAAGTGGGCTAAAGGCCCATGGTGAAAAGATGAACGTGATAGGCAATAACCTGGCAAATGTAAGCACCATTGGATATAAGGCCATGAGGATGGATTTTGAAGATGCCCTTTATCAAAATGTTAGTACTGCAGCAGGTGCAGATCAGGTAGGGAGGGGGGTTGCCATTGGTGCTATACTCACGGATTTTTCCCAGGGCTCTATGGAATCTACCAATGTCTCCACTGACCTTGCTATAGGAGGAAAAGGCTTTTTTATTGTATCGCCCAAGGGAGAGGATCAACAATATTACACACGGGCGGGGAATTTTCGTTTTGATAAGGAGGGATATCTGGTAGATCCTCACGGATATGTGCTACAGGGCTGGCATGTGGAGCAGGAAAATAAGTCCCAGGCCGCCAGTACCACTGAGGCCACCAGTACCTCAAGTGGTGTGAGGACTGTTGGTTCCTTTGGAGATATAAGGCTTGAGAACTTTCAATCCCCTCCTCAGGCCACTCAATATGTTCAGATTATAGCCAACCTGGACTCCCAAAGTGAAGATAAGGCAGTGGATTCTACAGACCCCTTTTTTGCAATGTATAAACTGTGGGATGCAAATCAGGACAAGCCCCTATCAGATAATAACTATTCTTATCAGACCACTCTCAAGGTATATGATGAGAATGGATCTCCTCACGATCTCACTGTATATTTTGACAAGGTGGAGGACCATGCCTCTGATACCACACCTGGTTATCAGTACTGGGAATATATGGTTACTGTGAATCCAAATGAGGACAAAAGGCTTTTCTGGAATAATGCCACAGATACAAGCAAGAAGGGCGTGCTTATGATGGGGAATTTGATATTTGATAGCTCTGGGAAACTGGTGAACACCTCCGCCTTTACCATAAAGGATAGGGATACTTCAACTCCCACTACCATAGATCTCTCGGATCCAAATAATCCTGGAGACCTGGTAAACTGGGTCCCTGCAGACTTTAATATAGAGGGTTATCCCATATTTACTGCTAATTTCCTGGGGGTAGATGGGGCGGACGCCACAAACATGACCAATGCCAAAAATATTGCCCTTGATTTTGGGGCCTATAGCAAGAGCCTTAGCTGGGACACCCCTTCAGGGGTAACCACTGCCTCTGATGTGGGGACAAAGGCCACAAACATTCCCACATTTAATGATTTTACGAGTAGTGCCATGTCCGTTACCAACTACAGTAGTCCCTCCAGCACCTATACTCAGGCCCAGGATGGATATCCTGCAGGGGATCTCCAATCCATCTCTGTGAGCAGAGATGGGGTCCTCACAGGACATTATTCCAATGGCCAGGTCCTTCAATTGTATGCTATTACCCTTGCCAATTTCAACAATCCCGAAGGTCTTAGAAGGGAGGGGGGAAACCTATACCTGGAGACCAGGGAATCAGGGACTGCCCTTACAGGGCTGCCAGGTACAGCAGGGCTTGGTATTATCTCTTCAAATTCTCTGGAGCAATCCAATGTGGATATGTCAGAGGAGTTTGTAAAGATGATAACCACCCAAAAGGGATTCCAGGCCAATAGTCGCACCATCACAGTTACCAACACCCTACTGGACGAAGTCCTGAGGTTGATAAGATAGGTATAGTTTTTTAAGTAGGTTTTTGTAAAAAGGGGCGCTAGGGCCCCTTTTTTTGTGTAAAAGTGATTTGACCCCTTTTTTACTTTCCTCTACACTATCTCTGGCCATAAGGGGATTGTTTTTTTTTCAGGGATCTTAATACAGGAGGAGTGAGTCAGAAGTGAGCTGGGATTGGGACAGACTTGAAGAGAAGAGGGATAGGTTTAAAAGGCCCAAGAAAGTGGGACCAGACCTTGGTAATCTCAAGGAAAAGATCCCCTTTTTTCATAAGATAAGGGGGACAGGTCCCAGGATAATTATCCTGATCTTATTTATATTGTGGATTATGAGTGGGTTTTATATTGTAAATCCTGATCAAGTGGGGGTGGTAAAGAGATTTGGGGCATATAATCGTACCACTCCCCCAGGGCCGCATTTTCATCTACCCTATCCAATTGAGACAGTGCAGACCCCCAGTGTCACAGAGATAAAAAGGGTAGAGATAGGCTTCAGGAGTACATATTTTGGTACCGGCGTTGATACTTATCGCCCTGTTCCCAAAGAATCCCTTATGCTCACAGGGGATGAGAATATAGTGGATGTCCAGTTTATTGTTCAGTATCGCATCAAGGATGCCAGGGACTATCTCTTTAATATAAGCAATCCCTTTAAGACAGTTAAAGATGCCGCAGAAGCCGCCATGCGCGCTGTGATAGGAAATAATCAGATAAACGCTGTACTTACCACTCAGAAGTTTGTTATCCAGGAGAAGACTATGCACCTTCTTCAACATATCCTGGATACGTATCACAGTGGGGTCCAGGTGGTGGCGGTAAAACTTCAGGATGTACACCCTCCAAAAGAGGTGCTGGATGCCTTCAAGGATGTTGCAAGTGCCAGGGAAGACAAATCCAGGTTTATAAACCAGGCAATGGCCTATAGGAATGAGATAATACCAAAGGCCAGGGGAGAGGCCGCCCTTATATTAAACGATGCCCAGGCATACAAGGAGACAAAGATAAGACAGGCCCAGGGAGAAACCAGTCGTTTCTTAAGTCTTCTAAAGGAATATAAAAAGGCCCCAGAGGTGACCAGACGGAGGCTTTATCTTGAGACCATGCAATATATCTTGGAACACGTAAAGCATAAGGTGATAATCTCTTCCTCGGTGGGGAAGAAGGTGATACCCTTGTTGGACCTAAATAAGATAAAGTAAGAGGGGTTAAGGATGGAAAAGTTTTCTACTCCAGTAGTGGTCCTCATAGTGGTCATCCTTATTGGATTGTCCCAGAGTATATATACAGTGGATGAGACTCAACGGGCAATAGTTCTTCAATTGGGAAAGCCTGTTGGGGATGTGATAGGTCCTGGTCTCCACTTTAAGATACCCTTTATTCAGGATATCAAAAAGTTTGATCATCGCCTCCTGGAATATGATTCTCCTCCTGCAGAAGTGATAACCAAGGACAAAAAGACCCTGGTGGTGGATAACTATACCAGATGGAGGATAGTGGATCCCCTGCTTTTTTATCGTACTGCAAGGACCATAGCTGGAGGACTGGCGAGATTGGATGATATTGTCTATTCAGAGCTCCGAGTGGCCCTTGGGAAATATGCCCTTATAGATATTGTCTCTTCTAAGCGTAATGAAATAATGACAAGTGTTACCAGAGATGTGAGAAAAGAACTCAAGAAATATGGGGTAGAGGTGGTGGATGTAAGGATAAAACGCACAGACCTTCCTCCGGAAAACCAAAAGGCCATCTATGCCAGGATGAGATCAGAGAGGGAAAGGGAGGCAAAACAGTATCGCTCTGAAGGTAAGGAACAGGCCGCAAAGATCCGGGCCCAGGCGGAAAAGGAGAGGGCCATTCTCCTTGCAGAGGCCAGGAAACAGGCAGAGATAATAAAGGGAGAAGGGGATGCCATTGCCGCTAAGATATATGCCCAGGCCTATAGACAGGCCCCTCATTTTTATGACCTCCTTAGATCCTTTGAGGCCTATAAGAGGGGACTGTCGGGTAACGCCACCTTGGTGATGTCCTCAGACAATGACTTTTTGAGATATATGGAGAAGAATTCCCCCATGAAATAGGGGGAATTCTCTAGGCCATAGCAACTTTTCCCATCTCCTGCGAGGAGAGATAGGTACTTAAAAAGCTGGGACTTGGTACATAGAGGGGAAATTCCCGGGCAAATTCTTTAACCTCTTTTCTTATCCTCCTCATAACCCCTTCCTTATGGAAGGAGCTAAGTGCCTCATCTATCCATCTTACTATCTGGAGGATATGTTCTTCTCTCATCCCCCGCGTAGTTACTACAGGCGTCCCCATTCGTATGCCCGAGGTTATGGTGGCAGGTTTGTCTTCAAAGGGTACAGCATTTTTGTTTACAGTAATCCCCACCCTCTCTAATATCTCTTCTGCCTCTTTCCCTGTAAGTCCCTTATTTCTCAAATCTACCAGTACCAGATGATTGTCTGTGCCCCCTGTTACCAATTTAAAGCCACAGTCAAGAAGGGCCCTGGCCATTGTTCTGGCATTTTTTATTACCTGTCTCTGATATTCCACAAATTCTGATGAGAGGGCCTCCCCAAAGGCAACTGCCTTGGCCGCAATAATGTGCATAAGTGGCCCTCCCTGGATACCAGGAAATATTTCACTATCTATCTTCCTCCCCATCTCTTTTTTTGCCAGGATAAAACCTCCCCTGGGACCCCTTAGGGATTTGTGGGTGGTGGATGTTACCACATGGGCATACTTTACTGGATTTTTGTGTAACCCAGCGGCCACCAGTCCTGCTATATGGGCCATATCCACCATAAAGAGGGCCCCTGCTTCCTCTGCAATCTCTCGGAATCTGGCGAAATCTATCTCCCTTGGATAGGTGCTGGCACCAGCTATTATAAGTCTGGGACGGTGAGTGAGGGCCAGATCCCTGACCTGTTTAAGGTCTATCCTCTCATCCTCTTTCCTCACCCCATAGGATATACTCTTATATAATCTTCCAGAAAAATTTACCTTACTTCCATGGCTCAGATGCCCCCCGTGGGAGAGGGACATCCCCAGGATGGTGTCCCCCGGTTTTAAGATAGATGCATATACCGCCATATTTGCCTGAGACCCGGAATGGGGCTGCACATTGGCATATTCTGCCCCAAATAGTTTCTTCGCCCTCTCTCTGGCCAGTTCCTCCACTATATCCACATTAAAACAGCCTCCATAATATCTCTTTCCTGGATAACCCTCTGCATATTTGTGGGTGAGACAACTCCCTGCCGCCTCCCTCACCCCCGGAGAGGTAAAATTTTCAGAGGCAATGAGTTCAAGGGTCTCCCTTTGTCTCTTCTCTTCCAGGGAAATGGCCTTCCATATGTCTGGATCATGTACCATTAAATAATTCATGATGTATCCCTCATATGTTGAAAGGGTTATTTTTATGGATAACCTATCTAGTCTTTAAAAGTATTAGTCTAATACCTAAACTATAACCTCCTGTCAAATAAGGCTTTTTTTAGTTTTTTTTGAATGAATTTAATTTTTTTTCTGTTTAAACAAAAAATATATCCCAATAATTTATGTTTTGTGAATATAATAATGAAGAGTAGGGGATTGTTTTAATTGTTTTAAGTAAATATGATGTTATTTCAATGAGTTAAAGAAAGGCAAAGAAAAAAAATAAAATGAAAAGCCCTTAGGCAGGTTTAAATAATTTTTCCATATCTTCCAGTGCCCGTCTATAACATGCCGCTGTGGTCTGCACAGATAGTCCCATTTGTTCTATCCACTGCAGGGTCTCTCCCCAATCTCCTTTTTCTTGGGCACAGATAAGTTTGAGCAAGGGAGATAGAGGGGTCTCCTCTCCAAGGAGGGTCTTTTTTATTTCTTCCTCTAGGGGAATTTCTCTTAATATCTCCTTCATTGGCTGGTCCAAGAGAGAGTCCAGCAGGGAAAAGAGCCCCATTAAAAAGAGTTCGTCTTCAGTGGCCCTTATATGGGGAAGGAATTCTTTCAGGTGCATGAAAAAATATGCCCGGATAGTGGAGGTGCGGATTATCTCAATGCCCTTATCTGTGGGATTGAGGAGGGTTAATAAGAATATCCTGCACCATTTTATTACGTTATTACATCCAAGCAGGTTTATGGCCTGGCGGATATATTTTATCTTGTGGGGGAGTCCAATGGCAGGAGAGTTTATATATTGGAGGAGTTTATAACTAAGGGTCATATCTGATTTTATAAGTTTTTCCACCTCCTCAAGCTCATACCCCTTTTTTTCTGAAAAGAATTTCATAAGCTTTAGACGGGTAAGGGTGGAGGGCTGCAGGGTTTTTCCTTTTACGATCTGGGGACGCTGAAAGAAAAAACCCTGAAAGTAATCTCCCCCTTTATCTCGCGTAAAGGAAAAGGTGGGATAGTCCTCCACCTTTTCCACAATTACTTTACAGGAAGCCCTCTTTATCTGCTTAATGAGGTCTTCTATTACCTCAAAATCCATTCCCAGCACATCTATCTTAACGAAATCTATTATCTTAAAAAGACGAGGGTCCTTAATCTCTCCCATATAGTCGTCCAGGGCAATCAAGTATCCCTTCTTTTTTAGTTCAATGCACATCCGCAGGACCCGACGGTCAATAATTACGTCTTCCAGGATCTCTATAACGGTATTTTTGGGGGAAAGCAGGGTGGGGAAGCCCTCCACAAACATATCATAGGGAAAGTTTATGAGGAATCTTGTCCCCTCCCTGGTCCCCTTCTGGGCCATTAATAGTCCCTCAAGAATGACCTTGGAGGTGGCCACATTGCCGTTGGTTACCTCTGCCTTGTTGGTCTCTGAATGTCTAAATAGGATCTCATATCCCCATACCTTCATGTTCCTGTCAAATATAGGTTGCCTCGCTACAAATATGGTCTCCACTAGGGAAGAAGATATTCCCATCTCTGTTTTATCCTCCTGTTAGGGAATAGGTGCAATTCCCTCCAGACCCTTATCCATCTCCAGTCCACACATGAGATTGGCATTTGCAAGGGCCTGTCCCGATGCCCCCCTGCAGATGTTATCTATGCACGAGATGACTATAAGGGTTGATGTTCTATTATCCATGTTTAGTGAAATATCCACATACATGGTTCCTCTTACGTTTCTGGTTTCAGGGAGTTGACCTGGGGGCAGGAGCCTTATCCATCTGTGGAGAGAGGCAAATTCTTCATAGCTCTCCCTTATGGTCTTAAGGTCCATATGGTCTTTTGGAGTCACATAGATGGTTGAGATTATGCCCCTTTCAATGGGTAGGAGATGGGGATTAAAGGAGACAGTTATCTTTGTCTGGGCGGCCTTTGAGAGTTGCTCCTCTATCTCCGGTATGTGTCTATGGGTGCCGCCTATGCTATAGGGCCTGAAATTATCATATACCTCGCTAAATATAAGGGGTAGTTTTGCACTCCTTCCAGCCCCTGAGGTGCCAGATTTGCTGTCAATTATAATGGGATGAGAGGACCTCATGAGGTTCTTTGTTAAGAGAGGATAGAGTCCCAGGATAATAGAGGTGGGATAGCATCCAGGATTTGCCACCAGTTTGGACCCTTTTATTTCATCCCTGTATATCTCAACCAGTCCATATACTGCATCTTTTAGTAATCCCTTATTTATGTGGGGGGTATTATACCATTTCTCATATACCTCTGCAGAGGAGAGCCTGAAGTCTGCACTCAAATCTACCACCTTTGTCCCTGCATCCAGGATAGGGCCAATCATCTCCATGGCGACCCTGTGGGGCACAGCCAGAAAGACTATCTCCGTCCCTTTACACAGGGAGGCCATCTCCTCAGGTTTACGTATCCTTATACGTGCTATCTTTTCTCCCTGCAGGTGGGGATATATCTCTCCCACCTCCCTTCCTGCCTCCTTTCGGGAGGTGGCCCATATAAGCTCAAATACTGGATGGCGATGGATTAACCTTATAAGCTCTAGCCCTGTATATCCGGTTACCCCTACAATCCCTACTGGTATAGACATAATCACTCCTCTTCAGGATTTATTGGAGGATTTTTTAGCTCTTCTGGATGTATTTCATCCTGAGTTCAAACAGGACGTTTTTTAAAAACTCTTCTTCCTCCTTTGTGAGATTACCCCTGGTCTTCTCCTCCAGCATACCAAGTACATCTATGGTGTGTCTTGCAAGTTCCAGGTCCACCTTTGTCTCTCCTGTCAAGGGGTCAGGTACCTCTCCAAGGTTTACCATGGCAGAAGAGGAAAGGGACATTATAAAGGTTATCATATTCACTTCGGGGAGGGGTCCCTTCTCCAGATATTCATTCTTTACCTTTTCTTGATTCCTGGCATTATTATCCATCTGTGACTCTCCTTTCCTTACGTTATAACATCTCCTTGGGATAGCCCTTTGAGAGGGCCTGTGCATGGGCATAAAGTGCCCTTTCCAGAAAATCGCTCTGCTTTGGTTTGAATCCAGGGATAATATTATCTAGGGCACTATACAGTGCCCACAGGGCCACTGAAATATCTCCCATATCCACATCTCCCATGTGGCCAATGCGGATTATTTTACCCTTTAATTTATCCTGGCCACCTGCAAGATAGATATGAAAGTTTTCCTCACAATAGGACAGGATCTCTCTTGCCTTTTTTCCACCAGGGACATGTATACTGGTCAGGCCCCATGTGTAATTATGGGGTGCAAATAGGTCAAGTCCAAGGGCGGTTATCCCAGTGCGTGTCATGCAGGTAAGTGCCCATTGGTGGGTATATCTCTCATCCAGAGAGGAAGAGAAAAAGTTTTTTAGTGAGGTATGCAGTGCCCGTATAAGGGTAACACTGGAGGTAAAAAGGGTCTGTCCCTCCCTTATCCTCTTTCTCTCTTCTTTGAGATCAAAGTAAAAATATGATGGCCTTATCCCCTCTGCCTTTTTCCATGCCTTTTTACTAAAGGCCACAAAGGCCAGACCAGGGGGAACCATCAAACCCTTTTGGGAACCTGAGATAAGACAGTCTATGTTCCATTCCTCCATTGGACAGGGAGAGATCCCCACTGCAGATATACCATCTACCACCAGGAGGAGGTCCCTGTCCTTTACTAGTTCCCCAATCTCCCTGATGGGATGTAATACCCCAGTGGAGGTCTCAGATGCCTGTATCAATATGCCAGAGGCATGGGGATATTTTTCCAGGGCCTCTTCTATTTCCTCTATCTTTACCGCCTCTCCCCACCTTACCTCAATGGAGTAAGGCCTTAGCCCTATTCTGTGGGCCATTTCACGCCACCTCTTCCCAAATTTTCCGCCCTCCACTACAATTACCTCTTCCATGGGACAGAAGAGATTTGCCAAGGCGGCCTCCATACCTCCTGTGCCTGAGCATGACAGGATTAATACCTCTTCTCTGGTGCCAAAGAGCATCTTTAGATGTTCTTCTACCTCTATGAGTATTGAACGGAAGTGGGACTTTCTGTGGTGTATCATCTCCTTGGAGAGGGTGAGCCTCACCTCCTCTGGAATAGGCGTTGGTCCTGGTGTGAGTAACCGCTGTTTCATTTATATCTCCTCTCCTCCTTTAGTGGGCCTCTGCCCAGTTTTTGCCATAACCCCAGTCTACAACCAGGGGGACCTCCAGGGATAAGACCCTGCTCATTATCTCTGCTATCTCTTCTCCCACCTCTGGTGCCCGAGGAGCAGGGACCTCAAAGAGGAGTTCATCATGTATCTGCAGGAGCAAAGAGGTGTGTTTTTCCCTCAGGGAACCGTGGTGATATATCTCAATCATGGCCATTTTGATAATGTCAGCGGCACTCCCCTGGATAACTGTATTTATGGCCATTCTCCGGGCCTGCGAGGCCAGGTTCTCATTTTTGGAATTGATATCAGGCAGGTATCTACGTCTCCCACTTAGTGTGGTGACATATCCCTTCTCTTTTGCCTCCTCTTCTACTCTGGAGAAAAATTCCTTTACCTTCACCAGCTTGCTAAAATAGAGTTCTATAAACTCCCTGGCCTCTCCAAGGGATATCCCCATTTCTCTGGAGAGCTTTTGGGGCCCCATTCCATAGAGTAAACCAAAATTGATCGTCTTTGCCTTTCTCCTCTCCTCTGACGAGACCTCAAGGGGAGGTTTATCAAATAAGAGTGCAGCCGTATGTCTGTGAATATCTTCTCCCCTGAAAAATGCCTCCATGAGATAGGGGTCTTTGGCAAAGTGGGCCAGTATCCTGAGTTCTATCTGGGAATAGTCAGCAGAGAGGAGGAAATTCCCCTCCTCTGGTACAAATAGGGCCCTTACCCTGGGGCCAAGCTCTCCCCGGATGGGGATATTTTGAAGATTTGGGTGGGAGGAGGAAAGCCTTCCTGTGGCTGTCCCAGTCTGGTTGAATCGTGTATGTATCCTACCTCTGCTGTCTGCAAGTCTTGGTAAGGGAGATAGATAGGTGGACCTTATCTTTTCAAGACGTCTGTAGGAGAGGATAAGGGGGATAATGGGGTGCCTTGTCCTGAGCATCTCCAGGACCTCCCCTGCAGTGGAGGGTTCTCCCTTGGGGGTCTTTTTAATGGGCGTTAGACCTAATCGTTTAAAGAGTACATGGGCAAGTTGTTTGTTGGAACGGATGTTGAATTTTTCTCCTGCAGTGTGGTGAATCCTCTCCTCCAGTGCTTTGAGTTCTCCTTCCACTTCCTTTAAGAACCTTTTGAACTGAGAGATGTCTATCTTTACCCCGTTGTTTTCCATCTCAATTAATACTGGAACCAGGGGCATCTCTATCTGGCTCAGTAGTTTTAAGAGGTTATTTTCTCGCAATATCTCATGGAGGTATTGCCCTGTGGCCATGATCTGACCTGAAGTGGTGGTGCTCTCTCCAACTATAGGCACAAATGCCCTGGAGAGGGATTTTAAGGAATAGTCCTTCATCTCTGGATTATAGAGGTAAGCCGCAAGGGAGAGGTCAAAGGCCTTTTCTTTCAGAAGGGGATAGCCCTGTTCTCCCATTATGGAGAGCAATGCCTTCAGGGAATGGACAAACACCACCCTGCTCTCTTTCACCACCTCTATTAGTCTATCTACACTTTCCACCACAAAGTCTCTTTCCCCATTGCCCAATATTATTTTATTGTCTATTACTGCTATGGCGCACCGCCACATGGGAGCCATAGAAGCTGGGAGGGGAACGGGGGAAGGGAGACTAGGTTCCTTTTCTTCAACCGATGTCTTTGAGAGATATGTGGCCTCCACCTCCCTGAGCAGGGATGTAAATTCATATCTCCTTAAAAACTCCATGAGCTCTTCTATACGGGGTGGAGATACCTTTAATTCCCCTGGGGTGATTTCCTCCTTACAGGAGGCATCAAGAGAGGTGAGTAAGAGGTCTCTGGAGAGCTGTTCCAGATGTCCTTTCAATTTTAATTGTTGTTGTGGAGGGAGTTTGTGCAGATTGGCCTTTAGTTCATCCAGGGATGGGAATCTCTTTACTATGGACCTTGCACCCTTGGGTCCTATACCTGGCACCCCTGCGATGTTGTCGCTCTTGTCCCCCACCAGGGCCTGATAGAGGGGCCAGGAGGAAGGGGATATCTCTTCCTTTTTCAAAAAACCCTCCAGTGTGAATATCCTTTCTCTCTTTGAAGAGGGGTCCCAGATTATTACATTTTTGTCCAATAGCTGGAGCAGGTCCTTGTCTATGCCTGTTATCACCACAGGGTGTTTCCTTTTTATGGAGAGGGTAAGGGATGCTATCAGGTCATCGGCCTCTTTTTCCTCAGCCACCAGGGTCTTGAGACCCAACAGGGACACCCCCTCCAGTATAGGTGGAATCTGTTTCACCAGGGGCTCTGGCATCTTTTGACGGTTTGCCTTATATTGAGGGTATAATTTATGCCTGAATGTCTCGCCCTTTCCATCTATTATAAAACAGGCATACTCAGGTCGTTGTTCTTTCAAGAGTTTTAAGATAATACGAAGGAGGATAAATATGGCATTGGTGGGGAAGCCTGTGGAGGTCTTGAGGCCTGGATATGCATAAAAGGCCCGGTATATAAAGGAAGATCCATCAATCAAAAAAACCGGCTCTCTCTCCCATTTAAACCTCTCTTTTAATCTCTTCATCTCAGGACCTGTCTCTTTGCCTTCTAATTCCCCTTACAATGCTACACTGCTGGAGTCTGTCCCAGATAAATTGTTGTGGATGCCCTTCTATCCTCTCTATATTTACCTCTGCCCTTGCCATGGCCTTATGCCCTCCGGCGCTCCCCACATCCCCGAACAATCTATGGGCCAGCTTGCCCATATGGTGTTTTATCCCATCCCCCCTGAAGATTGAGATCAACTTTCCCTCACAGGTGCCTGTGACAATATCCCAGCAGATGTCATGCACCTTCATAAAGAAGTCCGCTAGGATAACAAGTATATCCGAGGACTCCACCTCCCCCATGTACACAGTAATGCCATCTCCCACTATCCTCATCTTTTTTAGTGCCCTGGAAAAGTACCGCAACCAATCCAGCCGATATTCGCTTTTTACTATCTTTCTGAGTATATTGTGGTCGGAGAGCTTGCTCAGGTATCTAAAGGCCCTCATATCTGCATCGTGAAAGTTGTTTTCAAAACTATGGGTATCTGTCTTTATGCCATATAAGAGGGCAGTGGAAAGAAGCTTTCCTGGCCTTAACTTTAGATTGTATAAAAATTCCGTAAGGATGGTGCTATTTGCCCCATAGTCTGGACACACTTCCGTAAATTCTGCACTCACAGGATTTTTTTCTGAGATGGGATGGTGGTCTATTACCACTGAAAATTCAAAGTTTGCAAATTCTGGATGATGATGGGGCTGGGAATCAACAAGGGCAAAACGATCATATTGGGCGGCAAGAGGTGGAGTGAGTTTTTTCACCGGTATGTGCAGATATTTTATCATTGCAAGATTGTCTGGCCTGGTTACTTCGTTCACCATTGCCAGTGCCACATTTTCCACCCTTCTGGCCAGGATCTTTTTCAGTGCCATAGCAGAGGCCATGGCATCTGGATCTGCCACAAAGAGGATGAGCCATCTCTCCTTTTTTTTAAAGAGGCTGGAGAGATGTTGTAGTTTCTGATCCAGTTTTCTAAAATATGACATATTATCTTGTTGGGTTTTATGGTCTTTGGTTTATCCATTCCTCTAATATGTGTAAAGACTCCTTCAGATCCCTCTCCTTAAAGACCTCCACAACCACTGTAGTTTTGGGAGAGAGCCTTTGGATTACCCACCTCACCACCTCTATGTCTCTTTTTGTTAACTCTCCCAGAGAAGAGTGAATACCCCCCCTGGGGCCATAAATATGTATTGCCCCTGTTATGGGATAGAGACCTGGGTAAGATAATAGATTGTGCTGATGATATTCTAACACGTGTCCAATGTCCAGACATACCTTAAACCCAAAATGGTTAATCTCTTCTAATATATCTATCAGGCTGTTTTCCTTGGTGTTTTCTAGATATATGAGAGAGAGGGGATAGCCCCTTTTTAGAAAATGGGAATAGAGATATTCCAGATGCCCAAGAGATGGGGGTGGATGCAGCACATAAAAGGAGGGGTGGAGAAATTGGACCTTTTCCATAAGTCTTTCAATAATATCCATTACCAGAGAAGGAGATCTTTCCCAGGGAAGGTCAAGGGGGAGGTGGATGTTGTAAGAGAGGGAGAGGTCCTTTAAATACACAGGGATGTCCCTTTGGGAATAGTTAAGGGAGCTCTTATATTCAAACAGCACAATAGAGACCTCCTCCACCATGCCCTCCAGCCTCTGGCAGTTTTCCCCCACAGTGGAGGGATAGATAAATGAGGTGGTTGCTATCTTAAATGGAAAAGTCTTCATCCTCAAATCAAGTGAAGGTCTTTTATGTGTTTTCTCTTTTTCTCCCTGGCCATTATACGTGTTGCTATCTCAAGGGGGAGTTCTTTTAAAAAGGGACTGGGGGGAAGATGGTGGTGCTGTCCAAATAATATCCTCCTGTCCGCATAACTGAGAAAGAGATATGTCTTTGCCCTGGTAATGCCCACATATAGAAGCCTTTGTTCTTCCTGCTCATGGTTGTCTTTCTCCATCCCCTCTCCTTTTTTCCTGGTAAATAGGTCCCTGTTAAAGGGAAGTATCCCTTCTTCCAGACAGGGAAGGAATACTGCTTGAAACTCCAGTCCCTTGGAACCGTGTAGGCTGGAGAGAACTACCTTTTGGGCCCTGGAGGAGATGGTCTCAAATTCCTTTTGAAGATTTATCCAGTTGAGAAATTCCTGCCAGCTATTAAATCTCCTTATCTCCTTTCCCAGCCTTTTAATAGATTCGCTCTGCCAGAAGAAGGTCGCAAATTCCCCTCCATCCTGAAAATGCCTCTCCAGTCCCTTTATATCCATGGGGAGCATGGGATCAGAGGGGAGTATCTCTTTTATCCTCTGCAGGAGCTTCTCCACCAGCGGATCCTCCCAGAAATTTATCTCTGCAGGGGTGGAGCAGGGAAGTCCAGCCCTCTCTAGGACCTTTTTTATGGGAGGTAGCAAGGCACGAAATCGGACAAGCACGGCAATATCTCCTGGAGACAGTCTCTCTCCTGTTCTACCCCTATCTGCCTCCATGTGGGAGGTCCCGCCGATTAGCCTCTTTATCTCTTTTGCTATCCATCTTGCCTCCATCTCTCCTGTGGGAGCGTGATATAGGTATATCTTTCCCTCTTCCCTATCCTGAGGGGGATGGGTGGGGGTGCCAAAGGATATAAGTGGAGATGAGAGGCGTATAATGCAGGGGGCACTTCTATAATTGGTGGTGAGGTTGAGGACCTCCAGGGAATCTCCCCATATATTTTTGAGATAGGAGACCACATCCTCCATTGCCCCACGGAAGGAGTAAATAGTCTGGTCAGGGTCCCCTATTCCAAAGAAACCCCTTCCTCCCTCTCCACATAATGACCTTATTATTTCCATCTGGAGAGGGGAGAGGTCCTGTATCTCATCAACCAATATGTGATTAGCCACAACCAGGTCCTGGCGTCTGGAAGGGGGGTGGGATAGAAGGTAGCGATGGAGAAATTCTAGCAGATCAGTATAGTCCACCAGATTCTTTTCTTTTTTTTTCCGAGAGTACTCCTTATGATATTGAAGGTTAGAAGGGCAGAGCATACGCTCCCTCTCATAGAGATATTGCCTCCAGTATGTCTCTTCTCTCTTCTCCCCCTCTCCCTGCAGATACATGTTTCTGGCATCCTCTTCATCTAGCACAAATGGGGAGGAGTTATATATCCTCTCCCATAACTCATAGCCCAGGGAGTGAAGGGTGCATATCTTTATACGTGAGTCCCTACCGAAGTTTTCCTCAATCCTCCTGCCCACCTCCTCTGCTGCCGCCAGGGTAAATGTGAGTACCAATACAGAGGAAGAGTTGTCTTCTTTAAGAAGGTGTATAGCCCTTCCAACCAGGGTGCGGGTCTTTCCTGTGCCTGGACCAGCTATGACCAGAAGGGGAGTATGGCTGGAGCATATGGCCTTTTTTTGTTGAGGATTAAACCCTTGGGAAGGGGTGTGTCCTTTTTTTTCTCCTACTACAAAAAGGGCCTTGTTTCTTAGAGAAAATTCTTTGGCCTTTTTTGTGTTGGGCCCTCTCTCTTCAAACAGGTATATCTTTCCATAGCGACCATCAAAACCTGGCTCCCTTCTCACCTCTCCTCGTCTCATCCTCTCTATTCCCTCTGAAAGTAAGGGAGATATACGCCTTATATCCTCTGTATCCACATCCATGAGGACCCCTATTTCGCTACCAAACCTTTCTATGAGGTTGGCATAGGTGTGAAGCACCCTTTTTGTCCTGGGCCCCACTCCCATTATCTCTGAAAGGATCTCGCAAAGGGGAATAAGCGAGATAAAGGGAGGGGCATCCTCAGGGGGAGATGGCTCCTCTCTGTCAGCCAGCTCCAGTACCCTGTGCATTACTCCAATGGTTAAGGGACGACCACATACTGGACAGATGTTATTCAGCTTAATGGCCTCCCTGGGATGTAGCACAATACCACATTTCCTGTGGCCATCCAGGTGGTATTTGCCTTCTTCAGGAAAGAATTCAATGGTTCCAAGGAAATTTCCATCCCGATATTTTAGCGCATGATAGATGCTATAATAGGATATTTCTCCTTTAAAGAGATTGGCCTCCCGGGCAAGTTTTTCCCCTGAGTGGGCATCAGAATTGGATATTAGATAGAATCTGTCCAGATTGCTCCATAACCAGTTCATAGGTGGGTCTGAAGAGAGACCTGTTTCCAGGGCAAATATCTCTGTGCTCAGTTCCCCAAAGCATTCCTCTATGGAATTGAAACCCGAGTTTGATCCAAAGAGAGAAAACCAGGGGGTCCATACATGGGCAGGTATGAGAAAGCCCATTGGATCTGTTTCAAGTACCATCTCCAGGAGATGCTTACAATCCAGTCCCAGGATAGGGCGTCCATCTGCACAGAGATTACCAACCTTCTCAAGCCTTTTATTGAAGGCCTTTGCCTTTTCAAGAGAAGACATAAAGACAAGGTTGTGTATTTTCCGGACCCTTCCTCCTTTTTTGTAGATGGAGCTTATCTCTGTGCACAGGATAAATCTCACATCAGGAGAGGAGGCCCTTCTGAGACTGAGTCCTGTTTGCTCATATATGTCCTCTGCGTCTCGGAGGGCAAGAAGTCCACTTTCTTCTTCTTCCAGCTCCCTCTCTATCTCTTCCATCCATCCTGGATGGGTAAAATCACCTGTGGCAACAACACTTATCCCCTTTATGCCTGCCCATGCCGCAAGTTTTTTTATCCCCAGGCTCTTGCTGGTGGCCCTGGAAAACCTGGAATGTACGTGTAGGTCTGCAATGTATTTATTGTCCATGGGCCATGTCCGTTAATGCGCATGGGGAGGGATCGTCCATGAGCTTCTCCAGGGCATGGGGCAGGGCAGGGAGAAGAGAATCTAGGGCCTCGCTCACTGCCCTGGGGCTTCCCGGTAGATTTAGGATCAGGCTCTTTGCGAGAGTCCCACATACGGCCCTGGAGATTATGGCGTGAGGGGTCTTTTTTATCCCCTCTGCGAACATCATGTGTTCAAATCCCTCCAGCCTCCTCTCCAAGATACGGAGGGTGACCTCAGGGGTTATATCCCTGGTGGTAAGTCCTGTGCCGCCGGTGGTGATAATGAGATCTGTTTTAAGGGTGAGGCCATAGTGAACCAGTAGGGATAGAAGTTCATGGGGCTCATCTCCTATTATGGAGCGGAAACTAAGGGTAAGTGGAATCCCCTCCCTTATCTTGTGCTCCACCATGCTCCCCGCTGTATCCTCCCTTTCTCCCATAAACCCCTTATCACTTAGGGTGATAACCGCCAGGGTGTATCCCTCTGACCAGAAATGGAAGCTATGGTTGCCCTCTGACAGGACCCTATCCTGCATTATCTGGAGACAAAAGACCTTTTGTGAGAGACCATTTACCTCTCTCCAGTCAATGTCCTTTACAAGGAATAGGGGGGCATCTCCTCCTATGTATTGACCCACTCGCAACTGTCTCCACGCGCTAGAGGTAAAACAGGTATTCTTTTTTTTGAGAAACGGCGTGGCCCATACATCCACCACCCCCCCTTGTCTACACCTCAGGGGGGTGGGACAATAGATCTCTATCTCCCCTGGAGATTTCATTGCCAAGATTCCCTTAGGAGGGGGATTGCCCCATTTCCTTTTGAAATTTTTTCCGCTGCCAGGGATTTTCTTCTCCCTTAATTACCCTTACTATGTTTTCCCTATGTCTATTTATAACCAGCAACATTACCACCAGGGCAAATACAAAATATGTGAAGCTGGCCTTTGTGAGGATAAGGATGGGAAGTAGGAGCATGAGGGTTATAGATCCAAGGGACACATATCCCGTGAGCCATATCACCAGCAGGGTTATAGCTATTCCCACAAGGGTGGCCCCGGGGATAATTGCCAGAAAGATGCCTATGGTGGTAGCCACTCCTTTCCCCCCTTTTAGATCCAGAAATACTGAATAGATATGGCCCAGGAGTGCGGCTAGGGCGGTAAGAGAGAGAAAAAGGGGAGAGGAAGAGATCTTTGCCCCTATGAGCACAGGCAATAGACCTTTTAACATATCCAGTAGAAAGGTTGCCACCCCATAGCCTGTGCCACATATCCTGGCCACATTTGTTGCGCCTGTACTTTTACTACCCATCTCCCTTGGGTCTATCCCTGAGGCCATTTTGGCAATGACCACCCCCCACGGAATAGAGCCTATAAGATAGGCCAGGGCAATCCAGATGAGCTCTGCGATTAACCTTTCCATTAGACCTCCTCTATCTTTTGTATTTTAATCTGGTTGTTAAGGGGATCTATCCTTTGGAACCTGAGCAAGAATTCCTTTCCTGGAAAGATATTCCCCCCTACCATATTCTTAGGTGCCTTTACCAGGAGTTGTTCCCTGGGAAGAAGAAATGTATAGGCCTGTGGGTCTTCATCAACCACAACCGCCCTCCAGGCAGATTTTTTACAATATCTTTTAAGATATAGCAACTTCCAGTATCTCACCCGGTATTTTTGTATCTTATTGGCCTCCTGGAGTCTTAAATTGAGATATGGAAGCAGGGTATTTAATTCATCCTTAGGAAGGGGTTCTCCTCCTGTGAGGGAGCTATATATCTGGTATACATTCAAAAAGTCTATATATCGTCTCAAAGGAGAGGTGATGGGAGCATAGCCCTCTACCCCAAGACTTGCATGGGGACGCATGGTTGTCTCCATGGTGGTAGCACTTAGGAGCTTTATTATCCCGTAGGTCTTCAGTGGATCCTTCCACACCCCTCCTGCCTCCCGGGGTATATCTATGTCCTGGGTGCGAAAGATAAGGGGAAGGGGATGAGAATTGGTCCACCTGGCAGAGAGGGTGTTTGCCAGGATCATAAATTCAGAGACTATCATCTGGGCACTGGGATATGAAGGGGCATCCTCTAGGCTTATGTGTACGTCTTCTCCACACGGGGAGATGGTTATTACTGGCTCCTGTCTCTCTATGATTACAGCCCCTTTCCCTAGCCTCTTTTTCCTGAGCTCCCGTGCCAGGGAAAGGGCGTCATATAGCCCATAGAGGTCTTCTCCCTTTAATAGTTCTTCCACCTCTGAATAGGTAAGGTTCTCCGCTAGTGTTATCCATTCAAAGGAAAAGGAAAATTCCATTAGTTGTCCCTCATTGGAGAGGCTTACCTTTAGGATGAGGGCAGGTCTTTTTTCTCCCCTGTGTAGGCTAAATATCTCTGTCCCCAGGACCTCTGGAAGCATGTGGCTGGTACCTTCTGGCAGATATAGGCTGGAGGTACGTTTTGCAACCTCTCTGTTTAGGGGGGAGGAGAAGTCCCAGAAGATCACCGGACAGGCAAATGCCAGATAGAGGAGATAGACATCTTCTCTTTTCTCTACATAAAAGGCATCGTCTATGTCCCTGGTGGTGGCAGAGTCAATGGATATGAAGGGTAGATCCAGGGTGAGTCCTTTTTTTTGCTCAAACGCCTCTATCTGTCGCTTTATTTCCTCCTCATGGGACCTGCTCCACTCATCTCCCCACCTGTAATCTGCCTGGTCCAGGAGAAAGTTGTAATGACGAGGGACCATCTTCCATGCCTGGGCCAGGAGGAGGGGAAGATGTGGGTCAGGGGGAATCCCCTGGGTGAGCCTTTTCCATTTTTTCTGGAAGGAGCGATTTTCTGGAGAGGTAATGCCCTTTTTCAGTATTTCCTTTAGTTCCTTCTCTATGTGGGCCTCAATGGGGGGGATCTCTCCCCCCTGGGCCCTTATCTCCCATAGCTTCCGGAAGAAGATATTCCCCTTTTCCACCAACTCTTCTTCCCTTTCCCTCTGGGTGAGGACCCTTAATTTGTTCTCCACTACAGAGGGAGAAAATACCCGAAAGAGGGGGTTGTGGAATTTGAAGTGGAGCTTGTCCTCCAGCAGGGCCCGTCCCAGGGCCGCTGTCCTGTTTATGTCCCTCTCCTCCCATATTAGTTCTGCCAGCCAGAATACATCACACTCTTCTATTTCCTCCTGGATGAGGGACCAGATCTCCTGGGTATCTATTCCCCTCTTTATCTCCTGTCTCCTTTGGTCTATCTCTTCCATCTCTGCGATGATCTCTTCTCTGGGGAGAGAGGGGGGCAAAGAGGGTCCCTGCCAAGGGAGAAATCTGCTCCTGGAGAGCCTTATTATCCTCTTGCTAGGAGTTACCACGGTTATATGTCTTTCTGTTGAGACAACACACCCTATGTGTACCTCTCCTGAGTGGAGATACTCAACTATTGCTCCTGGGCTTATTTCTATGCCTTCCACGGAAGTCCTGCTTGTTGTTTAGGGGCAGATTAATGTTTAAATGAGCGCTGTCCAGTAAAGACCATTGCCACCTGAGGTGATGCCTGATTACATGCCTCTATTACCTCATAATCATTCACTGAGCCACCAGGCTGTGCAATGGCCACTACCCCCTGTTCTATGGCCAGGTCCACCCCATCTCTGAAGGGAAAGAATCCGTCAGAAACCATTACAGACCCCTTAAGCCCTGCCTTGTCTTCTCTTGTCCTCATCTCTATCTCTTCTAAAATGGGCCTCTTGGTTTTGTCCTTTTTTGCCTCCTGTCTTAATTCATAGAAGGAAAGGCCAGTTTTTTCATGGCTCAATCTGTCACAGTATTTTATATAGGCCTTATGAATGGTGAGATCCACACAACCTACCCTATCCTGCTCTCCTGTTCCAATGGATATGGTTGCCCCCTCTTTGGCAAATAATACAGAGTTTGAACTTACCCCTGCCTCCACTGCCCAGGCAAAGATTAGGTCCTCCATCTCCCGGGGAGTGGGTTTGCGGGCAATAATGCTTCTGCCATCCTTTTCCCCCCTTGCGGGCATGAAATCTTCAGGAGAGAGGATCTTATTTCTAAAGGAGAATTGAAGGATTATCCCTCCATCCACCAGGGACTTAAATTCCAAAAAAGGCTCATTCACCAGTGATTCCAGGGAGGCAAGTCCCTCTATCTTCAGTATCCTGAGATTCTTGCGTCTCTTTAATATATCCACTGTGCCCTGTTCATATTCTGGAGCGGCAATTACCTCAAAATAGTATCTGTCTATAAACTCCGCCGCCTCCCTATCCAGGGGGGTATTTACCACCACTGTTCCACCAAATGCCGCTATGCGATCACTAAAATAGGCCTTTTTCAGGGCATCTGAGATTGAGATGTCTGACCAGGCCGCACCACAGGGATTATTGTGTTTCAGAATAACGCAAGCGGGTTTTCTGGTGAGATATTGAAGTATGTTTATGCCATTGTCTACATCTGTGAGATTTATCTTCCCCGGATGTTTCCCTGCCTGTAGCATGTGGGCCTCCCCAAGGGATGAGAGGAGCCCATAGTTGTGAGAGGGACGCCTGAATAATACCCCTCCAAGCTCCAAGGAGCCCTGGGATAGCTCGTAGAGGGCCGCTGGTTGATCTGGATTTTCACCATAGCGAAGGCCCTTTTCCTCTTCCTCCAGGACCCACGTCTTTTTTTTGTAAATGAGTTCCTGGTCTCCAATGGTTATATGCATTTCCCTGGGAAAGGGATCTTTTAGGATAGAGTGATACATCTTTTTCAGGTCATTCATATTTCTTCTCCTTGAATGTGTTTTGTTTTTATCCAATCGGAGTGTGGTTATAATAAAGAAGACCCAATAAATCAAATCCCCTTTTTGCTTTTCTATCCCTGCCCCCTGTGATGTGCCTGGTATAGGTGTTGCTTTAGTGGATAAAAAGGCAAAGGAGGAGGACAAATGTTTGACGCAGTGACCTTTGAAAGAAATACAAAGGAATTGAAAAAGTCCTTCCCTCAGGTATATGAGTGGTTATTTAGCGAGGGGGATGTGGTGGATAAGGTGAGAAGGGGTGTGTGTCAAAATAGGTTAGGTCTCCCTGATTATGTATATGAGAAGGACAGACTCCTTATGGAGGATATTCCCCTGGGGATATATAAGAGATGGGTTCATTCCCCTTCTTCCATGAGGAATCTCTCCATTGTGATAGGGGCAAATGTGGGATATGGGATAGATGTTCTCCTCAAAAAGACCCGGGATAGGATATTGGTGGTGGAACCGCTCAAGGAGATGGTGGCGGCATGTTTGGGGATATCAGATCTATCTCCCTTTATAAGGGAAAAGAGGCTGGCATTTTCTCCCCCCATCACCCCCTTCTTGCCTCAGGCGATCAATAGTTTTCTCCCATTTATCTATTCCTCTAATTATCGCCTCCTCCTAGATCCATCCTATATGAAAAATCATAGGGACCTTGAAAAGGTGGTGCAGAGGATAAGGAATAGCATTGGAGATATCCATATGTTTTTAAATACATTTACCAATTGTCAGGACCTCACAATAAAAAATGAGCTTCAAAATTATTACAAGACATTCAGGCATGGTAGCCTCTTTCCTTTAAAGGGAAAGTTCTCAGGATGTTATGCCCTTATAGTCGGAGCAGGACCTTCCCTTGCACAGTTTCTTGAACCGCTTTCCCGGATCCAGGAGGATACCTTTGTGTTAACTGCATTTCAGAACCTCCCTATATTCTTTGAGGCCAGGATAAGTCCTACCCTGTGCATGGCCCTGGACTATAGCAAGGTCCTGTTGGATGTGTTTGATAGGGTGGAGATGGAGTGGTTGAAGAATATTCCCCTTATCTATTCCCCAAAGATAAGGCCCGAATTGGTGGATAGATATCCAGGGATAAAGATCCCTGTGTGGACCGAAGGTGGCCTTGGTACCTATCTCCGCAGGGACAGGGAGTTGGTGATAGATTCAGGTGGCAATGTCTCAGTGGCCCTGGTGCGTCTTTTTTATGAGCTTGGATTTAGAGAATTCTTTCTTGTGGGGCAGGATTTTGCCTGGAGGGGGGATTCCACCCATACCAGGGGACATCATGCAGCATCTTCTTCCTTTGAGTATTCCCCTCAGCGGCATGTAAGGCTTAAAAATCTATGGGGGGACACCATCTACTCCTCCCATCCCTATCTCACTGCAGTTCATGAATTAGAGGAAGATCTGGAGATAAATAGAGATATGACCCTCTATAATCTCTATGGGGGAGGTGTGGTTATAAAGGGGGCAATTAATGTGTCCTGGGACTATCTTTGTTCCCATATAGTGAGTTATCCCCAGAAGGAGGAACTCAGACGCTTTACAGCAGAGATAAGGAGGTGTCATTGTTGCAAAGATATCCCCTTTTTTCAGGGAGAGTTTAGGGAATGGAAACGTTCTTTGCATTCAGTGTTTTCAAGGCTGAAGAGGTTATTTAAGAGACCTAATAAGAGGTCCAGGGAGATAGGGGCTACCTATATGGATATCCTGAAATTTCTCACACAACATCCCCTCTATTCCCCTTATATTTCTCCTGAGATAATTGAGATATCCCAGATGGCCTTTGTGACCTCAAGGTATATGCCCCACCACCTGGAGAAGACCAGCAGGTTGTTTCGCCGTATAGAGCGCAAGATAAAAGAGATTGACACCATGCTTCAAAACTGATTTTACTATCTCCGTAACCACTATCACCAGGGGGATAGTTGAAAGATGCATACTTTTCTGGAATGTGTCCCATGTTTTTTTAGACAGGTCATTGACACCATGAAAAGGGTGATGCCCGGGGATGTGGGGCTTCATAAAAGGGCGGTGGATGAGCTTTGTCAGCTTATACCATCCTTTGACCTCTCTCTCCCTCCCCCTGCCCTTGCAGGGGATGTCTATGCCATGATCTCCAGACTCTGCGAGATAAGGGATCCCTTTAAGGATATAAAAAAGGAGGCCAATGAAAAGGTCCTTTCTATCCTTCCAGAACTTAAGGATTTGGTATTGTCTTCTCCTCACCCCTTGAGGACCGCCCTGCACCTCTCCATAATTGGAAATTATATTGACGCAGGAGTGGCGGAGAGCTTTGAGTGGGAAAAGGCTCTTTATCATGAAGGGGATGATTTCCTGGATGCAGAGATATATCCTCATTTTGTAAGAGAGGTGGAAGAGGGGAGGAGGGTAATGATATTGGGAGACAATGCAGGAGAGATTGGCCTGGATACCCTCCTGGTGGAGATCCTGAACCAGATGGGGACAAAGGTGGTCTATGTGGTAAGGGAGCGTCCCGTCTTAAACGATGCAACAGTGGAAGATGCCCACCAGGTGGGTATGGACAGACTATGCGAGGTAATATCCTCTGGGGTGGACACCCCGGGTACTGTTCTTTCTCGCTGCAGTGACTATTTTTTAAAAAGGCTGGCGGAGACCCCTGTGGTAATAAGCAAGGGCCAGGGGAATTTTGAGGCCCTCAAGGACAGGTGTAACCGTCCTATCTTCTATGCCTTTAAGGTAAAGTGTAAGGTAGTGGAGGGGGTCACAGGACTTCCCCTGGGAAGTTCTGTCTTTGCCCTGTGGTAAAGAAATTAAAAAGGGAAAGGGCCTACCTGAGCCCTTTTTGTCTAAAGAAAGAGGAGTATTTCTGGTCTGTTCCCAGTATATGATTCTTTAACCATTTTTTCAGGAAGTCCAGAAGTTCTATTGTAACCACCTCCTTTCCCTCTTGGAATTCTTCATATATCTCAAGTACCTTGGCCGTAAAGTTGTCGTGTTCCCTTTTGTGGGCAATGTAACCAGGGTAATCATATTCCTGCATATAATTCTCTTCAGTGGAAAAGTGTTCCTCAACATAGGAGGCCAATCCTTCCAGGATGCGGGAAAGGGCCTGTCGTCCGTGCCCCCTTCTAAGAGAGGTGTGAAAGTCATTCAACATGGAGATTAATTTTTTGTGCTGTTCGTCAATCTTTTTTATGCCCACAGAAAAGGAGTCCTCCCATTTCATAAAGGCCTCTCCATTTTCCTTTTTCCTGGGAGATGGAGATGCAGACCATGTCTTTTCCTTTTTGCTAGAGGTATCTGCAGAGAACCTTATCCTTGCCACTGCTGTTTCCGCATCCTTTTTGGTGACCTCCACCTGGACATCCTCTCCCATGAGCTTGGCAGCACCCTGTAATATACCCTTAAAGTAATCAAAGAGTCCCCTTTTGGAATGATAGGTCATCACAAGGGTATTTCCCAGGTCCTGATAGTCAAACCTGGGAGGAGTGATCCCAGGAAGCTCCCTTGTTAGTTCGTCGTGTACCTCATTCATGGCCATGAGGAAGTCCTTGTAATTGTCAAACCTAAAATACCTACCATAGACCTTTTTGTAGGCATAAGGGGTATAAAATCCCAATCCGTGAAATATCTCTTGTTCACTCTTTCCAGTGTGCCGTGCTGCATGCCTGGCCATTTCCTTCAGGATTCGGTCTGGATAACTCCTGGATGCCAGAAAGGAAGGATTTCCCATATCTCTCTGTACCGCC
Organism: uncultured Desulfohalobiaceae bacterium; assembly: GCA_964427155.1. GTDB lineage: Bacteria > Desulfobacterota > Desulfovibrionia > Desulfovibrionales > Desulfothermaceae > Desulfothermus. The sequence continues at coordinate 145,314 of CAYRSC010000004.1, read as the reverse complement.
TCATATACCTCCTCCCCAAATTCCTTTTTGAGATATTCCTGCATGAGCTTGGGGAGGATCCCCTTCATCATATTTTCACCCTCTGAGGACTCAAGGGTACGTCCTTCTCCTCCCTCTTCTAATATCTCGCTAAAGAGTTCATTTAGGGTTATAGATTCCCTTGAGAGTTCCCTTATCTCGTTGGATGCCTCTGTCATATCCTCTGCTATCTGTCTGGCAAGTTCTGTGACCTCTGAGATAGCACGGGTTATCTCTTCGGATGCCGCTGATTGTTCTTCAGATGCCGTGGCAATGGCCTGGACCTGTAAATTGGTGTCCTCCACCAGGCCCATTATTTCCTTTAAGGATTGGCCGGATTCATTTACAAGCTCTGTGGCAGACTTCACTGATTCCTGGGTCTCTTCCATATTTTTTATGCTAAGTGCCATTACTTCCTTTATAGAATGGATCTTATTGCCCACCTCCTGTGTGGAGTGCATGGTCTTTTCTGCCAGCTTCCTTACCTCGTCTGCCACTACCGCAAACCCCCTTCCCGCCTCGCCTGCACGTGCCGCCTCAATGGCCGCATTCAGGGCAAGGAGATTGGTCTGGTCAGCTATCTCGTTTATTACCCCCATGACTTCACTTATGGACATCACTTCCTTTTCCAGCTTCTCCATTATCTCCTTCATCTCCAGGCTCTTTTCCCTTACATTTTCCATGGCGCTCATGGACCTGGATGCCACCTCTGCCCCTGCCTCTGCCCTCTCCTTTGCGGTGTTGGAGTTTTCAGAGGCCCTGGCCGCCTGCTGGGCAACCTCCATTACTGCCGCATTCATCTCTTCCATGGCAGTTGCAGTCTCTGTCATTCGGTCCTTCTGGACACTACTATTTTGAGAGACCTCAGTGACCCTTGAGCTGAGTGCCTCTGCCGCAATGTTTACCTTTTCTGAGACAGAAAAGGCCTCTTTAATGGCCTTTTTCATCTTTTCAATTACTTGTGCACGGGCCCTCGCCTCCTTATCAAGGGACTCTAATTTTTCACGTAAGGAGGAACTGGCCTTTACCAGCTCCTCCTTCTCTGCAAGGGCCTTTTTTTTCTCCTCATGGAGTTTTTTTATAAGGGATAGGACCTCTCTTTCCTCGTGGGGGAGGGACGATTGCATGGAGAGAGTGGATGAAAACTCTGGGTCTTCAATCATTTCCTTTACCTTTCTCCATACCTCCTCTTGCTTCTCCCCTGTTTTCTGGAGCACAATACATAGTCCAAAGGAGATAACAGTGGCAATAACCCATGCAGAGGCAGAGGCCATGGAAAATATGCCTATAAAATATAATATCCCCCCTATTATTATCATGCATATCCCTGCACCTATGGCATATTCAGTCTTCATCTTCCACTCTCCTCCTTTGGTGTAAGTTTACTCAGGAGACCTTTGCCCGTTCCTGGTAGAGCTACAGGGGCAACATATCAGAAAATAGGGGGCAGCGCAATAATTCTCTAACCTGGCATGCCTATGCCCTCCATATACATGGAGGCCATCTCATCCACTATCTCTTCCAGGGAGAGCCCCTTTTCTGGCTTGAACCAGAAGTAGAGCCAGTGCAGGGCACTTATCAGGGAAAAGGTCATTACTGTTGGGTTAAATCCTTTTAACTCCCCCTTGTTGATGAGTTCTTTCAAAAAGTCCCTCAACTGATGGACATTTTCCGTCTCTTTGTCCAGGATAATCCTCTTTTTTTCCGGAGGTAAAAACTCAATCTCATGGAGGAGTATCTTGTTGAAGTTTTTGTTTTTGAGATATGTCCTGGCGTATTCCAGCATTATGTCTTTGATCTTTTCCTTTACTGGGAGAGAGGAATTTTTGTTTCTGGAGATAGCCACCCTCATGTTATTTATGAGTTCATCTGCTGCAAATATACATATCTTAAAGAGTATCTCTTCCTTGTTTTTGAAATGGTGATACAGGGCCGCCTTGCTTATCCCTACCCGTTCAGATATCTCTCTAGTGGTTGCCTTTTCATATCCTTTTTCATAAAAGAGTTCCTGAGCCGCTTTCAATATCTCCAGTGCTGTCTCATGCATAATAGGCTCCTTGATTTTTTTATTTTTAATTGCTTGATTATCCCATAGAATGGGATATAACTACTATTCATTGATTTACTGGGCGCTCATTAATGAGCTTTACAGTGGAGGGGGTGAGTGTGTCAAGGGAAAGGGTTTAGGGGCAAAGTTGTATTCCACCAGCACATGTGGTAATTAACCCCCAGATTTTACAATAAGTTATACAAGGAGGGATTTAATGGCATATAAAACCGTGGGATTTGAGATTGATGAGAGAGGTATAGCCAAGCTCTCTCTCAGGAGGCCAGAGCATTTTAATGCCTTTAATAAGCAGATGGTAAGGGAATGTGTGGAGATATTGGGAGAGGTAAATCGCGATCCACGTATAAAGGTGCTGGTGATAACAGGCACTGGGGGGGCCTTTTCTGCAGGTGGAGATATCTCCTGGCTCATAGAATCCAAACACGTCCTTCAGAAAAAGGAGATAATGGATTACACCACAGAGCTTATGCTCTCTTTGGACAGGATAAAGAGACCAATAATCGCCTCAGTAAATGGGGTGGCCGCTGGGGCAGGCACTGCGGTTATCCTTGCCTGTGACATTATAATTGCATCAGATAATGCCAAGTTTGCCCCTAATTTTGTGAGTATTGCCGCGGTCCCCGACAGTGGATGTTCCTGGTTTTTACCCAGAAAGATAGGCTATCACAGGGCGTGTGAACTTTTGTTTACTGGGAGGGTGCTAAGTGCCAGGGAGGCCTATGAGATGGGTATATTTAATACCCTGGTATCCCCTGAGACATTGGAGGAGGCCACTGATAGGCTGGCCCATCAGCTTGCATGTGGTCCTCTTCGGGCCCTGGAGTATATCAAGGCCATGCTCAAGATGAGCTATAAAAATGACCTGAGGTCTCAACTGGATATTGAGGCCTATTATCAGGTGATGGCCTGGTCTGACCCTGATTTTCAGGAAGGGGTTCAGGCCTTTTTTGAGAAAAGAAAACCTAACTTTAATCCCTAAAGGAGTGGGTTATGAGGATAAGTACAGAGGTAGTAAGGAAACTGGCCAGATTAGACCCTGCCCTTCGCGAGGTCTTTTATTCCTTTCTGGATGAGATAGAAAGGGACGAGGAGGCGGATCCCTTGAGTACCACTATTTCTCAGATGAGGATGGACCTTGAAAGACTAAGAAAGGAGGTGGAGAGCACCAGGGCCCTCTTACCTGTGGTGGAGGAGACATCCAGGCAAATTGGTATGCTAAGGGAAGCTGTAGAGGGCATCACAAAGAGGTTAGAAGAGGTGGCATTGAAACAGCAACAACTGGATACAAGGATGGAAGGGCTTTGTAAGGCAGAGAAGAATGGGTCTTCTGAAAGGGGTGTGACTTCTCAGATAGAGCAGACAATTAACCAGTTTAAGGAGGCCGTGGAGGAGAAGATAGCCTCCTTTTCCTCAGAGATTGAAACCTTAAAGGAAAGGCTCTCCTCAGGTAAGAGGATGGATGTGTTGAGGAACCTATCCAGGCTACTTAAAAAGAGGATAAGCCTAAATCTCAAGGAACATATTCGTTCAAGGAAGTTTAAGGTGGGAGGAAGGGATATCTCCTTTGATATATTTGCACCGGGCACCAAAAATAAGAAGAAGTGTACCCTCATAGGTAGGGTAACAGAGCGGCCCCACAAAGAGGATATAGAGGAGCTGGATAGGGATGTGAATCTGCTAGTGGAGGAAAAGGAATTGCCCCAGAATGTGGTGAGGATCTTGGTGGTGGAAGAGATTGAGGAAGATGTGGAGAAGTTTGCCTCTAAAAAGGGCATATTTGTGGTGTGGAATCAGGACCTATAATCTTTAATTACGGAAGGAGTGGTGAATGAGGTTAGATCCTGCTGCAGTTATTGAGAGGGCCAGGGAGGAGGGCATATGTGTTTTGGACGAAATGGCATCCAAGTCCCTCTTGAGGTCTGTGGGGATAGATGTGGTGGATGAGTTTGTGGTAGAGGACAGGAGGGGATTGGAGGATGTGCTCTCCCGGGTTTCCTTCCCTGTGGTGATGAAGGGAATGGTGAAGGGCGTTGCCCATAAGTCAGACTTGAATCTGGTTTATACCCATGTAAATTCCAGGGAGATGGCGGCTGAGGTGTTTGAAGGGCTCCTGTCTCGCAGGGATGTGGTGGTGAAGGGGGTCCTTGTCCAGCCACAGATCCAGGGTAGTAGGGAGATGGTGGCAGGGCTTTTTAGAGACAAGGACTTTGGTCCAGTGGTAATGTTTGGACTGGGAGGTATCTATACCGAGGCCCTGAAAGATGTAGCTTTTAAGCTGGTTCCCCTCTCTGAAACTGATGCCCACCAGTGCCTGTATGAGATACGTTCCCATGCCCTGCTAGGGGAATTTAGGGGAGAGTCTGCTGTGGATGAAGGCCAATTGGTTAATATCCTCCTTGCCCTTTCCACTTTGGCAGAGAGTTATCCTGAGATAAGTGAGGTGGATATAAATCCACTTATAATTACCCCTTCAGGAAAGGCAGTGGCAGTGGATGCAGTGGTGGTGCTCAATTTTGATCCCCCAGTGATAGAGGGACCTCCTCCTGTGAGACCTTCTTCCCTGAAGAGGTTCTTTTACCCTCGTTCAGTGGTTTTTATTGGGGCCTCTGGAAGACTGGGAAAATGGGGACATCTCTTACCCTCCAATGTCCTGAGCGGTGGATATGGGGGAGATGTCTATTTTGTAAACAGGAAGGGGGGAGAGCTATTTGGGAAGAGGGTTTATAAGTCTGTGGATGAGCTTCCGCCAGGCATAGACCTGGCGGTGATAACCATTCCTGCTCCCCAGGTCCCGGACCTTTTGCCCTCTCTTTCCCAAAAGGGGATTCGTCATGTACTTCTCATTGCCTCTGGATTTGCTGAGACAGGGGAGGGAGGGAAAAGGCTTCAGGAGGAATTGGTGAGGGTGGCCAGAGAGGAGTCCATGGTAATAATTGGTCCAAATACCATGGGTCTTTGTAATCCTCATATTGATTTTCACTGTATTGGGACCCTGGTACAGCCTTCCCCAGGTCACATTTCCATGGTCTCTCAATCTGGAAACATGGGTGTACAGCTCCTTTCTTTCGCCGCAGAACAGGGTATAGGTATCAGGGGATTTTGTGGATCCGGTAATGAGGCCATGGTCACCATAGAGGATTATCTGGAGGCCATTGAGGGAGATGCTCTTACGAAGACGGTAATGTTGTATGTGGAGTCCACAAAAAATGGTCCCCGTTTCTTTGATGTGGCAAAGAGGGTATCTCTGAAAAAGCCTATTATCCTCTTAAAGGGAGGGGAAACAGATGCGGGGGTGCATGCGGCATCCACCCATACAGGGGCCATGGCCTCTGATAGTAAGGTGTTTGCCGCCATGTGTGCACAGGCGGGGATTATAAAGGTGGATACACCAGTGGAGCTTCTGGACCTTGCCGCGTGTTTTTCTTCTCAGCCCCTTCCCAAGGGCAATAGGGTGGTGATTATTACCCTGGGAGGAGGTTGGGGCGTAATTACTGCAGACCTTTGTGCCCGGTATGGATTAAAACTGGTATCACTTCCGCAAGACCTCCTGAAATTTATTGATGATATGCTTCCTTCCTATTGGAGCAGGACCAATCCCATAGACCTGGTGGGAGAGTGGGATATAGAGATACCCAAGGGGATAATAACCAGGCTTCTTAAATGGGGAGGCTGTGATGCAATAATACATCTTGGCATACTGGGGAGAAAGTTTTTCATCCGCAAATACACCCAGTCCATCTCCATGTGTGATCCCACCTATTCTAAAGATTCTCTAAATGAGATACTTACACTGGTGGAGACCTTTGAGAGACAGTTTATTGAGATGACAGTTTCTCTCATTGAAAGGTATAAGAAACCTATAATTGGGGTGAGACTCAATACTGAGGTAGAGGATAAGACCGTTTATGAGGTGGAGGGGGCATCTTATAAGGCAGTATCTTATGATTCTCCAGAAAGGGCGGTGAAGGCGTGTGCGAGAATGTATCAGTATTTTAGATTTCTCAAGAGGAGAGGAGCCCACCATGAGATTTGAACAGGGACCCATAAGGCCACCCAGTGAGGCGGGAAGTCTCCTGCTGAGGTTTACCAGGAACTGTCCATGGAATAGGTGCGCATTTTGTCCCGTGTACAAGGGGCATAGGTTCAGCAAAAGGCCCCTGGATGATATCCTCAAGGATATTGATGTGGTATGTGCCATCCTGGAGGATGTGCGGGAGAGGTCATGGAAAAGGGGCTATGGGGGAGGTTTGACCAGGGAGTTTATGGGGGAGCTCCTCTCAGATCCTATGCTTTCAGACCAGTACAAACATGTTGCCCTGTGGGAGTATAGGGGAAGATATACTGTATTTATCCAGGATGCCAATTCCCTGATCATGAAGACAGGGGAATTGGTGGAGGCCCTTGTATATCTTAAAAAGAGGCTCCCCATGATAAGGCGTATAACCTCCTATGCCCGGGCCTCCACCCTTTCCAGAAAGAGCAGGGAGGAGATGAAGGAGATAGCAGATGCAGGACTTAACCGGATCCATGTGGGAATGGAATCTGGCTCTGATGAGGTCTTGCGACTTGTGAATAAGGGGATAACCAGCACACAGCTTATAGATTCTGGACATAAGGTAAAGGAGGCGGGAATTACGCTCTCTGAATATCTTATGCCAGGTCTGGGGGGAGAGGAGTACTCCAGGACCCATGCCCGTGAATCTGCCAGGGTAATAAATGAGATAAACCCAGATTTTATAAGGCTTCGCACCCTGCATGTGGTGCCAGGTACTCCCCTTTTTGAGATGCAGAGGATGGGGAGATTTAAAAAGCCAGGAGAGGATGCAGTGGTGAAAGAGATAAGGCTCTTTATTGAGTCCCTGGATAATATAACTTCCTGCCTTACTTCGGATCACATAATGAATCTCCTGGAGGAGGTAGAGGGCAGGTTTCCTGAAGATAAGGAAAAGATGCTCAAGGTAATAGACGAATATCTCTCCCTTCCTCCCAGAGACAGACTCCTGTTTAGACTAGGGAGACGGGGTGGCTTCCTGCGTTCTGTGAAACAGATATTCATCCCCGAGATAAGAGAAAAACTCCTTTTGGCCATGCAAGAGATGAAAGAGATGGAAGATAGGCCCTTGGAAGAAATTATTGAAGAGATGGGGACTAGATATATTTAGTCGATGCTTAAAAAATCTTTTTGTCAGGATTTGTTTAAACTTTTTTTCTTTATCAAATCAAATTTTAGGTCAAGATCCTTTTATTAAGGATGCTAGATTTGATTTTTTTGTATAAAAAATAATACCAGCTCATCCATCAGCTTTTTGAAGTTGTAAGCTGCTACTGCCATGAGTAGATTGATTGTATCTCCTATTGTTCCTTTTAGAAAATTCCTGGCCAGACGAAAGTCTGATTTAAGATGACCTATTTGTTCACAAACACCGGCACTCTACACTCCTCACCTTTCAGTTCACTTGCCCATTATATGGGAGGTGAGGTGAAGTCAGTTGATGGGGATAATCTCATATCTCCTCTCTCCCAGGCCCAGGGACTGGGCATATTCCAGACAGTATTCTCCCTGGGTGTGTTTATGGATGGCCTTAAACTTGTCCTCTCCTTCCAAGGGAGTCTCTTTATACTGTCCATGATTGGTTACAGGGGCCTTGTTTACCATATCCAGGCTTGCCTGATCCAGGGCCACAGGGTCAAAGGATGCCAGTACCCCCAGGTCAGGACAGATGGGTGCATCAGAATAACCCACACAATCACATATGGGGGATATCTGGATGAGGAAGTTTATATGTAGGATAGGTCCCTTATAATTCTGCACAAAGGCAGTGCAATACTCTGCGAGTCTCTCCAGGAAGAGTTTTACATCCACCTTCCAGTTTACCTGCAATGCCTTGTTTCTACATACCAGAAGACACATGGCACATCCAGTGCATTTTTCATGATCCACCCTAATTACCTTCTCCTCATCCAGGGAAAGTGCCCCTGCCTTACAGTACTGAATACATCTACCGCATCCAATACATTTATCCCGTTTTATCCTGGGGCCAAGACCACAGTGCTGTTTCATCTTTCCCTGCCTGGTTGCACATCCCATCCCAATATTCTTGATGGCCCCCCCAAAGCCTGTGAGCTCATGTCCCTTAAAGTGGGAGATGTTTATAAGGGCGTCTGATTCCAGTATATCCGCGGCAAGGTAGAATCTTTCAAAGTGTTTCCCCTTCCACTCTATGACCTTTTCATGGGTACTTTTTAGGCCGTCTCCAATAATTACAGGGGCCCCAACAATGGAAGGGATAAAACCATGAGAGGAACTCAACATGAGATGGGAAACTGCCTCTCCCCTTTCCCCGATGTAGAGGGTATTTGTGTCAGTCAAAAAGGGCCGTGCCCCGGTCTTTCGTATTATATCTACAATGGGTTGTATATATATGGGAGATATAAAACTGGTGGTCCCCTTTTCTCCAAAGTGCATCTTCATGGCCACCAGGTCTCCACTGGATATGTGTTTTAAAAAATTGGTCTCTTTTATAAGCCTTTTTATCCTTGTCTCATAGGGAGACTTGTGGGATGTCCGCAGGTTCCAGAAATATACCTTGCTCATTGCCCTCCTCCTTGTGTATATACAGAGTCAAAGAATCCAGATGGATTCTGGGTGAGAAACCAGGATATCTTATCCCCTATCCCCAGTTCCCTTATCCCCCTTAAGACCTGTTGTTTAATGTCCTCAAATAGCCCTCTTTCCTCTTCTCCTACCTGGATTATCCATTCTTTTCCCATTCTCCTTATTCTGAAGTTTTTCATGTGGTGGGAGAAGAGCAGGTCCTCCATCTTTTTTACTTTATTCAATTCCTCCCTAGAGATGTGATGGTCATAGGGAAACCTTGTTAAGAGGCAGGAGCGGGGGGCAAAGTCCTGGATGGGGATATTCAAAGTCCTTCCAATCTCTTTTATCTCTTGTTTGGTTATCCCCACCTCCAGCCAGGGGCTTATAACCCCCATCTCCTGTAGTGCTTTTATCCCAGGTCTAAAACCCTTGAGGTCATCGTTATGAGAGCCTTCCATGAGGGTCCTTTCCCCTACCTGTTCTCTGGATACTGAAATGATATGTCGTTTACATATATAACACCTTGATCTTAGATTGAGGGATATCTCATTCAAGGATAGGGGGTCAAAGGGGATCTCCACTCCCTTTATTTTTCTATGGTTCAAAAAATTCCTTGCCCTCTCTATCTCATGATCTGTTATGTGGTTGCCAGAGAAGAATATGGCCATCATATCCACCCCTATTTCCTTTGCAAGGCCCACGAGTACACTGCTGTCTAGTCCTCCTGAAAAGAGGATTGCACAGGGAGATTTTCTTCGCACTATCTTTTCCGCCCTTTTTATCTTTTTTAAAAGGGATGGTTGCATTTTTATCCCCTCATATTTTCTTCAACTATAGTTTGTTGCAAAACCTTTTGCAACAAACTATATTGACTCAATATCCGTCAGGTAACTTTCTTTGGCTTTGAAAAAAAATATGAGGGATGGTGGAGATGTACGATGTAATAGTGGTTGGTTCTGGGCCAGCAGGTGCCAGTGCGGCCTATTTCCTCAGGAGAGGGGGTGCGCGGGTATTGATTATAGAGAAAGAAAGGCTCCCTAGATATAAGGTGTGTGCTGGAGGAGTGCCTGCATCAGTAATGGAGTTTTTCCCCTTTGAGTTTGAGGAGGTGGTGGAGCAGGAGATAGAGATGGCCAGTTTCTGTTACAGGGGAGTTCATATATTACACAGGGTGAAACCCCGTTCCCTTTTTACCACCAATCGGGAGACCTTTGACTATTTTTTGCTCTCTAAAAGTGGGGCAGAGGTGATAGAGGGGATAAAAGTAACCTCAGTGGGGGTGTATAGGAAATATAAGGTGGTTCGTCTCTCAGACGGGCGGGATATAAGGGCAAGATATGTAATTGGCGCTGATGGGGTATCCTCGGTGGTGGGACGATGGAGTGGCCTGGGACTTCCTCCCAGGATGGGACTTGCAGTAGAGGCAGAGATAGATACCCCCCCTGATCTCCTGGAGGAATATAGGGGAAGAATACTAATTGGCCTTGGGGTGCTCACAAGGGGATATTTCTGGATATTTCCCAAAAAGAGACGTCTTTCTGTGGGGATTGGGACCACAGGAAGGGAAAGAAGACTCTCATTTGTCCTGGAGAGGCTCTTAAAAGAATATTCTCTTCCCCATAGCTCTGATAAATTTTATGCCCATCCCCTCCCCCTCTATGGGACAAAGAGGGATTTGGAGAGACACGGGGTCTTTCTGGTAGGGGATGCCGCATCCCTGGTGGATCCCCTTACAGGAGAGGGCATAAGACATGCAGTGATGAGTGGAAGGCTGGCAGCTCAATGTATCCTTGAGGGAAAAGAAGATACCTATAGCTCAATTGTGCATAAAAAGATAGGAAGGGACTTGAAAATAGCTGGTTATTTGGGCCAATGCTTTTATAGGAATCAGAGGCTCTCCTTTGAATGTATGGTAAAAAATCCCTTGATATTTTCATCCCTTATCAAGGTCATGTGTGGAAGAATGAGTTATTTGAGCATGTTTTTTACCTCCCTTTTGCTCCTTCCCCTGAGTCCCTTATGTATTAATAAGTGGCGCAGATACAGGAGCCAATAGGGATATTAATGAGGTTCTCTTTCAATTGGAGGGATAACCCCTTCTTTGGATCCGCTAGATTCACTTTTTACTTGACCACAATGAGGAAAGTGTTTTTATATAGGCCCAGATGGGGACGTAGCTCAGTTGGGAGAGCGCAGCCTTCGCACGGCTGAGGTCGGGGGTTCAAATCCCCTCGTCTCCACTCTACCATCCTTTTTTCCCTTTTAACTCAGGACCCATGTGTATTTCCCCCCTTAAACCTGGTTGTCTGTGTGTGAGAAATTTAGTACCCTCTGGTCCATTATGAGGAGATGAGAAAATGGTGATGGATTTGTGGAGATGAAAAAATATAGGGATTATTTCTTTAAAAAGGCCAAAGAAGAGAATTATCCTGCCCGATCTGTATATAAGCTAAAGGAGATGGACAGGAGATTTAAGATATTTTCCCCTTCTCAGCATGTGCTGGACCTTGGGGCATCTCCAGGTTCATGGACCCTTTATGCAAGGGAGAGGATAGGCAAGAGGGGAAGGGTAGTGGCTATAGACCTCAAGGAACTCTCCATACCCTCCTATCCCCAGGTGTCTTTTTATCAGGGAGATCTCCTATCCCCAGATGAAGGGCTTATTTTTCTTTTGGATAAATTTTCTCCCTTTGATGTGGTGATGAGTGATATGGCCCCCTCCACCACTGGAATAAAACTCAGGGACCAGACCCTTTCCTTGGAGCTTGCCCAACGGGCCATGGAGATTGCCATTGAGAGATTGAAGGGGGGGGGAATCTTTATTGTAAAGGTGTTTAATGGCCCAGATGTGCCCTCCTTTATTCAGACCTTGAAGGGACATTTTGGGAGGATAAGGAATTTTAAACCAAGGAGTTCACGCTCTGAGAGTAAGGAGATCTTTTTGCTTGGTTTTAATCTCAGGAAATAATGATATTCAATGGAGGAACTATGGCTGGACATAGTAAGTGGGCAAATATCAAACATCGCAAGGGGCGTCAGGATGCAAAAAGGGGAAAACTCTTTACCAAGGCCACCAAGGAGATAATGCTTGCGGCCAAATTGGGTGGAGGCGATCCCAGTATGAATCCAAGGCTCAGGATGGCAGTGGAATATGCGAAAAGTATCAATATGCCCAAGGACAGGATAGAAACCGCTATTAAAAAAGGGACAGGGGAGATCTCTGCAGGGGCAATTGAAGAGGTCATGTATGAGGGATATGGACCAGGAGGTGTCGCTGTATTGGTGGAAGCTGCAACAGATAACAGGAATCGGACAGTGGCAGAGATCCGAAAGATATTTAGCAAAAATGGAGGAAGTCTGGGAGAGTCTGGATGTGTGGCCTGGATGTTTGAGAAGATGGGGATACTTACCTTTAGTAAGGAAAGATACACAGAAGACGAACTACTGGAGGTGGGATTGGATGCAGGGGTAGAAGATGTGGTGGATGATGGTGACTCCTGGGAGGTGAGGACCTGTGTGGAAGATTTTATGAGGGTAAAGGAGGCCTATGAAAAGGCCAACATAGAGTTTGAGAACGCAGAGATAACCATGATACCTCAAAATTATGTGAATCTGGATACAGAGACCGCTAAAAAGGCCTTGAAGCTCTATGAGCAATTGGACGATCATGAGGACGTACAGAAGGTGCATCTCAATTTTGAGATACCAGATGAGCTATACCAGGAAATGAGATAATGATTGTATTGGGTCTTGACCCTGGGCTGAGACACACAGGTTTTGGGGTACTAAGGTGTGGAGAAAGAGGTGAGGTGGAGGTCCTGGAGAGTGGGGTTATCTCTCCCAAAAGGGAGATGGATATATCCCGTCGTCTTGGTTATCTCTACAGGGGAGTGGAAGAGGTTATTATAGAGTTTTCTCCCACAGAGGCGGCAATTGAGGATATATTTATCTCTGTTAACAGCAGGACTGCCCTTAAACTGGGACAGGCAAGGGGTTGTGTCCTGGTGTGCTGTGTAAACAGGGGGCTTGAGGTCCATACCTATGAATCCACCCTTGTAAAAAAGACCCTTGTGGGGCGGGGAAGGGCAGATAAGTCCCAGGTTTGTTTTATGGTATCAAGACTTTTGAGCATCCCTCAACCTGCCTCCCAGGATGAGAGTGATGCCCTGGCCATTGGTCTATGTCATATTTTTATATCTTCCACCTTAAAGAGGTATGAGATGCGCAGGGGGCCAGGGAGATGATAGCCTATCTAAAGGGCAGGATAGTTGAGATGGGAGAGGATAGGTGTGTACTTCTTACAGGGGGTGGGGTGGGATATGAGGTATTTATCCCATCCTCCTCTGCAACTGCTCTCTTAAGGGGAAAGGACGAGGTCTCCCTTTATATAAAGATGGTGGTGAGGGAAGACTCACTGGAGCTGTATGGCTTTTTATCCCCAGAGGAAAAGGCCCTTTTTTCTAAGTTGATAGGGATCTCAAAACTGGGTCCAAAGACCGCCATGTGTGTCTTATCCCATCTCACTCCCCAGATGTTATATGAGGCAGTGGTAAAAGAGGACATAAAGTCCCTCTCCCAGGTGCCAGGCATAGGAAAAAAAACGGCCTCCAGGATTATATGGGAATTAAAGGATAGCATCTCCCCCAGTGAGGCCACAACCCTTTTGGGTGCTGGGCACCACCCTGCGGATCAACAGGGAAGGACATTTTCAGATGCCCTTTCTGCACTTGTGAATCTAGGTTATGAGCCAGCAGAGGTGGAGCCCATTTTAAGAGATGTGCTCACATCAGAGCCAGACCTTATGGTGGAAGAGGCGGTGAGGGCAGTATTGAGGTTAAAGAATCCCATGAAGGATTCATAAAAGGGGGATGGCCATTTTAAGAGAAGAGAAAATACGGCCCCAGAGGCTTGAGGAATTCATTGGTCAGGAGGACATAAAGTCAAATCTCAAGGTCTTTATACAGGCCGCCAGGGAGAGGGGGCAGGCCATGGACCACACCCTTTTATACGGTAGCCCAGGGCTTGGGAAGACCACACTGGCGCGCATAATCGCCTCTGAGATGGGGGTAAATCTCATTACCTCCTCTGGTCCGGTGCTGGAGAGGGGGGCAGACCTTGCGGCTATCCTCACCAATTTAAACAAACACGATGTGCTCTTTATTGATGAGATACACAGGCTTCATCCTGCAGTGGAGGAGATACTCTATCCTGCGCTGGAGGACTTTAAACTGGACCTGGTGATAGGGCAGGGTCCTGGTGCCAGGACCGTGAAGATAGACCTTGCCCCCTTTACCCTTATTGGCGCCACCACACGGGTGGGATTGTTGAGTTCCCCTTTGAGGGATAGATTTGGTGTGATATTTAGACTGGAGTTTTATTCTCCTGAAGAGCTATGCCTCATTATAAGGCGTTCTGCCAGGATAATGGATATAGAGATCTCAAAGGGTGCGGCCATGGAGATAGCCAGGCGTTCCCGGGGGACCCCACGGATAGCTAATAGGCTCCTTCGCAGGGTGAGGGACTTTGCTGTAGTGGAGAATAGGGGAGAGATAACACCAGAGATCGCCAGGGGTGCACTTGAGAGACTGGATGTGGATGATATTGGGCTGGACTATATGGATAGAAAGATATTGTCGGTGCTTATAAAGAAGTTTGGGGGGGGACCTGTTGGGATAAAGACCATTGCCACTGCGTGCTGTGAAGATGTACGCACCCTGGAGGAGATATACGAGCCCTATCTCATCCAAATGGGATTTATAAAACGCACTCCCCGGGGAAGGGTGGCCACAGTCAAGGCATATCGGCATTTAAATATAAAACTAATGGAGTAATGCATGAAGATAATTCCTCCATCCCATGAGATATTGTATCTGCCTCCTGCAGAAGAGGTGCTCAGGATAATAGAGGTGGCAGGCAGGACCTGTTATAAGTCTGAGCACAAGATTAGCACTGGCTCTGCCATCCAGTTTATCTCTCGCATAATAAGATCAGGGCATGAGAGTGTGATAGAGCATGGTTTTTGTACAGTGAAATTTATATGTGATAGAGGGGTAAGTCACGAACTAGTGAGACATAGACTGGCCGCCTATTCTCAGGAGAGCACCAGATATGCCAATTATTCCTTGGATAGGTTTGGCAATGAGATCACAGTGATAAGGCCCTTTTTCTTTAAAACCGACTCCAGACGCTATGCCATATGGCTAAGGGCCATGGAAGAGGCAGAGAGGGCGTATATGGAGTTGCTCCAGGAGGGGGCAAGACCTGAGGAGGCCAGGTCAGTTCTTCCAAATAGTCTAAAGACAGAGGTGGTAATGACAGCCAACTTCAGGGAATGGAGACATGTGCTTCGTCTTCGCACCTCCAGACGGGCCCATCCTCAGATAAGGGAGATCATGTTACCTTTGTTGGAGGAATTGAAACAGAGGGTCCCAGTGATATTTGATGACATATAGCCCAATGTATAAGGGCCCTTACCTTTATAAGATGGCCTCAATGAGCATGTTGTCCCTGTGGATGACCTCTTGGGGGATGTCACTGTGTTGTAAGATGGAAGGGATTTCAAAGCTCTTCTTCCCCTTTATCTTGCGTAATTCATCACTACTAAAATTGGATATTCCCACTCCAATAGTAGTCCCATCTTCTCCCATGATCTTGAGGAGGGAATGGGCCTTAAAGTCCCCCTTTATCTCAACTATGCCTGCGGCAAGAAGGCTCTTACCCTGAAACAGGAGGGCATTTTTTGCCCCCTGATCCACCACCACCTCCCCTCTGGGTTCCAGATTATAGGCAAACCAGAATTTTCTTCGGGATATGGTATGGGAAGAGGGGAGTATCCAGGTGCCGTGGTGTTCCCCAGCAAACACCTTTTCCAGCACAAAAGGGGTCTTCCCTGATACTATAAGGGTGGGAATCCCCAGTTGGGCCGCACGCTTGGCCGCCAATAACTTGGAATACATCCCTCCACTCCCCACAGTGGTCTTGCCCTCACACATGGATTCAATGTTGAGTCGCGATATATCCTCTATTATATCCAGTTTTTTTGCCTCGGGGTGTTGAGTGGGGTTGGAGGTAAAGACGCCCTCTGCAGAGGTGAGGTTTATGAATAGGTCTGCCTCCACAAGATTCAGGATAAGGGTGGCCAGGAAGTCGTTATCCCCAAACTTTAACTCTTCTACCACCACTGTATCGTTTTCATTTACCACAGGAATGGCCCCTTCTTCCAGGAGGGCAAAAAAGGTATTTCTGGCGTTCAAAAACCTGTGGCGGTTCCTAAGATCATCCTTTGTGAGCAATATCTGGGCAGTAATCTTGTCATATTTTTCAAAGGCCTCGTCGTATAGGTGCATGAGTCTGCTCTGTCCCACAGCGGCAGCAGCCTGTTTTTTCCACAGGGGCATCTCCTCTCCCTTGGAGGAGAAATGGAGGTAGGAACATCCCACCGCCACTGCCCCTGAAGAGACCAAAATGATCTTTTTCCCTGAGTCATGAATTGCAGAAAGCTGGTCCACCAGTCGGGTTATGATTCGGATGTCAATACTGCCATCCTCATGGGTGAGCACTGCACTCCCCACCTTTACCACCATCAATTTGCATCTTTCCACTATCTCTTTTATCCTTTCCCCTGGAGCCCTCTTGTCCATACCTGTCTATCCTTTGATAACCCTGTTAAGGCGGATATGAGAGGGGACCACCCCCTTTACCTCCAACCAGAGCCTTTTCATCACCTCCTCTACCCCCTGTAGGGTGGCAAGAGATATGAGATGTATGTGGTAACTGGCTCTTTTTAATACCTTTTGTAACCTCACAAGCTGTGCGTTGTCCAATATGTCTATCTTGTTGATTGCCATAATCTGTTTTTTCTGGGCAAGTTCTGGGTCAAATTTTGCAAGCTCTGCATTTATGAGCTCAAAACCTTCCCATGGTCTCTCCAGGGATATCTCTTCTGCACTAAGTAGATGAAGGAGTATCTTTGTCCTGGAGATATGTTTTAGAAATCGGTGTCCCAGTCCCTGGCCCAGATGTGCTCCTTCAATGAGTCCTGGAATGTCCGCCAGGATAAGTCGTTCCCCATAGTCCCCCATGGCCACTCCTAGCTGTGGAGTGAGGGTGGTAAAAGGGTAGGGGGCTATTTTGGGCCTGGCCGCTGAGACAGTGGAGATGAATGTGGACTTTCCAGCGTTGGGGAGTCCAACAAGACCAACGTCTGCTATGAGTTTTAATTCTAGCCTCAGGTGTCTTTCCTCTCCCTCCTTCCCCTCCTCTGCAATGCGTGGGGCCCTTAGAACTGGTGACTTAAAGTGGATATTTCCCCGTCCGCCCCGTCCACCCCTGGCCACGCAAATGGTCTTTCCTTCTTTGTCCATGTCCGCAATGAGAACATTACTTCCATCTGGTCTTATTTCATAAACCAGGGTCCCAACAGGGACGTCTATATAGAGGTCCTCTCCATTTCTTCCTGTCTTTTGTTTTCCCTGACCTCCTCTACCATTTTCTGCCCGGTAATTCCTCTTAAGCCTTAGGTCGTATAGGGTGAGGAGGTTTTCCCGGGCCCTTATCCACACATCCCCTCCCTTGCCCCCATCTCCCCCATCTGGTCCCCCCCGGGGCACATACTTTTCCCTGCGAAAGGAGATACACCCATCTCCTCCCCTGCCCCCCTTTACATGTATCTGTGCCTCGTCTACAAATTTCATGTGCCTACCATTACCATTATATCTTTCAAAAAAAAAGGGCAGAAGGACATCTCCCTCCACCCTCAATGTCTCTTTTCTAGACAGCTAGTCTCTACGCTGAGGCAGGAATAATATGAACTCGGGTCTTTACCTTTCTCTTGCGGGTAAACTTTTCATATTTTACATACCCATCTACCTTTGCAAACAGGGTAAAATCCCTTCCCATCCCCACATTCTCTCCTGGATATATCCTGGTCCCAAGTTGCCTCACCAATATATTCCCTGCGCGCACAAACTGCCCCCCATATCGCTTTACCCCTCTTCTTTGACCAATGCTATCCCTTCCATTTCTGGAACTACCACCTGCTTTTTTATGAGCCATAACTATACCCCCCTACATCTCAATTGAGGTTACTTTTAATCTTGTATAGTGCTGACGGTGGCCCCTCTTTTTTTTGTAATCCTTACGCTTTTTGAACTTGAATACTATTACCTTTCTGTCCCTTCCCTGCTCCAGGACCTGGCACCTTACCTTTGCCTCCACATAAGGGGTCCCTATCTTTACATCCCCTTCCTTGGATGCAAATAATACCTTGTCTAAAACCACCTCTTCTCCTACTGCTGCACCTATCTTTTCTACAGTGATTACATCACCTTCCTTCACAGGATATTGTTTTCCCCCTGTCTCTACTATAACATACATGGTGTCTTTTACCTCCCTGAAAAATTGAGAAGAAAAGTATAATCTTAAAGAAAGGAACTCGTCAAGCATTATCTCCCAGTATCTGGTGCACCAGGTGGTGGAATTTTCTTACCCTAATGCGGTAGTCTTCTCCCACCTCCTGGGCAAATCTCTCCTCCACATCCTTTTCACAGGAGATGCCAGGGCTATCCAGATTGTCTGCATAGGCAATGAGTATCTCTTCTAACGTGCAAGGGACATAGTCATCCAGGGGAAGGGGGAGGCCCTGTTTGAGGATGTCTTCCTTTGTGATCCCCACTCCAATATGCGTCCGTGCAATCCTGGCATGCAGGGGGAGTCCCTCCTTCAGTAGTATCTTTTCCCCCTCTATGCCGTGGAGGATGCTATTTTTACTTCCCGGCGGATAACGGAATCTTCCTATATCGTGAAGGATAGAACCAGTTTTTAAAAGCTCAATATCCACCTTTAGGTGATTTTTCCCCTCCACAAGGGAAAGGGCCTTATCTCTTACCCTCAGGCAGTGCTCCATAACATGGGTCAGGGCCTCGTGTGAGGGGGCATACCTCTCCAAGAGGGCCCTTGCATCCTCTTCTGTTATCTTCATCTGTTATGTTCCCTACCTTGCTATCATTGCCCGGAGGGTATCCGAACATGTCTCGCAGTTCTTTACTGTATCATTTAGGCATCCCACAAAGTGTATCAATTGGTATATGTCTTTAAAGTCCATATCTGAATTATAGATGTCAGAGACCAGGTGTCTCTGCATTTTCATTATCTTTTGTCTCTCCCGTCGTATATAACGATATTTTTCCTTACATCCAAGTCTGTCTATATGTTCTCCATGTACAAGTCCAATAGTGGATTTAAGGGCAGGGCCCAATAGTTCCACCACATATGTGACCTCTTCCACAAGGTCAATAAAGGCCTTCTGGATCTTTTGAGGTATTTCCACCCGTCTCATTCCCAGCCAGTGAAGTGCTTCCTGGGCATAGTCCAGTATGTTGTCCTGTCCTCGGGTGTAGTTCAAAAAAAGCGTCTTATCCACGGGCATAAAGAGTCGTCTGGGAAGGTGATTCCTTATGTTTCTCTTTATCTTATCAGCATGTTCCTCTATGGCATCCACTTCCCTGGTTAGTTCTTCAAATTCTCGGCATACCCCTGTTCCCGATATATAACATTCCAGTGCCTCTCTTATCATGCTCACCCCTTCCACTATCTTTTCATAATGTTCCACAAGCCCGTTCATGGGGGAACGAGGGGTTACCAGCCCAAAGAATGGAAGTTTTTTTATCATAACAAAGCTCCTTCTTAACTGACTTCAGTTTAAAATGGTCTGAAGGGACCATTATAATTACCCTTTTATTATTTTCAACCCAGAATGCTCCATCTCATCAATTGAAATAGAAATATAGAGGTAAAGGCGGCAATGGGTACAGTAAGGACCCAGTATATAATTATTTTTATCAGGACCCCAAAGTCCACTGCACTAAAACCCCTGGCAAGTCCCACGCCAACCACCCCTCCAACTGCAGAATGGGTGGTGGAGACAGGCAATCCCAGGTTAGATGCAGTCAATACCGTGGTTGCAGTACCCACATCCACGGCAAATCCCCTGGTGTTGGTGAGGGTGGTTATCTTTTCTCCCACAGTGCCTATTACCTTTTTACCAAATAACATGATGCCAGTGGCTATTCCCAGTCCACCGAGGGCAAGAAATCCCATGGGTATTTGGACCTTTGGAAGGAGGGCATGATATTTTGCCACTGAATATACCGCAACCACAGGACCAATGGCGTTCGCCACATCGTTTGCCCCCTGGGACATGGCCACGTAACAGGAAGTGCCTATCTGGATCTTTTTAAATACATCCTCCACCACCTGGGAGTCCTCCTCCATCTCTTTTACAAACCTCTTTACCCATATAAGACTGGCCACATAGATTATCACTCCAATTATGCCTACAATGGAGAGACTCACTGAAAGGGGAAGTCCCAATTTTTTCCCAAAGGGGGTCTTATAAAAGAAGGAAAAGATTATAAGGGCACAGGTAAGTACTATCCAGATAGGTACCCATTGCACAGTATGTTTTATAAAATTTTTCCTCATAAGGATTTGGCTTCGGATAAGGGTAAATACCACAAAGGAGATGGTTGCCGCAAAAAAGGGGGAGATTATCCATGAGAGTACAACATATCCCAGTACCTTCCAGTTTACCACATGGGGCCCTCCTGCCACCAGCCCAAACCCCAGGAGACTTCCTATTATTGAGTGGGTGGAGGACACGGGCAGGGCAGTGAGGGTGGCTATGAATACCCAGAGCGCCGCAGAGATAAGGGATGCAAACATCCCCATCATAATAATCTTGGGGTCAGTAATGGAGGAAGGGTTTATTATCCCTTTGCTGATGGTGGCAGTTACATGGGAACCAAAGAATACCGCCCCCACAAAGTTTAGGATCCCTGCTATCATAATGGCTTGCTTTACTGTAATGGCCCTTGCACCAACAGCAGAGGCCATGGCATTTGCCACATCATTGGCACCCAGGTTAAAGGCCATGAGAAAACCCGCTATTATAGAGAGCCATAGAAATACCTGAAATATATCCATTTTTTACTCCTTAAAAAGAGGGTGACACACCTGCCCACGTCCAAAAAAACGGTTGTCTGGGGTTACAAATCATGATAGCTGAAAAAAGTCAAGGAGGGGGTGTGGGGTATTACAGATGAAGAAAGGACGCACCAAAAAGGTATTTGCCCTGTTGGGAGTAATCTTTATTGTCTTTATTATAGGAGAAAGTATCTATTTCTTTTCAAAGGGAGACTTTTATGCGGGAAGTTATTTCTTTCCCCTCCTTCTTTTGCTCTACGTATTTTTTGTAAACCGATAATCGTTATCCCAGAAAAGGAATATATCCAGGACCATCCCTATCATACACCCTAGTTGTATACATGCACGATAGTTATAGGAATAAATGGATTTTTTTTCTAAAAGGGGTAAGGGATTCTTTCCCTATCGTCATAGGTTATTTTCCAATAGCCTTGACCTTTGGCCTATCCAGCATAGAAGCTGGTTTTTCTTCTAATTTTTCACTTTTTATCTCTATGATTATGTTTGCGGGGGCGAGCCAATTTGCCTTTCTGGGGATGATTGAGGAAGGCGCCACTCTTCCCTTCACTGTTTTAATATGTCTGGCCCTGAATATTCGTCATATAATCTATGGTCCAACCCTATCGGTAAAACTAAAGGAAAAAAAACTATTACCCCTTTTGTCCTTTGGACTTACTGATGAGGTCTTTGGACTGGCCTTTGCCAATATAGAAAGTCATCCCAAAGAGGTCCAGAGTATGTGGCTCCTGGGAATAGAGGTGGGTGCATATCTTTCCTGGACAATAGCCACTTATATAGGAGCATGTTCTCATGAAATAGTGGACAATTATTTTCCCTCAATATTTAAGGAATCCCTTTCTTTTTCCCTACCCGCCCTCTTCCTGGCTATTTTGATTCCTATGATAGATAGAGAAACTGCGTGGATAATACTTTTATCTTTTATTGTTACCTTTATCTTTATTGCATTTGGTCTTGCATCATATTCTCCTCTATGTGTTGGAATATTAAATCCCATATTATATATGCTTTTTAGAGGTAAGTGGTGGAATCAAAATCTATAATAGCCTGTTTAATAATAGGATTAGGAACTTTTATATTCCGTTTTATTCCTTTTTTGTTTGGAGAAAAAATGTCTAATAGTTTCTTCCGTGGATTGTTGCCATTTTTTAAATTGTCAGGTATCTCAATTATAGCTTCTTTATTTATTTTATCTTTGAATCTTAATATAAATCTAATTTTTAGCCTTTATGCTATAAAAGTTATATTATCGTGTTTAGCTGTTATATTTTGTAGTATTATATTTAAAAATCCAGGAATCAGTGTTTTAATTGGTATATTTGTATTTTTTGTGACTAATTTAGTTATTTAAATATATTAAGATAAAAAGCACAAGGGATTACTCATTTTATAAGATACTACAGTCTAATGGCATTTCTCAGGAGATTTAATACTATTGTCTTTTTCTTCAAAGATGTATCTACCTTTATTTTCTTGAATGTTTTTGCATACAACTATAAAGCAGGAAAGGGGAAAGAGGAATATGCCCCTGGTAGAGGGGTAGAGTAGGCTTAGTCCTATGCTCAATTATAGGGACAATGCATTCCCCCTTGACCTTGAGTGATTTACGATACTAATATCCCTTAAAACCCCTATGGGTTAAACAGGAGAAGGGGAGGGGAGATGCTCTTTTTGAAAAAACTAAAGGAAAGGTTTTTTTCTTCAAAGAAAAATGATGCTCCTTCCGGAGAGATAAAGCTCAAGAGTATATTTAGTCGTTTTCGGGAACTGCTGGATCACAACAATAGGGCCCTGGAAATAATTACGGATATTGGGGAAAAGCTAAGCGGAGATTATATATTTGATAAGACCTATATCCACACCTCTTATAATGAACTTTCCGATAGGGTATATAAAGTAATTTATAATCTCAACATGCTTTCTTCCAATAAGTATATTAAATTATATGAAAAATTTGAAGAGATCCATATTCAATTAAAGGCCCTCATTGAGGGGAAGACATATCCCCTTCTGGAATGTCTTACTGTTCCTTTGAGCAAGTTGGACGAGTCCCTGGCAGATGTGGTGGGTAGTAAGGCCGCACGGCTGGGGGAGATAAAAAACAGGCTTGGGTATCGTACCCCTGATGGATTTGCCATAACAGTTACGGGATACAAACATTTTTTGGAATATAACGAGTTGGATGTAAAGATAGAGGAATTGCTATTCAAATGGAGGGGAAGGGACGATTTAACTGAGGAGATAAGTGAAGAGATTACCTCTCTTATCCTGGAGGCATCCCTTCCTCCTGGTCTTAGAAATGAGATAGAGAAGGAGATAAAGAGGGTATCCACCCATAAAAATGTATATTTTGCAGTACGCAGTAGCGCCATTGGTGAAGATGGGGAATATACCTTTGCGGGACAATTTGATACTGCCCTCAATGTAAAGAGAGAGGAGATCGTGGATGCCTATAAGAGGGTAGTGGCCAGTCTCTTTAGTCCTTCTGCCTTATCTTATAGTCACCATAAGGGATTTTCTCCCCTGGAGATGCCCATGGCAGTCCTGTGTCTGGAGATGGTGGATGCCTCGGTAAGTGGGGTGGTCTATACCATAGACCCTACAGACCCCCTGGGAAATCATCTCCTGATAGATGCCAATTGGGGATTGGGGAAGACAGTTGTGGAGGGAAGCGCCCCTTTGGATCACTTCAGGATACTCAGAAACCCTCCTTATGAAATAGAGGAAAAAAGGATAAATCCCAAAAAGACCATGCTCTTGGCACGGGCAGGGGGGGGCACCATAGAGACTGAGGCCCCAGACAGGTCCTGTCTCACAGAGGAGCAGATAAAGGAACTGGTGGAGCTTTCATTAAATATTGAGAGGTATTTTAAAAAGGCCCAGGATATTGAATGGAGTTATGATCAGGGGGGAAGGCTCTATATCCTTCAGACCCGTCCCTTAATTGCTCCCACCCAGACAGAAAGGCCCCAGGTGGGGCTCCCTGTGCTTCGGGAGAAATACGAGGTGCTTCTTGAAAAGAAAGGGGTAATAGCCCAGCGTGGAATTGCCAGTGGGGTGGTGTATGTGGTGGAGAATGAAGAGGATATGAAAAGATTTCCCCACGGAGGGGTACTGGTCACAAGACGTACCTCTCCCCGTTTTGGGAGGCTCATGCATAAGGTCTCTGCTATTGTAACGGACCTGGGCAGTCCCACGGGACACATGGCCTCCCTGGCCAGGGAATTCAGGATCCCCACTATTGTAGATACACAGATGGGTACAAAGGTGCTTCATACGGGTATGGAGGTGACCGTGGATGCAGAGGAGAATGTGGTCTATAGGGGAAAGGTAAAGGAATTGCTGGATTCATATTATGTGAGGGAATTGCCATTTGAAGACACCAGGGAATACAGGCTATTGAAACAGATACTATCCAGGGTGGCCCCCCTCAATCTTACTGACCCCAATGACCCCAGCTTTAGTATTGAGGGTTGTCGCACCTTTCACGATATCTTGAGGTTCTCCCATGAGAAGGCCATTGGAGAGCTTATAGAACAACATATGGACAAGGCCCTCTGGAAGAATGTTCCAGCAAAGAAGTTGAAGACAAGCATCCCCCTGGATCTGGTTATTCTGGATCTGGGAGGAGGACTTGCCCCAGAGAGCGGGGAAAAGAGTGATATATCGCCTGAGGAGATTACATCTCTTCCAATGCAGTGTCTATGGAGGGCCCTCTCTGCACCAGGGGTGTGGAGGACAGAGCCTATTTCTGTGGATTTTAAGGCCCTTATGTCCAGTATGACCAGCAATTTCCAGAGCCTCTCTGCTACTCCTAAATATATGGGACTAAATCTCGCAGTAGTCTCCAGGGAATACCTGAATCTTAGCCTGAGACTGGGATATCATTTTACAATGGTGGATACCTATATGGGAGAGAATATGGTGGATAATTATATATATTTCAGATTCTTAGGTGGTGTTACCGAGATTACCAGAAGGAGTAGAAGGGCCCACCTCATAAGCAAGATACTGGAAAAATACGATTTTCGTGTGGAGACCAAAGGAGATCTCATGGTGGGGAGGATAAGGGAGATAAGTAGAAGGGATGTGGAAGAAAGACTGGAGGTGATAGGGAGGCTCATTGGTTTTACCAGACAACTGGACGTGATGCTTAAGACAGACAAGGCAGTGGATATGTATATGGACCTGTTTTTTTCAGGGAGATGGATCCAGGATGCCTCCTCTTCCTGAGGGAATCTTTCAACTTGTGAACTCCATTGACTTTTTACTTTACTAAAATTAAAGACTTTTTTTGTGAAAGGACTCGCTCTCATCTATCTCATCCACTTTGTGCGTCATGGGATGCTCTTTCCAATTATCCCGCTCTATGCCGCCTCCCTGGGGCTTGGCCCCTCTGCCATAGGAGGGCTTATTGCCGCTCATAGTGTACTTTCTATCTTTCTGGGCATATTTGTGGGGAGATTAAGTGATGTTATCTCCACCAGATGGATAATTGCCTGTGGGATCCTTAGCAATCTTCTCGGGGGGGCCTTTTTACTGTTAAAGGGTGGGTTTTTATATATCCTCATCTCTCAGCTCTTTTCTGGCATTGGTTTCCTTATGATAATAGTGGGCTCTCAAACCCACATCTCCCTCTTTGAACCCCCTCCCACAAGGGCAAGGGCCTTTGCCTTTATTTCTTTTAATGCATCTGTGGGACAGATAATTGGTCCCTTTTTAGGAGGGCTTGTGGCATCTTCCTGGGGATACAGACCCCTCTTTTGGATAGTTACCTTGATAAATATCTTGGCCTTTCTGGGGCTTGGTTTTATTGGGGGAGGGGATTCCTCTACTAGAGAGAAGAGGGATTCTAATGTGTCTCTCTCCTCTCAGGTAAGGGCCCTGCTCCAGAAAAGGTCCCTGGTGAGGCTCCTAGTATTTACCTTTGTGGTGGTCTTTATTACCTGTCTCAAGGGGTCCTTCCTCCCCCTCCTCCTGAAGGGAAGGGGCTTTTCAAAAATGGACATTGGGACCTTTTTGTCCCTTTTTTCCATATCCATGGCCATTATTCGTCTCGTTATGGACAGGATTTTAAGGTGGATAGGGAAGGAAGAATCCATTTATGTGGTTATGGCCCTATTGTTTCTGGGGGTGGGTATTATTGCTAGCTTTTCTTTGAGTTATTTTATCATACTGGGCCTTCTGCTATGGGGATGTGGATTTGGTATATCTCAGCCACTTTCCATGTATCTTATTTCAGAACAGCTTACTCCTGACACCTCTGGTATAGGTATGGGACTTAGATTTACAGTGATTACTTCTTCAGCATTCCTATCCCCCCTGGTGTTTGGTATCATTGGAGAACATATGTCTCTTGATGCTATTTTTTATATATCTACTTTTATTGTTATATTGAGCACTATATACTTTTATTTGTCAAAGCCATTAAAGGAGGTATAGATGAATATACAGGCAATTGATGCACATCTGCATGGGGATATCCTTCATAGCTGTGAAGAAAAATTTCCTGACATTTACTATGACGCAGGCATAAGTGGGATAAACTGGTCATATAATGAGAGGATATCTTCAGTGGAAGGGTATCTATCTTACTGGGACCAATTGAGAGACCTTACCCATGAGTTTAATAAACATCTTCCTTTTTTCTATATGGTGGGGATACACCCCAGGACTATATGTGATGAACTTAAACAGGGGGCAGGTTTTTCTGATGTCCTAAAACAGGGGCTTATAAGACATTTAAAGGATCCCCTTTGTGTTGGCTTGGGGGAGATAGGTCTTGAAAGGGGAGATGATGTGGAGATGGAGATATTAAGGGCACACCTTGATTTTGCCAGTGAATGTTTTGTAGAGGGAAAAAAGATAGGGATCCACACTCCCCGGCGGGATAAGGAACGTATCACAGAAAAGATACTAAGGGTCTTGGAGGAATATCCTGATCTGAGGTCCTATGTGCTTATAGAGCATGTAACCCTCTCCACCCTTTCCCTGGTGAGGGACCTGGAGCCTGTTATTGGCATGACCCTTCAATATGGTAAAACGACACCCCAGGATGTTCAAAAGATAGTGGAGCAGGGGCGTTATCCAATAGAAAAGATAATCTTAAATAGTGATAGTGGACGCAAGATATCTCTTCCATATCTTAATTTTGTAAAGGGAGGATATGTTCCGGTGAGGGAAAAGGAGATGATGATCACTACAAACGCCATTAGATTTTATGGACTTGATTTGTCCACGTAATTAAGTTTTATTTGTTCTTGTCATCTCTTTGGCTATGTTTTAAAAGTATTATAATTTTGGATGAGGCACATATCTTACCCATGACTCACTTTTAACCACAGGTAGCTTAGAGATGAAGGAATTTATTGAAAGACTGGTAAAAGAGATCGTGGACAGGCCAGAAGAGGTGGTGGTAGAGGAAAATTTAGAGAACATAAGGATGCCTCTTCTGGAGTTGAGGGTGGCTAAAGAAGATATGGGAAAGGTAATTGGTAAGAGGGGAAAGATGATAGAGTCCTTGAGGATATTACTTGCGGCAGTAGCGAAGAAGCACAAAAAGGAGTATCAGTTAATAGTGGTGGATGAAGAATAGATGGCCACCAAAACCATTGTGGTCTTGGGCACCTCTGCACAGGTGCCCAAGAAGAATAGGAATCATGTTGCTCTCTATTTAAGGTGGGACAAGGAGGATCTCCTCTTTGACCCTGGCGAGGGGACCCAGAGGCAGATGGTAACCTTTGGGGTCCCATTGAATAGGATAAGAAAGATATTCATCACCCACTTTCATGGTGATCATTGTCTGGGACTTCCCGGGGTGATTCAGAGACTATCCCTTCATCAGGTATCTCATCCAGTAGAGATAATATATCCCCGAAGGGGAGAGAAGTTTTTAAGGGCATTGCTCTCCTGTGCTGTGTTTCACAACAGGGTGGAGCTGGTGCCTGTGGCCGTAGAGGAGAGTGGTTTTGTGGAGGTCCAAGGGGAGCTAAGGGTGGAGGCGGTAAGATTAGATCATGGGGTGGAGACCTTTGGTTACAGGATTTCAGACCCCATCCAGTGGAATATTGTGCCCGAAAGATTGCCCCCCCAGATGGAGAGGAGGCTTATAGGGGTGTTGAAACGACAGGGATGGGTAGAGGTGAGTGGCAAAAGGGTGAATCTTGAGGACGTGGCGGTGAAAAAACAGAGTCAATCCTTTGCCTTTTGTATGGATACTCGCTACTGTGAAGGTGCAGTAAGGCTTGCAAAGGGAGTTGATGTCCTGGCATGTGAGGCTACATATCTACAGGAAGATGAGGCCCTTGCCCATGAGTATATGCATCTTACCTCTAGGGAGGCGGCAACTATTGCCTTAAAGGGGGGGGTGGGGAAGCTTATACTTATGCATTTCTCCCAGAGATATCCCCATCTTTCCTCTTTTGAAGAGGAGGCCAGGTCCATATTCCCCCACACGCACGTGGCCCATGATGGGATGAAGATAACCCTTCCCCAGGTAAAAAGAGATATTCAATCATAATATGGATAGGCCAGAGCAAAAGATAGATACATGTTCAGGGATTATCTTATGCGGGGGAAAGAGTTCTCGCATGGAATATGAGAACAAGTGTCTCCTCAGGGTGAGGGGAAGGACCTTTATTGAGATAATCAAGGAGAGGATGGAGAGCTTTTTTGCAGAGGTCCTCCTTGTGACCAAAGAGCCTCACCTATATGAGCTGTCCTCCTGCAAGATAGTGGAAGATATATTTCCATCTTTTTCTTCTCTTACAGGAATCCATGCTGGTCTAGTGAACTCCTCTTCTTTTTTTAATCTAGTGGTGGGGTGTGATACTCCTCTAATAAGGGGAGAGGTTATTTCTCTTTTACTCTCCCAGATAAGCCCTGAGGTGGATGTGGTCATACCTAAAATAAGGGGATTTTATGAGCCCCTGTGTGCCATATATTCTAAGAGGTGCATCCCGGTAATAGAAAGGCTCCTTCAGGAGAAACGGTTTGCCATTCGTGAGGTGTTTAAGTATGTGAGTCTGAAAGAGATAAGTGAGGAGGAGGTGGCCATATCTGACCCCTCCCTGGTATCATTTTTTAATATAAATACCCCAGAGGATTACAAAAGGCTTCTAGAAATATATCTCTACCTTTTCTGAGCCATCCTCTTTTAATATCTCTCCAATGACCCAGGCCTCTTCTTTTAGACCATGAAGTCGTCCCACCACCTCGTCCACCTGGTCCTTAGCCACAATAAGTACAAAGCCAATCCCACAATTAAAGATGGCCATCATCTCTTCCCAGGAGAGGTTGCCCATCTCTTTTATCCACTGAAAGATAGGAGGTTTATGCCAGGAGTAAAAGTCTATTCGGGCCCTTACCCCTCTAGGGAGTATGCGGGATATGTTTTCATAAAACCCTCCCCCAGTGATATGGGCCATGCCCTTGATTTCAAAGTCCCGTAATATATTTAATATACTGGGCACATAGATCTTGGTGGGGGTGATTAGCTCTTCTCCCAATGTCTTTTCCCAATTTTCTATAGTGGTCTCCAGTGGGATCTCTTTTTCCTTTAATATTTTTCTAATGAGGGAAAAACCATTGGAGTGAACCCCATTTGAGGCTATTCCCACTATAATATTCCCCACCCCTATGCTGGAGCCATCAATTATCCGGGAGTTGTCTGTGACCCCTACACAAAAACCAGAGAGTTCATACTCTCCTTCTCTGTAGAAACCTGGAAGCTCTGCTGTCTCTCCCCCAAGCAGGGCACATCCCGCGATCTCACACCCTCTGGCAATTCCTTTTATTATCTCTTCGGCCTTGGTTGTATCCAATCTTCCCATGGCTAGATAGTCCAGAAAAAATAGGGGTTTTGCTCCATGTACCACAATATCATTTACATTCATTGCCACCAGGTCTATCCCCACTCCCTCATGCCTTTGCATCTCAAAGGCCAGTTTGAGTTTTGTCCCAACTCCATCTGCAGAGGCTACTAGGACAGGGGAGGAATAGGTGGTTATGTCCAGTTTAAACATTCCCCCAAACAGCCCAATATCACTTATTACTCCTTTAATATAGGTCTTCTTTACTATCTCTTTTATCCTTTTTACAAAACCCCCTGCCGCTTCTGTATCTACTCCTGCTTCCTTATATGCCCTGGTAAGATCTGTCATGCTTCCCCCTTATCTACAAGATACCTAATCTGTCTTCTATGCAATATCTATATGTATTACATCCTCTCTAGTGGGATTTCTCCTCTTTTTTAAGACTAGATTTAAGAAGTGACACAACAGAGTATAGAGGCAAGATAGTTGTTTTTCAAGAATAATTTTAAAGGGGATCTGTTTGTGTGTATTCCTCTTTTTCTATGGCCTTGGCCTTGATATCGTCTAGGAGGGAAGAAAGGACCTTTTTTACATTTTCTCTCACATCCCCGGCCACTATTATCCATAGAAGGTCTTCACCTGGGGAGAAGACCCCTTCTCTGGCCTCTACCACTATCTTAAATATGCCCTTTTGTCGCTCATATATATGTATCAGCTCTTCTATTTTGTCATAGTGAGGTTTTACTCTAAGGGCAGTTACATTTTTGCCCTTTAAAGAGGTGCCTCTAACCACTCCATTATGGATTAGTATCATCCCCACCTGTTCCTTAAATCCAGGTAATTTTTTTAGTCTTGCAATCTCCCTGTCTATTTCCATGGCTCCTTTCTCCAAAAAAAAAGGGTGACATCCATAATGCCACCCCATCCACAGAGATGAAATGTTTTCCTCCGTTATACACAGCCAGTTGGCTTGGGAAGACCAGCCATCTTACATGCTCCCTTTCCAGGACCAGATGGAAAGAGCTCGTAGATCTTTTTGAGCTTGTATCCAGTGACCTTGGAGAGGATACGAACCATGGGAGCAATACCATTCTTTTTATAATAGTCCTGGAGGAAACGAATCACTTTCCAGTGCTCGTCTGTAAGCTCTTTAATACCCTCAGATTCCTTTACGTATTCTACCCACTCTTCGCACCAGTCCTCAAAATTCTGCAAGAAGCCGTCCTCATCTACTTCAAAGGTCTTTCCCTTGAATTCAACTGTTGTTGCCATGGATAATACCTCCTTTTTGGTTTTTTTCTATTTTCCTGAACGGAATTTTAAGCAAGGTGCAATGCCCCCCTTCCATAATTGTAAAAGCTCATGCCTCCTAAGTCAAGAACCTCCCCTCCAATTTAGAAAGGTAAGCGCAGCTTAAATTTTTAAGGCACAATTTGTCAAGAACAAAAAAAATAGGACCTTATCACCCTTCTTTTTTCAGGTATTCTCTGGCAAAGTCAAGGGAGGGGTCCATCTCAAGGCTATCGCGTAGGTATTCTATTCCCTCTTTCTTCTTGCCCATTTTTAGATAGCATATCCCCAGATTGGCCAGGTCAATTGCACTCCCCTTGTCAATATCTAGGGCATTTATAAAGTCTCTAGAGGCGGCTAAGTATCTGCCCTCCTTAAAGTGACATATCCCTCTCATGTTAAAATAGATGTTATTATCTGGCACCAGGTCTATGGCTTCATCTAAGAAGGCGATGGCCTCGTTATATCTGTGGAGGCCCTTTAGACAGGAGGCTATATAAAAGAGGACCATTGCCCGCTCCTCTTTTCCCTTTTGGAGGGGGAGGGCCTTTTTTAGATGGGAGATGGCCTCTTCAAACCTCTCTTCCCTCAAGAGGATAAGTCCCTTGAAAAAGGGTATAAAATAGCCCTCGGGATATATCCTCTCCAGCTTCTCAATGCCCTTATGGGCCCTTAAGGGAGGATATTCTTCGGCAAGCATCCTTCCCACAAAGAGACCCAGGGAGGGATACTGGCTCCTTTCCCTGAATCTAAATCCAGGGATAAAGTTATAATTTGCAGGGACCTTTAAATCTGGGTGTGTGATGTCCACAGAATATAGGGAAAACCCCCTCTCTTTCAGGAGGGATACGAGGGTCTTTAATTCTATATATATGTCATTGTGCCCTATATGGGGCAGAGATGAGAGAGAGGTTAACTCTCCCTCTGTGACCCATCTGGCCTCTTCCAGGTCTTTGAATTTTGGAAGCCCCGATGGCTCATATCTGCTTGCAGAACAAAAGTCTCCCGCAAGCTGGGCCACTTCAGTGATGGCCCTTATGGCCGCCTTTTCAGGAGAGGTGGCTGTACCCGCGGTAAATACTATCTCACTGGCATGGGGGAAGGTGGAGGGGTCATAGGCAAGGGCACCCACAGTGGGTATTCCCATATCCAGGGAAAAATCCTTAAGATATAGGACAATACCATTTTTTTCAAAGGAGGAAATGAGCCCTTTTAGAATGGGGTCTTTGATGTCCTTAAGGTCAATTGTGGGTAGGACCTTTTTTTCTTCATCAATTAAGGCACATACATGTCTTTCAACAAGTTCGCAGGCCCCCTGCAGTATAGATTCTTCCATGGTATTGCCTGCAGAAGAGCCATTGTACTCATTGAGCCTTTTAAACCAGTCTATTGGGACATGGACTTCTCTGTCCCCACTGAGGTCATAGGCCCTGCAAAATCTCCATTCCACCAGGCTCAGGACCTCTTCAGCCAGTTTTTCATCTAGCTCTTCTTCCACTGACATTAACATCTCAGAGAGGGGAATCACTTTGTCTTTTCCCAGGGAGTGGATGGCATCTCTCCAGGGAGAGGTGAAGAAATTACTTTGTTCAAAAAAGGAGAAAAAGCTGAATCTCTCCACCAACTCCATAAGTGCTGAGGCCTTTGCCTGTTCAGGGGAAGGACCCTTTCCCATTTGTTTGCGGGAGGGGAGTATCTTGCGAGCTAGTTCTCCGTAGATGGAAAAATATACAGGTATCCCCAGTCGTCCCGTATCCACCCGTTTTGTTTCCTTTAATATCTTGTCGCCGAATCCTTTTAAAAGGCCCTCTATCCTCTCTACTGTAGTTTGTGGGGGGAGGGCCTTATCCAATTCCCTGCTATATCCCTTGGGGCAACTGGAGAGTTTAATCATTTCTGGGCCCCTTTTTCTGGAGCTCTATTATATTACACAGATGTCTTTCTGGATTTTCTCCCTCTGTGGATTCCTTAAAGCCAAGGGTCTTTTCTCTGATAACAAACCACTCTCTTGCAAGGGTAAAGAATTTTTTTGCCTTAAGGTGATAGTCCTTTGCAAGGATGGCCCTGGAGTAGGGTGTTAGATGTCTTTTAAAGAATTTTACCAGGGGCCTGTAGTGTTCCTGTCTGTAGAGTACCTCTGACCCAATTATATAAGAGGGTTTCTCCTCCAGCGTATCTTTAGTAAAATCTAGATATCTCACAGTGGCCCTGTGGGTTAATCCATTTTTTATAATATTTATCCTGGCAAATAAGAGGGCGTTGTCATCTATGTCAGATATTATTACCCTGTGACCTTTCATGGCCGCCACAAGGCCACATAGGCCAAAACCTGCCCCTATCTCCAGCACTGGTTCTTCCCTCAGGGGCAATTTTAAGATGTAATAGCTGAGTAAGAGAGAGGTGGGCCATAATTTTGCCCAGAAGGGGAGCTCCAGCTTCTCTCCCTCCTTTGTTTCCTCAGCGAGCCTGTCAATATATTCATCCAGGTTTTTTATCTGGAGGAGTTCAAGGGCGATATCTCCAACCCTTACTGTTTCAAACTCCACCTCAAATCTCTTTTTTACTTCTTCCATAAGCCTTTCCATTTCCCACCCATTATACCTCATAACTTCTTCCTCCAGATAAGGATATACTTTTGTAAGAGAATACAAAAAAGGCCAAACCTTAGCTGGTTTGGCCTGCCTGTTTTGATGATTGGGAAAGAGGCGGCTTCCGGATTCGAACCGGAGAATGGAGGTTTTGCAGACCTCTGCCTTACCACTTGGCTAAGCCGCCTTGTCTGGAGCGGGAGACGGGATTTGAACCCGCGACTTCAACCTTGGCAAGGTTGCACTCTACCACCTGAGTTACTCCCGCTTCAGAAATCTCTTTTTAAGGAAATCATACCCTCTTGTCAAGAATAAATTATTCCAGGAGAATAAGGCCTTTTGACGCTAAGGTGGATAAAGACAACTCTTTCTTTTTTATCAAGAGGTTGACTTTTCTCTCCATATCTTTTTAATATAGTTAAACCCGTAACTTAAAAATTTCAAAAAGGAGGGAGGTCTTATGAAAAAGTGGACAGTTTTTTTGTTATCTCTGTTGTTAACCCTGGCTGTATCACCAAACGCCTTTAGTAGGATGACATTTGTAACAATTGGTACAGGTGGAGTAACTGGAGTTTACTACCCAACGGGTGGTGCCATTAGTAGAATTGTCAACCAGAAATCTAAAAAGTATCACCTAAAGGTCACTGTGGAGTCCACACCAGGGTCTGTGTACAATATCAATGCAGTCCTTAAGGGGGACCTGGAGTTTGGTATCGCCCAGTCTGATAGACAGTATCAGGCA
This sequence comes from uncultured Desulfohalobiaceae bacterium, assembly GCA_964427155.1. Classification (GTDB taxonomy): domain Bacteria; phylum Desulfobacterota; class Desulfovibrionia; order Desulfovibrionales; family Desulfothermaceae; genus Desulfothermus. The sequence goes on along the minus strand of CAYRSC010000004.1, from coordinate 111,197 downwards.
TGGTATGGCCTTGCTGAGTGGAAGAAAAAGGGTCCTCAGAAGGACTTACGTTCAGTGTTTTCCATTCATCCAGAGTCTATTACCCTGGTTGCAAGGGCTGATGCGGGCATAAATTCTCCTGCGGACCTTAAGGGGAAGAGGGTAAATCTGGGGAATCCAGGCTCTGGTCAGCTTCAGAATTCCAGGGATATCTTGAAGGCCTTTGGTCTGGATGAGCACAAGGACATTGTAGCAGAGTATGCAAAGGCGGTAGAGGCCCCTGGTTTACTCCAGGATGAGAGAATTGACGCCTTTTTCTACACAGTGGGACATCCCAACGGGAACATCAAAGAGGCCACCTCTGGGAGGATTAAGGTAAAGATAGTACCTATTACTGGCAAGCCTGTGGAATGGCTTTTGAAAAAGTATCCCTATTATGCCAAGTCCATTATTCCTCATAAGTTTTATCCAAATGCCGCAAATACCAAGGACATTCCAACTATTGGGGTGAAGGCCACTTTTATTACCTCCAAGCGCGTAAGCCCCAAGATAGTCTATGCAATTACCAAAGAGGTATTTGATCATTTTGAGGAATTTAAGAAGCTTCATCCTGCATATTCTGTGCTCACAAAGAAGAGCATGCTTCAGGGTCTCACTGCTCCTATCCACAGGGGGGCCCTCAAGTATTACAGGGAATCTGGACTTATAAAGTACATCAAAAAGAGCCTTATCCTGAAGTAGTGCATATTATAGCGCTTAGTTTGCCATTTTGATTTATTGAAGCTGGGAGGAGAGACTGTAGTGGTCTCTCCTTTTTTAATAACTCCATATCACCAAGAGGTTGTTGCCATGACTCACATAGATAAGGCAAAGGATATCTTAAAGGAAGAGACTGGAGAACTCAGAGAATTTCGTCCCCATGAAAGATACATATTTAACACCATTGCCATATGCTGGGCCCTTTTTCAACTGGCCCTTACCAGCTTTCTCATCCTCAATAGTACTTATATAAGGGCCATTCACCTTGCTTTTGCCATGTCTTTGGTGTTTTTGACCATTCCCTTTTTCAAAAAGCCCAAAAAGTATCTTGGATTTTTGAGTGTGACTGATAAGATACCTCTTATAGATTATGCCTTTGCCATTATAGGGGCCATCTCAGCCCTTTATATTGTACTGGATTATAAGGGCCTTGCCCTTCGTTCAGGAAGTCCTATACCCAGGGATATATTTTTTGGTTTGCTGTTGATAATAATGCTCCTTGAGGCTACCAGACGCTCCATAGGTCCTGCCCTCTCCCTTATTGCCATCCTGTTTTCCATTTACGCCTTTCTGGGGCCGGACATGCCAGATGTTCTTGCATACAAGGGGGTAACACTGGATAAGTATGTCAGTCAGCTCTCTCTTTCCACTGAAGGGATATATGGTATACCTCTTGGGGTCTCTGCAAGCATAGTTTATTTATATGTGCTCCTGGGGGCCATGTTAGAAAAGGCTGGGGCAGGTAAGTTCTTTATTGACCTGGCCATTTCTCTCCTTGGAAGATTTAAAGGAGGGCCAGCAAAGGCATCTATTGTCTCCAGTGCCCTTACAGGACTTGTATCTGGCTCTAGTATTGCGAATATAGTTACCACAGGGACCTTTACCATTCCCCTAATGAAGAGCGTTGGATATCCCGCCACCAAGGCAGCGGCTACAGAAGTGGCGGCCAGTACCGATGGACAGCTAATGCCTCCTGTTATGGGAGCGGCGGCCTTTATTATTGCGGAATATGTTAATGTCCCCTATGTGCAGGTAATAAAGGCGGCGGCCATTCCTGCCTTTGTATCCTATTTTGCCCTATTTTTTGTGACCCATCTGGAGGCCAGCAAGCTGGGTATGAAGGGACTTCCCCCTGAAAAGATCCCCAGTTTTAAGAAGACCCTTAAGAATGGGTTTCATTATACCATCCCTATAATTATGTTGGTGTATGAACTGGTGGTGTTGAGACATTCTCCTGAGCTTTCAGCCTACAGGGCCATTTTGGTCCTTATGGTGATTATGCTCATCCAGGAGGTGGTGAAGGCAAAGAAAGATAATCCTGACAACTATTTCATAAGGGGCTTTAAAAAGACCATACACCTCATTGGAGAGGGTTTTATTGGTGGCTCCAGAAATATGATAGCTGTTGCCCTGGCCACTGCATCTGCGGGGATTATCGTGGGCCTGGTGAATACAGGGATTGGAAGTATGATAACTGAGATAGTGGAAAACCTGGCCCATGGGAATATCTTTCTCCTCCTCACCATCACTGCCATAGCCAGTCTGCTTCTGGGGATGGGCCTTCCAACCACTGCTACTTATATTGTTATGGCCTCATTGACTGCCCCTATTATTGTAGAAGTGGGAACCAAGTTTGGATATTTTATCCCCCTTATGGCCGCACATCTCTTTTGTTTTTATTTTGGCATCCTGGCAGACGATACTCCTCCTGTGGGGTTGGCATCTTATGCAGCAGCAGCACTGGCGGATTCAGACCCCATTCCCACGGGATTGCAGGGATTTCTCTATGATATGAGAACTGCTATTATCCCCTTTATGTTTGTCTTTAATCCAGATCTCATCCTTCACCATATAAATAGCTGGAGCCTGGGGATACTCATATTTGTGATGGCGGTGTTTGCTGCATTTGCCTTTACCAGCGTGTTGCAGGGATGGCTACTTACCAAGAACAAGTGGTATGAGATACCATTTTTGCTGGCAGCGGCCCTCATCCTCTTTGATCCCCAGGTATTGCTCTCTCTTCTGGACCTTGGCCCGGCGTTTAAGTATTACATGTACATACCTGGACTCCTCATCTTTGGTCTTGTGCTGTTTGAACAAAAGGTGAGGATGAGGAGAGAGCCTGCCCTGGCATAAAGGGAATAAGTACCAGGAGGCCCCTAACGGGGTTTCCTGGTAATGAGTACACTAACAGGAGCCCGGCGGGCCACTTTTGCCACAGTGCTCCCAAAGAAGAATTTTTTGATACTTGTCCTTCCGTGGGATCCTAGGACCACGAGGTCATATTTGCCCTTTTCTATCTCCAGGAGACCTTCCACATAGGGTATGCCCCGTCTTATTACCTTTTTTACATCCAGCTCTTTTAATTGAGGTACCCTCTCCACCAGTTTTTCCATCTCTTCCTGGACCTCCCGGTCTATCTGTTCCCTTATCTTTTTTACATCTGATTCATTCACATACAGGGAGATCTGACTTTCATCATGGGCCACATGCAGTATGGTCAAGCTACTCCCACTCATAACTGCAATCTGGCTGGCAACAGATACTGCATATAAGGAGTCTTCACTAAAGTCAGTCATCACCAGGATGTGTTTGTATGGATTTCCTCCGTTGTCCATGTGTTCTCCTCCTGTTTTTTAGTGTTTTTTGAGCCAGTTATGGCCCTTAATTAACTATAAATTAGGACATAACCATCCCTTAAATCAGGTATGAGAATCAGGGCGTCAATAGTGTACTTAGGGTTTAATCCCTTTATGATCTCTCTTGCCCCTGGATTTGACACTTTTTCCAAGACTCCCTGACCCTGAAAATAGCCCTTTTAAAATTTTATCAAATACTAATTCATTCATCTTGCCTGTCAATTTCTACTTGACCTTTTATATTGTGTCTTCTCTCCGGAAGGTGCCCATGGTCTAGTTCCTGTGCATTGCTTTTTAAAGCTCCGTTGAGAATAATTTGACACCTCATCATATACCGTTTAATTTCCTATTTTAGAGTGGATTATGTACGAGTATTCTAGTTGGTCAAGATCTTATTAGGTAAATTAATATCTGCCAGCGTCTGGAGTTAAAGATTTCAAAACGAGAAAATGGCATTTTAAAAGCCACTTGCCTATTCTTTTAAGGCCTCACGCCCTTTTTATTTTAACACCCTCCCTCTATAAGGGATATGACAGGAGGAGAAGTAGCCCCTGCCAGGGGTAGAGTAGAGATGCACCCATAACAAAAAATAGGGGGATGTCCACATGAAATTTAAGTATAAGATATTTTTGGGGATCTTTTCAATAACCTTTATTGTCTCAGGGGCCACTGGCTCATTTTTTTACCTCCAGGCGAGAAATGGAATCCTGCGCTCAGTGAAACAGGAACTCCTGGCCCTTTCCCAGATCGGGGCAGGATTTATCCAGGGAGATGTCCTCCTTAAACTCACCTCCCCGGCTGATGAGAATTCTTCTGCCTATAGGGGGGTGCAGAAGATACTGGAGAAGATAGAAAATTCCAATGAAGAGATATTATATGCCTATACCATGAGGCTTAAAGGGGGAAAAGTAGAATTTGTGGTGGACTCTCCCCCCAGTGATGATAATGGGGATGGTAAGATAACCGAAGATGAGATGCCATACTCCATTGGGGATGAATACCGCAATCCCCCTGCCTCACTCTTGCTTGGCTTCTCAAGACCCTCCACAGATGAGGCACCAGTGCATGACGAGATGGGGTGGACCATATCTGGATATTGTCCAATATTTGATTCCAGGGGAGTATCAGTGGGACTTTTGGGAGTAGATATGACTGCCCAGCGACTTCAGAAGAAACTACAAATAATAAAGAGGGCTGGCATGATTTCCCTGGTGATTTCCCTCCTACTCACTGTGGTATTGAGCATGTACTTTTCACGGATATTCCTCTCTCCCTTAAGAGAACTCAAAGATGCCTTGGAGCAGGTCTCTAAAGGTAATCTGGAGGTGTTGCTTAAGAGAAAACAGGTGGATGAGGTCCATGAGGTCTTTGAGGGATTCAACAATATGACCAGGGAGCTTAAAGAGAAGAGTTTTCTCAAGTCCATATTGGGGAAGGTGGTGGATTCAGGGGTGCTGGAAGAGCTATCCAGGGAAGAGCTTAGCCCAGGGGGTAGAGTGGTGGATGCAGTGGTGCTTTTTTGTGATATAAGGGGATTTACCTCCCTGTGTGAAAAATTACCCCCTACCCTTATTGTCTCCATGTTGAACTCCTATTTTTCAGAGATGGTGGAGATCGTTCAACACTATAATGGCTATGTGGATAAGTTTGTTGGCGACGGCATCCTGGCTGTTTTTAATCATCCTAGAAAGATAAAAGAACCCTGTGAGAATGCAGTGGCGGCGGCTGTAGAGATGGTAAAGAGATGCAGAGAACTCAATGAAAAAATGGTTCTTAAAGAGTATTCCCTCTCCAATTCTGTTGGGATACATACAGGAAAGGTAGTTGCAGGGCTCATGGGATCCCCTGAGCGTATGGAATATACAGTGATAGGAGATGTGGTGAACCTCAGTGAGAGATTGGAGAAATTGAATAAGAGGTTTGGAACCTCCATCTGTATCTCATACAAACTCTATTCTCAGCTCTCTTCTCATAGGTCCCTTTTTGTGGATAGGGGAAAGGTCTCCATTAAAGGACTCTCCTCTCCAATAAAAGTATATGGCTATTGATAAGACAATGTGGAATTTAGACTAGTAAAATAGTCTTATTTTTTTTATTGACACATTTTAAGTTTTTTATATGCAACAAATCGTATCTAAAGTTTATTTTTATAATTTTATTCTTGACGTAATTTAAAAAAAATGGGTATTGTGGAGGGAAGAGGTCCAGGATAAGTTCAATGATAGAGGATATGGTGGAGTATGTGGGAGGAGTTCTTTTATAAGGCATCCCTGGTAAAACTACTTCTGGTGGATAGGGCGCTCAGGGATGTGGTGGAGGGGCATCTGGATGTGGGGAAGGTGGCCAGGGAATTTGGGGTGAATCTAAATACAGTGAAGAAGGTCGTCAAGCAACTCAAGGACCTGGGATATTTGCAGACAAGAAAGAGGGCAGGGACGTGGATAGACCCTGAAATCTCGCAGCAGAAGAAGGACCTCTATGGATATGTGAGGACCAAGTTTCAGGATATTGTGGAGATGGCCCTGGATAGGGGACTCTCTCCTGTGGAGGTAATGGCCTCTCTGGTGGGGGCCTTTGGGGATTCTGTGTTGGGCCGTGGAAGGGGCAAGGTGATATTTGTGGAGAGAAACTATTATAATCTGTGGACAGGGAAGGTAGAGCTGGAAAGGGAGTTGGGTGTCCATGTGGTTCCCATGTTGTTGGAGGATGGTCTCAGGTGTTTAAGGGGAGATATGGGAAGGGAAAACCTGGTGGTGACCACCTATTATTGTGCCCCACACCTGGAGAAGGTATGTAGCGGATATATATTACCATTGAGGGTTACTCCACCTCTGGAAGAGTTGGTGGATTTTTCTTCTCTCCCCCATGACAGCAGGATATTGGTGGTGGTTCTCTCAGACAGGATAAAAGAAAAGTTAAAGGTGAGGTATGTTCATCTTTGTAATAAATTTAAGGGGATGTATTTTGCTACCATTCAGGAGGTGTTGAAAGATACCTCCCTTTTAGTCTCAGTGGATCTCCTTATTATACCTTGTATCCTTTATGAGGAGTATCGTCATCTCTTCAGGAGTATCCCAAGGGTTATCTCCTGCCCCAGGTTTTATGATGACGAAGGGATAAGGTTTATAAAAAAATACATATCCAGGGAGAATTAGTAGAGATGATCATTTTAGGGGTAGATACAGGAGGGACCTTTACAGATTTTATCTATAAAGATGAGGAGGGATGGAAGGTATATAAGATCCTCTCCACTCCCTCAAATCCTGCTGAGGCGGTCCTGGAGGGAATAAATTACATTACCAGGGGACAAGATGTAAACATAACCCATGGCTCCACTGTTGCCACTAATGCCATTTTAGAGAGAAAGGGGGCCAATACTGCCCTTATAACCAATAGGGGATTTGAGGATATAATTGAGATCGGCAGGCAAAACAGAAAGCAGTTATATAATCTCAGGTATCGCAAAACCCCTTCCTTGGTCCCTACAGCAAATCGTTTTGGTGTGAGAGGAAGGATAAATTATGCTGGAGAGGTGGTGGAAGAGATTGATCCCCATGAAATAGAAGAGGTGATTGAGACCCTGGGATTTTCAGATGTGGAATCTGTAGCAGTATGTCTGCTCTTTTCCTTTAAGAACAATGAGCACGAGAAAAAGATAGGAGAGGCCCTGGAGAGGGCTGGGATATTCTATTCCCTTTCCCATGAGGTCCTGTCAGAATTTCGTGAATATGAAAGGCTCTCCACCACGGTGATAAATGCCTATGTGTCTCCAAAGATGGCGAGATACCTCTCTTTTATAAAGAAGAATATGGGCAGGGGAAAACTGCGAATAATGCAGTCCAATGGAGGGAGTATCTCTGCTGAGACCGCCATGAAGGAGTCAGTGCGCACCATTCTCTCAGGACCTGCTGGGGGGGTGGTAGGTGCGTATCACCTTGGGAAGATGGCTGGGAGGGAGAAGCTAATAACCTTTGATATGGGGGGTACCTCCACAGATGTTGCCCTGATAGATGGGAGACTACCTCTTACTATGGAGTCAGAGATATCGGATTTTCCCATAAAGACCCCTATGATAGATATCCATACAGTGGGCGCAGGTGGGGGATCCATAGCCTATTTTGACGTTGGAGGCTCCCTGAGGGTGGGACCTGAGAGTGCAGGGGCAGACCCAGGCCCCATATGTTATGGAAAGGGTGAGAGGATAACGGTTACAGATGCAAATCTATATTTGGGTAGAATAGTGCCCCATAGGTTTTTGGGGGGGAGGATGAGGCTCCATGTGGAGAGGATAGCCCCCTATTTTGAGAGGATGGCCACAGAGGCATCTCTGGAGCCTGTGGAGCTTGCAGAGGGCATATTGAGTGTGGCAAATACCAATATGGAGAGGGCCATTCGTGTAATCTCAGTGGAGAGGGGGTATAATCCTTCTGAGTTTACCCTCTTTTCCTTTGGGGGAGGAGGGGGAATGCATGCGGCCTTCTTGGCGAAACTTCTGGGAATTCCAACGGTACTTGTGCCAAGGCACCCTGGGATACTCTCTGCCATTGGGATGTTGTTGGCCGACGTAATAAAAGACTACTCCACCACAGTGATGCTATCAGAAGGGGCCATGGGGCATTCCTCCCTGGAATCCTTTTTCAGGGATATGGAGAAGAGGGCAGAAAAGGACCTTCTGGATGAGGGGATTGCCAGAAGAGAGATGGCATTTGAGAGATACCTGGATATGAGATATGTGGGTCAGTCCTATGAGATAGTGGTTCCCTTTGGAGAGGACTTTGTGGATAGATTTCACCTCCTACATGAAAAGACCTATGGCTATTGTAATCGTAACAAGGGAGTGGAGGTGGTGAATGTGAGGTTAAGGGCAAAGGGGAGACTCTCAAAACCTGAATTCAAAAAGGCAGAAAGGCTCTCCTCTCGCATTCCTCCTTCTGCCCTTTTAGGGGAAAGGGATGTAATCTTTTTTGGGGAAAAATATCCAACTACCATATATGAAAGGGACCTTCTCCTCCCTGGCAACAGGATAAAGGGACCTGCAATAGTGGTGGAATATTCCTCTACTATTGTGATTCCACCAGCATGTGAAATGGAGGTGGATGCATTTGAAAATATTCTCATCCATGTGGGATAGGAGATAATTATGGAGATAAATCCAATACTCTTGGAGGTCTTTAAGAATCGTTTCTCCTCTATTGCAGAAGAGATGGGTGTTACCTTAAACAGGACCGCCTTTAGTCCCAATATAAAGGAGAGGAGGGACTTTTCCTGCGCCATTTTTAATGAAACAGGGGATATGATATCTCAGGCCGCCCATATCCCTGTACACCTGGGTTCCATGCCCCTTAGCGTTAGGAGTGCCATTGAAAATATGGGGATAAGCCAGGGGGACATGGTGGTATTAAATGACCCTTTTCAGGGGGGGACCCATCTCCCCGATATTACCATTGTGGCCCCTGTATTTGTATCCTCCCAAGATACACCAGACTTCTTTGTGGCAAACAGGGCGCATCATGCAGATGTGGGGGGCATGTCTTCTGGTTCCATGCCCCTTTCGCGCTCCATCTATCAGGAGGGGATAATTATTCCCCCCCTTAAGATCATGAAGAAGGATAGGCTAGATGAAGAGATGTTAAGATTCTTTTTAAGCAACGTCAGGACTCCAGCAGAAAGGGAGGGTGATTTTTCAGCCCAGATTATGGCAAATATAACAGGGGTGAGGAGGATAAAGGAACTTATTGAAAAATATGGAATAGATACAGTAAAATTTTATTGTAATGCAATGATGGATTATTCAGAGAAGATCTTGAGAAATTTACTTTTAAATATAAAAGATGGTGAATATGAATTTGAAGATTTTTTAGATGATGATGGGATTAGCGCAACAGATATAAAAATCCATCTTAAACTTGTTATAGATGGTGATAGAGCTATATTAGACTTTTCAAAAAGTGATAATCAGGTTATGGGAAGTATAAATGCCGTATATTCTATAACACTTTCTGCAGTATTGTATGTTTTTAGATCTCTTATAGAAGATGATATTCCAACCAACGCAGGTCTATTGAGGCCTATTGAAGTCATTACAAAAAAGGGAACGGTGGTGGATGCATGCTTTCCTGCGGCAGTGGCAGGAGGAAATGTGGAGACATCTCAACGGATTGTGGATGTGATCCTGGGGGCGTTATCTAGGGCCATGCCTCACAGGATACCTGCCGCAAGCCAGGGCACCATGAACAACATCTCCATTGGTGGAATAGATGAACGCACTCATCTGCCCTTTGCCTATTATGAGACCATTGGAGGGGGGATGGGGGCCTGGGAAGGTGGAGATGGTGAGAGTGCAGTGCATTCCCACATGACCAATACCCTGAATACGCCAGTTGAGGCCCTGGAGTTTAGCTATCCATTTATGGTAACGGAATATTCTATAAGGAAGGGATCAGGGGGAAGGGGAAGATTTAAAGGAGGAAGTGGTATTGTCAGGGAGATAAAGCTCCTCTCAGATGCAGAGGTAACGGTATTATCCGAGAGAAGGAGGCGTGGTCCCTATGGTCTTGAGGGAGGAGAAGAGGGAGAGAGGGGAAGAAATTTGATAATAGTGGACGGAGAAATAAAAGAGATGCCTGGTAAGTTCAATACCTTTTTAAAAAAAGGAAGTGTGGTGAGGATAGAGACTCCAGGGGGAGGAGGATATGGAAGGGACAACTAGTTTAATCAATTTAACAAAAGGAGGGGTTTATGAAATTTAGGACTATTGTATGGGGGCTTATTTTTGGCCTGGTGATGATGGCATCTCCATCCCTGGCCAAGGTGATCAAGCTGGACTGTAATGCCATCTATGGGCCAACCAGCTTTCACACCCAGGGGGCGATGGAGTTTGCGGCCCTGGTGAAAAAGTACTCTGGGGGCACAGTAATAATAAGTGTGCATCCAGGGGGGAGCCTGGGTTTTAAAGGGCCTGAACTCCTTAAGGCCGTTAGGGATGCAGAGGTGCCCATGAGCGATATACTCATGGGGGTGGTAGCAGGGAGTGAACATATCTTTGGGGTGAGTTCCCTACCTAGATTGGTTAAGTCTTATAAGGATGCCCGTTCCCTATATGAGCAATTAAAGCCATATTATAAGAGGGCGGCCCTGCGCTGGAACCAGAAGTTTTTATATGCGGCCCCATGGCCTCCAAGTGGACTTGTCACCAAGAAACCCATCTATAGTGTGGCGGATCTAAAAGGACTTAAGACCAGGACCTATGATAAAAATGGGGCCAAATTTCTCAGGGAATTGGGGGCCAGTCCTGTATCCATGCCGTGGGGGGAGGTGTATTCCTCTCTGCGCACAGGGGTGATAGATTCTGTGTTGACCAGCGCAGAGTCTGCAAAGAATGGGAAGTTCTGGGAGGTGTTAAACTGCTTCACAAAGATAAATTATGCCTTTCCTCTCAATATGATGACTATAAATCTAGACTATTGGAAGGCCCTATCCCCCTCCCAGCAGAGGGCCATGTTAAAGGCGGCCAAGGAGATAGAACAGAGACAGTGGGCCAACTCTGAAAACAGAAATAAGACTGCCCTTGAGATAATTAAGCAGCATGGTATGAAGGTGTATGAGCCTTCCACTTCTCTTAATAAGGCTATGGACAGGGCGGCAAAGAAGATAATTGATGAATTTCTTGCAAGATGCAGGGGAAGGGCAAAGCGCATAATAGAGTCTTATGTAAGATAACCCTGCGGGGAGGGCTGGTCCCTCCCCTTTCATGGGAAATAATATGAAAAGGATAATTGAGACAATAGAGGTCCTATCCAGGTGGGCTGCCTATCTTGCGGGCCTTTTCATGCTCTTGATAGTTGGCCTTATCTCCCTGGAGATATTCTTGAGGACCTTTTTTAAGACCTCCACCATGATATCTGATGAATACAGTGCATATTTTATGGTATTTTCTGTATTTTTGGGACTTGCCTATACCCTTAAAGAGGAAAATCACATAAAAATAACCCTTCTTATCTCCAGGATAAAGGACCCCCTTATTGCCTGCATATGGGATACTATAGTACTTTTTGTTGCCCTGGGGCTCTCTCTCTTTATCCTCTACCATGCCACCTCCATGGTGTATGAGACCCGTTCCCTGGATATGAGGGCAGATTCCATTGCAGAGACTCCATTGTGGATACCAGAGCTGGGGGTTCCCCTTGGGTTTTTATTTTTATCCCTTCAACTGGTGGCTATGATCTTACAGAATATACAAAAGATTGGACAAATTATAAAAAAGAGCAGGGAGGTGTGATATTATCAGCAATCCCCTTACCCTATCTATTGTGATGTTTTCTATTATGTTCCTTTTCTTGCTCTCTGGCCTCTGGATAGGCTTTTCCCTTATTGCCGCGGCCATGTGTGGGATGCTTTTGTATTCATTTAACCTCCCTCCCACCCTTTCAATCTGGACCAAGATAGGGAGCCTTATTGCCAACTCCGTGTGGAATAGTATGGACTCGTGGTCACTTACTGCCCTCCCCTTGTTTGTATTGATGGGAGAAATACTCTATCGTACTGCAATCTCTACAAAACTTCTAAATGGCCTTCTTCCCTGGTTTTCCAGGATCCCAGGGAGACTCCTTCATATAAATGTGGTGGCATGTTCCCTCTTTGCCGCTGTATCAGGTTCAAGTGCGGCTACTACCGCCACTGTGGGAAAAATAACCCTGGATGAACTCTCCAGACGGGGATATGATAGGGACCTTGCCCTGGGGTCCCTTGCAGGTGCAGGCACCCTGGGATTCCTCATTCCCCCTAGCCTTATCATGATAATATATGGGGTGCTCTCAGATACCTCCATTGGAAAGCTGTTTATAGCAGGGATTATACCGGGCCTTATCCTGGGTGGAATGTATTCAGGTTTTATTATTATAAAAAGCCTCATCCATCCAGAGGTAGTCCCCCTTGAGGAGAATATCCACTACCGTCTCAAAGACAAGATAAGGAGTTCCAGAGAACTCTTCCCTGTACTATTTTTGATCCTCATTGTACTTGGAGGGATATACCTTGGCTTTACCACCCCAACTGAGGCAGCTGCCATCGGAGTGATTGGTGCATATCTTCTTGCCCTTATGTTTAAAAATCTCACCTGGCGTATCTTTGTTGATTCTCTGCTAAATGCAGTTATGACCACCTGTATGATATGTTTTATAATATGTGGGGCTGCATTTTTGTCACAGGTTGTTGGCTTTACAGGTATAGCCAGGGCACTTAGTATGTATATTGCATCTCTTCATTTATCTCCTTATGTTCTCATATTTGTACTTGGAGTTATGTATTTATTTTTGGGAATGCTTTTAGATGGTATATCTATTGTTGTTATGACTCTTCCTATTGTATTACCTATTGTAATAAATGCAGGATTTAAACCTCTATGGTTTGGTATATTCCTGGTTATTATGGTAGAACTTGCCCAAATTACACCTCCTGTAGGATTTAGTCTATTTGTTATCCAGGGTATATCAAATGAAAAAATTGGAAGAATCCTTAAAGCTACATTTCCATTTTTTTGTATAATGATAATTATGGTCGTTATATTGACTATATTCCCTCAGATAGTATTTTATCTCCCAAATACAATGGTGGGACATTAGAGAAAAGTTAATTTTATAGTCTATAAAAAAGTGATGTAGGAGACTGTTAATAAGGACATAAAAAACTTCTAAAATAATATATGACACGAGATGGAATATATTCTTCTTTCTTCCTTTAAAGGCTCTCTATCCTGTTGCGACCATTCTTTTTGGCAAGATAGAGGGCCATGTCTGCTCTTTTTATAATAATATGAGGAGAGCTCACGGAAAATTCCTTCTCTGTGGTGATGCCAATACTCAGGGTAACCACCCCAAAGGGGGATGCCTGGTGGTGGATCCCCAGTTCCTCAATGGCCTTTTTTATGCAGAGAGCCAGATCCCTTGCCCCTTCTTCATCTGTCTGGGGGAGTACCACTACAAACTCTTCTCCTCCATATCTGGCACAGAAATCTCCTCCCCTCTTCAGAAAACTGTCTATGGTAACTGCTACCTCTTTTAGACATACATCCCCTTTCTGGTGCCCATAGGTATCATTGTAGGATTTGAACCAATCTATATCACACATCATCACAGAGAGGGGCATCTTATATCTCTTTGCCCTTTTAAATTCCTCTCCAAGTCTCCTATCAAACTCCCGGCGGTTATAGAGCCCTGTAAGGGGGTCCCTTATGGCCTGTCTTTCTATCTTCTTATAGGCGCTCTCTAGTTTTTTCCAGAAACAGATTATTACGAATATCCCAAGGATACCAATCACAAGGTGTCCAAGGATTAGGGAAAAAAGAGATGTTCTGTAGAGATGAAACATCCTTACACTGATTCCCCCTATTACCTCTCCGACCCTATATCCCTGGCTCCTGTGACACCTTAAACAGGAGCTTCTGGTAATGAGAGGGGACATATAGAAATAAAAGTTCTTTTTTGTTAGAAAAAAGTCCTTTTTCCCATGGGAAAATGCATTGAATGCCTTTTTTTCCAGGGGAGTGGGAGTATTAGCTGGATTTAGTGGATGAAGACCGGCCATGTGAAAACTCACAGAGCTTTCTCTTTGAGAAAGATTGGACAACTCCCGTGTCATATATGCTGGGTTTTCCTTTGTGAGCATAAGGTGTTTGTTTACCCTAATATCCCGTAAAGGATCCTTGAGATATGGATTGGGGCGAGTATTGTTAGTTACCCTTACATATACCCCTCCATGTTGGGCATTCCAGCGTCGCGTAAGACAGATAAAATCAAAGAATGTCTTTATGGTCCTATACGCTACCCTTGTGTCCTCTTCCCTATCCTTCCATATATTCCAGGAAAGAGATGCCCCTACCACCATTATCCAGCACAAGAGGAGAATAAGGAAATTCCTCTTCATCTTGTTGTTACCATGTGTTTTTTACATGAGTACCATGAGTTGCCCATTTAGAGATAGATACATGTTATACCAAGTTTTAAGGGGATGCAAATTTAGGTCAATAAGTTATTAGTTCTCTACTGGTTAAGATATAATCCTTTTTAAGGAGGGATATATTTACTGTTGAAAGAGCAACCAATAGATCTGCTAAATACATAAAATAGGAGCATTGCATATATTGCATATAAAAGACATGCCTCTTTGGTAGATATATGTGTATTAAATATGGGAAAAGGTGGGTTTAGCTCTTAGTTGTTTATTCTAAAATGGCACCCAATGCTTTTAGGATTTCTAAGAGCGGCGTCTGTTACTATCATGGCAGACTTACATCCATGAAATAGTTCTATAAGGGGTTTGCTTATGGGAGTATTCCTGTAAAATTCATATAGTCTTTTACTGAGGTTGTTTAGGTCTTCCCTGGCCCTCTTGAGTCGGGAAGGGGTCCTTATTATCCCCACATAATTCCACATGGTATGTTTGATAGTGGACCAGTCCTGGGCAATAAGGGCAGGGTCCTCGTTATTGTTGTTTCCTGGATTTGACCAATCTGGGATACTATCCATGAGCCTTCTTGAGACCTTTCTGTTTTTCGCAATCTGTTTATATATGGAATCTCCTGCACTTTTGCCCCACAACAGTCCTTCTAACAGGGAGGTACTTGCAAGGCGATTTGCCCCGTGTACCCCTGTACACGAGCATTCTCCCACTGCATATAGCCTGTTGAGGGTGGTCCTTCCTTCTATATCCACCAGGACTCCCCCGCAGAAGAAATGTGCCGCAGGGACCACAGGTATGGGCTGACGGGTGATGTCGTAGCCTGCCTCCAGACATCTCTTATAGATGGTGGGGAAGCGTTTGGGAATATCTTTTTTTACATAGTCTGCCGCATCCAGGTATACAAATTCATCTCCCCTCTTTAACATCTCTTCCACTATTGCCCTGGTAACTATATCTCTGGGGGCAAGGTCCCCTCTTGGGTCATATTCCTCCATAAAGGGGCTTCCATCTATGCGAACGAACCTGGCCCCTTCTCCCCTTACTGCTTCGCTTATCAAGAATTTTTGTCCTCCTCTCTCATATAGAGCAGTGGGATGGAACTGGATAAACTCGCAATTAAAGACCCTGGCCCCACTGCGATAGGCCATCACCAGTCCTGAGCCTGTTGCACTGGGAGAATTTGTGGTGTGTAAATATATCTGGCCTATTCCCCCTGTGGCCAGGATGGTAAAATCTGCCATTACTGTCTCCACATATCCTTTTTCTTCATTATAGAGATAGGCCCCAAGGCATTGGTTGGTAAGGTGATACTTAAATTCCAGACGTGTGGAGTGGTGATGGGAGGTAATGAGGTCAATGCCCATTCTATGGGGGAATACGGTAATGTTTGGGTGGGTCTCTATGGCGGATATTAGGCCATCCATAATGGCCCTTCCTGTATAATCTCCGCAATAGAGGATCCTGGCACATCCATGTCCCCCCTCTCTAGTGAGCCTTAGTTTATTTTTTTCATCCCTCTCAAAGGGGATCTTCAACTTTTCTATCAAGATCTTTTCCACCACCTCTGGTCCCCGGGTGCTTAAAAAATTTACGGCCTTTTGATAATTGTGGTTCCATCCCGCAGTGAGGATATCCTTTTTCAGGAGGAGGGGAGAATCCTTTTCTCCCCTGTAAACTATCCCTCCCTGGGCAAGAGGGGTGTTCCCAGCATCTAGCCCACTTCCAGAGGATACCAGGATCACCTCTATCCCCTGGTCTGCCAGGGTAAGGGCCGCACTACATCCCGCTATGCCTGAACCCAGGATGAGCACCTGGGTGTAATATCTTATGTCTCCTTTAAACATCTCCTTGTCTCCTACTCATGAGAGAGGCCAGTTATCTTCATACTTATGTCTATGGGGGGGGCAGACTTTGTGAGGGCCCCTACTGATATATAATTTGCACCTATCTGGGCGTATTGGGATATGTTTTCAAGGGTAATCCCACCGCTTATTTCTGTTTCAATAGAGGGGGGAATGAGGGAGAGGGCCTCTTTTATCTTGGCGGGTTCCATGTTGTCCAGTAGGATGCGGTCCACTCCACATGAGACAGCCTCTAATACCTCTTCCACATCCCTACATTCCACAATAATCGGGGGGCATGGGCTATATCTCTCTCTCATCTCCTTTACACATTTTACAATGGAACCTGCCCTGTCTATGTGGGTATCCTTGAGCATGAGCATCTCTTCTAGGTTCATGCGATGATTTTTCCCTCCCCCTACCCCTACACTGTATTTGTCCAGGTACCTGAGTCCAGGAAGGGTCTTTCTGGTATCCAGCAGGGTAGTTGAGGATCCAGCGTGTTTTAGGATGGTGACAAACTTGTGTGTGTAGGTGGATACCCCACAGCTATGAGACAATATATTGAGTATTACCCTCTCTGCCTTTAGCACATCACGGGCCCTTCCCTGGATATAGAGGACCTCTCTTCCCCCTTTCACCTTTTCCCCCTCGCCTGAGAGATATGTTATAGAATAATTTGGAGATAGCATGGACATTATTATGTCCGCCACAGGCAGTCCGCTCAACACTGCCTCCTCCTTCACCACCACATGGGCCTCTATATGGTCAGTAGAGGAAAATATGGCCCTGGAGGTGAGGTCTTCACCGTCTTCCTCTAGGGCCAGAAGTATCAGTGAGAGAAGCAGGCGCCATCTCGGGGGGGTGAAGAATTCAAAAAACAAGGGGAAATCATAGATAATCTTACACCGCTGGGGGGGAAGTAGCCTGTGAGGGGGGAGAATAATATCCCCCTCATCTTTAGGCAACCTCACTTTTTTCTCCCGGGGTTAGAGAGATGACTTTTACCTCAATGCCCAGGGACTTTATTTCTTCTTCAAATCGGTGGGTATTTTGTTCCAGTACAGGGAAAGACCCCCAGTGCATTGGTATCACCGCCTTACATCCCAGAAGTTTACACGCGTGTGCCGCCTGTTTTGGATCCATGGTAAAGACCCCCCCAATGGGAAGGAGGGCCAGGTCTATTGGATATATGTTACCATAAACCTGCATGGAGGCAAATATGGCTGTATCTCCTGCGTGATATATAGTATAATTATTTGGAAAGGTGATTATATATCCCACAGGGGTGCCTGATGCAGTGGAGTGATGAGCCTCTACCATGGTTATCCTGATGTTATCTACCTCTACAGTGCCTCCTACATTGAAACCAATGCCATTTATTATCTGCTCCTCTGCCACTCCCATGTCTTTTAATTTTAAGGCAGTCTCAACTACTGCCCCCAGTTTTGCACCTGTTTTTTCACATACTGCCACTGCATCTCCAATGTGATCAAAATGGTCATGGGTCACAAGGACCACATCTATATCTCCACACGCCTCTATCTCTGTGGAGCATGAGGGATTTTCCTCAAACCATGGGTCTATGAGGATATTGCCCCACTTGCTATTTATTTGAAAATTTGCATGTCCGTGCCATATTACCTCTATAGCCATGACCACACCTCCTTGGACTTATGGATTTTTTTATTTTAACTCCCCCTTACTTCTTCAGATATCTTGCCCCCTTCAAGAGGGCATTTTCCCCTTCCCAAGGGGATATCAAATGATGCTTTATTCCCAATTGGTCCATAACCCTCCCCACCAGATGATGCACCAGGTCCCCAATGGTGGAGGGATGATGATAAAAGCCAGGGGAAGCAGGCATTATTGTGGCCCCTGCCCGTGCTGCTTTTACCATGTTTTCAAGGTGAATAAGGTTTAGAGGTGTCTCTCGTGTAACCAGAATAAGTTTTTTCCCCTCTTTTAAAGTTACATCTGCGGCCCTGGTTAACAGGTCGTCTCCAATCCCGTTGGCTATACATCCAAGGCTTGCCATGGTGCAGGGACAGATGACCATGCCGTGGTGGGGATAGGACCCACTTGCTGGGGGTGCACCAATCTCAGATGCACCATATAACACGTCCACATACTCCTTGAGTTCCCTTCCCTCCATTGACATTTCTAGAGATAACACCTTTTCCCCTGCTGAGGTGAGTATGAGATGAACCTCAATATGTAGCCTTTTTAGGTGCTTTATTAGTTCTACTCCATATATAACGCCACTGGCTCCAGAGATACCCACGATTATACGTTTTTTCTCCATAAATCATCTCCCTCTCTCAGGGTAACTAAAGGTAGTTAGGTTGACAAGTGGTTAATCTCTTGGATAAAGTAAATTTAGATACGGGCAATTAGCTCAGGTGGATAGAGCGCCAGCCTCCGGAGCTGGAGGTCGCAGGTTCAAGTCCTGCATTGCCCGTTAAGCCTCTCCTTTTAATATCTTTTTGATCTACCCCCCTCTTTATTATCTTGGGATCCCTAGGAGAAATGGAGATTTTAAGTAAATACAATAGGGAGATAATCCCTCCTTTTACTCTTTTCCTGAGGAAGAATGGCTAAGGATAAGAAGCACTAATGTAATTGTGGGAAGAGCTAGGTTGCTATCTTCTCCTTTTTTTATAAGTCTAAAAATGGAAGCTCTTTGGAAAGCCCATCCTGTCCTGCCCCCTTAGGGGGGCAGGACAAAAATCTATCCTCAAGCTCTGTTATATTCTTTGAGGATAGGATTGAAAATGCCCTTAAACAAAATTAAGCCCAAAAAAGGAGTTACACAAATTATGTCACAGGCTCACTCCATTACTCTATCCAATCTCTTCTCAAATACCTCTAGGGAATTAACACGCAAGGCCACCTTAAACAACCCCTTTATCACCTCTCTAGTGTCAATCTGCTTAATCTTCTGAGCAATGGATCTTGGGACAATCTCAAAACGTTTCTCAAGTGCCTCTAACAACATCTCTTGAGAATCTAGCAATAGACCTCGTTCAATCCCTTGCTGAATTCCCTGCTGGATCCCTACCTGGATTCCCTCTTGACCTTGCCCCCAAAAATCTGCATCTGTAAAATATCTGCTTTTAACGATATACCTGAATGGGATTATATCCTTTTATTCCCACTTTTCTGGGAAGTTCTACTCCCTTATGAGTAGTAATATCTTTCTGTCATATGGTTGTCTCATAACCACCCTATTTGTTAGTTGAGGGGGAAGGGTAGTGGAGGGAGAGGTCTTGATTATTAGAAAGGAGTGGGGGTGGGTCCTTATGAAGTGAGGGAGTTTGGAAAAAGAGATCTCCTTTATTTTTCCAGTGAGTCTTCCCAGAAAGCCCAGTTCATCCTCATAGTCCCCTACAAAAGTAACTTCTTTCCCCTTTTTTTGAAGATCATGCACTGCTTTTGCCAGCGGGGTAAGGTCAAATCTTCTGTAGAGGGATGAGTGGGAAAACAAAAATATGTTTGAAAGGGCAATAAAAAAGATAAAGAGTGTCTGGGCCCTTATCAGGAAACTCTGTTCCTTTCTCCTCAGGATAAACAGAGTAATCCCTCCACACACCAGGATTAGCCCCAGGGGAAGGCACATAGAGGTGGGGATAAGGGAGAGATGGGGGAAGATTTTCTTTAATAAAGGCAAGAGAATTACGCCCATCCCCATTGTTGCAAACACAGCAGGGGGAAGGGATGGTCCTCTGTTTTCCTTATAACTTACAATGGCCTTTGCCCCTATAAGGGAGATGCAGGGGATGAGGGGAAGGAGATAATGTATCTGTTTGCAGCTTATGATGGAAAATAACCCAAAGGTTAGGGAGAACCAGAGCAGACACCATTTAACCCCTGGCTCTCTTCTTAGGGAAAAGGCATGTTTCCATATCCCTAGATAGAGGCTCCAGGGGAAAAAGAGCACAGGCAGGAGTGGAATATACCACCAGAGAGGTCTTTTATGGGCAAAGGAATGGTGGATACGCTCTAGTGTCTGGGTCCATAGGATGTTGTGGCAATAGCCTTCTCCTCCCTTAATACATGCAGGAATCAGCCAGCTTCCACAGAGGAGGATCCCCAGAAGTAGTGAAGAAAGCATCAATGTCCACCATTTTTTTCTGGAGAGGGGTCCAGGAGGAAAGGAGAACTCAAGGGCAATAGATGCCGAGATGATATGCAACAGTGTTACAGGTCCCTTTGTGAGTATTCCCCCCCAGGTGCCCACCATTACCAGTACAAGGGCCTCTTTTTTGTGTCTGAGTCTCCAGACCAACCCCCCGTATATGGCCAGGAGGACCCAGAAGGTAAGGAGCATGTCAAACATTATTAGGAATGACCACAGCATCCACAGGATGGTACCTGAGGCAAGATACATGGCCACAACACCTTCTCTCTCCCCTCCCCAAAGGAGAGAGGCCATTTTTTTTATGAGGAAGAGGCTGGCGAGGGAAAATAACAGGGGAATTATACGCACACACCCACCGCATATCCCCACCACTTTCCAGAGGAGGATAATGAGCCAGAAAAGAAGGGGGGGTTTGTGGGTATAGAATTTACCATTTATAAGGGGGATTAGAAGACTTTTGTGGATATACATCTCCCACGCCACAGAGAGATACCGGGTCTCGTCCCTGGGAAGGATGGGCAGGAGAGAGGAAGATACACATGTGAGGAGAAGGAGGGAAAATACTATCACTACGACATCTCTTTTCTCCTGCCACATGTGTTTGCTCTGAATTTTAAAAAAGGTACATAGCTATGAGGGAAGGGTGTTAAGGGATAGAGGGGACAGGGAGAGGTCTTCTCTCCCCTGTCTTTTGGACTAATCCACAGCTGGCTTCTGGATGGCGCCACTTCTTATACATCTTGTGCATACCTTCATCCGTCTTACCTCGCCATTTGGTAGCTGGACCCTTATCTTTTGTAGATTGGGTTTAAATACCCTCTTGTTTTTATTATGGGCGTGGCTTATGCGGTTCCCCACCCTTGTCCGTTTTCCACATATCTCGCATACTCTGGCCATTTTTTTATCCCCCTTTCTTTCCAGTTGGATTAACCTTTCCTCTTGAAGCAGAACCTGAGAAAGAGATTTGTATCTCCACCCATTAAAAAAGGCAAGGGAATAAATAGCAAAAAAATTGATTTTTGTCTTCCTTTTCTTGACTATGGTCAGTTAGAACTTACCCTTATTTATGGGTAAGTTGACGGATTAAAGGGCATAAGGGGGTGGAATCTATAGATTTCCCCTTATTTTTTTGAATTCCTTTTCAGGAGCAAGCAATATGGGAGTAACATATAAAGATTACTATAAGATCTTAGGGGTCTCCAGAGATGCAACACAGGAGGAGATAACCAAGGCGTATAAAAAGCTCGCCAAGAAATATCATCCCGATCTAAACCCTAATGACCCCTCCGCAGAGGAGAAGTTTAAGGAGGTGAATGAGGCATATGAGGTGCTAAAGGATCCGGAGAAGCGCAAGAGATATGACATGCTAGGTGCCAACTGGGAACATGGTCAGAACTTTGAACCTCCTCCAGGTTTTGAAAATGTGAGGTTTACCTTTTCCTCCTCGCCAGGAGAGGGTTTTGGAGAGTTCAGTGACTTTTTTGAACTCCTCTTTGGGAATCTTTTTGGAGGAGGAGAGGGACGTTCCTTTAGGGGAAAGAGGTGTGGTCGTTCTGCCTCTGGTCCTTTTTCTTCCGCGCAGTTCTATGGTCAGGATTTTTACAATGCCTCAGATGTGAAGGGACAGGATATGGAGGCCACCCTGGAGCTTACCCTGGAGGAGGCATATCGGGGGGGAAAGAAGACCATTACCCTGGGGGATGGTATGTCATCCAGGGTACTTACGGTGAATATACCCCCAGGGGTTTCAGAGGGATCAAAGATACGTCTTGCAGGTCAGGGAGGTGCTTCTCCCTCTGGACAAAAGGGGGATTTATATCTCAAGGTGAAACTTCTCCCCCATCACCTCTTTAAGGTGGAGGGAAATAATGTGATATTGGACCTTCCCCTGGCCCCGTGGGAAGCGGCCCTGGGGAGTGAGGTCTCCATCCCTACCCTGGATGGACGGGTCACCCTGAAGGTGCCTCCTGGCACCAGTAGTGGCCAGAGACTACGTCTCAGGGGCAAGGGCCTGGGTAGGGGCTCAAAAAAGGGGGATTTTTTTGCAAGGGTGATGATAAAGGTGCCCAAGACCCTGTCCCCCAGGGAGAAAGAGCTCTATGAAGAGCTTGCAAGGGCATCGTCTTCTTTTAATCCAAGGAAATTTTAATAAGTAAGATGTATAGAGAAATTTAGCATATAAGGAGGAATAAGATATGGATCTTAATAAATTTACTCAGAAATCAAGAGAGGCCATCTCAGAGGCCCAGAATATTGCCATAAAATATGGTAATCAACAGGTGGATGTGGAACATCTGGCCTATGCCCTGGTCTCTCAAGAAGATGGACTGGTCCCCAGGATCTTGGAGAGGGGGCATATTGATGTGGACTCATATAGGTCCTCCATAGAGAGGGAGATAAAGCAGTTTCCCAAGGTAATGGGGCCGGGGGGCTCTCCTGGACAGATCTATGTGACTCAGAGATTAAATGATGTCCTGGTGAGGTCCCTGGAACTGGCCCGTACCATGCAGGATGAGTATGTGAGTGTGGAACACCTCTTTATGGCGATTTTGGATGAGACCCCGGCCACTGCCATAGGAAGGGTCAATCAGGTATTTAAACTGGATAGGGATAAGTTTTTATCCCTCCTTACAGAGGTGAGGGGACATCAGAGGGTGACCTCTGACAATCCTGAGGCCACGTATGAGGCCCTTAAAAAGTATGGGAGGGACCTGGTAGAGGAGGCCAGGAGGGGTAAGCTGGACCCAGTTATTGGTAGGGACGCAGAGATACGCAGGGTCATCAGGATACTGAGCAGGCGCACAAAGAATAACCCTGTGTTGATTGGAGAGGCAGGGGTTGGTAAGACCGCCATTGTGGAGGGGCTTGCCCAGAGGATAGTAAAGCAGGATGTCCCTGAGGGCCTTAAGGACAAGACCATATATGCCCTTGATATGGGGGCGCTTATTGCTGGTGCAAAGTTCAGGGGTGAATTTGAAGAGAGACTCAAGGCGGTCCTTAAGGAGATACAGGAATCTGAGGGACGGATTATCCTATTTATTGACGAGTTGCATACTATTGTGGGTGCAGGAAAGGCAGAGGGTTCAATGGATGCAGGCAATCTCTTAAAGCCCATGCTGGCCAGGGGAGAGTTGCACTGTATAGGAGCAACCACCCTAGATGAGTATAGAAAGTATATAGAGAAGGACCCTGCCCTGGAGAGAAGGTTTCAACCAGTGCTGGTGGATGAGCCCACAGTGGAGGATACCATCTCCATATTAAGGGGCCTTAAAGAGAGGTTTGAGGTCCACCATGGGGTTCGGATAAGCGACAGTGCCCTGGTTGCTGCTGCCACCCTCTCCCACAGGTATATCTCTGATAGAAACCTGCCGGATAAGGCCATTGACCTCATTGATGAGGCCGCGGCCATGATAAGGACAGAGATAGATTCCATGCCAACAGAGTTAGATGAGATAAATCGGAAGATAATGCAACTGGAGATAGAGAGGGAGGCACTTAAGAAGGAGAGAGACGAGGAGTCAAGGGAAAGGTTGGAGAGGCTGGAGAAGGAACTGGCAGAACTCGTTGAGAAGAGGGACCACCTCCTTGCCCAGTGGGAAGAGGAGAAGAAGGAGATAAAAGAGCTCCAGCATCTGAAAGAGGAACTGGAGAGGGTTAGGCTGGAGATAGAAGAGGCAGAGAGAAACTACGACCTGAACAGGGTGGCGGAGCTGAGATATGGGAAGTATGCAGAGATTGAGGCAAAGATACGCTCAAAAGAGGAGGAGTTGAAGAAAAAGGGGACCAAGAGGCTTCTGAAGGAAGAGGTGGGGCCCGATGATGTGGCAGAGATAATATCCCGTTGGACAGGTATCCCAGTCTCCAGACTGATGGAGGGCGAAAAAGAAAAGCTCTTGAGGCTTCCTGAGGTGCTCCATCAGAGGGTGGTGGGACAGGATGAGGCAGTGGAGGCGGTATCCAATGCGGTCTTAAGGGCCAGGGCTGGTCTTAAGGACCCCAACCGTCCTATTGGCTCTTTTATATTTCTAGGTCCCACAGGGGTTGGTAAGACAGAGTTGTGTAAGACCCTGGCAGAGGCCCTATTTGATACTGAAGAGAATATGGTGCGATTGGATATGTCTGAGTATATGGAAAAGCACACAGTCTCCCGCTTGATAGGTGCACCCCCTGGTTATGTGGGATATGAAGAAGCAGGACAACTTACAGAGGCAGTGAGGAGAAAGCCATATTGTGTGGTACTTTTGGACGAGATAGAAAAGGCCCATCCCGATGTGTTTAATATCCTGCTCCAGATATTAGATGATGGACGCCTTACTGACAGTCATGGGAGGACAGTGGACTTTAAAAATACCATCATTATTATGACCTCAAACCTGGGCTCCAACTATCTGCTGGAGGGAATTACAGAGAGTGGGGAGCTAAAACCTGGAGTAAAGGAACAGGTATTGTCCACCCTCAGGTCCCACTTTAGACCTGAATTCTTAAACAGGGTGGATGAGATAGTCCTGTTTAAGCCCCTCATGCTGGAAGAGATAAAGAAGGTGGTTGATCTGCTTATAGATAGGATAAGAAAGAGGCTTGAAGAGAGGAAGATAGGCTTGAAATTGACCGAGTCCGCCAGGGAGTTTATTGCGAGAGAGGCATATGATCCAGTATATGGTGCAAGGCCCTTGCGGAGATATCTCCAGACAAAGGTGGAGACAGAGATAGCAAAGATGATTATTTCTGGCGACATAAGAGAGGGCGAGACTGTGGTTGTGGATGTGGAGGATGCTCACCTGGTGTTTAAGAAGGAATAGATGGCCATAAGATAGTAGATATTGGGGTGCAACAGAGGGAGGGCCTTGCCCTCCCTTTTTTTTAAGGAAGTGGGGGCAGGTAACCCTCTTCTTTGTTTTTAATCCTGTTGAGAGGGAGCATTTAAGGAAGGGGGCGAGGAGCTAGTCTTGACTTGGAGAGATTGGGAGAGTATATTCATTAAACACTATATGGCAATAGTTTCATAAGATATAAATAATTTGACCAGGGAGGCAAGTATGTTTATTGAAGAGAGGGACGTAGAATGGGAATTTTCAAGGTCAAGGTGTAATCCTTCAGCTCGCTCTATTCACTGTATTGTGCATTTAAAGAAGGACATATCCCAGGTGATACCCTATTTAAATGCAGAACTTGGGGGAGATGCCTGCTCCCAGGATCCACCCTTTGTGACATTTAAGATAATGGGGAGGCTTTTGACAGTACATCCAGATAGGATAGCCATAAATGCCATGGAGGATATGGAGCAGGGGAAAAAGGTGATGCGTTGGATAATAGGAGAGATAAATCGTGTCTGGGAGGAGAGGGACAGGATAGTCCCGACCTACAGGGTTCCCCCTAGACCTCAACCTTTTGAAATACTAAAATTACTTCCCAGGACCAACTGTGGAAGGTGTGGCCTTCCCACCTGTATGGTGTTTGCCACTCAAATGGCCCAGGGGGTGAGGGGAGCTGAGGAATGTGTAGAGATGGACCCCAAGGCCAGGGAGAGACTGGAGGAATATTTGAGCAGGTTTAGTCTCACCCGACCAGATCTTTCCTCTTAAATACCCTCACCCCATAGGGAGTATCCTCCAGCAGGTATCCCTTTTCCAGAAGGGATGTGCGTATCTCATCTGCTCTGGAGTATTCCCCTCTGCTCTTTAGTCTTTCTCTGTGGGAGACCTTCTCCCTTATCTCTGGGGGAATATCCTCGGGACCCAATGGGAGGGACTGAAGGTCCACTATCTTGAGCACCTTCTGGATGGGGGTGAGCTTTTCCCAGATAAATTCTGCCTCTGCCCTGGATAATCCTTTTCTGGAAAAAAGACTATTTACTCTCTTGCACAGCTCAAAGAGGCTGGCCCAGAATTTATAGATGCGAAGGTCATCTTCCATAAAGGAGGAAAAGGCCTTTTTGAGGTCAAATATCTTCTGTTTCAGTTCTGTCCTTACCTCTCCCTCCTCACCACGTATGGTGGCCAGGTTTATTACACAACGCTCTACCCTCTTAAAATTCTGTTCCCACATCTTGAGATTTTTCTCTGAATACACCAGGGGCTTGTGATAGGAGGAGGAGAGGAGCCACATCCTCACCACATGCGCCCCATAGGTGGAGATGAGTTCCTTTAGGGATGGCATATCTTCCCCCTTCTCACTTACAACCCCCTGCACCAGCATCCATATCCTGGGGTCATGAGAAAGGGAATACCTCCAGATGGAGCGAATATTTTCCAGGTGGGGAAAATAGTGATTTCTCCCAAATATCACCACCTCCACCCTGGATGCCTTTTCTCCTGCACATCCTGCCATCTGTAGATACCAGCTAGGCCTCACATTTCCCCATCTGGTCTTTATAAATTCTCCTCTCTTTAGGTCCCTGAGAGAGGAGCGTTTTAGCAGGGTAAAGTCCCTGGGATTGTCCTTAGCGTAATCCTCAAAGTCAACGGTCTTCCCAAGTTCTAATTTCTCCAGGTCGGCTCCCACCATCTTACCATATTCCCTGTCCCTGAATACATCATAATATACTGAGCGTAGCTTTTCATATCCTTTGCCCCTGTCCAGGAGTCTCTGGCACATCTCCACCATAAAGGGGATATTTTCAGAGGCCCTATAAAAGGTGAGGTGATGGGCCATGAGGAATTGTGCCATCTCTTTAAGCTCAGCTATAAGACGCATGGAAAATTGCTGGAGGGTGCATCCCTGGTCTTCCGCACGCAGCAGTGCCTGGTCGTCAAAGTCGGCCACTCCAATAATTACCTCCCCCTCTATCTCCCTCAGGGAGATGTATCCAGCCAGCACATCTGCAAGGACCAGGCGTCTCCAGACCTCCACCTCCCCTACCTCCTCTGCAGATGGGCCAGGAGAGAATATAAGGACCTTTTCTTCCCCTGGCAGAAAATCCTTTTTCCTGGTCTTTATATTAAAGAGGCTAATACCCCTGGCCTTTGGCATGGCAAAGAGGGAGGTGCTCAAATACCTCTCCCCCCCATCTGGGAATATCACCACAATAAGACCTTTTTTAAGTGTCTGGGCCAGTTTTATTGCCCCTGCGAGGGCCGCACCTGAACTCATACCCGCAAATATCCCTTCCTCCCTGGCAAGTCGTCTGCACATCTCAAAGGCGGTTTCATCGTCTATATGGATGATCTCATCCAGCATACGCTTATTATAGATACCCGGGGGATAGGATGCCTGCATGTTTTTAAGCCCCTGGATAGAGTGCCCCACATAGGGCTCCACTGCCACCACCTTTACTGCACCATTTAACTCCTTTAATCTCTTGGAGAGTCCCATGGCAGTACCTGATGTGCCTAGAGCCGCCACCACATGGGTAACCCTTCCCCCTGTCTGTTGCCATATCTCCAGGGCGGTTCCATAATAATGGGCATCAATGGAGGCGGGATTGTTAAACTGGTCCATTAATACATATCGCTGAGGCTCTTCCCTTGCCAGTCTGTAGGCCTCCTCTATGGCCCCATCAGTGGAGAGGTGGCCAGGGGTGAGTTTTATCTGGGCACCATATGCCCTCATTATCATCTTTCTCTCCTCAGAGGCAGACTCTGGCATGAGTAACATAAGTCTGTATCCCTTTACTGCGCACACCATGGCTAGTCCAATACCTGTATTGCCCGAGGTTGCCTCTATTATTATTCTGTCCCCCTGAAGTTCTCCCTGTTTCTCTGCCCTCTCCACCATGGCCAGGGCCACCCTGTCCTTTATGGAGCCCCCGGGATTCATGCCCTCCAGTTTGGCATATATCTCCACCCCTTCTACAGGGTTGAGGTTTCTTATCCTCACCAGGGGGGTGTTGCCAATGAGGTCCAGTACGCTCCTTCCCACGTCCTTTCTTTCTATGGACTCTGCCTCCATCTCTATTACATCCTCCCTCACTATATAAAATCTGGCGCAATGCCAGCCCGTGCCTCGTCCAGCATCAACTTTATAAACCTGATGGATTTTTCATCTGCTGGCACCACAGGAAAGTTTTTTAAACACGCATCACACCGCACCATTGCAGGTTGCAGGGGGGCACTTACCCCCACCCGGTGATTGCAAAAGGGACAGACATATATATACACCACCTCCATACCCACTGGTTTTGCAGGTTCAAGGGGCCTTTTTGGTTGAGACATCTTCCTCTCCCTCTCTTGAGAGTTTCATTCAATAAGGGATGTGCCTGTCATTTCTTTTGGAATGGAGACCTCCCAGGCGTGCAATATGGTGGGGGCTATGTCCCCTAACTTCCCTTCTTTTTTAAGCCCCCTTTTCTGTGGGGTCTCCTCCACCCAGATGAAGGCCACAGGATTGGTACTGTGAGCGGTGTGGACCTTTCCATTTTCATCTATCATCTCATCTGCATTCCCATGGTCTGCAGTGACAAATAGTCTCCCCTTCCTCTCTCTCACCATCTTAACCACCCTCCCCACACACTCATCCACTGCCTCACACGCCCTTACAGTGGCCTCAAAATTACCTGTATGACCCACCATGTCCAGATTTGCAAAGTTGCATACCACAAGGTCATATTTGCCAGATAGCCACCGTCTCTCAAGCTCCTGGGTTATCTCATATACGCTCATCTCTGGCTTCAGGTCATAGGTGGCCACCTCCTTGGGAGAGGGTATGAGTTTTCTCTCCTCTCCCTCAAAGGGCTCTTCCCTGCCTCCATTGAAGAAATAGGTTACATGGGCGTACTTCTCTGTCTCTGCAATGCGTAGCTGTCTTAGCCCCAGGGAGGCGCAGACCTCTCCCAGTATGTTTTTATAGGACTCTGGAGGAAACGCCACAGCTACAGGATAGTGTTTGTCATACTGGGTCATGGTAGCCACTTCCACCTGGGGCCATACCTCTCTCTTAAATCCTTTAAAATCCTTAAACAGAAAACTTGATACTATCTGTCGCGCCCTATCTGCCCGGAAGTTAAAGAAGAATATGGCATCTGAGTCCCTTACAGGGGAAAATCCCTTTTTTGCTATTATAGGCCTTATGAATTCATCTCCTGTTCCCTGAGCATAATCCTCCTCTATTAGGTCTCTTACATCTTCTGCCTCTCTCCCCCTGCCCAACACCAACATCTCATAGGCCAGTTTTGTCCTTTCCCACCTCTTGTCTCTGTCCATGGCATAGTATCTACCCACTACTGACCCTATTTCCCCCACACCTATCTTTTTGAGATAATCCTTCAATCTGTCAATGTACATGATCCCAGATTGTGGAGGTGTATCCCTTCCATCCAAGAAACAGTGGACCACCACCTTGGAGAGACCCTGTCTCTTTGCCATATCCAGAAGGGCATATAGGTGATCTTCGTGGCTGTGAACCCCTCCATCTGAGAGGAGTCCCATGAGATGGAGGGTGCTTCCCCTCTCCCTCACTCCCTTGTAAAGGGATACTAATGTGGGATTTTCAAAGAAGCTCCCCTCTTCTATTGCCTTATCTATGCGGACTATATCCTGATAAACTATCCTTCCTGCCCCAATGTTCATATGTCCCACCTCTGAGTTGCCCATCTGGCCTGCAGGGAGTCCAACGGCCTCACCACTGCATTGGAGCAGAGACCAGGGATGCTCTACCATCAATTGGTCCAGATTGGGGGTCTTTGCCTTGAATATTGCATTTACCCTCTCATCCTTTTTCCCCATTCCCCATCCATCCAGGATCAACAGGAGGGTGGGTATTATTTTATTCATCTCTCCTTCTCCTTTTATTGGTTTATACAATTAATCTCCTTGCATCTCTCCACAGGCCCTCCAGGTCATAAAATTCCCTTGTCTCTTCCAGAAAGAGGTGTATTAGCAATTCATTCAGGTCTATGAGTATCCAGTTGCCTGGAGTATATCCCTCTAATCCCAGGTATTCCCAGCCCTCTTCAGAGACCTTCTCCAATATAAAATCCGCCAGGGACTTATTGTGCGGTATGTTTATCCCTGTGGCTATAATGAGGACGTCAGTAATAGAGGCAAATTTCCTGATATCTAATGCCACGATATCTTTTGCCTTTTTTTCTTTCAGCCACTGCACAATCCTTTCTACTTTTTCCTCTGGTGTCATATCTCTTTTTATTCCCCCTATAAATTAGAAGTTAGGCTGCCCCATTTCCATGCCCAATCTTTTCCCTGGTGAATACACCTTTTAGTAATTACTTGACTTGTCCCCTCTTATCAAGGATAATCTATCCTTTATAAAAATTAGCTAAAAAGGATAGGAACAGGAGGAGGGTGGTAAACTGGATGGTTTGAGGAAGGTTATAGGGGTGGCCTTTCAAGATCTGCACAGGAAGGATTAATACAGATCTCTACCTCAATGCTATCTTCTTTGTCTTTTAAAGGATAGGGTGAGGTTAGGGGGCATGGGAATAAGGATGGAGTTATTAATATGACAAATCTTTTTAGGAGGTCTTTTTATGATATATGACGTGGAGATGGAGACCCTTCCCCGGGAAGAACTTGAAAAATTGCAGTTAAATAGGTTAAAGGCCCTGGTGGAAAGGGTCTATTACAATGTCCCATTCTACAGAAATAAGTTTGAGGAGGTGGGGATAAGGCCCGAGCACATTAGGTCCTTATCAGATGTAAAATATTTGCCATTTACTGAGAAACAGGACCTTAGAAACAACTATCCCTTTGGACTTTTTGCTGTACCCAAAGAGAATGTGGTGAGGATACATGCCTCCTCGGGGACCACAGGCAAGGCCACAGTGGTGGGTTATACTCAAAGAGATGTGAATAACTGGGCCCACCTCATGGCCCGTTCTTTTATGGCCGCAGGGGTTACCAGACGGGATATTATACACAACGCCTATGGATATGGACTCTTTACAGGGGGGCTTGGGGCTCACTATGGGGCAGAGCGCATAGGGGCCACTATTGTACCGGTCTCTGGTGGGGGCACCAAGAGACAGGTTATGTTGTTGAATGATTTTAAGGCCACGGTGATCTGTTGTACCCCTTCATATGCCCTTCATCTCTATGATGTTGCCCAGACCTCGGGGATAGATTTCAAGGAGTTGTCTCTCCATACAGGGATATTTGGGGCGGAGCCCTGGACAGAGGAGATGAGGAGGGAGATAGAGTCCAAGTTGAATCTGCGGGCACTTGATATATATGGACTTTCGGAGGTACTTGGCCCTGGGGTGGCCATGGAGTGTTCCACTGCCCAGCAGGGTCTCCATATATGGGAAGACCATTTCCTGGTGGAGATAATTGACCCCAAGACAAAAGAACCATTGCCTTATGGAGAAGAGGGGGAACTGGTGATAACCACCCTCACCAAAGAGGCCCAGCCCCTTATCCGTTATCGCACCAGGGACCTTACCTCCTTAAATCCCATCCCATGTAAATGTGGTCGTACCCATGTTAGGATGAAGAAGGTCTTGGGGAGGTCTGATGATATGCTTATTATCCGGGGCGTGAATGTATTTCCATCCCAGATAGAATCTATCCTGCTTGAGACCGAAGGACTCACCCCTCATTATCAGCTCATTGTGAGAAGAGAAGATTCAATGGATACCCTGGAGGTGCAGGTGGAGGTGGACGAGAATATCTTTTCTGATAAAATAAAGACCCTCCAGCGTCTTGAGAAGAAGATTCAGAGGAATATAAAGGATTTTCTGGGAGTCACTGCAAAGGTGAAACTGGTTGAACCCCGTTCCATTATGCGCTCTGAGGGCAAGGCAAAGAGAATTATAGACCTCAGGGACAAAAAGTAAAAAAATGGGAGGCAATAGATGAAACTGGAACAGTTATCCATATTTCTGGAAAACAGGGCAGGAAGACTCTGTGAGGTTACAAAGGTTTTGTCTGAGGCGGGGGTAAATATAAGGGCCCTTGCCCTAGCAGATACCTCTGATTTTGGGATACTAAGGCTTATTGTGTCGGATACAGAAAAGGCAAAACATACCCTGAAGGAACATGGCTTTACTGTGGGCAGGACCTCTGTGGTGGCAGTTGAGGTAGAGGACAAGCCCGGGGGTCTCCACAGGGTGTTGGATGTACTCAGCAAGGAACAGATAAATGTGGAGTATATGTATGCCTTTGTACAGCAGAGTAAGAAAAATGCAGTACTCATCTTTAGATTTGACAGAACAGATCAGGCCATAGAGGTCCTGAAGAGGGCCAATATAACGGTCCTCTCTGGCGATGAATTGTATAAAGTATAATAATGATGCAGCACTTGAGTATTCTGGAGAGCCTGGGATGTGGAGTGCTTGTTACCGATAAGGGAGGCGGCATTCTATATGTAAATCCTGAGTGTGAGAAAATACTCCACAGCAAGGGCCTTGTTGGAAAGAATTATAGAGATGTACTGAGCTTTTTTTCAAAAGATCCCTCCTTTGCCAGGAGTCCCTTTGAAGAATGTATAGCAGAGAAAAGGGAGGTCTCCCAGCGGATCTCCCTTAATCTCTATAATGGGCACGAGATCGTTGTTGAATTTCACATTACCCCCCTTTTAGATTCAGAAGGTGACCTCAAGGGGTGTATCTTTCTCTTTCGGGATATAACCCCTCTATATGAAAAGGAAATTTTGCTTAAAGAGAGTGAAGAGAAATTTCGCGCAGTTGCAGAGTCCTCTCCAATGGGAATCCTTTTATATCAGGATGATAGGTGGATATATGTAAATCCTGCAGCAGAGCGCATCTGTGGTTATGACAGTGGCGAGATGGTGGGAAGAGAGATATGGGAGGTGGTGCCCCCTGATTTTAAAGAAAGGGTGGAGATAAATGGGGCCCTCAGGGAGCAGGGGATCCACAGACCCCCATATGAACTTAAGATTATAACCAGGACGGGAAGGGAAAAATGGCTCCTTTTAAGTGGATGTTCTATCACCATAAATGGGAAAAAGGCAGGGCTTATCACTGCCCTAGATATCACCAGACAAAAAGAGATGGAAGAGGAACTAAAAAGGAGTCGGATATTTTATAAGGCGGTATTTGATAATTCTTCTACTGCCCTTGCAGTGGTGGATGAGGAGCTAAATATAATCCATGCCAACATAAGATTTGGGGAACTATTTAGAATAAATAAGTTGCTCTTGGAACACAATAGAAACCTAAAAGATTTCCTCTTTTCTCCAAAACTGGAGGAGATGATAGAAGAACTAAAACAATCCAACAGCCGGGGACAGAGACTCCTCCCTGTGGAGATAACAGGAGTAACCACCCTATCTGACCCTCTCTATCTGTTGTGCTCGGTATCATATCTTCCAGAGACCCGGACATTTGTTGTATCCCTTCAGGATATTACCTCCTTAAAGGAGGTCCAAAGGATAAACATAGACCTGGAGCGTCAGCTCAAACAGTCCCAGAAGATGGAGGCCATTGGCCTTCTGGCAGGGGGGATTGCCCATGACTTTAACAATATACTCCAGGGCATATACTCGGGTTTGAGTCTGCTTCAGAAGAATGAGTATCTGGATGTAAAGGTCATTGAAAATATAGAGGAACTTATCCAACGGGGCTCAAAATTGGTCAGAGGTCTTCTTGCCTTTGGCCGTTCTGATAATTTTAGTAAATTTACCCGCATAGATGTAAATAGGGTGGTGGAGGATGTGATTGAGCTGTTTACCACCACTATCCCGAAAAATATCCTTATAAATACCTATCTGGCCAATGAGGAACTCCTTATCTCGGGCGATCCCATGCAGATACAGCAGGTAATTATGAACCTCATATCCAATGCAGTGGATGCCATTGGAGAAGAGGGTGGAGAGATAACAATCTCCACCTGCCGTGCATGTATGTTAACAGAGGAACACAAACCTTATGTGGTGATTGGTATTCATGATACAGGAGAGGGGATAAAACCAGAGGATATGGAAAGGATCTATGATCCCTTCTTTACCACAAAACCTGCAAACAAGGGCTCAGGGCTGGGACTCTCTATTGTATATGGCATCATCAGGGACCATAAGGGATTTATTGAATGTAGGTCAAAGAGGGGAGAGGGAACAGTATTTGAGATATTTCTCCCTGCCATCTCCCCCATCTCCCGTATCCAGGAGATGGAGGAAACAGAACCAGAGGAGGAGGTCAAAGAGGGAAATGTGGACACAGGCCCCATGGCCCATATCCTTATTATAGATGATGAGGAGATGATACTTGAGACCACCTCTGAATATCTTAGGGAGTTTGGCTATAAAATAACCACTGCAGACACTGGCAAAAAGGCCCTCTCATTGTTTGAGGAAAGGTCCTCTGAGTTTGACGTGGTGCTTTTGGACCTAAATCTTCCAGAGATATCAGGGCACGAGCTATTAAAACTGTTTTTAGAGATAGACCCCAGCGTGAAGATTATAGTCTGTAGTGGATATTCTCCCCAGGAGCTTGATATCCCGGAAGGGGCTACAAAAAATGTATCATTTTTGGCCAAACCCTATTCCATGAACTCTCTTCTTCGGGAAATAAGACATAAACTTGATTAGCCAAAAAAGGAAAAACAGGGAGAAGTTCATGAGCTATTTATTATTGAACAAGATGAGGATGGTGTTTTGTAGCTGAAGTTCCTTTTTCCCTGCTTGTATCTTTCAGGAAGAGAGATGTAGAGAGAAGTTGTAAGGGTAGTAAAGTAAATATACTTCCACAAATTTCTTCAGGATGCCGAAGTTGTCCATACCTTGTAGAAAGTAGGTTATGAAAGAGATACACAGAAATATGGTTATATATTCCTATGCCAAATGATACATTCTTAGTATCAAGGAGTTGCAGAAGCTAACTATAGAGTTATGTTTTAGGTGGTTAAACAGTTTTTATACAAAAAAACAACTTGCTTCACCTGAGGTATAAATTCACTGTACTCCAGAGTGACAGGTGGGCTTAAAGGTTATAATTGAGATGAAAAAACTAACAACTATCCTTTTGGGATTGCTATTTCTATTTTGTTGTGCAGGTACATGCTTTTCTATGAAGCATAAGAGAGTTTTAATAATAAATTCCTATGACCCTACATATACATGGACACATGACATGGTGGATACTCTGTGCAACAATTTGACAGATTATATTCTGTATATTGAATATTTAGATACAAAAAGATTTTCTAGAAATAGCATTTTTAAGATTTTTTTGCCATATTTAAATGAAAAATACAAAAATCTAAAATTAGATTTAATAATAGTTACAGATAATAATGCATTAGATTTTTTAGTTAACAACAGAGAAAAGTTGGTTTTTAAACATGTGCCAGTAGTATTTTGTGGTATAAATGAGTTTAAAGAAAGTATGTTAAAAGGATATAATGATATAACTGGTGTTGTAGAGGATATAAATGTAGATAAAGCAATTCAATTTATATTACAATTACAACCAGAAATAAAAAATATATATGTAATTTTAGATAATACCTATACTGATCAGATTTATTTAGATGATGTGAAATATGTAAAAAAGAAATATACTCCTAGAGTAAAAATTGATATAATAAATGGAAAATATCTTAATCTTGCAGAATTTAAAGAAGTTTTAAAGACGATACAAAATAATTCTGCTATCTTGTTGTTTCCCCTACTTAAATTAAAGGATGGAACTCTATTTAGCTATAGAGAAGGAGTGGAATTTATATATAATAATACCAGAAAACCCATATATGAACTGGTCTCCATGGCTTCTTGGAGTCCTGGAGTGGTTGCGGGGCTCACCTCTTCCAGTAGGCTCCAGGGGGAGTATGCGGCCTATTTTGCAAGGCAGATCCTGGATGTGCATGTGAATCCCGCTGCACTCCCCATCTTAAGGGAGTGTCCCACCAAAAGGATAGTAAATTATATTGCCCTTAAACATTTTCATATACCTATAGAAAGGGTCCCTTCAGGAGTGGAAATAGTGAATAGACCTTCTCCCATTATACATTTAATAAGATCTCAGAAGCGGAAGATATATGTATTGGAGTTGCTTAGCGGTTTTCTGTTCCTGTTTTTTGTCCTGTTTTTGATAAATTACATAAAAAGGAGGAGGCTCCAGAAAGAGATAGAGGATAAAAATATCCAGTTTCAGGCCCTTATAAATGGAAGTAATGATATTATATGCATGAAGGATGGTAAGGGCAGGTGGCTTATAGCAAATGAGGCCGATATAAAATTGTTTAATTTAAAAGACATAGATTATCGCGGGAAGACAGACCAGGAACTGGCGAAATTGGTTCCTGAATATAAGGAAGAGCTTCTATTCTGTATGAAGACAGATGAAGACGCTTGGAATTCTGGTAAACCCACAAGGTCCCTTGAGACCATATTACAGCCAGATGGAAAGAAATTGATATTTGATATTATAAAGACTCCAATCTTTGATTCTGCAGGAAGGAGAAAATATCTAATAGTAATAGGGAGAGATATAACTGAATATAAAGAATTAGAAGAACAGCTTATACATTCCCAGAAAATGGAGCTCCTTGGAAAAATAGCTGGAGGAATTGCCCATGACTTTAATAATATACTATCATCTCTTCTAATGAATGCAGAAATATTAAAGATAAAATT
The DNA here is from genome assembly GCA_964427155.1 of uncultured Desulfohalobiaceae bacterium. Taxonomy (GTDB): domain Bacteria; phylum Desulfobacterota; class Desulfovibrionia; order Desulfovibrionales; family Desulfothermaceae; genus Desulfothermus. Next base: position 74,400 of record CAYRSC010000004.1, on the reverse strand, counting down.
GATAGATTCTCCTCAATTAAAGAAATACATAGATAATATAATAAGTGGATTGGATTCTGCTTCAGAACTGGTAAAGAAGATAAAGATAATGTCCAGGAAAGAGAAACTGCAGCTACGTCCCATTGATTTTACTGATGTAATTCAGCGAACCCTTTCTTTGGTTTGTCCCAGTATTCCCATGCATATTACCCTGGATATAGATATGGATGAATCCACTGAGTACATGGTGATGGGAGATGCAAATCAACTTATGCAGGTGCTTATGAATCTCATTGTAAATGCAAAGGATGCCATTTTAGAGGCCAGAAGGGAACATGGCAAAATAGAGGTTAAGGTGGGAGAAGAGGATGGGCATCTGATAGTGAGGGTAAGAGACAATGGAGTTGGGATAAGAGAGGAGGACAAAAGGCACATATTTGACCCCTTCTTTACCACAAAAGAGCATGCCGCGGAAAGGGGAACAGGATTAGGACTTTCTATCTCCAGGAGTATAATAAAGAAACATAATGGGGAGATATGGTTTAATTCCACAGAAGGGGTGGGAACAGAATTTGTTGTGTCTCTTCCCCTGTTGAAGGAGAGGGGAGAAAGGGATCAGGGTAATGAGAGGACCAGGATAAAGGAGGAGATGCGAGGCAAGAGGATACTTTTAGTGGATGACGAGGAGGATATAATAAATATCTTAAAGGAGATGCTACTTTTGTTAGGGCTGGAGGTGGTGGTTGCCCGTAATGGTAAAGAGGCCTTGAAGATATTGTCTTCTCCTGAGGGAAAAAAGATAGATATGGTCTTTATAGATTGGATGATGCCTGTGATGGATGGGAGAGAGACTGTTAGGGCCATGAGAGAGAAGGGCATGGATATTCCCGTGGTTATAGTCTCTGGTTATCTGGACCGGGAGATATTGGACTTTAAGAGCCAGGGACTGGTAAATGAGGTGATAAGTAAACCTTTTAAGCTGGAGAAGCTAATTCGGAAGTTGAATAATATGGTATGTTGGTTTCAAAAGGGGAAAGATAGGGAAGTGAGGGGCTAGACCTCCCTAAAGAGCCCTTCCCACACCTCATGGGGGGACATGAACTGGGGTTGCCATATAAGGGGATGGGAGGGAAGGTTTAGCATCTCCTTTAGTTGGAGGAGGAATCTGCGTCGGGGTATGGGACGTGCTCCAAACCGCATGAGATGGGAGGTTACCTGCTGACAGTCTATCATGGCCCCTCCCGCCTTTTTAAAGAGCAACACCAGGGCCACAAGGGCCACCTTGGAGGCATCTGACATTATGTGAAACATGGATTCCCCAAAGAATACTGCCCCGATACACATCCCATAGAGACCCCCCACCAGTTTTCCTTTATGCCATATTTCTATGGAATGGACATATCCCAGATGATGAAGATGGGTATATGCCTCAATCATTTCAGGCACTAGCCAGGTGCCTTCCCCCTTCCTGGTCCGGACCCTGGCGCACATGTTTATTACTTGGGAAAAGGCACTATTTATCCCCAAGGCAAACCTCTTTTGTCTCAAAACCCTCCTGAGACGGCGGGGTATGTGAAGCTCTTCCGGGAATAATACCAGTCTGGGGTCTGGAGACCACCACAGGATGGGAGAATTTTCATCATACCAGGGGAATATTCCCTTTCTATAGGCGGTTAGTATCCTCTCTGGGGTGAGGTCTCCTCCTATTGCAACGATGTCATTTACCTCATCTACCAGGGGGTCAGGGAAGATGGGGTCTGAGGGAAGAAAGTAAATAGCCATCTTTCTCTCTACCTGTAGCTACTGTGAATATGAGGAGTATCAAATCAGGGATGTTAATTCAAGGGAATGGAGAAAAAAAATCAGGATAGTTACATGATTCTTTACAAAAAAGACACACTGGATTATATTGTGAGATACTGTGAATAGTTTTTAGAGGATAATAACCTTAAAACAAGAGAGAGGGACTATGGCAGTAATAACGATTTCAAGGGGGACATATACTAAGGGAAAAGAGATAGCTGAGAAGGTTGCAGAAAAATTGGGTTATAATTGTATCTCCAGGGAGGTGTTGTTGGAGGCCTCTAGGGAGTTTAACATCCCTGAGATAAAGTTGGAGAGGGCCATCCATGATGCACCTTCGGTGCTTGAGAGATTTAGTTTTGGGAAAGAAAAATACATTGCCTTTATACGTAAGGCCATCCTGGAATATGCCACAAAGGGGAATATGGTGTATCATGGACTGGCGGGGCATTTCTTTTTTCAGGACATCCCCTCTGTATTAAAGGTGCGCATTATTGCAGATATGAATTCCAGGGTAAAGGAGGAGATGGAGAGAAGGAATATCTCAGAGGAGGAGGCACGATACTTACTCCACAAGGACGATGAAGAGAGGAGAAAGTGGAGCCTTTATCTATATGGAATAGATACCTGGGATTCCAGATTGTATGACCTGGTCATAAATGTAAGGTGGATTAAGGTGGATGATGCTGTGGATTGTATATGTAAGTTTGCCCAGCTCCCCTATTTTAGATCTACTCCAGAGAGTGAGAATAGGCTCAAGGAGGCGCTTGTGCAGGCCAAGTGCAAGGTGGCCCTAATAAATGATTTTCCAAAGGCCAAGGTGTATGTCTCAGGTAAAAAGGTGGAGGTTATAGTACCTGAAGCAAGGATGTCAGGGGAGAGGATAAAAAAGAAGGTAGAGGAACTACTTTCTCCCCTATCTCTGGAAGAGGTGGAGGTGAGGGTCCAGCCCAAGGTCATCCCGGACTAATAGCAGGTAGCAGGTTTAAGGGGTTTTGGAGGAAGTGTTTAGAACCCCTCTCCAGGATGGAGAGGGGCAGTTTTGCTCTACTAAGAACTCTTACATCTCTCTTTATATCTTATGGGGGCGATAGCTTCTGGGGGAGTGCATGGGGAATGAGTCATATAGCCTCTGCACCTAGAGGGGACCATGAGTTCCATGCCATCACCACCCTCCCAGGTGAGGACTTATAGTCTTTCAGGGACGTGGATGATCCAACAGCCTCTTTATTAGTGGTTTTCCACAGGAGGGAGCCTTCTTCTCGGGAAAAGCCCCCTTCTAAAATCTTTACTTCACCCAAGATTAGGGGTAAGTTGACCAGAGTTGAACATCCTAAAAATACTCAGAGGTGAGGTCATGATTGAGATAAAGAAGATCTTATGTTGTGTTGACTTTGGTGAGGTAACCCCTCGGGTTATAGAGTATGCAAAGACCATCTGCAGGGGAGAGGGGGGAAGATTATATCTGGTGTATGTGGTACATTCCCTTGAATTTATGGAGCAGTTTTCTGTCCCTCCCAGTTATAGAGAGGAATATGAAAAGAGTACCAGGCGTCAGGCCAGGGAAAAGATGGAGTCCCTTATAGAGCAGTATTTCCCTGGAGAGAAGGGTGTGGAATCAGTCATCCTTTTTGGGGACCCTGCCAAGGAGATAGTAAGTTTTGCCCAGAAGGAGGGAGTGGATGTGGTGGTGATTGGCTCTACCAGTAAGAAAGGCGTTACAGAACTGCTCTTTGGCTCAGTGGGCGAAAAGGTGGTTAAGATGGCAAAGGGTGCTGTCTTGGTGGTAAAACCATAGATCTTCTGAAGGGGCGGATAAGGTGAGTATTCTCATAAAAAATGTACTCCTCGGGGACGAGGAAACAGATGTATATATTGAGGGAAATATCTTTAAAAGGATAGGCCCCTCTTTAGAAGAGGAGGCAGATGAGATAATAGAGGGTAGGGGACAGGCCATTCTCCCCTCCTTTTTTAATGTCCATACCCATGCGGCCATGACCCTGCTCAGGGGATATGCAGATGATATGGAACTCCACTCGTGGCTTGAAAACTACATCTGGCCATTTGAGCAAAAACTTACTCCCCAGGACGTGTATTGGGGGACAAAACTGGCCTGTCTGGAGATGATAAAGACTGGCACCACCTTTTTTTGTGATATGTACTGGCATGTGAGGGAGGTGGCCAGGGCCGTGGACGAGATGGGTATGAGAGCGGCACTGTCTTCCGCATATGTGGATTTTAATGACCCCAAGAGGGGTGAAGTCTTTAAGAAGAAGAATATCCAGTTCTTTGATTCTCCTCCCTCCACCTCCCCTAGGGTGAGCTTTATCCTTGGTCCCCATGCTATCTATACGGTCTCCAGGGATTCTCTTATCTGGATAAGGGATTTTGCCCGGGAGCGCTCCCTTATGATTAATATTCATCTTGCGGAGACAAGAAAAGAGAGGGAGGAATGTATAAGGATACGGGGATGTACTCCAGTTAGATATTTAAAAGAGATCGGTCTCTTGGGAGAGAACCTCATCTGTGCCCACGTTATATGGGTGGATGATGAGGAGATAGAAATCTTAAAGGACCACGGGGTAAAGATAGCCCATGTACCCACCTCTAATATGAAGTTGTGCTCAGGTCCCTTCAGGTTCAACAGGTTCCTTCAAAAGGGGATTATGGTGGGCATGGGTACAGATGGATGTGCATCTAACAACAATTTGGATATGATGGAGGAGATGAAGATTGCCTCCCTCAGGGCAAAGATGACCGAGGAAGACCCCACCGCCGCAACTGCTCAGGAGATATTTCATTGTGCCACCAGGGCAGGGGCCATGATCTTTGGGATCAATGCAGGGGAGATAAAAGAAGGAATGGTGGCAGATTGTATCCTGGTAGACCTGGACCATCCCCAGATGGTACCATGCCATAATCTTATCTCCAATATAGTATATGCGGCAAATGGGGATGTTGTAACTACCTGCATCTGCGATGGAAAACTCCTTATGAGGGAGAGAAAGGTGCCAGGGGAAAAGGAGATATTGACGGAGGTCAGAAAGAGGGTGAAGGATATCCTGGAGAGATTGTAAGGGGTGGAATATAAGGTGTGGGGTGGAGTTATAGGACTTGTGACCTCTCCTCATCTTCCTGCTCAGGGATATGAGGGGATGATTTCCCTCTTTGTCCTCTGTAGCCTCCTTGGCATCTCCTCTATTATGGTGGCAATTCCAGCAGATGCCCTTTTTCTTCCCATAATTGCCCTATTTTTTTGTCTTCCCCTATCCCAGCTGAGGGAGACATCTCTCTTTATTATCTTTATAACCTCCCTCCTTGCCCTTCCAGGTATAATCAGACGAAGGCTTTTTATCGTCAAGAAGGTGGCCCCCCTCTTTGTTGTGGCCCCCCTGGGCGCTGGAGTGGGCTCCTTTTTGGCAAACAGGATGCCTCCCCCTATCTCCTTTCCCCTAATTGGTCTATGTAGTCTTGGACTTGTCCTGGCATTGATAATCCGACCATCCTATCAGGATGAACCGTGGGAGGTGAGCCTCTTCTCCCCTTTCTCCTGTATGGTCATCTTTGTCATGGCCCTGATAACAGGTATGTGTGGGATGGGCACAGGAATAGGTACTGCACTTGTGCTCAATCACCTCATGGGGGTGCCTGCTATTATTTCAGTGGGAACTGCCAAACTGCTCCTTGCCCTGGAAGGGGGAGTGGCATCTTTTATGGCCCTGAGATATCTTCCCCCCCTCTCCCTCCTTATCCCCTGTATCCTGGGTATATTGTGCGGTTCTCTCACTGGGGTGGTGATCTTGTCTCAGAAAGACCCCCCTATATGGCCTCGCTGGTTTCTCTTGGGCACCCTGTTTTTGTCCTCGGTTAAGTTTTTTCTCCTGTAAGGCTATGGGAGATGGTTGAAATTGGGGATGCTGGTTGATTTTTTAACCAGTATAAGGGACGATTATCTTGGGAATAGGGGAATGAGGTGGTTATAAAAGTAACCAGAAGGGCCAGGGACTTTCCAGTGTATATGGGAGGATAGGGGAATAAACAAAGGCATAGGGTTTGCTTTATAACTCAAATAATTTGAGTCAAAGACAACTTGAGAGGTAAAAGGGGGGATCTATGGGTATTAAGACATTTGAGGAGTATTATGCTAGGCTCCAGAGGATGAGGCCAAATGTATTTATAGATGGAGAGAGGGTCAATAGGGACGATGAAAGGCTTCAACCGGGTATTAATGTTATAAGGGAGACCTATGATTGTACAAATGACCCTGAATTTGAAGATGTGTGTGTGGCAGTATCGCACCTTACAGGTGAGAAGATAAGCAGATTCTGTCATGTACATCAGAGCAGGGAGGATCTATTAAAGAAGCAGTTAATGACTCGTCTCTTGTGTCATAGGGTTGGGGGATGCATCCAGAGGTGTATGGGGATTGATGCAATAAATGCCCTTTCCGTGGTCACCTATGAAATGGACCAGATGCTGGGGACCGAGACATATAAGAATTTTGAGAACTATCTTAGATACTTTCAGGAAAATGATATATGTGCGAATTGTGCCCAAACAGACGCCAAGGGCCACCGCCTAAAGAGGCCCTTTGAACAGGACGATCCTGATATGTATTTGAGGATAGTGGAATCTCGCAGTGATGGCATAGTGGTGAGGGGGGCAAAACTTCACAATACCATTGCCCCTTATGCGGATGAGATAATTGTGCTTCCCACCCGTTTTATGACTGAAAAAGATAGCGCATATGCTGTAGCCTTTGCCATCCCTGCAGATTGGGAGGGGGTAAAGATAGTTGCAAGGTTTGCATATCAGCACAAAAGGAAGTATCTGCATGCGCCTATTGCAGAGTTTGGTGATGCAGAGTCCTTTACTATATTTGACGATGTCTTTGTCCCCAGGGAACGGGTCTTTCTGGATGGAAAGGGAGATGCGCGTCAGACCCCCTTTGCTGGTTTCCTGGCACTCTTGTTTGCCCATTTTCATAGACATTCCTATACAGGATGCAAGCCTGCCATCTCTGAGGTCCTGGCCAGTGCCGCGGCCCTAGTGGCAGAGTACAATGGGATTGAGAGAGAGTCTCATGTAAAGGAAAAGTTGTCGCACCTCATAGGCACTGCAGAACTGGTATATGCCGCTGGAGAAGCCAGTGCCTATAGGGGAGAGCGTTCTTCCTCAGGTACCTTTATCCCCGATGAAATCCTCACAAATGTGGGGAGGAGGCTGGCAGGGGAGGAGATATACAATGAGTACAAGATACTTGCAGACCTTGCAGGGGGTCTGGCCGCTACCCTTCCCCTGGAGGGGGATTTCTTCTCCCCGGAGACCGGCAGGTTGTTAAATAAGTATCTTAAACGCAATCCCCATGTATCATCAGAAGAGATTCATCGCTGTTTCAGGATGATTGAAAATCTCCTGGTCTCAGAATTTGCAGGTCTTATGCAGGTGGCTGGTCTTCATGGGGGTGGCTCTCCTCAGATGGAGACCATAACCATGATGTCCCGCTATGATGTAGAGGCCCTAAAGGGGATAGCCAAGTACCTGGCTGGCATAGAGAAAGAGCTTCCCAGATATGAGAGAAAGGGAGTTACCCCCAAGAAGATGCTGGAGAAATTCCGCAAGTTACATCAAAAGTAATCCCCCCCTTCTCCCCTCTTCCCCTTGAGTATTTTTAGGAAAAGGGCTAATGCCCTTTTGTTAGTACAGGTGGAAGGGGGGAGAAAGTATGAAGGAGCGTCTTGTTTCTCACCACATAGATTCCCTGGAAAAGTTGTTATATATTCTGGAGTATTCCTATGATGGCATAGTCTTGAGTGACGCCCAGGGTAAGATTTTTTTTGCCACCAAGGCCATAGAGAGGATAACAGGGGGCAAGAGAGAGGATATCTATGGGAAAAGGCTTTCGGACCTCCTGGAGGAGGGGCTTATCCTGGACGATAGGAGAAATATTTCTTCCTCCACCATAAATTTGAGTCATCGTACAAGGACCGGTGTTGAGGTCTTTATAACCAGTGTTCCAGTCTATGATAGGGATGGCAATTTTTTGTGTTTCATTGCCAACTACCGAGAAATGGCCGAGCTAAAGGAGATCCAGGAGCGTCTTAAAAAGACCCAGGAGGAGAAAAGGTCATATTATAGGGAACTATGTGAGCTTAGGAACCGTCTCCTTGCCCTGGAGGAGATAGTGGTAAAGAGTCGTTCCATGAGGATGATAATGGAAAACCTCATAAAGTTTTCCCCTACAGAGGCACCCATCCTTCTCACTGGGGAATCAGGGGTGGGGAAGGGGGTTATAGCCAGGATTATCCACAGGATGAGTCCCAGAAATAGGGGACCATTTGTAGAGATAAATTGTGCCGCCATCCCAGAAAACCTTCTGGAGGCGGAACTATTTGGATATGAAAGCGGGGCCTTTACTGGTGCAGGGAAAGGGGGAAAACCTGGACTTTTTGAACTCGCCCAGGGAGGGACCCTTTTGTTGGATGAGATAACAGAGATACCTCCGGCACTCCAGGCGAAACTCCTTCGAGCTATTCAACATAGGGAGATATATCATGTTGGAGGAGTAAGACCCATAACCCTGGATGTGCGCATTGTGTGTGCCAGTAATAGGGATATAGAGGAAATGATAGAAAAGGGGACCTTTCGGCAAGACTTATATTATCGCATAAGTGTGATACCTATCCATATTCCCCCCCTTCGGGAGAGACAGGAGGACATTATACCCCTGGCGTGTCATTTTCTAGAGAGGTATGGGAAGAAATACAAGAGGAGGAAGAGCTTTGCCCCTCAGACCTGTAAATGCCTGGAAGAGTATCACTGGCCTGGAAATGTAAGGGAGCTGGAAAACCTAATTGAGAGACTGGTGATCCTAGTGGACTCAGAGCGCATAACCCCTCAGGATCTACCGGAAGAGATGCTCCATCACCTCTCAGGTGGTGGAGCAGAGGTATCAGTGAGTCTGAGGCAACATCTGGAGAGGGAGGAGAGGGCCTTTATTGAAAAGGTTCTTTCCTCCAGTACAGGGATAAGGGATGCCGCAAGACGGCTGGGCATAAATCACTCTACCCTTATCAAAAAAATGCGTAAATACAATCTTTCTAGGTCATAGCCCCTATGTTTGCTTTTCCTCAAGGTGTTTTATAAGGGCCATTACCGCAAGCACGTATCCAAATATTCCAAACCCAGAAATTACCCCTATACATTTGGGAGAGAGCATACTCGTATGTCTTATCTCTTCCTTTCGTGACCACAGGTTGCTGAGATGGACCTCTATGGTTGGGATCCTTATCCAGGAGATGCAGTCATGAAGTGCCAGGCTAGTATGGGTATATGCCCCTGCGTTTATCACTATACCGTCTATCTTTTCCTCCCATGCCCGCTCCATCCGGTCTATAAGCTCCCCTTCTATATTGGATTGAAATATCTCCAGGGTCACGCTCTCCTTATAAGATGACAACCACTTATCCAGCAGGGGATAAATGGAGTCCATGGACTCTCTCCCGTATATCTCAGGCTCTCTCTTGCCCAGATATCCTAGATTTGGTCCATTTATTATAAGTATCTTTATAGGCCCCTTCATTTCATCTCCTTTGGCTCCCCCTTATGAGGCGATGGTTCCATCTCTGGATGTACCTTTACCACAGGTAGGGATGAATTCCCTTCTCCTGGGGAGGATGTCACATGTCCCTTCTTCTCTTTTAAGGGATATAACTTGGTATGCAGGAGGAATATTACGTCCCCTTTAGATATCTCTTCATTGGAACTGAGGATCTCTCCCTGGGCCATCCTCCCAGCCACATTATATATCTTTCCAATGCCAACCAATTGATAATAGTTCCCCACCCTGAAGTTGTTTTTCTTTGCAATGATAAAAAATGCTTGTTGCCCTTGGGGGATGTCTCCTTTTAGGTAGAGGAGGATGTGAAAGGTGGCCAGGGAGTATCCCCCCTCTACCCCCACAATAACCCCACTACTGGAGGGCACAGGATAAAGGGTTGCCTCCATGGTAAAGCGTTGTTGATAAACATTGGTGATCTTATCTAGAGTTGGGGTAAATTTTTTTATTACCTGATAGTAATCCCTCTTCTGTGGTGTGGCGGAAGGAGTGGATGCCATTTTCCCCCTGAAGAGGAGGCTCTGATTTATCCATATACTCCCAATGGTTTCTATGGCCTTTTTTTCTGCCTTTTTGAGCATTAGCTCCTTAATATCTTTTATATCCATCTGATGCTCATAGGAGCCTTCCAGTAATACTGAAACAGTGGCCTTCTCCATCCGTGATCTCACAGAGCTCACAGGGGTGGATTTTTTTTGAGATAAGCTACATCCGTATATCCACATACATAGGAATATAAATATACATATCCTTTTCTTCACTTTTTGCCCCCTTGTTGAAGAGTTAAGATCTGTTGACCTTTACTTTCTTTTTGTATAAACCCAATAATATCCTGATTTAGCCGGCTATTGGGATAGGGATTCCAATATATTTAATACGAGTATATCTGAATTTGCAAGCATTAAATCATGAAAATAGAATTTACCCTTAAAGCTACCATTTATGAGCCTTCCAGGATAGAAGAAATAGAGGCACCCCAGATACCCCTGGCAGGAAGGTCCAATGTGGGAAAGTCCAGTCTCATAAATTCCCTTGCAGGGAAGAGGCGTCTTGCAAAGACCAGTTCCAGTCCTGGAAAGACCCGCAGTATAAACCTTTATTTTATAAGGCCTTATAGATTCTATATAGTAGACCTCCCAGGATATGGTTATGCAAGGGTCTCAAAACAGGAGAGGCTTAAATGGTCTGAGATGGTGGATGCATATCTTGAGGCCAACAGGGAACACATAAGGTGCGTGGTGCTACTTATAGACAGCAGGATCCCCCCACAGAAGGGGGATATGGAGCTTGCCTCCTATCTCACTGAAAGGGGGATAGAGGTCTTTCCTGTGCTCACCAAGGCAGATAAGGCAAAGATGGGCACTCGCACCTCTGGCCAGCAGTTCTGGAAGGGTTTTCTTTCTCTAGAGAGTGTGCCACTCCTCTTTTCTGCAAAGACAGGGATGAATAAGGGGAGACTCTGGCAACACCTAATTGAAAAGGCCAGCTCCTCCTTCAACTAGAGGCCCCTTCAGGCCCTTCTTATCCCCTCTATGAGTTCCTGCATGAGCTCATGCACCGCAACTATCCTCTCCGCCCGATGGGCATTTGAACCTGCAAATGCAAAACCATGCTCCAATCTTCCCTGTTGGGCATTTATAAGGGCAAGGGAGATACAATAGGGGGCCTTTTTGGGATGACAGGTCTTTATGCAGTGATATGGACATCTAAAAGGGGTCTTTTCTCCCCTCTCCACTGCCTCTAAGAAAGCATTTTTTATTGCCCTGCCTGGGAGTCCCACAGGGCTTTTTATAAAGACAATGTCCTCTTTTCTGGCCCGGAGGTATTCCTCTTTAAAGGCCATATGGGCGTCACACTCGTGGGTGGTGACAAATCTTGTGGCCATCTGCACACCCCCTGCCCCCAGTTCCAGCATCCTGGCGATGTCTTCCCCAGTATATATACCTCCTGCCACTATCAAGGGGATCTTTCTCCCTGCCTCTGCCTCAAAAACAGATAGCACCTTTAATACATCAACTACCATCTGTTTCATATCTATCTTTCCCGACCTCAACTCCTCTATGGAGAATCCAAGATGTCCCCCTGCATCTGGCCCTTCCAATACAATGGCATCTGGGATATAACCCTGCCTCATCCACTTCTTGCATATTATCTCTGCCGCCCTGGGAGAGGAGATAATGGGTACCAGGGCTGTTTTACTCCCAGGATATTCCTTCTTGAGACGTGGGAGTCCCAGGGGAAGACCTGCCCCAGAAAATATAATATCTGCCTCTGCCTCTAAAGAGGCCCTTACTATCTCTTCATAGTCATTCAGGGCCACCATTATGTTGACCCCTATAACACCCTGGGGAGCCATCTCCCTGGAGCGTGCTATCTCTTCTTTTAGTGCCTCTATATTGGCCCTGGAGGGATTGTCCTCAAAACCATCTTTAAAGAAACCAATAGCCGCCCCTGCAATTACCCCAATCCCCCCTTCTCTGGCCACAGCAGAGGCAAGCCGGTGGAGAGATACACCAACTCCCATTCCCCCCTGGATGATGGGAAATTCACATTCATGTTCCCCTATTTTTAGAGATGGCATCTCCATGACCTGATAACCTCCCGTAACACTGGAACCTGAGTCCCTATATCTCCAGTTATAGGAACGAGTTTTTTAAGATTGGAAACCATCTAATTAAATTAGATTAATGTCAAACCCATTCCCATTGTAAACTTATTCACGATATAAGGAAAGAAAAAATTATTTCTTTCTAAAGCAGTTCAAAATGAGGTTACTATATGGTAGGTAAGACAGGTATTTTTGCAGGTAATCACTCTCTTTAAAAGGGTATAGGGACTGTATTTATATGGTGTCCAAGAGGGGAGGCAAAGGGAAATTTCCATTGAACTGGTTTTCATTCAGGTGTTATTTATTTTATTTTCCTGGGGGATCTTTGTAGGGAGATGAAATCAAATTTTTTTCTTAAAGTTGCATCCCTTTCTTGGACAGGAGAGGTGTTTTCCCAGGGATTTTGTCTCCTTTAATTCCAGGATGGGAAAACCGCATTCAGGGCATTTTTCCTCTACAGGGGGATTCCAGAGGGCAAAGTTACAATCAGGATACCTGTTACAGGAATAAAATATCTTTCCTCTTCTGGATATCCTCTCCACTATTTCTCCCTTACATCCCTCCATGGGACATTTTACTCCAGTGGAATAGGGGGCCGTATATTTACAGGAGGGATAATTATTACAGGCAATAAATCGGGCCCCCCTGCGGGAATATTTTACCACCAAATCCCCGCCGCATCTGGGACATTTTCCCACCTTTTCCAGTTCCATCTTCTCCTTTTCCACCACATGGAGGTTGCCCTTTTCATCCCGTCTAAAGTTTTTGGTGTTTTTACATCTGGGATAGTTACTGCAGGCAAGAAATTCCCCATTCCTGCCAAACTTTATCACCATGGGGGAACCACATTCCTCGCATATTATCTCAGTCTCTTTTCCTGCCTTTACCTTTTCCATATTTTTGGAGGCCCTCTCTAGGGCAGGATAGAGATAGTGAGCAAAGTCCTTGAGGAGGTTAATCCAATTCAGTCTCCCCTCTGCTACCATATCCAGTTTCCTTTCCATATCTGCAGTAAATCCTGTATCCATGAGCTCAGGGAAGTGTTTTACCAGCAGGTCACTGACGATGATCCCCAGCTCTGTGGGAAAGAACTGTCTATTATCCATCTCCACATATATCCTTTCCTTTAGGGTAGAGACTATCTGGGCGTAGGTGGAGGGCCTTCCTATCCCCATCTCCTCAAGTTTTTTCACCAGTGAGGCCTCCGTGTATCTGGCGGGGGGAGTGGTGAACTTTTGTTCCTTGTCTAATTTTACGAGGTTAAGGATTTCTCCTTCTTTTAGTGAGGGCAGGAGCTTGTCCTTTACATTTTCCCCAGAATAAACAGTGAGATACCCGGGAAATACCATCTCTTCTCCCTTTACTCTCCAGAGGGTGTGCTGGCATTCTATGAGGATCTCAGTGTCCTTTACCCGTGCATTTGCCATCTGGGAGGCCACAAACCTTTCCCATATGCTCTTATACACCAGATAATGCTCCCTGGGTAGCAGGTCCTTAACATCCTCTGGTGGGATATTAACATCCACAGGTCTTATGGCCTCATGGGCGTCCTGAGAGGAGGCCTTTGTCTTATATACCCGGGGACGGGGTGGACAGTATTCTCTTCCCAGGTGTTGTTTTATCCATGTTCTTGCCTGCATCTGGGCCTCTTTTGCAACCCTCACAGAATCAGTGCGCATATAGGTGATGAGGGCAGTAATTCCCCTTTCCCCTAGCTCCATGCCCTCATAAAGTTGCTGGGCAATGGTCATGACCTTTTTGGTGGAGAAATGGTATCTTACGTTGCATTCCTGTTGAAGGGTGGATGTAATAAAGGGGGGCTTTGGAGATTTTAATCTCTCCTTTTGTCTTATCTCCTTAACTACAAAAGGGTTAGAAGATACAGCCTCTTCTATGTCTTTTGCCCTGGCCTCTGAGCCCACCTTTGCCTTTTTTCCCTTTATCTTCCACAGCTCTGCCACCACCTTTGCCCCCGAGGAGTCCTCCAGGTGGGCCTTGAGTATCCAGTATTCTGTGGGCTTGAATTCCTGTCTTTCCCTTTCCCTCTCTACAATAAGTCTAAGTGCCACTGACTGTACCCTGCCAGCGGATATTCCCTGTTTTACCTTTTTCCAGAGTAGGGGGGATATCTTATACCCCACTAACCTGTCCAGTATCCTTCTTGCCTGCTGGGAATTGAACAGGTTTTCATCCAGGTCCCTTAGCTCTTCCAGGGCCCGTTTGATGGCAGAGGCAGTGATTTCATTAAATTGAATCCTCTTATAATTTGGGTTTATATGCTCAATGAGCTGGGCCACATGCCAGGCAATGGCCTCTCCCTCCCTGTCAGGGTCAGGAGCAAGTAGAACCTGGTTGGCTTTTCCTGCAATTTGTTGTAGCTTCTTTACCACCTTTTCTTTTCCTGGGACGATTACATAGTGGGGTCTAAAGTCATTTTTTTCATCTACTCCCAGGGAATTTACAGGCAGGTCCCGGATATGGCCTATTGTGGCCTCTACCAGGTAATTGTTTCCAAGGATTTTTTTTAAGGTTTTGACCTTGGCAGGAGACTCAACAATGATTAAATCCTTTTTCATAATAAAAGGCCCTATACATTGAGTCAAAATTTTGTGCAAGCAAAATTGTAATGTCTCCTCTGGGGAAATGTTTTCCATGTCATGTTTCTTGCAAGAAAGTATCAGGGGAAGGGTAATCCCTCTTCCTCTATTTATAAAAAAATCAAAAGGAGTAAGTTAAATGAGCGAACTGGAAAAAGACGAATTTAGATGCGGAGTGGTGGCCCTTATAGGTCCACCCAATGCAGGAAAATCCACACTACTAAACTCTTATCTGGGTCAAAAGGTCTCCATTGTAACGCCAAAACCCCAGACCACCAGGAATCGGATAAATGGAATATTAAATAGGGATGATTGTCAGATAATATTTTTGGATACCCCAGGCATCCACAAATCAAATCAGACCCTCAACCGTTTTTTAGTGGAGACTGCATGGCAGGCCCTGCATGGAAGCGATGTAATAGTACTTCTCCTGGATGGAAGTAGATATGTGGATAGGCTATCTCTTTTGGAAAAGGAGCTATCTCCCATAGTGGACCCCTTGAGGGGCAAAGGAGACTCCCTTATAGTGGCAGTGAATAAGGTGGACAAGGTGAGGGACAAGAACAGGCTCTTGCCTATCCTGGATAGGCTGAGGGGATATTTTCCAGATAAAGAATTTTTTCTCATATCGGCCCTTACAGGGGAGAATACCTATGAACTTTTGGAAGAGATAAAATCTCATCTTCCTGTGTCTCCACCCCTCTATCCCGAGGACCAGATCTCCTCAGTCCCTCTGCGCTTTATGGCGGCGGAGATAATCAGGGAAAAGCTCTTCTTTAAGCTGGAAAAGGAGCTTCCCTATTCTGTGGCCGTGGATATAGAGGACTGGCAGGAGGATGAGGAGAAGGGGCTTACCCGGATCTTTGCCACCATCTATGTGTCCAAAAAGAATCATAAACAGATAGTGATAGGCAAAAAGGGCCAGATGTTAAAACAGATAGGCACAGAGGCGAGGAAGGAATTAGAGGCCCTTTTGGGAAGGAAGGTATATCTTGAGTTATGGGTCAAGATAAGGGCGGGGTGGAATGAGGATGAAAGATTTATAAGCAGTCTATACACGAGGGAATATACCTTTTAGGAGAATAGGGATGGACAAGGACTCTATCTGCACCAATCTGAAGATGGTCTGGGAAGAGATAGAGATGGCCGCAGAGAAGGGTGGGAGGAAGGGGGAAGAGATCACCCTGGTGGCAGTCTCCAAGCTCAAAGGGGTGGAGATGATAAATTGGGCCATTGAGTGTGGCCAGCTCCACTTTGGGGAAAATTATGTCCAGGAGGCCAGGGAAAAGGTGAAGGCCCTTACAGGCAAGGGGGCCATCTTCCATTTTATAGGTAGATGCCAGTCAAATAAGGCCAAGTATCTCCCAGGCCTATTTGAGATGGTGCACTCATTGGATTCTATAAAGTTTGCTCGTCTCCTGGAGAAGAGGTGTGAGAAGGAAAATGTACATATGGATGTCCTCATTGAGGTAAATGTGGCAGAGGAAGAGACCAAAGGAGGGGTTAGGGAGGAGGAAGTGTTTAATTTTGTAGAAGAGCTACTTGAAATTGGCCACTTTATCCACTTAAAGGGGCTCATGTGCATGCCCCCTTATTTTGAGACCCCTGAGAGGACAAGACCATATTTTGCCAGGTTGAGGGAGATAAAGGAGGAGGTGGAGAAGAGGTATGGACTTGACCTTCCTCATCTCTCTATGGGAATGAGTTCAGATTTTAAAGAGGCCATTCTGGAGGGGGCCACGCTGGTGAGAGTGGGGACCAGGATCTTTGGTCCACGGGCCTAGTGAGTAATAAAACCAGATTAGTACGCAAGGAGAAGGTGGTTTATGGATCTGGCAACGGTGGTGGGAATTGTCATCGCCTTTGGTCTGGTCATAGCCTCCCTGGTCATGGGCGGAAGTCCCATGATATTTGTAAATTTGCCTTCTGCCCTTATTGTGTTTGGGGGCACCCTGGGGGCTACCCTTATAAATTATCCCCTGAAAAATGTGATTGGGGTCATTGGGGTAATAAAAAATGCCTTTTTTTATAAATTAGAGCCCCCTTCCCAGATTATTGAAAGATTTTTAGAATATGCCCAAAAGGCCAGAAAAGAGGGGATATTGTCCCTTGAGCCTATTATTAAAGAGATAGATGACGAATATCTAAAAAAGGGGCTCCAGCTCACTGTGGACGGGATGGAGCCAGAGGTAATTAAAGAGATACTGGAGACAGAGATAACTTATTTGGAAGAGAGACATGAAACAGGGGCAGATGTGGTGGCCATAATGGGGACCTTTGCCCCTGCAATGGGGATGATTGGTACGGTTATTGGACTTATCCAGATGCTCCAAACCATGAGCGACCCCAGCACCATTGGACCTGCCATGGCAGTTGCCCTTATAACTACTTTTTATGGAGCTATCCTGGCGAATCTGGTCTTTAATCCCATGGCTGGGAAGCTCAGGGCCAGGACCAAGGAGGAGGTGTTGGTGAGAGAGCTCATAATGGAGGGCATCCTGTCCATATCCAAAGGGGAGAATCCCCGTATCATAGAAGAAAAATTAAATAGTTATCTCCCGCCAAAGGAGAGGAAAAAGAGAGAATAAACCATGGCTAGAAAAAAGAAAAAAGGAGGAGGTGGGGGTGGAGGAGAGGAGACCCCTGAATGGCTGGTCACCTTTTCAGACGTGATGACCCTATTGCTTACCTTCTTTGTCCTCCTCCTTAGCATGGCATCTCTTCAGGATATAAAGAAGAAGCACCTTGCCATTGGTTCCATAAGCGATACCTTTGGTCTTGGTAAACAAAACCTGAGTATAATGGGAAAAAAGGTGGCCAAAAATCCTGAAGTGGTGGAGCCAGGGGTCATGGATACTGGAGACCTTGCCCCCCTTAGCAACCTCATATGGGAGGACATAAACGAGGACCTGGACTTTAAGTTCAATAAATTCATTCAGGTATTTACAGTGAGTGGGGAGATATTGTTTAAGGCGAGGAGTGCAGTGCTCACCTCCCGGGGAAAGAGGCTACTGGAGCAGATGGTCCCCACCCTGAAGAGATTGCGATATCCAGTACTGATTGCAGGCCATACCTCTCTTTTTGAGACGCAGGATATGCCCTCTAGAGAGGGGGTGGATCCGTCGTGGTTCTTGTCTATAAAAAGGGCCCTAGCGGTTTATACCTATTTGATAAAAAGGGGTGTTCCCTCTAAAAAGCTCAGGGTAGAGGCCTACGCAAAATATCATCCACTCTATCCCAATGAGACTGCTGAGGGGAGAAAAAAGAATCGGAGGGTGGATTTTATCTTGGATAAAAGAGATTATATGGCACACAACCCCAATAAGCTTCTGAGATTTGAGCAGATAGAGAAATTAAAACAGATATTTAAGTATAAGGGTTTTGATTTTAATCTAAATAGTCCATAGGGAAAGGGGTGATGGCACGCAAGGAAAAAGAGGAGAAAAAGGGAGATTCCCAGGCATGGCTGGTTACCTTTTCAGATATGATGACCCTTCTCCTCACCTTTTTTGTGTTGTTGCTCAGTATGTCAAGTTTGGATAAGGAAATAGTAACCATTGCCTTTCAGAGTCTAGGGGGAAGGGCGGCCTTTTTGCAATCTACCCAGGCGGGAAGGATCCCCACCAGCCTTCATCTTGTGAAAAAGATGCTGGAGGACCCCTGGGATATTTTGAATAAGCCTGATAGGATAAAGGACCTGCTCTTTCCCGATGAGATATTCCCCAAATATATAAACAGGAGTGAGGTGTTAAAGAATATAGAGGTCCTGAACCGACCAGAGGGGGTGGTTTTGGTGCTAAATGATAAGATACTTTTTCCCCCGGGGAGTTATAAGCTCACCCCCCTGGCAAGGATAATCTTAAAGCAGGTAAAGTATGTGATAGAACTCACAGATGCACCGGTAAATGTGGCGGGATATACTGATGATACTGGTCCCAGGAAGCTAAACTATAAGATCTCCTATGAGAGGGCCATATCTGTGCTTGCATATTTTCTTCACTCTCATCTTGATCCGAGATATTTCTCCATCTCCGCCTATGGACCTGATAGACCCCTTGTCCCAAACACAAGTGCCGAAAACAGGGCAAAGAATAGAAGGGTGGAGGTGCTCCTGAAGAACCGTCCCCATTCCAAGACATATCTATAACTATTAGTAAGGAGGGTTTCATGGCTAAAGACAAAAAGAAAAAAAAGGAAAAAGAAGAAGGTGGAGAGGAGCAGAAAAAAAAGGGGGGAAAGCTGAAGTGGATAATAATTATTGTCCTTGCCCTTGGTCTTCTGGGTGGAGGAGGATTCTTCGCCTATAAAAAGTTTTTTGCAGGGAAAAAGGAGGCCCCAAAGACCGAAGAAAAGGCAAAGACAGAGGAAAAAGGGGGAAAGAAAGGGGAGAAAAAAGGGGAGGAGGAGAAGCCAAAACTTCAGGCAAAACTGGTGAGTCTTCCAACTATCCTGGTAAATCTGGCAGACCCCCTGGGGAAGAGATATCTAAAGATCTCCATAGAGATTGAGGTAAAGGGCAAAGACCCTGGGGCCCTGGTGGAGAAGGATATGCCTATGATAAAGGATGCCCTTATTATGTTGTTATCCTCCAAGACCTATGATGATATCTCCACCTTGGCCAAGAAGTATAAACTCAAGATGGAGATAGCCAGGAGACTCAATCAGATATTTGGTAAACCACTGGTTACCAATGTATTTTTTACGCAGTTTCTGGTACAATAAATTGACTTTTTATAGCGTTTATTTATCTTTAGAAGAGGTATAAAATCCAAGAAGAGGAATAAATAGAGGGGCCATGAGCAAGATCTTAAATCAAGAAGAGGTGGATGCCCTTTTGCGAGGGCTTCAGGGAGAAGAGATAGAGACAGAGCCAGAGGTTACTGAAGAAAGTGATGTGGTCCCCTTTGATCTCACCAATCAGGACCGCATCATTCGGGGAAGGATGCCGGTTTTGGAGATAATAAACGACAGGTTTGCCCGGCAGTTTTCCAACAGCATTGCCACCATCATGCGGAAGAGACTGGATGTAAATCCCACCTCTGTGGATATGATAAAATTTGGGGAATTTATGCGTTCCCTTCCTGTTCCAACGAGCATCAATATTTTCAAGATGAATCCATTGAGGGGGAATGCCCTCCTCATAATAGATTCGCGGCTGGTATTTGCCCTGATTGAGAATTTTTTTGGGGGCTCTGGTTCTCAACCCAAGATAGAGGGGAGAGACTTTACTCCCATAGAGCAGGCAGTGGTCCATAAGGTGGTAAAGATCTCCCTGAAGGAGATGGAAAATGCCTGGAAGCCTGTACATGAGGTGGAGATAGAATTTCAGCGCACAGAGATAAATCCCCAATTTGCATCAATTATCCCCCCAGGGGACGTCATAGTGGTCTCTACCTTTGAGGTGGAGCTGGAAAATGCAATAGGCAATCTTATAATAGGTCTCCCCTATGCAACCATTGAGCCCATCAGATCCAAATTGTATGCCTCCTATCAGTCAGAGAGGCTAGAGGTGGACCAGACGTGGATCTTGAGGATAAGAGAGAGGTTATTGGAAACGCCTGTGGAGATAGTGGTGAATCTGGGTTTTACAACCATTACCCCAAGACAACTCCTCCAGTTAGAGGTGGGAGACATACTTTTGCTGGATACCTATGTGGACGATGAACTCATTGCCGAGGTGGAGGGGATACCTAAGTTTTTTGGAAAACCAGGGACCTATAAGGGCAATAAGGCCCTTCTTATAACCAAAGAGATAAGTAATCATCAGCTATTAAATGCAAAATTGTCTCAGAAGATATAAGGGAGGAAATAACTATGGCCGATAATAAAGAGGTTGATCAGGAAAAGTTGGCAGAGGAATGGGCAAAGGCCCTGGCAGAGGAAGGAATAATGGACGAGGGAGATGCCGGGGGTGAGAAGGATGCCTCCGGTGGAGGGGACACAGACCAGGAAAAGTTGGCAGAGGAATGGGCAAAGGCCCTGGCAGAGGAAGAGGAGGAGAAGCTAAAAAAGGAGAAGGAACAAAAGAAGAAGTCCTATCAGGCCCAGGATGTACAGTTTAAGGACATTACAGAGGAAGTGGGAGATAGCCCCTCAGGAGAGAAACGAGACCTGGAGTTTATCCTGGATATACCCCTTAGCGTCTCTGCAGAACTTGGAAGGAGCAAGCTACTCATCAATGATCTACTTCAACTGGGACAGGGCTCTGTGATTGAACTGGACAAACTCGCAGGAGAACCCCTGGAAATACTGGTAAATGGAAAACTGGTGGCACGGGGAGAGGCCGTGGTGATAAATGAGAAATACGGGGTGAGGCTTACAGACATAATAAGCCCCATGGAGAGGGTGAAACAGCTTGGATAATCTGGGATATTTGATCTACCTAAAGGTGCTGGGCTCCCTCTTTCTCCTCCTGGCAGTGCTGGTGATTGTCCTGTATGGATTAAAGAGATATCTGCCAGGGGGAACGAAGATATTAAAAAATGAGGACATAAAACTTTTGGGTCAGATGAGCCTGGGTCCCAAAAAGTCCCTGGTGGTGGTCCGTTTTTTGAATAGTCTCCTCTTGATAGGGATAACAGAGTCAAATATTTGCCTTATCAAGGAATGGGAGATGGACCATGACCAGGATTTTGAATCCATTATCAAACAAAAGGTATCTCCTCCTGATAGTGATAGTTAGCGGGTTGCTATTTATCGCTCATCCCTCCTTTGCCCAGACGCCCCAAGAGGCGGTGTTAAGACTTCAGCTCCCTGATGGTTACACCAACCCCAAACGTATCTCCGTACTATTGGAGATATTATTTCTCCTCACGGTCCTCTCTGTGGCCCCTGCCATAATGTTGACAGTTACCTCCTTTACCAGGATTGTTATAGTATTTACCTTCCTGAGACAGGCCATGGGTATTCAACAGATGCCCCCTAATCAGGTGCTTGTGAGTCTGGCCATCTTTATGACCTTTGTGATTATGTATCCAGTGGGAAAGACCATAAACCAGAGGGCCATTCAACCCTATCTCAATGAAGAGATAGGGTTTAAACAGGCCCTGAAGGAGGCAGAGATACCCCTAAGGAAGTTTTTATTCAAAAATACAAGGGAAAAGGATATATCTCTATTTTTTTCCATTACACACATTAAGGCCCCTCGCACCAGAAGAGACGTTCCCACTTATATACTCATTCCTGCCTTTATGATAAGCGAGATGAAAACCGCATTTGAGATTGGTTTTTTGATCTATATTCCTTTTCTCATTATTGATATGGTGGTCTCCAGCATCCTCCTATCCATGGGTATGATGATGCTTCCTCCTGTTATGATCTCTCTACCCTTTAAAATACTCCTCTTTGTGCTGGTAGATGGCTGGAGCCTGCTGGTTGGTAGCCTAATACATAGTTTTAAGTGAAGGGGAGGAGAAAGATATGACACCAGATTTTGTGGTTGGATTTGCCAAGAACGCCATTCAACTTACCCTTCTTTTGTCTTTACCAATGCTGGGGATAGGGCTTATTGTAGGGGTAGTGGTAAGTGTGATCCAGGCGGCCACCCAGATACAGGAGATGACCCTCTCGTTTATCCCCAAGATACTTGCCATCTTTCTGGCCCTGCTCTTTAGTTTCCCCTGGCTTATGGATAAGATGCTTACCTTTACCAGGACCATTATTGAGAACATACCCAATATAATAAGGTAGGGTCTAACCTAGATAGGGATTAAAATATCCAAAGGAGAGCCAGGGAAAATTTTTCTTCAGCCGCCTGAGGAAATTGTAAAGCCCCATGGAAGGAGAATTTACCAGGGGAGAGGCTATTTTGAGATATACCTCTGGATCTATATTCAGATTGCGAAGCTGGATAAGGTCCAGGTGTGTCTCCTCTATAAGTCCACATAGATACTCAAATTCTGATTCTGTATCAGTTATACCTGGAAAGAAAAGGAGGTTTATGGAGACAAACAGGCCTGTGGACTTTGCAAGCCTCATGGTCTCTTTTACCTGGGAAAATTCATATCCCTGAGGACGATAATATGCCTTATAGAGGGCGGGATTTGCACTATTTATACTTATCCTGAGGGAGGAAAGCCCACAGAGATGTAAATATTCCACAGCAGAAGATATGCTTCCATTTGTATTTATGTTTATAGTGCCCCTTCCTCCTCCTTTGCGGTAGAGGTGGATGGCCTCTCCTATGGTCCTGTACTCCAGCAGGGGCTCTCCTTCACATCCCTGTCCAAAGGAAAAGATAGGGCGCCCTTCCTGTCTAGCATGTTCCCCCATGAGCTGGACTATCTCCCTGGGAGACGGGGTAAAAGATATCCTATCCTGAGTGGATGGGAATCCAGAATCCTTGGGCTGAAGGGAAATACATCCCACGCACCTTGCATTACAGTGTCTTGAGGTGGGAATGGGGGCCTCGTATCTTCCCAGAGCCAGATTTCTTGCCGCAGGACAACAATAGGTGAGGGCACATTTTGCCAAATGGGAGATAAGGCGGTTGTTGGGGTAGAGCCTTAATAACCTCTCCACCCCTCTTTTTATCTTTTTGTTGGAGATATTTCTAAATACCTGTCGTTGGTCTTTGTCCACCTCTCTAGCACATACCCATAGCCTCCCCTTCATAAATCCAGCGGCCCCATAGGCAAAGAGGGGCAGGGCAGGTGCATTTTCTTCTGTGAAATAGGCACATAGGGCACTCACAGTATAGCCGGGACACACAAATGCGGCCACTGCCCTATAGGGAGTGGTCACCATCTTTCCTGAGCGGGGGTCAAATCCAATGGCACGCCTTGCGGGCAGGAAAAACAGGGTGCTTTCCGGAGGAAGAGGAATGAGCTCGTCTTTTCTAGGTAGGGCCCAATCCCTTCCCCTCCTCACCACCATGAGTAAGTCAGGATGTTCATAGACCTGTCCCTCTTCATCTGCATATAAAAGATGGGGGGATTGGTGATGTTTCATCTTGAGGTAATATGGTGGAATGCTTTCAAAAATCAGGGACACCCCTTTACCAGGAGGTGTCCCCTCACTTTCAGGATAGGATGTATCCAGCTCTAGCGTTTGGAGAACTGGAATTTCTTTCTTGCCTTTGGCTGACCGTATTTCTTTCTTTCTTTTACCCTGGCGTCCCTGGTCAAGAGTCCAGCCGCCTTGAGGGTCTTTCTGAGTTCAGGGTCATACTCCAGGAGGGCACGGCTTATTCCATGACGAATTGCCTCTGCCTGACCTGAGATCCCTCCCCCTGTGACATTGACCTTTATGTCAAACTTTCCCTCCAGGTGGACGAGTTTTAAGGGTTGATTGATAATCATTCTCAGGGTCTCTCTTGGGAAATATTCCTCCACCGTCCTCCCATTAACCTCAATCTTTCCTGTGCCATAATAGAGCCTGGTCCTTGCTATTGCACTTTTCCTTTTTCCTGTACCGTAAAAAAAGTCTTGACTCATATCTCTTACTCCACCTTAAAGTTAATTTAATTCCAGGGGTTGAGGTTTTTGGGCCTGATGGGGATGATGCTCTCCTGCATAGATCTTTAATTTTTTCAATTGCTTTCTGGCCAGCCTGTTTTTGGGAAGCATCCCCTTTACTGCCTTATAGATAACCCGCTCAGGATGGGTCTGAAGGAGCCTCTCCAGGGTGACCTCCTTTATTCCCCCTGGATATCCACTGTGCCAGTAATATCTTTTGTTTTTGAGTTTTCTGCCCGTGACCTTTATCTTTTCGGCATTTATCACAATAATAAAGTCCCCTGCATCCACATGGGGAGTGAACTCTGGCTTGTGTTTTCCTCTGAGTCTAATGGCTATTTCGCTTGCCAGTCTTCCCAGTACCTTGTCCTTTGCATCTATTATATACCATCTGCGATCTGCCTTTTCCTTGGGAAGGCTAAAGGTCTTAAAAGTCTTCATGCTTATAGCTCCTCGCTTTGTTGATTTAGTGGATTTCCACTGGACATACAGGAAGCAATATTGATAGCTTCAAGCGTGTCCCTTGTCAAGGGTAAATCTATAAACCCTTATTAATGCTGTGGTCAAGGGGAAAAGGAGGTGAGGATGAGGACATTGGCTATAGATATTGGAAGTGGCACTCAGGATGTCCTTTATTGGATTGAAGGTAGAGAGGTGGAGAATTGTCCTAGGTTCATCTTGCCCTCTCCTGCTGTGATGGTCTCCCAGAGGATAGAGAGGGCCACCAGAAGGGGACAGAACATATATCTCTACGGGGAGAACATGGGAGGTGGATTTAAGGGGGTGCTCAGACGACACATGGGGGCAGGGTTAAAGGTGGCATCCCATCCCTCCTCTGCCCTTGCAATTTCGGACAACCTGGAGAGGGTAAAGGAGATGGGTATAGAGATAGTAGAGCTCCCTCCGCCTGGATTTTATCCCATATATCTGGCAGACTTTTCTCCAGAGTTCTGGAGGGTATTTTTGGGCCAGGTGGGACTGGAATATCCCCATGTGGTCCTGGTTGCCGCCCAGGATCATGGATTTTATCCTCAAAAGAGTAATAGGGAGGGCAGGTTTGAGATATGGCGGGGATTTTTAGATTCAGGGGGAGATATATGGGATCTTATATATGAGGTTCCCCCTCCATATCTCACTCGACTGGTCACCATTCACAGGCTTACAGGTGGATGGCCTGTGGCAGATACTGGAGGGGCGGCTATCCTGGGGGCCCTGTTTGATGAGAAAGTGGAGGAGACCTCCCACTCAAAGGGGATATGTGTGGTGAACGTTGGAAATAGCCACGTGGTGGCCTTTCTTATATTCAGGGAAAGGGTATATGGAATATATGAGCATCACACCTCCCTGTTGAGTGGTGAAAAATTATGGACACACCTGGAACGCTTTAGGAGGGGGGAACTATCCCATGAAGAGGTTTTTGAAGATAGGGGACATGGGTGTGCCTGGAAGAGGCCTCCTACTGAGGCCAGGGATTTTCCCCAGACCTATGTAATTGGACCAAGGAGGGATATGCTCCTGGGGTATCCTGTGGATTTCATATATCCAGGCTCAGATATGATGATAACAGGGGCCCTTGGTCTTATAAAGGGATTTGTCAGGCGATATAAGAGATGTTAAGGAATAATTAAAGAAAAGGGGGTTAGAGATGGGCATGGACTTTTCCAGGATGAGGGCAGTGAAGGCCCTTACAAGACACTATGAGGAAATAAAACATCTACACATGCGGGAGATGTTTACACTTGACCCACAGAGATTTGAGAAATTTTCCATCAAACTGGGGCCCATCCTCTTTGACTATTCCAAAAACAGGATACAGGAGAAGACATTGGAGCTTCTTTTTGAACTGGCAGAAGAGGCCAGATTAAAAGAGAAGATAGAGCAGATGTTTTCCGGGGAAAAGATAAATGTTACTGAAGGCAGGAGGGTACTGCATGTTGCCCTGAGGATGCCCCCAGGCTCCTCTTTGATGGTTGAGGGTCACAATGTAATTGAGGATGTGCACCAGGTTCTGGATAAGATGGAGGATTTTGTAGAGAGGGTAAGGAGTGGCCAATGGAGGGGATATGGGGG
This sequence comes from uncultured Desulfohalobiaceae bacterium, assembly GCA_964427155.1. Lineage (GTDB taxonomy): Bacteria > Desulfobacterota > Desulfovibrionia > Desulfovibrionales > Desulfothermaceae > Desulfothermus. Next base: position 48,270 of record CAYRSC010000004.1, on the reverse strand, counting down.
AGAAGAGATCCGCCATGTGATAAATATAGGCATTGGGGGCTCAGACCTTGGTCCCAAGATGGTGGTGAGGGCCCTTGGTTTTTTGGAGAGTGCAAGTCTGGATGTGCGTTTTGTATCAAACATAGACCCTGTGCATCTATCTGAGACCCTCAAGGACCTTACTCCTGAGGATACTCTATTTATCATCTCTTCCAAGTCCTTTACCACCCTTGAGACCATGGAAAATGCAAATAGGGCCAGGAGATGGGTGGTGGAATATTTTAGGGATGAGAGGAGTGTGGAGAGACATTTTGTTGCAGTATCTACCAACAGGCAAGGGGTGGAAGACTTCGGCATATCAGTAGATAATATGTTTGAATTCTGGGATTTTGTGGGGGGAAGATATTCCCTCTGGTCTGCTATTGGCCTCTCTATTGCCCTCTCCATAGGATTTGAGAACTTTAAAGAGCTTCTAAAGGGGGCACATTTTATGGACAATCACTTCAGAGATGCCCCCTGGTCTGAAAATATCCCAGTTATAATGGCCCTACTCTCTATCTGGTACAGGAACTTTTTTGGTACCTCTTCTTGGGCCATCCTCCCTTATTCTCAGCTACTGGAATTCTTTCCCCTTCACCTCCAGCAGCTTATAATGGAGTCAAATGGGAAAAGGGTCTCCCTTGAGGGAAGGTATCTTGGCTATCCCACCTCTCCTGTTATATGGGGAAGGTGTGGAACCGATGGTCAGCACTCCTTTTTCCAGCTCCTCCATCAGGGAACTTCTCTCATCCCATGTGATTTTATAGGCTTTGTTAAACCTCCCTGTGGGGAGGAGCGCACCCATCTCCTCTTTATGGCCAATTTTTTTGCCCAGACAGAGGCCCTTATGAAAGGGAGGACAGAGGAAGAAGTGGAGAAAGAGATGCCCCTCTCCCCTCCCTCTCTCATACGCCACAGGAGTTTTCCTGGTAATAGGCCCTCCAATTCCATCCTTATAGATGAACTAACCCCCTATACCCTGGGGGCCCTTATTGCCATGTATGAACACCGGACATTTGTGGAAGGGTGTCTATGGAACATAAATTCCTTTGACCAGTGGGGGGTGGAGCTTGGTAAGAAATTGGCCAGGGGGATTATCCAGGAACTGGAGGGGGATGGTGAGATATCTTCTCATGACACTTCCACCAACGGTCTTATAAATTATTTTAAAAGGAGGAGTTAGTTTTTACGTGGATAAGGCTATGGAGAAGGCGTTATGTATTATCTTGGCATGGACATTGGCTCTGTAAGTATCAATACTGCAGTTATAGATGAAGACCTCAATGTGGTGTTTGAAGGACCTTATATACGCCACTTTGGATTTCTGGAGAGAGAGGCGGCCCTCTTATGGGAGGAGATACAAAAGAGATTTCCTGAAAAAGGATTTGGAGGGGTCCTATTTACTGGCTCCAATGCTGAATCCCTCGCCAAGGAGATAGGGGTGGGATTTGAGGTGGAGACTGTGTGTCTGGTGTTGGGGGCAAATAAGGTGGTACCAGGGGTGAGGAGTATAATAAGCATTGGTGGACAGGACGCAATGCTACTGGAGCTGGAGTGGAGAAATGGGGAATTTTATCTCTGCAATTTTTCTCTAAATGGTCCCTGTGCCTCAGGCACAGGCTCTTTTATAGATCAGCAGGCAGAGAGATTGGCCAACGCCATGTATGGGGAGGGGTTTGAATATTCTTCCCTGGACCTTGATAGGGTCCTGAAGGACTTTATTTCCCTTGGAATGAAAAGTAGCTCCCCAGCCCCTGTGGCGTGTAGATGTACGGTCTTTACCAAGTCAGATATGATACATCTCCAGAATAAGGGAGAGCCCCTGGAGAACATAATTGCCGGTCTCCACTATGGCAATGCCGCCAATTTTGTGAGTACTATTGTGGGGAAGAGCAGATTAAAGGATCCCATAGTCTTTGTTGGGGGAATGGCGGCAAATTCCCTGCAGGTAAGGGCCCTTCGCTCCTACTACCCCTCTCTTATAGTGCCTTCCCATTTTACCTCTATTGGGGCTATTGGAGCGGCTATCTGTGCCAGAGAGAGACACAATGGAATAGGTCAACTTTCCCGTTTAAGGGAGATTGCAGAGAAGGGGAAGAAGGGTATCGTAGATTACCCAAAGGCCCCTCCCCTTTCCCTCACCCTCTCCACCTTTACTCCATCGGTGCTTGAGCCCATCTCCGTGGGGGAGTCATGCAAGGGTTTTTTGGGGATAGATATAGGATCTACTTCCACCAAATATGCCTTTATAAATGAGGAGGGAAAGGTCATATTTAAATGTTATGTCCCCACCAGGGGTAGGCCCATTGAGGTGGTGAAGTATCTTTTGGAGGACCTGCTTGAAAAAGGTGGTGAAGGATTAGAGGTGCTTGCTGTGGCCACCACCGGCTCTGGGAGGAATGTGGTAGGAGATTTTCTGGAGGCAGACCTTGTGGTTGATGAAATCACTGCCCACGCCAGGGGTGCCTTAGGCGTGGATCCAGAGGTGGATACCATCTTTGAAATTGGGGGACAGGATTCTAAGTTCATAAGTATCCAGGACGGCTATCCTGTGGATTTTGACATGAATAAGGTTTGTGCCGCAGGAACAGGCAGTTTTCTCCAGGAGCTTGCCAATAAGTTTAAGATAAACATTGTGGGAGAATTCCAGGAGGTGGCCCTGTCTTCCTCAGAGCCAGTAAACCTCACTGAGAGGTGTACTGTATTTATGGAATCAGATATTATGGGATATGCCCAGAAAGGGGTGGAGATTCCTCACCTTATGGCGGGTCTGTGTTATGCCATTGTGCATAATTACCTCAACCGGGTGGTGGGGAAAAGGCCAATTGGAAAGAAGATTATGTTTCTGGGAGGTCCTTCCTTGAATATGGCGGTGGTGGCGGCCTTTGAAAGGGTGTTGAATAAGGAGATAATTACCCCTCCAAATAGGGAGGTAATGGGGGCTTTTGGTGCGGCCCTTCTGGTAAGAGAGCTTGTGGAAAAGGGAGAACTATCCCCGAGAAAACGAGACCTGGGGTCCCTGTGTACCCAGGAAGTATCCTTTAAGGAGACCATCTGCAGGGCAGATAGCTCCTGCACCAATGAGTGTAAACTAAAGGTGTATGACTTTGGGGGGAGAAAGAGCATCTGGGGAGGGGACTGTGGCAGGTATGAGACCACGTGTTTTCGGGGAGAGCCAGTAGAGGACATCTTTAAGATAAGGGAGAGGATCTTTTTAAAATTTCTGAAAGAATGGGGGGTGGTCCCTGGAGAAAGGGAGGAGCATCCTGGTAGAGCCACCATTGGAATACCCCTTGCCCTGCATTTCTGGGAATGGGCACCCCTTTGGTGTGCCTTCTGGAAGGAGATGGGATTTTCCATATATCTCACCCCCCGAACCTCTGCAGAGGTGGTAAAAGAGGGGATTGAGTCTGTAACCACAGAGATGTGTTTCCCCCTCAAGGTCTTCCATGGTCATGTGAGGTTTTTAGAGGAGAGGTGTGATTTTTATTTTTTACCTAATGTAATAAACATGGCATCTGTACATGCTGGGGAGAAATCCATGTTTTGTCCCATGGTGGCAGGCTCCCAGTTTATGGTGAAACAGTCCCTGGAGATGGAAGAGAAGAGGATAATATCTCCCCACATCTATTTAAAGGATGGCCCTCTTCATCTTGCCGCGGATATGCATCATTATTTGAAGGATAGACTCTCTATTCCCTTCAGTAGGGTGAAGAGGGCGGCAAAGGTTGGCTTTGAGGTCCAACAGGCCTTCAGGCGGGAATTAAAGAATCGGGTGAGAGCTCTGCTAGCCACAGAAGAGGTGATATGGATTGTAACAGGAAGGCCATATAATCTCTATGACCCCAGGATGAATCTGCACCTTGGTTCCCGTCTTGCAAAACGGGGTATCCTTGCCATTCCAATGGACCTTTTAAATACAGATACCATTCCCCTGGATGACTTTCCCAGGATGTACTGGGGGATTGGGGCCCGCATACTCAGATGTGCTAAGCTAATAAGACAGAAGAAAAATCTATTTGGGGTTCATATAACCAACTTTAGCTGTGGTGCAGATTCCTTTATTGAACATTTTTATAAATATATTATGAAGGACAAGCCCCATCTTATCTTGGAGTTTGATGAACACAGTGCAGTGGCTGGAATGTTGACGCGGATAGAGGCCTTTTCCAATGTGATATCCTCTGTGAGGAGTATAAAGAGGGGAGGATAAGATGATGGAAAGTGCCCCTGCCAGGGTAAGGAAGATAAATCTTTATGGAAAGAGGCTCCTCATCCCCATGATGCATCCCTTTGGGGCACCCCTTCTTGCCGCATGTTTCAGGGCCTTTGGTGTGGATGCAGTGGTTATGGATACCTATAAGGGCCTTTTTTTGGGAAAGGAGTACACCTCTTCAAAGGAGTGTTTCCCATGTCAGATAACCCTGGGAGATGTATTATTCTTTCTGAAACATGAGAAACAGCGGCTGGGAGAGGAATTTCGTGCATGTGATTATGTCTATTTTATGCCAGAGTCCGATGGCCCCTGTAGGTTTGGGATGTATAATAAGATGCAGAGAATTGTGCTGGATACTATAGCAGAGTTTAAGGATATAAATGTTTCCTATCTATCCACAGAAGACTCCTACGATTGTGGAGAAATTCTCCCCTTAAGGGATGCGGGAGAGTTTAAGAAATTGGCGTATCTGGCCTCTATTGTTGGGGATGTGTTAGATAGAATAGTGCTGAGGGCCAGGCCATATGAGAGGAAAAAAGGAAGTACTGATAGGCTGGCCAGTGCCTCTTTAGATAGGATTATTTCCATAATAGAGGAAGAGGGGAGGAATATCCCCCTTTCCCTCTTGCTGGAGGAGGTATCCAGAACTGCCAGAGAGGCGGCATCCCTTATGGATACCCTGGAGAGACGGCCCCAGATAGGGATTGTGGGGGAGATATATGTAAGGTCCCATCCCTGGTCCAACGAGCATCTTATTCGTAAGATAGAAGCCTATGGAGGAGAGGTGACCAATGCCACAGTGGGAGAGTGGTTAAACTTTGTGAGTTTTGAAAATTTCAGGAAACTTAAGAGAGAGATAGAAAAGCAGGTACGGGAGGCCAGGTGGATATCCCTTTTCTCCCTATGGAAGGGATGGTTATCTCATTTTTTGGAGAGATATTATCAAAGGCAGAAGCAAAGACAGATATATGAGGCCGCACTTGCATACCTGGACATCCATCCAGACCACCCTGTGGAAGAATTAAGGGAGATATTGGAGAGGGAGGGGCTTTATTCCTTTGAGGTGGGTACAGAGGCGTGTTTGAGCATAGCCGGTGCCATAAAGTATATAGAGGAGGGGTTTGATGGCATCATAAATGTATTTCCCTTTACGTGTATGCCTTCAACCATCTGCTCCGCCATATTGAGACCTGTCCTAAGGGAAAGACGCATCCCCTATCTGGATTCTCCCCATGATGGAACCATCCAGCCAGGTAGGGAACTGGCCCTGAGGACCTTTATGTATCAAGCCCTTTTGCGATGTAAGTCTAAAAAGGGAGGGAGGGGGTGAATAAATGGTTCCCTTCCCTCTCTAATAGGGGGAGGGAACTCAAAAAAGAGGAGTACTCCTTTAATCGTAGGGGGGAGATTAATAATAATAATTTTAGAGAGGGCTCCAAATAAAAAGAGAGGATTAGAGAAAAGAAGAAACAGAAATTGGTAGCGGGGCCAGGATTTGAACCTGGGACCTTCGGGTTATGAGCCCGACGAGCTACCGGACTGCTCCACCCCGCATCACCATCTCATCTTTGAAGGGGGAGAGGTAGTTGGGTCTCTACCTCATGCCCTGCGAAGGTCCTTATAGGTAAAAACTGGAAAAAAGTCAATCCCAAAAAGAGGAGGATTAGATGGGAGAGGGTTTAAAGACCAGGGCTCGCATCCTTATCATAGAAGATGATCCTGTTATAGTAGAGTTTTTAAAGACAGGTCTTACCTATGAGGGATTTGAAGTAGAGGCCTCTTTTGAGGGCCGGGAGGGGATGGAGCGGGCGATGGAGGAGAGCTTTGATGTTATAATACTGGATGTGATGCTCCCGGATATGGATGGTTTTGAAGTGTGTTCACGTCTTAGAAAGGGGGAGAAGATGGGGGTGCCAATCCTTATGCTTACAGTGAAGAAGGATGTAAAAGACAGGGTAAGGGGACTGGATGTGGGGGCAGACGATTATGTTACAAAGCCCTTTAGTTTTGAGGAGTTGCTTGCGAGGATAAGGGCACTTATGAGAAGGGCAGGGGGAAGACAGGAGAGCCATGTGCTCAGGGTAGGGGATATATCCTTGGACCTCCACAGCCGGCAGGTGAAAAAGGGGAATAATATTATTGAGCTTACTCCCACAGAATTTTCTCTGTTGAAACTGTTTATGCAACATCCCCGCCGGGTATTTACCCGAGATACCCTGGTGAATAGGGTGTTGGGATATGACTATGAAGGGAATACCAATGTAATTGATGTCCATATAAGTCATCTGAGAAAGAAACTGGGGGATTTCCCTCCTCACAGGGTTATAAGGACCATATATGGGGTGGGATATGCATTTTATCCAGGATAATAAACTATGAAGGGTTGGCGAAAACTCCCCTTAAAGACACGGCTTAGCCTATTGTTTGCGGTGTTGTTGATGACCTGTGTCCTTGTGGTGGGGGTGTATTCTTATTGGAATTTGTGGCATCTCCTTTTAAAGAATAAGGCATCTCATATCCGGGCAAGGGCAAAGCCCATTATAAATCACTGGGTAAAGAAGCAAAAAAGGTCCTCTCTGGAAAAGCTCTCTCTCATAAGGCCTGAGGTGGAGGAACTTGCCCAGGACCTTACCTCCAGAGAGGCAGTTGCAGAGGTCTTTGATGCAGAGGCCCAGTTGGTGGCAAGTGGCAGGGTCCTCAGGGAGGAACCCATCCCTCCCCCTCCTTCTCTTTTTCGCATAAAGGAGGCATTGAGGGGAAACAATGAGATAACTTATTTATATGGGAGTGGAAAAGATCAGCAATTAGTCATACTTATTCCCATTCGTCCCTCTCCCACCTCCACTGAGGTGGTGGGGGTAATCCAGATAAGTACCTATTTGTTTGATGTCACATCTCTTCTCTTTAAACATGGTTCCATGTTATTGGCCGTGGTGGGGATAATATTGTCAATGGGGAGTATTGTGTGTTTCAAGATAGTGAGCAGGGAATTGAGGGGACTTGGAAGACTCTCTAGGATATGTAAGGAGATCCAGGATGGAAATTTTTCCCCTACCTTTCCCTTTCCTTCTCAGGGAGGAGAGATCGGAGAACTTATAACCTCTTTCAGACTCATGGTGGGTCATCTAAATAGGACCTTTGCTTCCCAGCGGCGTTTTATTGCAAATGCGGCCCATGAGCTATTGACTCCACTTACGGGAATAAAGGGTTCCCTAGAGGTACTGTTGTGGGGATGTCAGGATGACCCTGCCTCTGTGAGGCGTCTAGCGAGGGGAATGCTCTCCCAGGTGGAGAGACTTATAAGGACCTGTGACAGGCTCTTGGGACTTTCCAGTCTTGAAAATATGGGTAATATAAAGAAGACAGAGATAGACCTCTGTGAGTTTTTTCAGGAGGTGGAGAGAGAGGCCTCCCTTATAGAGAACACCCACAGGATAGTGGTGAAGAAGGGCCCTTGTATAACTCTGAGGGCAGATAGGGATATGTTGAAACAGATGGTATTTAATCTCATCTCCAACGCCACAAAATTTTCTCCCCCTTCCTCTGTTGTGGAAATTTCCTGGGAGGTTTCTGAGGAAGGGGTAAATATCCAGGTGAGAGATGAAGGGGTGGGCATAGATAGCAATACCCTAGAGAGGGTATTTGAACCTTTTTTTCACACCCCATCTCCCTATACCCCTACCAGGGGCACTGGACTGGGACTTCCCCTAACTAAAGCCATGATAGAGGCCCATGGGGGTAGGATACACCTTTCTTCCTGTAAGGGAAAGGGTACTGTGGCGACCCTTTTTTTCCCCTCTACCCTCCTTAAATCTTAATGAATTTTTAATCTTTTCCCAAGGACTTCTTAATAATCATGGGATAGCCTCCTCTCTAAAAGAGAATAACTCTCAAGGGAGGCATCTTATGAATGGGAAAAAGGTATTTTATCTGTTTGCGTCCATCCCGGGGATCCTATCAGGTTGTGCCCCTCCACCTCCTGTTGGTCCAGGACTCATGGGACCTTTTGGTGGATGGCTGGTGCTTGCAGTGATTATAGGAGGGGGATTGTTTCTCTGGAATAGGTTGCAGCCCCTTCAGAGGCGTCCCCTCCAGGAAGATGTGTTGTTTTCTCTGGAGAGGCGACTTGGGGAAATAGAGAAGAGATTGGAGAGGTTGGAGAAGAGGATGGAGGTTGGACAATGAGCTTAATGAAAGAAAACAGGGGGAGATATCCCCCAAAAACATCAGGAGGATATACCATGGATATTATTCGTTTTAGAGTTGTGGCAATGGTAATGGCAACCTTAATCTTAATAGGAGGGATAAATATGGCCAAGGCACAGGAGAGACCCCCCTTGTTAACACAACCCTCCTCTCAGGTAAGGGCACAGATTCCCCCCTCAGCTCCCCCAGCCACCCCCCCTGGGGTCCAGATACCACCCCCACCTTCCCCTTCACAGGGGATGCCTGCTTCACCCCCTCCCAATCCTTCAATCCAGCCACCTGCCCCTGGAGTATCATCTCCCCCTGGTGGGCAGGAGATGTTAAATAGGGCGGCATCTATGGCAGTTGCAACTGCCAGAAAGGTCAAGACATATCTCACTCCTGGGAGGGTATGGACCATGACCGCTCCCAGGGGAGAGGTGGAGGTGAAGGCGGGCCTAATCTATGAGGGAAGGGTAGTGGGAATAATCCATTTTAGTCCTTCCTCAGGTACAGTGCTTCCGCTGGGGATACCCTCTTCTATGTTTGGGAGAAATGTATCACTGGAGGAGATAAAAAGACTCCTCCCAGAGATTGTCCAAGGACTTGAGGTCTTAAATGGGGCAGAATATCGGGATCCAGAAAATGCCTGGATTGTTCCCCTGGCATATAAGGGGATGATAGTATCTCACCTTAAGATATATGCTGATGGTATCCATATTATTCCAGATTATCCTGCAGAACAGGAAATGCAGGCATACGCACGCTAATCAGGAAGGGGGCACCATTTAAGGTGCCCTTTGACTCTGGAACAATTAACATATTATTAAACCCTTCCCTTGGTGAACCTCATCTCTTAAATCATCCCCTTGAACTCTATGGGTAACTGGTTTAATATAAAAGGAGTTACCCCTTTCCCGCGGGGAAAGAGGGAGGAGGATAGCTTCATCTAAATGAAAATATAGTGGAATTGAGAGACGCTATTGCTTAATGTGAGGTAGAAAAAAATAATAGGTTAATAAAATAATGCTGTGATAACAAAAAAATTAATAAAGAGTATTTTTTACTTCTGTGTTTTTTTTGGCAATTATTTGTTGCCCTTATCGTGTTTCCCTTTTTCATGTGATGAAGACTTTTGTATAATAACGGGTGTGTATAGATTTAAAAAAGGAGATTCTATAAAATGGGCATCTCCTTTTTATAATGATTCAAAGTGGTCTGTAGTAACTCCTCAACACTCTTCTCCTCGTGGGATTAACTGGTATCGTCTTCATTTTTTTCTCCCTAAAAAGATGAAAAACTGTTCTCACTTGGGGGTATTGCTTCATGTTATTACTGATGCCTATGAAGTATATTTAAATGGAGTTAAGATAGGAGAGATGGGTAGAGTAGGAGATCGCTTTATTTTAACTCCCTGTATTTCAGGTGTTTACCTTATTCCTCATAAAGATATAATTAGATTTGGAGATGAGAATGTTCTCGCTTTACGGACATTAAGTATATTCTTTAAAAGAGAAATATGGAATAAATCTATTGTTATAGGTAATTATTGGAAACTAAAAACTGATCAACTCTCAAAAATTAATAAACAAAATTTATCAGAATGTTTTCTTTTTACTATATTGATAACATTTTTTTTATTTAATTTTTTTATATATAAAGTACATAAAGAAAAAGAATATTTTTTTGCATCTTTGATAATTTTATTTTATACAATAGTATTATTTTTAGATAGTTCTGTTTTTTACTATAATATGGGTTATAAAAATGCATTTTGTCAGCGACTTAGTTTCTCTATATTTAGTTTTTTACCTTTTTTTCTTTTATTGTTTTTAAAAAAATTTTTTAAAGAATATTTTCCTCTAATTAAAATTTATTTTGTATTTTCTATAATTTTTTCAATTTTTATTTTATTTTTCTTTTCACTTCATAATTCCAATATATTTCTTTATGTATGGATATTATTTATTTTACCTTCTTATATAATAAGTTTTATTGTTTTGATATATCGTGCCTGCAAAAGAAATTATCCAAATTCAATTATTGTTTCTATAGGTATTGTTATATTTATCATATGTACAATAATTGAAAATGTAGGAGCTATTTTTCAAGTCTTTCCTGAAAAAATGTCTTATAATTTATATTTACAAGATTATGGTATTTTAATCTTTATTTCTAGTTTAACATATTCTACTATGCAAAGATTTTTTAGTGCTATTAGAGAGAAGGAAAAGTTATCTATTAAAGTGCTTTATGCTCAGGAAAAGGAACGTAGAAGAATTGCTTCTGAACTTCATGATGGATTAGGTCAATCTTTATTAACTATTAAATTCTATTTGCAAGATTTTAATAAAGTTATAAAAGATAAAATTATAAAAAATATAATTCAAGAATTAGACTTATGTATTGATACTGTCCGTGAAATATCAATGGGACTTCGGCCTGCAATCCTTGATAGATTAGGACTTGTCCCTGCAATTAAAGCCTATGGAGAAAATTTCGCTAGAAAAACAGGAATAAAGATTAAATTTTTTATAGAGATAAAGGAGCGACCAATCCCTTTAATAGAGGATAATCTTTTTCGTATATTTCAGGAGAGTCTTAATAATATATTTAAACATGCTCATGCTAATTCAGTTATAGTATCTCTTTTTTCTGTAGATGAGTGGCTTATATTACGTATTATTGATGATGGATGTGGTTTTGATTATGAAAAAGATCGGATTAAGAGTAAGGGCCTTGGACTTTCAACAATTAAAGAAAGGGTAGAATTAATGAAAGGTAGACTATATGTTAAAACTCAGAAAGATATGGGGACAGACTTGGTTATAGAGGTGCCGTATGCAAAAGATAATGGTAGTAGATGATCACACTATGTTTAGACAGGCAATAATTAGTAAATTAATAACCTGTAATGAAGTGGAAGTAATTTATGAGACAGGTAGAGGAGAAGAAGCGATTATTTTTGCTGAACGTCTTTCTCCAGATATTGTTATTATGGATATTTCACTACCTGATATAGATGGAATAGAGGCATCTAAAAAGATTATTGCACAAAATTCAAAATGTTCTATTATTCTTTTAAGTATGTATAAAATACCTGATTTAGTAGATAAAATTCTTGACATAGGAATAAAGGGCTATGTTTTGAAAAATGATGCATACGAGGATTTACTTTATGCTATCAAAGCTACTTCTAGGGGCAAGATCTTTATTAGTACTTCCTTACAGAGAGAAGATTTTTCTGATAGCCATATCCTTCCTAAAATTTATGAAGAGGATATTAATATAACCCCGCGCGAGAGAGAAATATTATCTTTGATAGCCGATGGTTTTACTAGTAAAGAAATTGGTAAAAAACTCTTCATAAGTACTAGGACTGTGGAGACCCATCGGGCCAGACTTATGGAAAAACTTGGATGCAGAAATATAGCTGAACTTGTAAAAAAGGCCATTCGTTTACGACTCATCTCTTTTTAACTTTCCTCCACGATGTATTTTTTTTCTGAGAATAGGTAAAAATACCTATAAAAATCCCTATTTTTACTGATTGTGTTTTTTGTTATGTTATATAAAAGTATATTATCTTATATTATTTTTATTATTTTTAAAAAAATATAAAAAGAAAAATAGTAAAAGACATTATTTAAAAATTGAAAAGAAAAGATAAATATCTATATGAGATTAAGGGTCTTGGTGACTGGCGCTGCAGGATATTTAGGGAGGTATGTTGTACGTTCTTTTAAAAGAGAGGGATATTGGATAAGAGTTTTAGTTAGAAATCCAAAAGGACTTGAAGAAAGAGGTGTATTTTTAGAACCTTCTATAAAAAAATATGTGGACGAAATTATTTGTGGAGATATTGCTCAACCTTTGACTCTTACAAATATATGTAAAGATATAGATATAGTCATTTCTCCAACTGAAATTATGCATTCTAGAAATAGATATTTATTTATAAAGCAATACTATAATGGAAATAAATATCTTTTTAAAGAAGCTATAAGAAGTAGTGTAAAAAAAGTTATAATTATATCTTTCTTTTATGCTGAAAGATATAATCTAAAATATATTAAGCAAAGTGAACATCTTACTTCTAAAATTAGAAAAAAGTTAAAATATGCTATCATTAGACCAACAGCTTTTTTTTCAGATATGACAATATTTCTTAAAATGGCCCAAAGAGGTTATATTTATCTGGTTGGAGAAGGAGAAAAAAGAATTAATCCTATTCATGGAGAAGATCTTGCTAAGATATGTTTAAGTGTAGCTAAAAACGATAATATTGAAGAAGTAAATATAGGAGGACCTGAAATTTATACATATAAAGAACTGGCAAAAATGGCTTTTAAAATAATTAAACATAAAGAAAATATTATTTATATTTCTCCAAAATTAGCTAATTTTATTATTAAATTTATAAAAGTTATTTACCCTTCTTTAGCAAATAGAATGGAATTTTTTAATACAGTACTCCAAACAGATGTTATAGCCCCCAAATATGGGACTCATCTTATTAAGGATTATTATCAGGAAATAGTGGCCCGGAGTCTACCTGGGAAATATTATTGAAGGCTAGTGGGTTAATTGGATGAGTTCCCCTCCTCCCCTTCCTCTAACTCACATATCCACTTCTCTTTTAATGCCTCAATGTCCTCTTGATATTCAGCTATGGGTCTATCTAGTCCGCAGTCACGGCAGACTACCCTGGCGTTGGCTCAGCGGCCCCTAATCTCCGCCCTCCCCCCACAGAAATGGCATATCAAAGACTCGTTGCTTTCCTTCCCCATATTTTTTACTTCCTATATTCTTTTAAATCTCCATTTCATCTCTTTTGATTATAGGTTAATTCTTTTCATATAATCAAGCATATCTACTGTAGAAAGAAGGGAGACTTTCTCCATCTTAAAACTGGACACCTCTGGGTTAAAGATATAACCTTAGCCCCATTCTATGCGAGAAATGCCATGCAAGGGGGATAAGTTTATGGAGAGGTTAGTTGGGATTCAGGTGGTGGGATATAAAAGGTCTGGGAAGACCTCTTTGTGTGAAGAAATGGCCCGGTTAATGAAAAGAAAGGGAAAAAGGGTGGCCTATGTTAAGATGTGTCATCATCCCCTTGACAGGGCAGATTCAGACACTGAGAGGCTCTCTTCACTCTGTGAGGTGGTCATAGGAGTGTCACCATCCTGCACCGGGGTCTTTTATCCTCATCCAAAGGGGTTTACCCATATCTTGTCTCTTATGGATGCAGATGTGATACTGGTGGAAGGGGGAAAGGGGTCTATAGATTTTTTGCCACGAATAGTCCTTGTTAAGGGAGAGGAAGAAGAGGAATCCCTGTTTTCAGGGCCTGTGCTTGGGGTATATTCTCCAGAGAGGCCTGCATCTTTCTCTCAGGGAGCATCTTTTAGGGATGTGGATGAGATTGTGAATGAGGTCCTTGGGAAGGGATTTTTCCTCCCAGGGGCAGACTGCAAGGGATGTGGTCTAAATGGATGTCATGAGCTTGCCATGAGGATAATAAGGGGCCAGGATTCCCCTGAGAGGTGTTTTTTTCTCTACTCCACAGGGGTGGAGATAGAGATAAATGGAAAACGCCTCCCCATTAATCCCTTTGTGGAAAAGATTATATCCTCCACTATATGTGGGTTGCTCTCTCCCCTCAAGGGATTTTCCAGGGGAGAGCTCAGGATAAAGATGAAGGTGGAATAGAGATGGAAAAGAGATTTTTTCACACCATTTCTCCGGCAGAGTTTTTAAAAAAGGCCCTTTCCCTTCCCCCTATATCCAGAGAGGAGCATATCCCCTCTTTTGAGGCCAGAGACAGGGTCGTTGCAAGGGATGTGCTATCCCCTGAGGATTTCCCCCCTTTTCCCCGTTCTGCAATGGATGGATATGCCATTTGTGCTAGAGATAGTTTTGGTGCCAGCAATGAAAACCCTGCATATTTAAAACTGGTTGGAGAGATAAGGATAGATGCTGAGGATCCCTCTTCTATATCGCCCGGGGAGTGCATAAAGGTCTATACAGGCTCTCCTCTGCCCCGTGGGTGTGATGCCGTGATAATGCTGGAATATACTGAAGAGATCTCTCCCTCTGAGGTGGAGATAAGAAAGGCATGTGCTCCTTGGGAGAATATTATTGTGGAAGGCGAGGATGCCAGGAGAGGAGAGGTGATACTTAGGAGGGGAGAGAGGATAAGGGCCCAGGATATAGGGATACTATGTGAAGTTGGGGTGAATGAGATAGTTGTCTTTGATAGACCCAGGGTAGGGGTGGTTAGCACAGGGGATGAATTGGTGCCTCCCCATATAGAGGAGCTTCCCAGGGGCAAGATAAGGGATGTAAACACCTATGTCCTCTCCTCCATGATAGAGTCTGTGGGGGGCAGACCCATAGGGTATGGGATAATAAAGGATAGGGAAGAAGAGCTAAAGGAGTGTATATCCCAGGCCATTGAAGAATGTGATATGGTCCTTATATCAGGAGGTAGTTCTGTTGGCACAGCAGATCTCACAGAAAAGGTCCTTCTCTCGTTTGAGGGGGCCCGCATCCTGTGTCATGGTGTTTCCATAAGTCCAGGTAAACCCACTATGCTGGCCACAATAGAGGGGATACCAGTGGTGGGTCTCCCTGGACAGGTCACCTCTGCCCAGGTGGTGATGTATGTACTTGTGTATCCCTTAATTAGGCATCTGGGGGGTGAAGATTCCCCCCTGGCCCTGCGTTATTCCCCCTGTATTCGGGCACGGCTTGACTCCAACATCCCTTCAAAGCCAGGGAGAGAAGACTATGTGAGGGTAAGATTATCCTGTAGAGGGGAGGAGTTCGTTGCCCAACCTATATTTGCAAAATCAGGTCTCCTCAGGAGTCTTCTTCAGGCAGATGGTCTCGTGAGGGTCCCTTCCAACAGCGAGGGCATCCTCAAACACACAGAGGTGGATGTACTACTTTTGTGAGGATCGGCCCTGCTTCTTAAATCTCTTTATGGCGGCCTGGGCCGCCATCTGTTCAGCCCTCTTTATACTGCTTCCCACCCCTTCAAAGGTCTCTCCTGTGGGTAATTCCACCTTTACCCTATAGGACTTGGAGTGTTCAGGACCAAAACTCTCCACTAGCACGTATCTGGGACGTTCTTTAAATGTCCTCTGCGTTATTTCCTGAAGGGCACTCTTGAAGTCCTTCCTGGTCTGATCCATACATCTCTGGGGCCAGGTCCCCTTAAAGCACTTAAGTATAACCCTTTTTGCCTCCTCATAGCCCCCATCCAGAAATATGGCACCCAGGATTGCCTCAAATGCATCACAGAGGTTTGCATCCCTCTCTCTTCCTCCCTGCATCTCTTCTCCCTTACCCAGGAGGAGGTATCTGCCCAGCCCCATCTCCCTGGCAATAGAGGCAAGAGATGCCTCATTTACAAGATATGCCCTGGTGCTGGTGAGGTCCCCCTCTCGCGCATGGGGAAATCGCCGGTAAAGCTCCTCTGAAATACACAGCTCAAGCACTGCATCCCCTAAAAACTCCAGGCGCTCGTTATTTTCCTTGAAACCAGGGTTTTCATTTGCATAGGAGGAGTGAGTAAGTGCAGTAACAAGTAGCCCCCTATCCCTGAAAAAATAGCCAAAGAGTTCTTCTACTTCCCTTATTATCTCCTTCATGTTCAAGTTGATAGCCCACCCTTTATTTTCTCTATTTCTCTCTTGGCCAGGGCATCACATCTCTCGTTTTCCCTGTGACCACTATGTCCCCTTACCCACACAAAGCTTACTTTATGTACGGAAAGAAGCCCCTCCAGTTTTTTCCACATCTCCATATTTTTTAGGGGTTGGTTACGGTTGCGTCTCCACCCCTTTTTTTTCCAGTTCTCAAGCCATCCCTTGTTTATTGCATCGCATATATATTTGGAGTCAGTATATACCACCACCCTGCAGGGCCTCTTCAGGGCCTCAAGCCCCTGGATTATGGCAGTGAGTTCCATCCTGTTGTTGGTGGTTTGTTTTTCTCCCCCACAGAGTTCTTTTTCATGATTCCCATAACGCAGGATTGCGGCCCATCCCCCCACCCCGGGATTTCCGCTACATGCCCCATCTGTAAATATGTGCACCACCTGCTCCTTATTTATGTCCTTGTCCCCCACTTGGAGTCTCCATCTTTTCTAATTGATTATAGATGAGCTGTACCGCTTCCATGAGGGCAATGGGCCAGTCTTCGGATGAGAGCTTTTTGTTGGCAAATGGTCCCTGCATGTATTTTACAAAATTGGCAGGAAGGGCCCTTTTCAGGATAATAGGAAAGATGACAACTGCCCTCCTCTGGGGAGGGCAGATGCCAATATATAGAAGTTTTTTGCTTTCCTGGGGAAGGATAAGGTGTTTTTTACTGATGGTGACCTTAAAGTCAAATCCATATACGTCCCTTACATACCTGGCAAATTGTTTGAGGAGACGTTTCTGGCTAGGGCTAAGGGTCTTTGTCCCGTCATAGATGGTCTGTCTGCTAACTATCTTCTCCAGTGTGGACTCATAGTTTTTCCAGAATAATATCCCCACACAGACAAATACTATTACCACTCCAACTGAGCGAACAAAGGAGCGAAGTGGAGACTCCTCTTCTCCCGGGACCCTTACCCTTCTAAACATTTAGCTCCTTGATCCATTGTTTGAGAGGGGTTTCAAAGAAATTACGTATCTCCTCAAGCCTTTTCTCACTTTCTGCCTCAAACCTCAGAACCAGCACCGGCTGGGTGTTGGATGCCCTGATAAGTCCCCATCCATCTTTAAAGTTTATCCTGATCCCGTCAACCTCTATGACCTCTCCCTCGCCTGCGTGTTCTCTAAAATATGCCCTGGCCCGTTCAACTACTTTGAACTTTATCTCCTCAGGACAATCCATCCTTATCTCTGGGGTATTAAATGTCTTTGGCCAGTCTGAAAGATAGGTGCTAAGTGGCCTTTCCACATCCCCTGACATGATCTCTATGAGTCTTGCCGCGGCGTATATGGCATCGTCATAGCCGTAATAGCGGTCTGCAAAGAACATATGTCCACTCATCTCTCCCGCCAGAAGGGCCCCCTCCTCTCTCATCTTTGCCTTTATAAGGGAATGTCCTGTCTTCCACATGATGGGAACTCCCCCATGCTGGGCAATGTCCCGGTAGAGGAGGTGAGAGCACTTTACCTCTCCAATGATCTTCGCCCCTGGATTTTGTTTTAATACCTCTCTGGCAAATATAGCAAGTATCTGGTCCCCATATAAGACTTCTCCCTTCTCGTCAACAACTCCAATCCTGTCTCCGTCTCCATCAAATCCCACTCCCACATGGGCACCTATCTCCACCACCTTTTTCCTTAGGTCCTCTATGTTTTTCATTACAGTTGGGTCAGGATGGTGATTTGGAAAGTTGGGGTCAGGCTCACAATAGAGACAATATACCTCTGCACCTATCTTCTCCAGTAATTCTCTGGCGATCTCTCCTGCTGTGCCATTTCCCCCATCCACTACCACCTTTACAGGGTTTTTAAGGGAGATATGAGAGGTTATCTCCTTGATGTAAGAGGGAATTACATCCAATTCTGAGGCCACCCCTTCTCCCTCCTTAAACTTACCTGACTTCATTATCTCATATAGCCTTTCTATCTCTGTGGTGTGAATGGTATCATTTCCCCCCCATACCTTAAATCCATTGAATTGGGGTGGGTTGTGACTGGCTGTTATCATCACACCTGCGTGGAGGGATAAGGTCTTTACTGCATAGTAAAAAACTGGGGTGGGTACCATGGGAAGTACCACCACATCCATGCCCGTGGAGAGGAGTCCCTTTACCATGGCCTTTTGATAGGCAGGAGAGGAGTGTCTGCAGTCTCGTCCCACCACACATTTGGAATACCCCCTGTCCTGAAAATATGTTCCACATGCCCTTCCCAGGGTCTCCACCCATTCTTCATCAAAGTCCTTATCCACCACACCCCGTATATCATATGCCCTGAATACATCCTTCTTTATCTCCACCATGACGCTCCTCCTTGCTTGAGTTGTGTTACATGCCCTCTTTTATATCCCTATTTTTTCTTTATTTAAGGCATAATCCTAGGGTAGGCAAGGAGGGGAAAAAAAGCAAGTGAAAGACCTCTTTACCTTTGGGGAATCTTCTCTTAATATATCCCCTTATCGCCTTTTGATTTAAGGAAGGGGGAATGCTGGAGATAAGGCGCAGACCAACCCGCAAGATATTTATAGGTGGTGTGGATATTGGCGGTGATGCACCTATAAGGGTGCAGAGCATGACCAATACCCCCACCAGGGATATAAGGGCCACAGTGGAGCAGATTCATCTCCTTGAGAAGGCGGGGTGTGAACTCATTCGCGTGGCAGTAAATGAGTTAGAGGCGGCCAGGGCCATTCCTCAGATAAAGAAGGAGATAGAAATTCCCCTTATTGCAGATATTCATTTTGACCACAAACTGGCCATTGAGGCGGTAAAAAACGGAGCAGATGCCATCAGGATAAACCCAGGAAATATTGGAAATATCCATCATCTGGAGAGGATTATTGAGGTATGCAGGGAAAGGGAAGTTCCCATCCGCATAGGGGTAAATAGTGGATCAGTAGAAAAGGTGTTCCTTAAAAAGTATGGTGGTCCCACCCCTGATGCCATGGTGGAGAGTGCGCTGCAGAAGATAGCCTTTTTTGAGAGCAGGGGATTTTCCCTCCTCAAGGTCTCCCTCAAGTCCTCTTCCATTGAAGATACCATCCACGCCTATGAGAGGTTTTCTGCCCTTTCAGACTATCCTCTTCATATTGGGGTTACAGAGGCAGGTCCACTTCTTCCTGGGACAGTAAAGTCCAGTTTAGGTTTGGGGATATTGCTCTATAAGGGGATCGGCGATACCATAAGGGTTTCCCTTACAGGTGACCCCATAGATGAGATAAGGGTGTGCTGGGAGATATTAAGGGGGCTGGGGATACGGCAGAGGGGGCCTGAGATAATTTCCTGTCCCACCTGTGGGAGGACACAGATTGATATAATAAAAATAGTGGAAGAGATAGAGGACTATCTCCAGGATGTCTCCCAGGTCTTTAAGGTGGCCATTATGGGATGTGTGGTAAATGGACCTGGTGAGGCCAGGGAAGCAGATATAGGACTGGCAGGGGGCAGGGACCTTGGGGTAATATTTAAGAAGGGCAGGGTAATAAAGAAGGTGCAGGGGGAAAAAGACCTTCTCCGGGAATTTAAAAGGGAATTGGCTCGTTTTTTAAGAGATAACACTTGAATAAAAGGGGCAAGGGGATATGAGATTTAGTAGATACTATGTTCCAACACTAAAGGAAGACCCTGCTGAGGCAGAGGTGGTTAGTCATAGATTATTATTAAGGGCGGGGATGATAAGGAAACTCACCTCCGGCATATACTCCTTTCTTCCCCTGGGGCTACGCACCCTGCAGAAGATCTCTCAGATAGTGAGGGAAGAGATGAACAGGGCAGGGTGTCTGGAGGTGATGCTCCCCGTGGTACAGCCCTGTGAGATATGGAAAGAGAGTGGGAGATGGGATTTTTACGGAAAAGAGCTTTTGAGATTTAAGGATAGACATGGAAGGGACTTTTGTCTTGGTCCCACCCATGAGGAGGTGATAGTTGATCTAATAAGACATGAGGTTAGGTCCTATCGCCAGCTTCCTCTTAATCTCTATCAGATACACACCAAGTTTCGCGACGAGATCCGTCCCCGTTTTGGTCTCATGCGTGGGAGAGAATTTATCATGAAGGACGGCTATTCCTTTGACAGGGATGAAGAGGGAGCAGAGAAGAGCTATTGGCAGATGTATGAGGCCTATATGCGAATCTTTGAACGGATAGGACTGGATTTTAGGGCAGTTGAGGCGGATACTGGCCAGATAGGTGGGAGCTTTTCCCATGAATTCATGGTCCTGGCAGAAACAGGGGAGGATACCATCTGTATATGCACATCATGTGAATTTGCATCTAATCTGGAAAAGGCAGAGGTGGTGCGTGGGGAGGTTGAAGATGGACCCTGTCCCCCCCTTGAGATGGTCTATACCCCTGGAAAACACACAGTGGAAGAGGTGGCCGAGTTTTTAGGGGTCTCCTCTGATAGGATTGTAAAGACCCTTTTATATGAGGCGGATGGGAGGCCCATTGCCTTTTTGATCCCCGGTGATAGGGACCTCAATGAGGCAAAGGTAAGGGCCCATCTTGGGATAAATGAACTGAGACTGGCCTCTGCCTCTCAGGTGGAACAATGGTCTGGTTGTGAAGTGGGATTTGCGGGACCCATTGGTCTCTCCATAGGAGATATCTATGCAGACAGGCTCCTGAAAGGGAGGAAGGGTGTTATAGTGGGGGCAAATAAAAAGGACCATCATTATGTAAATGTGGATATCTCAAGGGATGTGAAGGTGGGCCACTATATGGACCTGGTAAATATATCTGAGAACGACCCCTGTCCCAGGTGCGGAGGGCCTCTGAGATTCTTAAAGGGCATAGAAGTGGGTCATGTCTTTAAATTGGGAACAAAATACAGCAGGGCAATGAATGCCACCTATCTGGATGAAAATGGGAAGGAAAGGTATATGGTCATGGGGTGTTATGGGATAGGGGTAAGCAGGATAATGGCGGCCGCAATAGAACAAAATCATGACCAGCATGGGATAATCTTTCCCCCTTCTATTGCCCCATTTGAGGTGGCTCTTCTTGCCCTTGATGTGGGAGATGCTATCCTTATGAAGGAGTGTGAGAACCTGTATAACTCCCTTCTGGAGATGGGAATAGATGTGATATTTGACGATAGGGACCTGCGTCCAGGATTTAAATTCAAGGACGCAGATCTTATTGGATTTCCCATTCAGCTTATCCTTGGAAAGAAGTCATTAAAGCAAGGGGTGGTGGAGGCAAAGGACCGCAAGAGTGGAGAGCGAAAAGATCTCCCTCTTGAGGATTTTAAGGAACATTTTCTCACCTTTAGGGATGAGGTCTGGAAGGCGTGGGGGATATAGGGTCCATGGAGGAGCAGATACCAGACTTTCCCTTTAGATGGACCGGTCATATATATTCAGTAAGTGAGCTTACCTCGGCAATAAAGGAGATAATAGAGACAGAATTTCCCCTTTTGTGTGTGAGGGGGCAGGTGAGTAATATCTCCCGACCCCTCTCTGGTCATATCTACTTTTCTTTAAAGGATGAGACAGCAGTCCTCTCAGTGGTGTGGTTTCGGTCAAATCACCATATCTCTCCAGGCAATATTGCTCGCAGACTTTCCCCGGGCACAGAGGTCTTGTGTGTTGGACGCATGAGTGTATATCCCCCAGGGGGCACCTATCAATTAATAGCAGAATATGTGGTGGATATTGGCCTTGGTACCTATTATCTTCAACTTGAGGCCCTGAAGAAAAAACTCGCCTCACAGGGTTTTTTCTCCCCCGAGAGAAAGAGAAAGATCAAGAAAAATCCCTTCAGGGTGGCGGTTATCACCTCTCCTGCAGGTGCGGCCATAAGGGATTTTTTGAAAATAGTGAGAGAGAAGTCCATTCCCTGTGAGGTGCGCATATATCCCTGTTCCGTGCAGGGAGAGGTGGCAGAGCAAGAGATAGTCTCCATGATAGAGAGGGCCAATAGAGATGGATGGGCAGAGGTGCTGGTACTTATCCGGGGTGGTGGTTCTCCTGAGGACCTCATGGTATTTAACTCTGAGAGGGTTGCACAGGCCATATTCAGGTCCCATCTCCCTGTAATTACTGGGATTGGTCATGAGATAGATCACAGTATAGCGGACATGACAGCGGATTATAGGTGTGCTACACCCACCCATGTTGCAAACTTTTTGTGGGAGGATAGGGATTATTATCTCCAGGAACTGGATGAGATGTACTCGCGCATGCTCTCATGTATGGAGAGGATACTCTCTTCCCATGAGAGGGAGGTGAGGAGGATGGCCTCATATTTGAGGCTTACCTCCCCTGTGAGGAAAATGGATGATGTGTGTGCCAGGTGCAGGGAGATGCGGCTGAGGCTTGTAAATGCCATCCACAAGCATTTTGATGTCTGCAGGAAAGAGATACTCACCGTCACAAAGGAACTGGTGGGTTTTTCAAGGCATCCCATATTCCAGGAGCATTCTCATCTTCTTAGGGATCTCTTCTCCAGGCTTTCCATGGCAATGGAGAGAAGGGTCCAATCCCTGGAGAGGGAGATGGATTCTGTGGGTGCCCATCTCTCTTCCCTGGACCCCTATCTTCCCCTTAGACGGGGTTATAGTATCCTCATGCACAGGGGCAGGGTAATAGCAAGTGTCAATGATGTGGACAGGGGTGATAAACTTTATGCCCAACTTGTAGATGGTAGGATATTTTGCGAGGTAAAGGCCATAGAGGAGGATGCAGATGGAGGAAAATAGGCCCTCCTTTGAGGAGGCACTGAGGCAGGTCAGGGAGATTGTGGAGGAGTTGGAGCGACAGGAACTCCCCCTGGAGCATGCCCTGGAACTGTTTAAGCGGGGATGTATTCTCATAAAGGACTTGAAGTCCCAGCTAATGGATGCCAGACAGAAGATAGAGGTGTATTCTAAAGAGGTTGTGAGGGAGATAGAAGGGCTGGAGGAATTTGATGAATAGATTTGATAGGATGAAGGAGATGTTGTCCTCCTATAAAGGGGAGGTGGAGGGATATTTGAAAACTTATATAGAGGACAGGTCTATCCCCTCTAAGCTGAGGGAGGCCATGAAATACAGTCTCCTGGCAGGGGGAAAACGCATACGACCCATCTTGTGTCTGGTATGGAATCTCATGTGTGGGGGAGAGATAAAACAGGTCTTGCCCTTTGCGTGCTCCATAGAGCTTATTCACACCTATTCCCTGATCCACGATGACCTGCCTGCCATGGATGACGATGATATGCGCAGGGGAAGGCCCTCTAACCATGTGGTATTTGGAGAGGCAATGGCCATTTTGGCAGGGGATGGTCTTCTTACAGATAGTTTTTATCTCATGTTAAAGGCCAATGTGTCCCTTGAGAGGCTCTTCAGGGCCATGGGGGAAGTGCTGTTGGCCGCAGGTCCAAGGGGTATGGTTGGTGGGCAGGCCCTGGATATGATGCTCACTGGAAAGGGAAAGGGCTCCTTGGAGGAGCTACAACAAATGCACCTTTTAAAGACAGGGGCTCTTATTTGTGCCTCATGTGTTAGTGGGGTGTGTCTTGCCAGTGCCAGACATGCAGACATAGAGAATGCCCGTCGTTTTGGGAGAAGCCTTGGGATTGCATTTCAGATAGCAGATGACCTACTGGATGTGGTAGGGGATGAAAAAGAGATGGGAAAGCCCGTGGGAAGCGACGAGAGACAGGGCAAGCTCACGTATCCACAACTGGTGGGCATAGAAGAGAGCAGGAGACTGGGGTGGGAGATGGTGGAAAATGCCTGTAAGGCCCTGGAGGAATATGGGGGAATGCACAGGGAGTTTTTAGAAGACCTTGCCCACTATGTGATGACCAGGACCAGTTAATGAAGAAATATACAAAAGGAGAAGGGCAGACATGGCCTCATCTCGGATACTGGGAAATCTAAGGGGAACAGAGGATATAAAGAGGTTGTCTTCAGAGGAATTAAAGGCCCTGGCAGGGGAACTCAGGGACGAGATAATCTTTACTGTCTCTAAAACAGGGGGACACCTTGCCCCTTCTCTGGGGGTGGTGGAGCTTACCTTGGCCCTTTTTCGCTCCTTTGACCCCCCTAAGGATAGGATAGTGTGGGATGTGGGACATCAGGCCTATGCATATAAGATACTCACCAGGGGGGTGGATAGATTTCGCACCCTTAGACAACTGGGAGGAATAAGTGGTTTCCCCAGGAGAGACGAGTCCCCTTTTGACCACTTTGGGGTGGGACACTCCAGCACCTCTATATCTGCGGCCCTGGGCATGGCCGTGGCCAGGGACCTGAAGGGGGAAGACTATAAGGTGGTGGCAATCATTGGGGATGGTTCCATGACAGCGGGCATGGCCTATGAGGCCCTCAACCATGCAGGGGACCTGGAAAAGGACCTGATAGTAATATTAAATGACAATGAGATGTCCATCTCCCGAAATGTGGGGGCACTTTCCTCTTTTTTGAGTAGAAAACTGGCAGATAGGCGTTTTATAAAATTTAAACAGGACCTTAAGAGGTGGATGAAACAGATTCCCCGTTTTGGAGAGGACCTTATAAATTATGCCAGAAAGAGTGAGGAATCACTGAAAAATCTCTTTACCCCCGGCATATTGTTTGAGGCCTTTAAATTTAACTACGTTGGGCCCATAGATGGCCATAATATTGAAAAGCTGGAGAAGGTCTTTGAGGAGATAAAGTTCCTTACCCAGCCTGTTCTCATCCATGTATTGACCAAAAAGGGCAAGGGATATCCACCGGCAGAGAAAGATCCCACCTTCTTTCATGGTGTTGGAAAATTTGAGCCAGAGACAGGGAATAGTACCTCTCCCTCCACAGGCTATAAGAGCTACAGTGAGATATTGGGGGTGACCTTGAGCAGATTGGCTAGAGAGGACAGGCGCCTTGTGGCCATTACAGCGGCCATGCCTGAGGGGACAGGCCTGGTGCCATTTAAGGAGAACTTCCCAGATCGTTTCTTTGATGTGGGAATATGTGAACAACACGCGGTTACATTTGCCGCTGGGCTTGCAAAGGAAGGGCTCAGACCCTTTGTGTGTATCTATTCCACCTTTCTCCAGCGGGCCTATGATCAGATAGTGCATGATGTATGTCTTCAGGGGCTACCAGTGACCTTTTGTCTGGATAGGGCTGGCCTGGTGGGAGAAGATGGTCCCACTCATCATGGGGCCTTTGACCTCAGTTACCTGCGTCACATCCCCAATATGGTGGTAATGGCCCCTGGGGATGAACCAGAGTTTCAAAGGATGCTTCTCACTGCCCTTGGTCACAATGGACCAGTTGCCATCAGGTATCCCAGGGGAGGGGGGCCTGGTCATGGGATGCTGGAGGAGATAGAGCCTCTTGAGATAGGTAGAGGGGAAATGCTCCTGCAGGGCAGAGATGTGCTGGTGGTGGCAGTGGGAAGTCGGGTCTATCCTGCCCTGTCTGCGGCTAAGTCTCTGAAAAAGGAGGGGATAGATGTGGCCCTCTATAACGTGAGGTTTATAAAACCCCTTCCTCTAGAGCTTATGGACATTGTATCTCAATATGGATATGTGGTGGTGGCTGAGGAAAATGTCCTGGCTGGTGGATTCTCCTCCGCCCTGTTGGAGGCACTTGCAGACAGGGACCTATTGGGGGAAATAAAGATAAGACGCATAGGCATTCCCGATAGATTCATAGAACATGGTACCCAGCGTGAGTTGAGGAAGATGTTGGGGATGGACCATGAGGGGATAAAAAAGGTGATCCGTGAGCTCCTGGATCGTTAATCCCTTTTTAAGCGGGCCTGCATGAGCCTCTGGGCAAGTTCTATGGCCTTCTCCAGACTCCTATAGGATGCAATCCCCTTTCCCACCAGCTCGTATGCAGTTCCATGGTCCACCGAGGTCCTTACCACTGGAAGTCCCAGGGTCACATTTACAGATTCATTAAAGTGTACCAGCTTCAGGGGGGCCAGTCCCTGGTCGTGATACATGGCCAGGATCGCTGAAAATTCCCCTGAATATGCCCGGTGGAAGATGGTATCTCCAGGATAGGGTCCCTTTGCGTTTATGCCCTTTTCCCGGGCAGTGAATATGGCGGGAAGGATTATCTCTTGTTCCTCTGTGCCTATCCTTCCTCCCTCCCCTGCATGGGGGTTTAGGCCACATACGCCTATGGGAAGCTGGTCTGCTCCCAACAGGGATAACATCTCCCAGGTGAGTTCAAGGCATCTTATTATCCTGCGAGTGGAGATAAGAGAGGGCACCTCCCGCAGGGGGGGATGAGTGGTTGTGAGGGAGATACGTAGCCTTTCTCCACACAGGTGCATGCACACATCCTCACAGGAGAGACCAAATCTGTCCGCCAGAAATTCAGTGTGACCAGGGAAGTGATAGCCTGCCTCCATAAGGGCCCTTTTATTAAGAGGACAGGTGACAAGGGCCCATCTCTTGTTATTTTTGAGTAATTCACAGGCCCTCTCCAGACACATCCCCGCTATCTTCCCCCCTTCTGGGGTCAATTTCCCTGGAGATGGAGCAAAGTCATTCCCCACCTCATATAGATATACCCCCTCCCTTGATGCCTCTGATAGGGAAGTTATCCCTTTCCAGAAGGGGGATAGGGAAAGGGATGAGCAAAAATAATTAAGTGCAGATTCAGGTCCAATTATTACAATGGGTATCTGGATCTCCTTTTTTTCTCCAAGATACCTGCACAATATCTCCGGTCCAATACCGTTTGGATCTCCCATGGTAATTAAGAGCATAATCCCTCTCCTTCCCTTATGAGATGAAACATCCCGTATAGGGCGCTCATGTGAGGATTAGTACTGGGGTAGATGCGTCGGGGAAGCCACCACCTGCGAAGCTCCATCTCCTCCTCTAAGACCTCCCAGATGTATCTTTCAATATAGGGGAATAGTCTGCTTATCCCTCCGGATATACAGACCTCTTTTATCCCAAAGATGGTCTGGAGGATGCAGAGGAATTTCCCAAGCCTCCTCCCATATATCTTCCATATCTCCTCCATCTTCTCTCCCCCTTTAGGGGCTAGGGATATGACTCTAGATGCAGATAATCTCTCCCCCAGCACCTCATAGGCTATCTCACCCAGTGCCCTGGAGTTGAGGAGTGTCTCAGCACAGCCCCTTTGCCCACATCCACACCTCCTATCCCCTCCCAGGAAGAGGTGCCCTAATTCAGGGCCTGTGATATGCGCCGCCCTCCATAGTTTTCCTCCCATTACCACCCCCGTACCCACCCCAGTTCCCAGGGTTATCAACACCAGGTCTTGGACCTGCTTTTCAGGGCGATTATGAAATTCTCCCATACACGCGGCCTGGGCATCGTTTTCCATGATACACGGGACTCCAAAGGCCTTCTCTATAAATCTGCCCAGGGGAAACATATTCAACTCTGGCATGTTGACGGTGTGGAGATACCTCTTGTGCTCCCTGTCCAGGGGACCGGCACTGGCTATGCCTATGGCACACATCTTTCCCCCTGCCTCCCTGGTTAGATGGGTTATCATCTCTTTTACTGCCCTTAGGGTGGCATCCCTGTGATGGGGCCTCTTGCAGAGTTTTATCTCTCCCCTCTCACCTCTGGAGAAGTAGCATCCCCTTATATTGGTTCCCCCTATGTCCAGACATACTATTACTTCACTCTGTTGCTGGTGCATATACTTGCTCCATTTGAGATGGGAGAGGGGGGCGTTTCCCCTGCAAGCCATCTGGTAAAGTCTGACAGTATCCTGGCATGGTCAAATGCCATCTCAGGGAGGTCCTCCAGGGGAAATAACCTTGCTGACAATGCATCATCCCCTGCACATATATCCGGTATCCCATGAAGGGGGGCAGTAAATACCACTGTAAGGGTATGGTGCCTGGGGTCCCTTGAGGGAGAGGAATATACCCCTAGAAGGCCCTGGAGCCTTATATCCACCCCCACCTCCTCCTTTACTTCTCTCACTGCTGCCTCTTCCACGCTTTCTCCGTAATCCACAAACCCTCCTGGCAGGGCCCATCCATGAGGTGGATTTTTCCTCTCTATCAAAAGCACTTGCCCTGCGGGGGTATAGAGTATTATATCCACAGTGGGAAGGGGATTTTTGTAAAGGGCTATTTCATAGCCACACCTGGGACATGGTATTATCTGCTTCATCCTTATGGCCTCCTCAAGGGATTAAGGGTTTTATCATAGGTGATGGATAGGTTATCTCATAAAGTAATTTTAGTCCATAAGGGGGCCCTGGGGGATTTTCTTCAGACATGGCCCTCCATCTATTCCATTGTGACCTCTTCACAAGTTTCCACAGTGCTGTGGGCAGGGAGAGAGGAGCATTTTTTCTGGCTGAGGCCCCTTCCAGTTGAGATGCTTGGGTGGAGAGAGAGGATGCTAGTGGATAGACTTTATTGCTGTGAGGAACCGCCCTTGCAACTCCAGGGTAGTTCCCTTGTGTGGTTTGGGCTGAATCTCCCTCCCAATGAGAGGCCAGTGCCAGGGTTGTTTTTCTTAAAAGGGATTGGGGAGGAGAGAGAGGTGGTGTGGCATCGCTATCTGAGACAGCTACCGCGGCTGGGGATTTTGCCTGCAGGGGACTGGAGGGATGCCTGGCAGAGGTTTTTCCCTATTGTATCTAAGGAGATAGTCGCCATATTCCCAGGGTCTGGACATCCCCTTAAGAACTGGTCCCT
Organism: uncultured Desulfohalobiaceae bacterium; assembly: GCA_964427155.1. Classification (GTDB taxonomy): domain Bacteria; phylum Desulfobacterota; class Desulfovibrionia; order Desulfovibrionales; family Desulfothermaceae; genus Desulfothermus. The sequence continues at coordinate 19,513 of CAYRSC010000004.1, read as the reverse complement.
AAAGAGGTTTGAGGAGGTGGCCCGCAGGCTTGAGAAGATGGGAGAGAGAGTGGTGTTTGTGCTGGGACCTGTGGAGGTGGAGAGGGGTCTGGTTCCCTCCAGTAGATGGGAGAGGGTGGTCTCCTCCCATATGAAAGGGCTCTTTTCCCTATTGCAGAAGACAAAGCTGTGTATAGGCAATGATAGTGGTCCTCTCCACCTTGCTGGATTTATGGGGATCCCCTCTGTATGTATCTTTGGACCCACTGATCCCCTGAGATGGGGACCTGTGGGGGCCCGAATAGTAAAGACCCCAAGGAGCTGTGCCCCTTGTACTCCTCTTATTGATATAAAGTGTACTCAGCGCCTATGTCTTGAAGATATAGGGGTTGAGTCAGTGTGGAAGGAGGTGGAAGGGCTCCTCTTCTGAGTCAAATATCCACCTTTTTATCTCTTCCTTTTCCTCTTCCCATCTGGGATCGTTTCTCAGTTTCATAAATTCCAGAAATAGATGGTCAAAGAATTCAAGGGCCCTGTCCATGAGAAAGAGCTTCTCAAAAAATGCCCCTTCTTCATCCTCTTGACCCTTCTCTTTAGAGGCTATCTTTGGGGTCTTAAAAGAGGAGAAGGAAAAGTCCTCCCCATTTACCTGAAAACTCCATTCCTCTCCCGCATACTCTATCCTTATCCTGGCCTTTACCACCTTTTTCCCTGTGCGAAGACCATATCTTGCCTCCCTGAAAGAGGAATTCTTTCCTGAAGAGATGGCACTCTCCTTAAAGTCCCCTTCACCTCCACTCACCACTATCTTATCTTCAAAGGTGAGGTAAAATTCCTCCCCTTCCCCATCCTTAAAGACCGAGTTGTTTTTTTCGCTTTTGAACCACAGCCATGTGAGAAAGTCTTCCCCCATGTATGCGGAATTTGCCTCTTCCTCTATCTCCCCGGTTATTTTGTTTATCTCATTGTCCATATCCTACTCCTTTTTCCCCTTGATCAGGGATTATCACAAATACCACCTCCACGTGATAGGTTTGAGGAAACATGTCAAATATTGCCATCTTTGAGATCCTCCACCCCTTTTTGAGCAATGGAAGCACATCCCTACAGGTATTTATTACGTCACAGGAGACCCACACGATCTTTTTAAGGGACCTTATGCCCTCCACAAGGATAGGTATGGACCTTCCCCCTATGCGTGGTGGGTCCACAATAAGGGCCTCTGCCCCCCTCCCCTGGATCCTTTTGAGAAATTCTTTAAGGGCGGCATCTCGGAAGAGGTCTATCCTCTCTGTCCCCAGCTCAAGTCCATGTGCTTTAGCAAATCTCTTTGCCGCCTCAAGGGCACCCTCTTCCTTTTCTACCATTATGACATCTTTGTGTTGTAGAGAAAGGGGAAGGGCAAAATTGCCTGAACCTGCAAACAGGTCAATTATGGTCTCTTCCCCCTTTAACTCATTAACCACCCATCTCACCAGATGGGCATTTAGGTTTTGGTTTGCCTGGAAAAAGCATGAGGGGGGTATCTCCAAGGGGTGAGCGCATCCATATACGGGAAGTAGCAGGGGCCCTTTGTCCCTATGGGTGTAGGTGGCCATATCCACCGGGCTTGTGGCCAGGATGGCCCTTCCATCAGGAAGATTCCTGCACCTATCCCCAAGGGAGTCATTAAGGGGATGGCAATAGAGGAGACATTTGTCAAAAGAGATAAGGAGGTTTGTACCAAGCCTTTGCAGATGGGGGACTCCATTTTTTACAACCACCTGCCCCCGCCATCTATATCCCCACCTCTCAGGAGAGGGATATAATTGAGATATGGGATTCATCTCCATATTGAGATATTGACCCAGGTGACGGGATAGCTGGTGGACCAATATCTCCCTTTTGAGCCTGAGTTGCTCCTTATATTTTATATGACCAAAGGTGCATCCACCGCACATATGAGAATATTTGCATGGATGATCCCTCCTTATGGGAGAGGGAGATAGGATCTCCTTTGGCCTCACCTCCACATAATCCCTTTTTTCCCTTATAATGCTTCCCCTTATGACCTCTCCTGGGAACACAGGGGGAAGGACAATGGCCCGTCTCCCATCCTTAATACGGGCAAGTCCACGGCCACGCCAGATAACCCTTTCTATCTCCAGCTCAACCATGGTTCTCTAGAGGGAAAACCTATCCCTAAGTAAGGTGGATATCTCCCTGGTGTAGCTCATGGCCTTTTCCACCAGCTCTTCTTCTATTCCCTGGGATATCTCCTCCACCCTCTTGGCAGGAGATAGCTTGAGATTTGTGAGGTCTGCATTCTTGAGACAGCATCTGGCAGGGGCCAGGAGGGAGGATGCCGCAATCTCTTCCAGGGATATCTCCCCATATTCTTTGAGTATCTTCCAGTAAGACAGGAGCCTCTTCATGAGAGATTCAGGGGTTTCTAGGTCCAAAAATACAGAGACCGTGGGTACAATGCCCCAACTTATTATGCCTCCACCCTTTAGAAAAGATGCCACTGCCTTTGCATATCCCCTGGGGAAGATATCCATCTGATAGGCCTCAATGGAGAGGATGTCTATCCCCAGGTCAATGAGGTAGCCCATGTCCATATTTATGCAGAGGTGTAATGCCCTTGGATGAGGTAGAGAGTCAAACATTTCAAGTAGGTCTTTTTGTGCATCTTTGTCGGTATATCCTGAAAAAGACGAAAACGTCCATGCAATGGCGGGCTCATCTATCCAGACAAAGGCCCTGGGATTTTTTTTGCATAACATGAGGTGTTGAGACAGTATCTTTTTTTTTACATAGTCAAAGAGCAGGGCACGTATATCCTCGTTATAGATAATTGGACGGTCCTCTTCGTCTAGTATGCGAAATCCCAGGTTCAGGGGACCTGTTACCTGTCCTCTGATGGCGTGGAAATGAGACAGGTCCTTCTCTAAGAATCTATGGAACATGAGGGAATGTCCTTTTTTTATCTCAAAGAAGGATAGATCCTCCATGTGCAGGGAATAATCCCCTATCTCTGAGTAGAATCTCTGGGTCTCCAACCTTACCCTTTTTTGCTCATAATCCACCACAATGCCGGGAAAATCCCTGGAGAACTGCACCCACATATCCTCTTTAAAGTCCTTGAGGGGGAGTTGGGGCCAGAAGGGGATATCCATAGAGAGGGCAAGAGATAGGGCCCGTTCTTCGTCTATATGAGGGAGAATCCCCATGGAGGTGGTCCTGCACATTCCTTTTATTTCCATATAGCTATACCTCTTGTTTAGCGCCTGAATTGTCCTCTCTTCTTGAGATATAAGAGGTTATAAAATCCACTGCCCAGTAAACCACTGCCGTATCCAGGGCCGCTATTACTATCTTTACGCTCCACTGTCCCAGTATTAGGGGGAGGACAGGCATTATCTTGTAAAAGGCAATGGTTATAAATATGGTGGAGTCTAACAGCTGGGAGACCATGGTGGACACATTGTTTCTGAGCCACAGGTGTCGTCCCCTGGTCTTTTCCTTGAGATAGTGGTAGGCCCATACATCATGGAACTGGCTCACCAGGTAGGCACACAGGGACCCAATGATTATCCTAGGGGTCATCCCCAGGATTTTACCAAATTGGGGTCCATAGTGCCAGAAGGGGGCAGGGGGCCAGATGAGTGCCAGTTTTATGAGGAGAAATGAGACTATCAGGGCCACAAAACCTCCTGTAACCACCTGATTGGCCCTATGTTTTCCCCATATCTCTCCAATTACATCTGTGCATACAAAGGTGATACAATATCCAAATACCCCTGCAGGTACCACTATCCCAAAGATGGTTATTATCTTGGCGGCCAGAACTGAAGAGATGATGAGACACCCCACAAACAGGCTGGTCAGGACCACAAAGGCGTTAAATTCCCTCTCCTGCATCTTATCTGCTCTCCCCTTTCTTTTCTAGGCTTCCCTCTACAGCAGTGGTCAAAAATCCTCCGCGGATATTGTAAATGGTGGTCACCTTTATCCTCTCTGTCTCCAGGACCTTTTTTAGGTCCTCATATATCCTCCTGGTGGCCTCTTCTTGATATATGCCCACATCCTTGAAGCTCACAATATAGTATTTGAGGGACTTTAGTTCAATACACTTCCCCCCTTCAGGATAATATTCTATTATGAGGTGAGCCACGTCAGGGAGGCCGCTAAAGGGACATACTGCAATAAACTCCTTTGTCTCGGTCCTTATGTACTGGTCCTTTCCATTAAATTCAAAGGTTTCCAGATAATCAGTTCGGATATGATCATGTCCTTTAAAGGAAAAGGTCTTTCCTTCTGCTGTGGGCATGGCTTATCTCCTTTTTTTTAATCTGTCCATGAGGGCCAGTATAAGGATGGGCCAGGCAATGGTGGCATCGCATAGCACCTCTGCAAACATCCCACCTTCTTCCCTGGGGATAAATTTCCCCCAGGATATTCCCTCTTCATAGGTACATCCAGAGAGCCCACCCCAGTGTTCCGGCTCTGGACATATCCTTACCCCATAGTGAAACCTCTTTATCTCCCATGAAAGATGGGGGTATAGCTGGAGGGACATCTCCAGGAATGGTCCCACCTGCTGGGCCCAGTTTCTGGGCACCCCCCCTCCAATAGTAAATATCCCTAGTTTTTTGGCAGAAGAGACCCTCTGAGCATAGTGGAAGAGGTCCAGATAGGGATTGAATTGAAAGGGAAAGTAGTGGCCATGAGATTCTTTGCTGAGTTGTGGCACGGTCTCCAGAAAATTGCATGCAATGCTCAAGGCCAGCTCAGAATCAGTAAATGCAGGGATATACACCACCACTCCATGCTCATAGGCACTTTTTAGTATGCCTCTCTCCCTATAATGTTTGCTCAGGTGTTCTCCCAGCTTTTCGCATATCATATAGGAGGCAAGATATTTTTCCTTTTTTAGCTCCTTGAAGACCTCTCTTACCACTGTTTCGGAATGGATGAAGTTCTTCTCTGGCTCCAGGGTGTCATATACCCGATTTAGCCCTGCTGAACAGAGGGACACATCGTCCATTTCCCCTTGATGGTATTTATAGTGTTTCATCCCAATGGCCTCAATAAATCCGTGGGCCATAAGAGCCCCAGTGGAGATGATGGTGTCTATCCACCCCTGTTCTATCATCTTGCAGATTAGGAGTCCCATCTTGGCCACGGTCATCGCCCCAGAAAAGGTGGCAACCACATGACAGTCAGGATCTGTTACCATTGCCTCCAGCACATCCAGGGCCTCCCCCAGCCTTCTTCCCCCAAAGGCGGTCCTGGCCATGGCAGAAAGTAGTTCATCAAAGTCAGAGATCTTATCTGGGTCTAAGGGGACAAGGGGTTCAAGCCCTGCCTCTTCAGGGTCCAGATAGCTCTCCATGTCCCTGACCAGTTCTTTGTGCATACCCATCTTTTTGCTCCTTATATAACTTGGTTAAAGTATGCGCATAGAATCCTGTTTATGCATCTTACAGCAGTGGATTCAGACAGGACATTTCCCGCCAGGGGAGCCAGCTCCACCACATCCATTCCCACCAGTGTAAGGGGATGGGAGAATAGGCTGAGCCAGAATCTGTGTATCCATGAAAAAGGGATTCCCCCTGGTTCAGGGGTGCCTGTGCCAGGGAGCACAGAGGGGTCAAGTCCATCCACATCAAAGGAGATATAGCATGGTCTTCCTTTTATTATCTTCCCTATCTCCCCAGCCACCTCCTCAGGAGGGCGAGTAAGTATATCCCATGCAAAAAAGGTGGATATGGCATCATCTTCGCTTATCCTTCTAGATTCCTCTCTGCACAGGCTCCTTATCCCAATCTGGATAATGGGGATATTTCTCTCTCGTACCCTGGCCATGACGCACCCATGGGAATATCTACTCCCTTGAAAGGAGTCTCTAAGGTCTGCATGGGCATCTATCTGCAGGACTATTAACTCGGGATATCTCTGGTGATAAAAATGGATAGGTGCCAGGGAGATGGAGTGGTCCCCTCCAAGGGTGAGGACAAAGGGAGTGGGGAAGCCAAAGGTCTCTCTCAAGAGGTTAAGGACCTCCTGATACATGGCATGGGGTCCCTCCACGCATGGTTCCAGATAGTCCATGGTCCTGAATCGCACAAGGGAGAGCAGATCTGTCTTGAGCTCCTCATCCCAGGTCTCTATCTCCAGACTGGCCCGTAGGATTGCCCTGGGGCCTTCAGATGCCCCCCTCCCAAAGGAGATGGCCCCCTCATAGGGAATGGGCAACACCTCTATCTGTGTCCTTCCCTCGCCTTCATCATCTGCATATCTGGAAAACATATATCCTCCTCCTAGGGGAGAAATACCACAGCAGAGATGGTGGTGGTCCACATTCCCCCAACTCCTCTGGTGACACAGGGAGCAGACATGGAATCTATTATCTTTCCACTCATGAGATATATCTCTCTTCTCTCGTCATAGTCCTTTTCTGGGTCAAACTCTATGCCCAGGGTGGTGGCCAGCATGGTGGAGGCCAGGTCCTCGGCAAAATCCCCTATCTCTTTTTCATCTGCCCCAAAGGCATGGTGTTCTGAAATATATCCATAGTGGCTCTCGTCTGAGGGGAATGCTATCCCAACTGCTGCTCCCACTAGTCTTCCCTTCTCATTGGTGGAGTTCTTGGCCATTACGCAATAGGTTATCTGGCCTGGACTCAGCATACTGAGCCCCTCCTCAAGGGGAATTACCCTGCACTTTGGGGGGAAAATGCTGGATACATATACAAGGTTTTGTTTTTCTATCCGCGCATCTCTCAGGGCAAGTTCAAAGGATTGCAACTTGTTTTTATGTCTGCCAATCCCCCTGGTGAAGAAGGCCATACTAGGGACAAAGGTCATGGTAAACCTCCAGATTTAAAAGGCCCCTTACAACTCTTAATTACCTCTTCCTGACAATAGGGCGGGAAAAGCCCATTTTTTGCAATATATCAAGGCACCTGCTCACCTCTTTCTTTCCTCCTGATACCTCTACATACACCCTGTACCACAATTTCCCCTTAACAGTGCGTGTGACCACCCTACTGATAAGTCCCCTTCTGGTGAGATCCTCTTTTACCCTCTGGGCATCACCTTTCTTTAAGAATGCGCACACCTGGATGAGATATGGGGAGGGCCCCTCCAGATGGCCCCTCTTGTTTATGGGGGTTGTTTTTTGCCCTCTAGTTGGTCCCCCAGATCTCTTTACCCCCTGATAAAAGGTGAGTTCCTGAGGAGTGAGCACAGTGGTATTGGCGGCAGATGCGGCAGGAGAGGACCTTTTACGGAAATGGGCCTTAGAGGTGCTGTGAGATAAGAGGGAGAGGGGCTCATATCCCCTTCCCACCACTACTCCTAAGATAAATGCCCATATAACCAGTATCATTATCAGTAACACACTGTAGATTATCCCTGTTAATCCCAGGGTTATCTGGATGGAGGAACTGGATTTTTTTTTGTTTCCTTTCCTGGTATTTTTTGTGCCTGCCAATGTATTACATCCTCTCAGGTGCCTCTACTCCCAGCAATCCCAGACCTGAAGCAATAACCCTCTTTACCGCCTTTAATAGATACATCCTGGCCAGCGTAAGCTCTCTTTTCTCTGCAGACAGGATGGAGTGTCTGTTATAATACTGGTGAAGAAGTCCTGCAAGCTCAATTAGATAATAACTTATTAAATGTGGAGAGAGAACCCTGGCACAGGTCTCTATGATTTCAGGGAATTCATTTAGTTTCTTCAGAATATCTATTTCCTCTTCTTCTCTAAGGAGAGATGTTACTTCTTCTGGCCTTAAGGATAGAGAGATATCCCTTTCTCTGGCCTTTGCAAAAATGGAACATATCCTGGCGTGGGCATATTGTACATAAAAAACAGGATTGTCCATGCTCTTCTTTTTTGCAAGCTCCAGGTCAAAGTCCAGATGACTATCTGCTTTTCTAGAGAGAAAGATAAATCTGGTGGCATCTATCCCCACCTCCTCCATTACCGCACGAAGGGTAATAAATTCCCCTGCCCTAGTGGACATGGAGATGTTTTCTCCCTCTCGCATGAGATTTACAAGCTGGATGAGTATCACCTCCAGCATATCCCTGTTGTATCCCAGGGCCTCAATGGCCGCCTTCATCCGGGGGATATATCCGTGGTGATCCGCTCCCCATATATCAATTAACAGGTCATATCCCCTTAGAAGTTTGTCTCTGTGATAGGCAATGTCAGATGCAAAGTATGTGAGGTCTCCAGAGGACTTTCTAACCACCCTATCCTTGGTGTCTCCAAATGTAGAGGACTTAAACCACAGGGCCTCGTCCTTTTCATAGAGAAATCCCCTTTTCTCCAGTTCCTCAAATGTTCGGGATATGGCCTGGGATTTTATAAGGGAATTTTCAGAAAACCAGACCCGGTGCTCTACCCTGAAGTCTTTCAGATCCTGTTTTATCTCTTTCAGAATAAGATCTTTACCAAAATCAGCACATATCTCTATGGCCTCTATCTCCTCTTTTTCCAACAGTCCATCCCCATAGGTGTCTTTTAACCTGCGGGCAATGTCTATAATATATTCCCCCTTATAACAGTCCTCACATAGCTTTTCCTCTCCTCCCAAGAGATTCTTATAGCGGATAAAGATGCTCTTTCCCAGCAGGGAGATCTGTCTACCAGCATCATTGATATAGTACTCGGTATCCACCTCATAACCTGCAAAACGCAATATCCTGGTGAGGCTGTCTCCAACAGCGGCACCCCTTCCATGACCAACGTGCAGGGGACCTGTGGGATTTGCCGAGACATATTCCACGAGAACACGTTTCCCTTTTCCCATAAGGGACCTTCCAAAATCTTCCTGCTCCAGCACCTCCAATAATATCCTCTGCCACATAGAGGGAGAAAAGTAGAAGTTCAGGAAACCTACTCCAGCCACCTCTATCCTCTCTATCTCCTCTATCCCCTTTTCTCTGATGAGATTTGCCGCATCTTCAGCTATCTCCCTGGGGGACCTTTTCATTTCCCTGGCCAAGAGCATGGCAATATTGGTTGCAAGGTCCCCAAACCTCTTCTCCCTGGGGGTCTCTATTATGGTCTTATCTGGCCACGTTACTCCCCATCCCTCCAGCACCTCTTCAAGTATCTCTTTTACAAAGATGTGTGGTCTCATTTATTCCCCCTGCATATCTCTAATATGTGTTCAATCCCTTCTATGCACCTTGCACCCCATTCTTCCCCCTTCCCTGCGAGGATACGCCTTATGAGACCGCATAATACCCCTTTTGGCCCCAGCTCCCACCAGAGCCTCACCCCCTCTCTCCACTGGTTCTCTATTATTTGATTCCACAGCACCGAAGAGATCATCTGTCTCTTCATTATCTCCTTTATCCTTTCTCCAGCCAACTCTTTGGTGGCAGTAACATTAAAAAAGATGGGGATGCGGGAGTCTCTCCATATGAATTTATCCATATATCCTGCCAGCTCGTCTGCTGCCTCTTCCATAAGGGAGGAGTGAAAGGCCCCAGATACTGGCAGCACAATGGCCTTCCCCTTTTTTTCTCTGGCCATATTACAGGCATCTTCCACTGCATGGGAGTCTCCACTTATTACAAACTGCCTTGGGCTGTTGTAATTTGCTATGCACAAAGTGCCCTGGGATTTTTCCTGCACCCTTTTCACAATCTCTTCCACCATATTACAGGGAAGTTTCAATATTGCCGCCATACTGCCTGGATGGGTAAGCCCCACCTCATACATGAGTTTGCCCCTCAGGGATACTATCTTAAGGGCATCCTCTATGGATAGCACTCCCCCTGCCACCAGTGCCCCGTATTCTCCCACACTGTGTCCTGCAAGACAGAGGGGAGATGGCCTCAATAATTGCCAGATGGAGATGCCCACCACGCACAGGGCAGGCTGTTGATAATGGGTCCTCACCATCTCCTCCTCATCCCCCTCCCAATATACCTCTCTGAGTTCAAGCCCAGAGAGTTTCTCTGCTAGTTTCCATAGCTCCATTATATTGTGGTCTCTTTCTGCAAGGTCCCTTCCCATGCCCCGCTGCTGGGAGCCCTGACCGGGAAAGACCACAGCGAGATTCTTTTCCTTCATATCCTGCTCCTTATCCTCTCTGGAGTGTATTATTCACGGTGAGGTTTACTCTAAATCCTGGATTATATCAAGGGTTATGGGATGTGCCTGATAAATGACTTGTGGACATTTTTGATATCTCCCACAAAAAGATGCGTGGAGACTGTCCATTAAAGGGTATCTTACTATTTGTTATTTGGGTGGCCTCTAGGTTATAAGAGGAGATTTCCCTGAAGAATCTAAAGGAGCCCTCCCGGTGAGGAGCGGCAATATAGGCCCGTGCATGGGGTTTTAACAGGTCAGAGATAAATCGTGCCAGGGGAATGTGAGCCTTTTTTTCGTAGATAATATCTGCCCCCACAATTATATCTACGCTTTCTGTATGGTAACAAGGCCTTCCCCAATCTCCCTGTACACACAGGGAGGGGGGGAGATGGTTTTGTAAGAGGTTTTTTTTGCAATATATAAGGGATTCAAATTCAATATCCTGGGAGATGACCTTTCCTCCCACCATAGAGAGGGCTATGGAGAGGGCCCCCAAGCCACAGCCAATGTCCAGACACAGTTTTTCCTTGAAGAGGGAGGGATTTTTGAGGATAAATTTGGCGAGAAGTATAGAAGATGGCCATACTTCCAGCCAATAGGGGAATCTCTCTCCTATCTCTTCCTCTCCTGCCAGTACCTGTCTCCACCATGATTCCAGGGGGCGGGGGCAGGAGAGATAAAACCACCTATGGAAGACCTTGAAGGAAATAATGTCCTTTTGTTTCACCCTGGTTTTGTCCTTGACACATAGTGAATCCGTGTCTAATTATCTATAATTCAGTACAAAATATACTGCAAGGAGATATGTTATGGCACATGAGATAAGACTGGTGAAGATAGTTTCCGGAGATATTGTAATCGGCAAATGGGTAGAGGAGGAGGGAAAATTAAAGGACCCTGCCATCCTTCAGACCCTCCCCACCCAAAATGGTATCTCTATGGCGATCATGCCCTTTGGATATCCTTTTGACTCTTCCATTGAGGGTGAGATATCCAAGGAACATATAGTATACTGGTATAAGAACATGCCTTCAGAACTGGAGGCAAAATATTTAGAGGCCTCCAGTAACCTCACCATATCCTCTGCTGCAGACCTTCAAAACCTGGATAAATTGGTGGGCAAGGGTCCCAAAAAGGGTAATATCACAGACATCTCAGACCTTTTAAAACCCTAGAAAGACGTCTAATCAGCTAGAATAGGTGCCCTTTAGGGCACCTTGGACTATTTCCCCATGAAAGAACTTCTCCCCTTTTTTAAAAATCCAAGTCATTACTTGGGAGAAGAGATAAATTCTATCCATAAGAGGGAGGATGATGTAAAACTCAGGTGGGCCCTTGCCTTTCCAGATATATATCCTGTGGCCGTGTCTTATTTTGGACAACACATCCTCTATCACATCTTAAATTCCAATCCCCATATATGGGCAGAGAGGGTGTATGCTCCCTCTCTGGAGGTGGGGGAGGTACTTAAAAGACACCATTCCCCCCTTTGCACCCTGGAGTCAGATACCCCTTTGAACAAGATGGATGTGGTTGGGTTTAGTCTTACCCATGAATTGTGTTATACCACGGTCCTCTATATGCTGGATCTAGCAGATATACCTTTTTACGCGAGAGAAAGAGAGGATGGAAATTACCCTCTGATTATAGCGGGGGGAGAGGCTGTATGTAATCCTGAACCTCTCCGGGAGATATTTGATCTCTTTGTGATAGGGGATGGAGAAGAGGTGATTGAAGAGATCTCTGCAGTCCTATTGGACTATCCCCGCTGTGACTGGAGAAGGAATGTCTTGAGGGAACTTGCCAGTATTGAAGGGGTACTCATCCCAGGTAGGGAGATACGGCGTAAGATAAGAAAAAGGATATACACTGGAATGGAGATAGGGCGCTATCCAGTTAATCAAATTGTACCCTTTGGAAGGCCTGTCCACGATAGATATACTCTGGAGATATCTAAGGGATGTACCAGGGGATGCAGGTTTTGTTATGCGGGTATGGTGAATAGACCTGTGAGAGAGAGGCCCACTGCTCAAATAAATGAAATAATGATGAGGGGAGTTAAAAACACAGGATATGGAGAGGTGGGGTTTTTATCCCTTAGTACAGGGGATTTTTCTGATCTCAGCGCCCTTTTTTCCCTGGCCTTTCAATATTGCTTTCCCAGACAGATATCCATCTCCCTTCCATCCCTCAGGGCAGGGAGCGTGGGGCCAGAGATCCTGAAATCCCTTTCTAGGCTAAAGAGGACAGGACTTACCCTTGCCCCGGAGGCGGGGACCCAGAGACTCAGGGACGTAATAAATAAAGGGATTACAGAGGAAGATATAATATCTCATGTAAGATGGGCCTTTCAAAATGGATGGGAGCACCTGAAACTCTATTTTATGATAGGTCTGCCAACTGAGACAGAGGAGGATATAAGGGGGATATGGGAACTGGCAAAAGGACTTTTGTCCCTTGCCCCTTCCAGGCGGATAACCATTGGGGTCTCCATATCGCCCTTTGTCCCAAAACCCCATACCCCCTTTCAATGGGAGGCCCAGGATAATCTAGAAGAGACCAGGCGTAAGATATCTTATCTGCGCAGACTGTTTAAGAGGACAAAAAGGCTTAAACTTTCCTGGCCCCTGCTGGAGATGAGCATAATTGAAGGGGTGTTCTCCAGGGGAGATAGTGCCCTTGGCAGGGCAATAGTAGAGGCCTATAAAAGGGGAGATGTGTTTACAGGCTGGAGGGATTTTTTTGATTTCAAACGATGGATAGAGGTCTTTGATTCTCTTTCTCTGGACTATAACGCCTACCTGGGACCCAGGGAGGAGACAGAGGAACTCCCGTGGGACTATATTGATGTGGGTGTAAATAAGTCCTTTCTCCTTAGGGAGAGAGAAAGGGCAAAAAAGGCAGAACTTACACTAGATTGCAGGTGGGGCAAGTGTGCAGGATGTGGTGCCTGTGATTTTGAAGGGGTGAGGCCCTTTCTGAACCTAGCAAGGCAGGCCCCATCACAGGAGCTTGTCTTTAAGAGGGATAAGGGACTTCAGGAGAGGAAATATCTCTATAGGGTATGGTTTAAGAAGGGGCTTTGTTCCTCTTACCTCAGTCAGATAGAGCTTCAGTCTGTGCTTGATCGGATATTGAGGAGGGCTGAGGTCCCTGTATCCTTTTCAGGGGGATATCATCCTAGACCCAGGCTCTCCTTTTCCCGTGCCCTCCCTGTGGGGGTGGAGAGTTATCACGAGTGGTTTTTGTTGAATACTCACCAACCCTTGTCTGAAGATGTCCTGGAGAGGCTAAATAAAAACACCATTTCGGGGTTGAGGTTTATCTCTCTGGAGAGGCTCTCCTCTTTGAAAGAGGTGTATGATTCCAGATGGGAATTATTTTTTGTGAGATTTCAAGATACAGGAGCTGAAATATATCTGGCGAGACTTTTAGGAGCAAAAACCACTTGTATCTTCATTGAAAAAAAAGGTAAAAAGATTAGGGCTGGGGAGTTTGTGGAAGAGGTCTGGAAGAGGGAAAAAGATGAGGCTGCTGTGGTTTTTTCATGGGAAAGGGGATATTTTAATCCACTGCTCCTTGTCCAATATCTATCTGGGGCAGATAAATCCGCACAGGTGCATTTAATAAAGGTCAAACAATTTTTTACCAGGGAAGAGATGGAGGGGTGGAAGAGAGGTGAATATGGGGGATATGGAGAAGGTTAGGGACCTTATAGAGGAGGCAGATGCTGTATGTGTACTCACGGGGGCAGGTATATCTGCAGAAAGTGGGATTCCTACCTTTAGAGGGAAAGATGGTTTATGGAGAAAAAAAGATCCCACCAGGCTTGCCTCCATTGATGCCTTTATGGCAAATCCAGAAGAGGTATGGGAATTTTACCACTGGAGACGAAGACTCATAAGTAAGGTTACCTATAACAGGGGACATAGCGCACTGGTGGAGTTGGAGAGGAAGAAGCAGGATTTTACCTTGATAACCCAAAATGTGGATGGCCTTCATTCAGAGGCGGGAAGTAGGAACCTTATAGAGATCCACGGTAACATCTGGTGGGTAAGATGTATAGAATGTGGAGAGAGGTATGAAGAAAGGGATCTGGAGCTTCCTCCCCTCCCCAGATGTGGACACTGTGGGGGACTGCTTCGTCCTGATGTGGTGTTTTTTGGAGAGAGCCTGAATAGAGAACTATTGGATAGATGTTATCAGGCGCTCACCTCCTGTGAGGTCATGCTGGTAATAGGTACCTCTTCCAATGTGCAACCTGCTGCATCTTTTTCTCTAGTGGCAAAGGAGGCAGGGGCCAGTTTGGTGGAGATAAATTTAGAACCCACTCCCTATAGTAGATACATGGACTATAATCTATTTGGAAAGGCAGGAGATATATTGCCCATGTTAGTTGCAGAGAATATAAAAGAAGATAATTAGTTATGGAGATAAAATTTTCTCGCCACGCAAAAAGAAGAGCAAAATTATATAATAATCAGAATAAATAATTAGAGGTATTCTGGAAAAAAAGAATGACTTGAAGGCAATCAAGAGATTATAGAAGATGTTGAATGTCTTAGGTATCCTTTAAGGATTGTTGTTTCTGTGGAAAATGATATAGTGACTGTAATAACAAATTATCCTTTAAAGAAAGGGAGAAAAAATGAAAGTTTACTATGACGATGAAGTGGATGCCTTGTATCTAAAGTTAGGAGATGAAACTCCGGATGGAGTTATAGAGATTTCTGATGGTGTCAATATGGATACAACTTCAGAAGATAAACTGGTAGGTATTGAAATTCTTAATGCTTCTAAAAAAATAGATTTAAAGTTATCTTATTCATTCTAATTTGAAAAGGAATTAGTAATTCAACAAGAGATTGTCTAACAAATCCGCTACGCCCTCTGGGCCTGTGTCATGTCAGGAGGCGAGCTTTGTCGTTAGCCTGTGAAAGGATATGCTTAGTTTAGGAGGCAAATAATATAACAAGCTAAGGTGAGTTTTTGCGCCTTTGAGATTGGACGATATATAGGGATAACACAAAAAACACAAGGAGCAAGCACCATGATTGGTAAAAAGGGGAGATATCTATTTGCATCAGAATCAGTAACAGAGGGACATCCTGACAAGGTGGCAGACAGGATATCCGATGCCATCCTAGATGAATTTATCAAACAGGACCCTGATGCACGGGTGGCATGTGAAACCCTTGTGACCACAGGATTGTGTTTTGTCGCTGGAGAAATAAGTAGTAAAGGGGTGGTGGATTACCCTGAAGTGGTGAGACAGACCATAAAGGAGATAGGATATCACAGTTCAGAGATGGGTTTTGACTGGAGGACATGTGCAGTTATATCTTCTCTGGATAAACAGTCTCCGGATATTGCCATGGGAGTGAATAGGCAAAAGCCAGAGGAACAGGGGGCTGGAGACCAGGGGATGATGTTTGGTTTTGCGTGCAAAGAGACAGAGACCCTTATGCCCGCTCCCATATATTGGGCCCATAAATTGAGCAGAAGACTTACCTATGTGAGAAAAAAGGGGATACTGGATTTTTTGAGACCAGATGGAAAGACCCAGGTAGCAATGGAATATATTGATGGGAAACCTGTGCGTATAGACAATGTAGTTATAGCGGCCCAGCATGATGAGAACGTAAAATATGAAGACCTCAGAGATGCAATCATTGAAGAGGTAATAAAATATACCCTTCCTGAGGAATTGGTTGATAATAAGATGAGGATATTCATAAATACCACAGGGAGGTTTGTAATTGGTGGCCCCATGGGAGACTGTGGAATGACTGGGAGAAAGATAATACAGGATACCTACGGGGGAATGGCCTCCCATGGAGGGGGTGCCTTTTCTGGAAAGGACCCCTCCAAAGTGGATCGCTCTGCCGCCTATATGGCCAGGTATATCGCCAAGAATATTGTAGCAGCTGAACTGGCACAGATGTGTGAGGTACAGATTGCCTATGTGATAGGTGTGGCAGAACCTGTATCAGTATTGGTGAACACCAATGGAACAGGGGTAGTGAGTGATGAGATGCTTACTAAGGCCATTTTGGAGGTATTTGATCTCAGGCCATATTACATTATAGAAAGACTGAAACTTAAGCGACCAATATATAAAGAGACCTCATGCTATGGCCATTTTGGCCGTGAGCACCCTGATTTTACTTGGGAAAGTATAGATGCAACTCAAGATTTAATAACTGCGTGTAAGGTGTAAGATATGAGTATAAAAGACAGATTTACGCCACAGGGGCTTCCCCTCTTGATAGGGAGTCTTCCCCTAGTAGATCATACAGAGGCCCTATCGTGGGTCTTTGATGCCACCCCTGAAATACCCCTGTGGGTCCAGCTTCCAAAAAATAGGGGAGAGGGGATGATTTCCCAATTTTTGCGGGGTATGCCAGGATATAAAGAGGAAGGGGACAGGGAATACATCCATTCCTCTGGGGAAGGATTTGACGAAGCCCTCCTGGCTTTTTTTGAAGAATACCTTTTGGTGCAGGGGGGAGGCCCTATTGAGGAAACTAGGTTTGTCCTGGATAGGGAAAGGGCAAAGGGATTTTATGCCTTTTTGGCATATCTGCAGGGGTTATCTGCTGAACAAAGAGAGAATATAGTAGCCCTGAAGGGTCAGATTACCGGTCCTATTACCTTTGCTACAGCAGTTAAAGATGAAGAGGGGAGAAGTATTTTCTATAATTTGCAGCTGAGGGATGCGGCTGTAAAACACCTCTCTCTTCAGGCCCTTTATCAGGCCCAGGAGCTTCTGAAGTTTGGATATCCAGTAATAATATTTTTGGATGAACCAGCGCTGGCAGGATTTGGATCTTCAGAGTTTATCAGTATAAGTAAAGAAGACGTCCTCAGTGCCTTTGCAGAAATAATAACCCCTCTGCAGGAGAAGGGGGTGTTGGTTGGCATACATATCTGTGCAAATACTGACTGGTCTCTGGTGTTTGATTCTGGAGCAGATATACTAAGTTTTGATGCCTATTCCTTCTTCGATAAACTTATGTTATTTAAAGAGCCATTGTTAGAGTTTATCAGTTCTGGCAAAATGGTTGCGTGGGGTGTGGTGCCAACAGAGGGGAGGTTTGTGGAAAAAGAGGAGATTGATTCTCTGGATGCAAGATATAATGAACAAATAGATAAGCTGTGCAGTTCCCTGGAAGTCAAAAAGGAGGAGGTAGAATCCCGTCTTTTTATTACCCCCAGTTGTGGCACAGGTTCTCTCTCTCCTGAATTGGCCAAAAAGGTACTCTCTCTTACTCGACAGTTGTATCAGAGGAATTTTGCCTAAGATAAGAGGGGAAGGATCCCCCTTTCCCTCTTTTTATCTATACTTTTTTCTTTTCCTTCCCTGTGGGACACTCCCTCTGCCATTTCTGGATCTCCTCATAATGCATCCAAAGGACTCTTTACCCCCAGAATATTTCTCTGGGCAATATGGGTGTAGATCATAGTAGTTTGAAGGTGCTTGTGCCCCAAAAGTTCCTGCACCGTCCTTACATCGTATCCATCTTCAATAAGATGAGTGGCAAAGCTATGTCTTAAGGAATGGACACTGGCTCCCTTGGAGATTTCTGCCTTTTTGAGGGCGATCTTAAAGGCCTTTTGAAGATTTACAGGATGGAGATGATGCCTCCTTATTACTTTTCCCCTAGGATCCACAGAGAGACGAGGAGAGGGAAATACCCAAAACCATCCCCACTCTTTGCCGGCTAATGGATATTTCTTCTCCAGTGCTCCAGGGAGAACCACTCCATGGATGTCGTTTTTCCTGTCTTCTAGATAAAGTTCTTTTATCTTTTGTAGATGCCCTTGCAAAAGGGGAAGAACACCTGAAGGAAGCAATGTTACTCTATCCTTATCTCCTTTGCCCGACCTTACGATTATTATTTTCCTTTCAATATCAATGTCTTTAACCCGCATTCGTATGCATTCCACTAGCCTTATTCCTGAACCATATATTAATAAACACATTAATTTATATGGCATATCAAGTAGACTTATGATCTTTTTAATTTCTTCTCTGCTCAATACCACTAATTTCTTCTCTGCTCAATACCACCGGAAGACGTCTGCGACCTCTTGCCCTGAGGGCATCTACCTTTATCTCTTTGTGTAGTACATTTCTAAAGAAAAACACAATGGCATTTAGGGCCTGATTCTGTGTGGAGGCAGATACCCTTTTCTCCACTGCCAGATAACTCAAAAAGTTTTCAACATCTTGAGATACCAAAAGGTATGGATCTTTGCCCTTCACAAATTCCCTGAGACGTTTAATCCATGTCACATAAGAGGTCTCTGTACGATAAGATAGATGTCTTAAACGAAGCATCCTTACCATTTCCTCTTCACATCCCTCCCATTTTTCAATATCTTTATCCCCTTGTATATTTTCCCATTGCGTCCTCTCTATAAAATAGGAATAAAGGGAGAGAGCCTCTTCTGCCTGCTTGACCTGCCAACCCTCTACTTGTCTTTCCAATATCTTTAAAAAATGTTGTTTATTGTTCTCAAGCAAGCCATCACCCCATTTCCCCCCTTCCCTTTTCCAGAATATCTGAACCCATCTGATATAATAAGGAATTTTTCTCTTCTCTACTCCCACCACCTTTTCCAGAAATCTTTTAAATTTTGTTTGCATATTATCTCCATTTTTTAGTTATTATAGTTAATAACCAAAAATTAATATTAAAATATCATATATCACTCTAACTAACTATTATAACTATTTTAATCATATATTAACAATATTTCAATTAATTTTTCAAGTCCTTTATTTTTCCTTCTATTTTTTTCGCCACTTACCATTAGCCCACATTATCTTGACAGAATTTTTTTTATGGTGTAGGCTTTAAGAAGTGAGTAAATTATTCTTAATAAATATAAATATGTTAAATTGAAAAAAGATATAGATAAGAATCAGGTGATTAGAATATTTTAGTTCCTTTCGATAAGATGTTGCACTTCTGACAATGCATTAAATAAATAGAAGAATAAATTTACATTGGTATTTGACTATTAGTTGCATAAAGAGATTATTTTCTTGTATTAGATAAGCCAGAGATATATAAGTCTCTTATAAGAGAAAAGTAAGACTCTACTCCGATAAGAGAAAAAAAATAAAAAAATGGTTTTTTAAGGTAGAAAATTTTGTAGTTGTTTTGATAGTTAGTTGCATGTAAGATAAGTTTGGTTTAGAGATTTAACAATGCGCTTCACCTGACCGCCATACCGCTTCGGCCTTTGGCCTTGCGCTATGTCGGCAGGTGAGCTTGGTCGTTCGGCTAAAAAGGTACAAAACAGTTTGACATTCAAGTTAGGATGATAGCAAATGAAATCCTGTTCCAATTTGGAGCATTCCATTAACACATCTTGGCAAAAGAGATGGACGGATTTTTATTGGTTGCAGCCCACCTCT
>CAYRSC010000003.1:0-149859 GCA_964427155.1 uncultured Desulfohalobiaceae bacterium | reverse complement strand
TTGGGATCGTTCTCGCATAACCTCCTTCCCATTATCCTATTTTTGGCAGTTTCTCTATCCAGTTTTATTTCAACCACATAATCAAGTTTCATATTGGCCTCCTGAAGGGCCTCCCATAATTTTTTTGCCTGCGTGATATTTCTAGGAAATCCATCTAATAACCACCCATCCTTCCCCTTTTCTTTTAGGGTCTCTAATACCATTGGGATGGTTATCTCATCGGGGACCAGCTCACCTCTGTCTATGTACTCCTTTGCCTTTTTTCCAAGCTCAGTTCCCTTCTTTATATGTTCCCGAAAGATTGCCCCTGACTCAATATGGGCAAGATTAAATTTTTTTTTCAGAAGAGATCCCTGGGTCCCTTTTCCACTCCCATTTGGTCCAAAGATAAGAATATTCATCTTTCTCCTCCTAAACTTGAAGATTGATTAATTTATGTGACCTTCATAACTTTTCCCCTATATTTTTAGAGAAATTTTTCACAAACTATTATCCTTTTACTCTTCTGTTTGTCAATATATTTATTAACAGTTAAAAAAATCAAATAGATAGCTTGTTGTGTAAGTGTATTATCTTTTCTTTTATTCTTTCCTTTATCTCTCGGACACGGCGTATATCTCTCGTGGATATCTGTTCTATGTCCCAGGTTATTATCTGTGATGCCTTGATAGAAGCACAGGATATATCACAGCCCATAATTACTATAATGTCAGGAATAAATTTTTCTGGTATGTTTGTTAATGATTTTGGATAGATATAATTCATATCTATCCCTTCTTCCTCAAGTATTTTGATTGCCAGAGGATTTATCCTTGTTGAAGGATTGTCACCTGCACTCATTACCCAATACTTATCTCCAAAATATCTCCTCATAATAGAATATGCTATTTGACTTCTAAATGAATTTTCTCTACATAAGAATAAAATTTTTTTTCTATTATTTATATATATATCTTTTGCTAAATTTTTTATAGAATTTAATATATCTTCTCTTTTATTAATATCTCCAGAATTTTCTATAGATCTTATTGTTATGCTATCCAAAAATTTTGCTCCACATGCATCAAAGAAATATCTTATACTAAGAATAGTTCCATCAAATAAATTTTTTCCTTTTGTTGCCCCAATTCCCATAAAAATACCTTTTCTCCATTTTGAACCTGGATCACTAAGATTATGACGATATTTTCTAACCCATAGTGCCTGTGTTCGATCTATTAAAGTTTTTAATTGAGCAGTTGGACCATAAAAAAATATAGGTGTTGCAGCAATTATAATATCAGATTCCTTAATTTTAGAGTAAATATACTTCATATCATCTTTTATATTACAAAAACCAGTTCTTTCACATATTCCACATTCATGACATGGATATATTTTTTTATTTGATACGTTAATATATTCAGTATATCCTCCAAGTATTTTGATTTCATTTAAAAAAGTTTTTAACATAATGCTGGTATTTCCATTGAGCCTGGGACTCCCTTGAAGCCCTAATGCAAACATAAGACCTCCTATTTTTTTGAGTTGCACAAAAAATATTTTTATTTAACATTACCCTAACTAAGGAGATAAAACAATAGGTGATGGAGATAAAAAAATGAATAATATTAATAGGTTATTTAAGTTTTCTATAAACCATCACAGGTTAGATTTTGAAGAGACCAGGTATGAACATATCATTAAGGGTAATTTACTTCATGATATAATGGCAAAGATAATAACTAAAGAGGAGTTATTTAGTCTTGATTTTTTAAGAAGATTAACTTTGTCTATATTTTCAGTAAATAGAATTAGTATAGATAGATGGAATATAGAGGAAGAATTTGTTAATCCAATTTATAAACTTAAAGATTTTGATTTTATTGATTTTATATTTCCAAAGTATAGGAAAATATATATTGAAAGAGAATTTATTTATTCTCATAAAAAAACTTTTAAAGTATATAGACCAGATAGAATTGTTTTTTCAGATAATTTAAATAGAATAATAGAATTTAAAAGTTATTATCCTTTTAATAATAATACTTTTATAGGAAATAAAAAAATAATTTATAAATATCATAGACAAATAGAGAATTACATAAAAATATGTAAAAATTTTTTCAATGAATATTTTGTTGGTTATATACTTTATATAAAAGATGGAATATGTGAATTTGTAATAGAGAAAGAAAAGGAAATATTTCAATGGGAAAGATTATAGTTCTATCTTCAAAATTAAATTTTATAGAAGAAGTTGTTAAAGATATAATAAATAAAGATAATTTAGAAAATACAACAGTTGTATTTACTCATAAAAGACCAATTATTTATTTTAAGTATCATTTTTCTAATATATTAAAAGGAATAAATTTATTGCCAAAAATGTATTCATTTGAAGATTGGATAGATTATTTATTTCTGAAATATGGAGGTAATTATTCTAATTATTTAACTTTATCAGATTATGATGAAGCTTATCTTTCTTATCTTGCAGTAAAAGATGTATTAGAACTTGATATTGATTGGAATAAATTCTTTTTTTGGTCTATTGAAATTTCTAATATAATTAAAGAATTAGATTTAGAATTGGTTTATCCACAAAATATATTATATCCTCCAGATGGTAAAATTCCCAAAATAGGTATAGAAATACTTTCTAAACTTGAAAAGATATATATAAGATTTGAATATTATCTATCTAAATATAAAGCTATTACTAAGTCAAAGAAGTTAAAAATACTTAGTGAGTATATCAATAAAGTGAATGAATCTTCCTTTGTGATTTTTGTAGGTTTTTTTGCATTAACTGCTTCTGAAAATAGGATATTAAAAAAGTTTTATGAAAAAGGCAGCTATTTTTATTGGCAGATATATGATGATGCGGCAAGAAACCTCCCCCCCATATATAAAGAATGGTTGGATAGGTGGAATATTTCTTTCTCAGACCTGGAGATACGATACCCATGTACCGAATATGACCCTCGTCCAGATATATATTTTTTTGAGGCCCATGACCTTCACTCAGGGCTATCTGAATTAAAAAAAAGAATCCAAAAGCATGTTAAAGAGATTGATTCTCCCCTTAATACCGCAATAATAATTCCAGATCCATCTAATCTCCTGCCAGTGGTATGGGAGTTATCCTCTTATCCCTTAAATATTACAATGGGATATCCATTTTTTCTCACAGGTATATTTTCTATTTTATCTTCTTTATTTGATCTCATTTTAAGTAGTACCCCTAGTGGAAGTTTTTCTTATACTAGCTTTATTAAATTTTTAAGAGAATTTTATCTATTAACTGGACAAGGTGAAAATTTATTAAGGGTGTTAAGTGATTTTTCTGATCAATATTTTACAATTGAGGATTTGGAAAATATATTAGATAATAATACATTGTTGGAATTATATATTTTAAAAAAGATTATTATACCTATAGATAAAAATATATCTACATCTCAATTAGCCAATTATATTAAAGATATTATATATGAAATGTATATTAATAATTTACTATCTTCTATGGAAAAAGAAATTGCTATATGGATTATAGCTAATTTAATTCCAACATTAGAATCTTTTTTATTTTCAGAAGAAAAAATGGAAATATCTAAATTATTCTATTTATTTTTAAATATGTGCAGTGAAATAAGAATTCCATTTGAGGGAGAACCACTTCAAGGTATACAGATTATGGGAATTCTGGAAGCAAGAACATTAAATTTTAAAAATATATATGTTCTTGATGCAAATGAGGGAATATTGCCATGTACTAAATTTCCAAGTCCAATATTTCCACAACAAATAAGAGAAATTATGAATTTTCCACATAGAAGACGTGAAGAAGAAATATATGAGTTTCATTTTTACCGTCTTCTATATTCTGCAAATAATGTTAATATATTTTATCAAAGCAAAGAATCTGCTGATGTATATGGAAATAAAATGATACGAAGTAGATATATTGAAAAATTAATTTGGGACATTGAAAAAGAAAATAATAAATTGATAATAGATATTAATTTAAAAGAAAAATCAGATATAGATATATTTTCTAGTTCACAAATAAATTTATGCGAAATTCCTTTTTTTAGAGGAAAAAATATATTAGATATAAATTTAATAAAAAATAAAATAAGAGAAAAATTATCTAAGATTAATATCTCTTTATTATCTATGTATATTTCATGTCCTCTAAAATTTATTTATAATTATATATTAGAACTGGATGATTTGATTGATAAAAAAATATTTGATCCTGCAGAATTTGGTAATATAATACATAAAAGTTTGTATATATATTTCTCTAAATTAAAAAGTAAAAATTCTAATTGTATAAAAAAAGAAGATTTATCTTTAAACGATTTATTTAATATTTTTTTAAAAGAATTTAATTCATCTAAATTAATAAATAATGTATCTTTAAAAGAAAAAAATATTTTATTAAATATTGTTAAATATAGATTTTCAAATTATATAAAAAATCACCCATCTATAACTAGTATAATTTATCTTGAAAAAAAATTGTCAACTATCTTTAATATAAAAGATAAAAAATTAGTCTTGGATGGAAGATTAGATAGAATAGATAAGAGAGATGATATTTATATAATTTTAGATTATAAAACAGGATATATTCCCAAATTTCGTAATCTTATAGAACACTCAATTGAGATTCCAACTATACTAGATAGAGAACAATTTATTAATTTTTCAGAGTTAATTGGAGATATTCAGCTTCCCTTTTATATATTTTTATTTGCCAGGCAATATGGTGGTGAGATACCTTTTGAGAAGATTGCAGGTGCATTTGTTGACCTCTCCTCAAAAGGCGAGGAGAGATTCTGGATCCCTCCTTCCAGGTTGTCAGCAGATTCCTTAGATATATTTTTTTCTCACACATTTCCCTCCCTCCTTGGATATATCATAACCCATATATTTGATGGACCTGTATTTGGAATACCCTCAAGTAGGTGTAAATGGTGCAACTGCAGAGAGGTGTGTGATTTTTCTATTTAGGCGAGACTGTCTTTTTCCAGATATTCCACAAGTGTCTCACACATAAATAGAATAGACTCAATATCTAAATGCTCCACGATGGTGCTATCAAATAATATCTGGGCCTTTGCTCCAAGTCCCTCCTCTTCTTCCTCTGAATCCCAGAAAAGTAAAAGTAGAGGTATTCTTGGGAGCACATATATCTTAATTGCCACGTCTGCAGATGGGAATTCCCTGGAGACATCAATTCCTCCCATCTTCAGAAGTCTTTCTTTGAGGATAGTTGTTTTTCCCTTAAATCTATTTTCCAGCTCCTCTTCCACGTGTCTTTTCATTGATTTTATTTTGGATATGGTATTGGGGAGCTCGTGAAAGGGTATCCATCTTTCCAGGGGCCTACTTTTTCCCCCTTGTGCAATGTGGTTGTATAAAAATACTCTCTCCCAGTGAGAGAGAGGCTCATTATTAGCCTTTTTTATCTCATCCTCAAATATTAATACCTCCTTATTAAAATATGGGATACGCAGAGCTCTTTTCCCCTCTATCTCTATTAACTCTCCCCCAATCCTTTCAGGAAGCTCTTCAATGGATATATTTGAGGCCCTTTTTTTCGCCCAAGCAAGGGCATCTTCTGCAATGTCCCTTTTTGTCCATTTTCCCTCTCCATGTTGTTTATCAAGCTCAGGTTGATACCTAGATATGGTCTCAGAAGATAAATGGGGACACCTTTTTAATGGTAATCTTTCTGATACCACCTTTGTTGCAAAGGCCAGACAGGTATTTTCCCCACATTCCCCACAATTTAGTTTTGGAAGTATCCTGGAATAGATATCAAGGGGGGATAGGCTCATTTTTATCTCCTTGGTTGTTAAAAGTGTGTCTCAAATACCATAGTGAGACATGTTTGTTCCAGATATGACACTAACCCATTTTATTAGAACTTGGCAAGTATTGCTCATTTAACCCTTTTTTTATGGCATAATTTTTGAAACTTCTTAGTTAGATGGAATATTAATCTTCAAAAAGGAGGAAAGTGGTTATGGGAAAGTCAACAGAGAATCTAATGGAGGCATTTGCAGGGGAATCCCAGGCAAATAGAAAATATTTGGCCTTTGCCCTTCAGGCGGAAAAGGAGGGCTATCCTCAGGTTGCCAAGCTCTTCAGGGCAGTGGCAGAGGCAGAGACTGTCCATGCCCTTTCCCATTTTAGGGTGGCAGGGGGAATTGGCTCTACCCGGGAGAATTTAGAGAAAGCCATATCTGGAGAGACCTATGAGTTTACTAGCATGTATCCCAAGATGATTGAAGAGGCAAAGTCAGAAGGAAACTCCAAGGCAGAGAGGACATTGACCTATGCAAATGAGGTGGAAAAGGTACATGCATCTCTCTTTAAAAAGGTCCTGGAGGGGTTAGATAAGTTAGAAGAGACAGATTATTTTGTATGTCAGGTATGCGGATATACCTGTGAAGGAGAGGCTCCAGAGAGGTGTCCCATATGTGGGGGGTTGAAAAAGGTCTTTAAGAAGGTGGATTAGTTTTTTATTTAACTTGACATCTAGGAGGAGATGACCATGGATGAAAGGGAAGCCCTGGTACTTCAGGCCATGAAAGAGGCAGGAAAGCCAGTTAGACCCGGGGAACTGGCAAAGAAATTGGGGTTAGAAAGCAAAGAGGTTTCAAAGATCATAAAGAAATTAAGGGAAAAAGGAGAGGTTATATCCCCCAAGCGATGTTATTATGCGCCAAAGGATTGAAGAAGGGGGGGCCATGCCCCCCTTTCTTTTATTGTTCTATTTTTAGATCCCCTCTCTTGACAATTTTCCCCTGCCATACATATAAAGGAAAGACCTTTCCATAAGGGATGTATCTCTTTATTTTTCAGGGAAAATCGCAGCAGCTATCCAGCTTGAAAACCTAAAGAATTTTAAATTTAAAAAGGGAGTGGATATGCGGGAGATTTTAGAAAAACAACGCACCTTTGCATTAGTTGGAAGTACAGGTACAGGAAAGACCTCTTTGGCAGAGATGATCTTTTACAAAGTAGGACTTACCACAAGGCTGGGAACCATTCCAAATGGCAATACCATCCTGGATTATGAGCCTGAGGAGATAAAAAAGGGGGGATCTATTCAACCTGCCTTTGCAGTGTATAAGTGGAAGAAAAATAGACATTTTTTGATTGATACCCCGGGTGATTCCAATTTTCAGGGAGAGCTTCCCTATCAATTGATTGCCGCAGACGCTATAGTATATGTCCTGGATGCCACTGATGGAGTTAAGCCCCAGGACAAGAAACTCTGGAAAGAGGTAATGGAGTTTTCCCTTCCCACCATGATAATCATAAATAAAATGGATAGAGAGAGGGCAGATTTTGAAAAGGCATTAAAAGGGATTCAGGATATATTTAAGGCAAAGCCAGTTGTAAAATATTTTCCCATTGGTGCAGAGGCTGATTTTAGGGGCCTTGTGGATGTGTTGGAGAAAAAGGCATTATTTTTTAAGGATAATGGCGAGGTAGAGGAGGGGAAGATCCCTGAGGAACTAGTGGATAGGATTGAAGAGTTGTATGAATATACAGTTGAGAACATTGCAGAAAGCGATGAGGAACTCATGGAAAAGTATCTGGAAGAAGGAGAGCTCTCTCATGAGGATATAATCTCAGGACTTAGAAAGGGTGTATTAAGTGGGGAGGTGGTCCCTGTGGCTGCCACTTCTGCCCTTCAGAATAAGGGAGGGGAGCAGGTGCTTTCCATGATTCAGACCCTTTTCCCATCTCCCCTGGATAGAGGGCCCTGGAAGGGAAAAGATGGAGAGGAGAGAAGGTCTTCAGAGGAAGAGCCCCTGGCCTGTTTTGTGTTTAAGACCATAACCACTCCCTTTGGGGGACTTCTTAGTATGCTAAGGGTTCTCTCAGGAAGACTCTCTTCTGATATGCAGGTATATAATCCTGAAAAGAGTTCCAGAGAAAAACTGGGACAGCTCCAGTTTGTGATTGGGAAAAAAATGGAGCCCTGTAAGGAAGAGATGGGACCTGGAGCCATTGTAGCGGTGGCAAAACTCAAGAGTACCCAGACAGGGGATACTATTTGTGATGAAAAAAATCCATTTATTCTGGATAAGCCTTCGCTTCCTCCTCAGGTCTTGTCCTATGCCATTAGCGGAGAGAATAAAGAAGATGAAGACAAGATGATGGTAGCAGTGCAAAAGTTATTAGAGGAAGATACCAGTCTGAAGGTCCAACACAGTGAAGAGACAAAAGAGATATTGCTATCTGGTATGGGACAACTTCACATAGAGATGTCTGTGGAGAAGATAAAGAGGAGAAGTAAGGTTGGAGTAAAGTTAAAAGAACCCAAGATCCCATATAAAGAGACCATAAAAGGCAAGGCCGAGGCCCATGGAAGATATAAAAAACAGACTGGTGGAAGGGGACAGTTTGGGGATTGCTGGATAAGGATCTCTCCTCTTCCCCGGGGAGAGGGATATGAGTTTGAAAACCAGATTGTAGGGGGAGTTATACCAAAACAATTTATTCCCGCAGTAGACCAGGGTATTCAGGAAGCCGCAAAAAAAGGAGTTCTTGCGGGATATCCGGTGGTGGATTTTAAGGTAGAGCTATATGATGGGTCATATCATAGCGTAGATTCTTCTGAGCTGGCCTTTAAGATAGCTGGTTCCTTTGCATTTAAAGAGGCGGCAGAAAAGGCTGGATTGGTCTTGCTGGAGCCCATTATGAAGATGGTGATAACCGTGCCAGAGGAGTTTATGGGTGATATTATAGGGGATTTATCAAGCAGACGAGGAAAGGTTTTGGGATATGAATCTCAAGAAGGTATAGCAGAGATACATGCCCATGTTCCCATGTCCGAGGTCTTAAAATACGCCCCTGACCTTCGCTCCATGACAGGGGGCCAGGGTTCCTTCACCATGGAATTTGACCACTACGAAGAATGTCCTCCCAATATCCAGGAAAAGGTCCTGGAAGAGGTAAGGTCTCAAAAGGAAGAATAAAAAGGGGACCCATGGTCCCCTTTTTGACTTCCCTATTTTTCACCAGATCCTCTAGGGACTTATATAAGATTTTGAGGTAGGGTTTATCCCTCCTCTATCTAAAAATTTGCTCCACCCAATGACAAAATCAGGATAGAGATATATGTATTACCTACATCCCACCCTATATCTTCAATGTAGTTCGGGAATCAGTGGAGACATGTTTCTTGCCCTCCTCTCTGATCTTGGGACAGATTTCTCTCCCCTGAATGCTATCCTAGAAAAATCTCCTTTTTCTGTAAGGATACTTACCAGGCGCATGGTAAAGGAGGGACTTAAGGGGACCATTGCAGAGGTAGTGAGTAAAGGTGGGGAGGTATTTCGCTCTCTGGCGGAGATTGAGGACCTTATAGATGGATTGTCCCTATCTTCCAGGGTAAAGTCTTATTCTAAAAAGGCCTTTAAGACACTGGCCAGGATAGAGGCTGAGTGCCATGGAATAGGGGTAGAGGAGGTACATTTTCACGAGCTTGGTGCAATTGATACAATTGTGGATATTGTGGGGGCCTTTTGGGGGGTTGAGTCTCTTGGAATAGAGGGGGTTGTGTGTTCTCCTCTACCTTGGTTTGAGGGAGAGGTGGAGTGTGCCCATGGGAGATTGCCCCTTCCCGCCCCTGCCACCCTCAGGCTACTTAAAGGAAAGCCAATATATTCCACTTCCATAAAGGGAGAGATAATTACCCCCACAGGTGCCCTTCTTCTGGATATGCTAGTGGATGAGTTTAAGTGGGGTTTTGATGGTAGGATATTGCGCTCAGGTATGGGATGGGGTCATAATAAAATAGAGGGAGTAAATCTAAATGCCCTAAGAGGGGTGTTGTTTTGCAGAAAAGAAGAGGACACCTCCATAGAAGAGGTATGTGTACTGGAGACCAATATAGACCATTTATCAGGGGAGGAGATGGGGTATTTATTTGAGGTGTTATTTGAGTACGGAGCCCTGGATGTAGTTTATCTCCCTGCTGTTATGAAAAAAAATAGACCAGGGGGCATCCTTCAGGTAATGTGCCATCTTCCGCAAAGGGAAAAATTGTTACAGCAGATATTTACCCATACCCATAGTCTGGGAATAAGGTCCTCTTTTGTCTCCAGGGTGGTTGTGGACAGGAGAAATAAAAGGATATCCACTCCCTTGGGGGAGGTGGAGGTGAAGGAGTATCATATTGGAGGGAAGGTGTTTTTCAGGATAGAATATAACTCTATCAGGAGAATAGCCAGAGAGAGGGATATATCTTTTTTTGAGGTAAAGAGGCTACTTGAGCCCTTTGTTTTAGAAAAAATCAAAAGATAAAGGAGGATGTTATGTCATTGGAGGCCTTTTTAACAGAAGAGGATAAAAAACTCAGGGAAAGGGTAAGAGACTTTGTAAAATGGGTGCCCAGGCAGCTCCTTCTGGACATGGATGAAGACAAGATAAGGTATCCCAGGGAGTTTATCTCTGAGGCGGGAAAGAGAAACCTCTTGGGACTCCGCTTTTCCTCCAGGTGGGGAGGGGCCTCTCTCCCCTGGACCTCGGAGATGATTGCCTTGGAGGAGATAGGTGTCCTTGGAACCTCACTTGGGTGTCTCTATTCCCTGGTCTCCATAGTGGGAGAGGCCATTTATGTATTTGGCACTGAAGAACAAAAGGAAAAATATCTTGTACCCATGCTTAAAGGAGAGATTGGAGTAGCAGAGGGACTCACTGAACCCCGGGGAGGCTCTGATTTTTTTGGGGCAACAACCCGGGCGGTCAGAAAGGGGGATACCTTTTATCTTACTGGTGAGAAACGTTTTGTGGTAGGTGCAGAGGGAGCGGATCTCTTTTTGATATATGCCAAAATAGATGGAATAAAGGATCCCAAAAAGTCTATGACGGCATTTTTGGTGGAAAGGGATAGAGGTGTAGAGGTGGAACATATATATGGTCTTATGGGGACCAGGGGAGGTGGAACAGGCAGGATTGTAATGAGGCAGGTCCCTGTCCCAGTGGAGAATGTGGTTGGAGGGGAAGAGGGAGTTGGTAAAGGTAGTCTTGTATTTCATCAGATGATGATTCCAGAGCGGCTCACCTCTGCTGGTGCAGCTATTGGCATGGCCAGGGCCGCCTTAGAGATAGCCGCTAGGTATGCGGACAGGAGAAGGGCCTTTGGTCAAAAGATAAGGGCCTTTGAGGGGGTAAATTTTAAGATAAGTGAGTCCTTGACCCTTCTGGATGCGGCTAGGGCCCTTAATTATGCAGTGGCAAGGACAGTGGACTCTGGGGGGGAGCCGGGAAAGGTGAGGAGACTGGTGTCTGAGGCAAAGAAATTTGCCACAGAGGCGGCCTGGAAGGTGGTAAATCATGCCATGCAGATAATGGGAGGTATAGGATATACTAACATATATCCTGTGGAGAGGCTTTTGAGGGATACACGGCTGATAACCATATGGACTGGCACCAATGAAATAATGAATCTGGTGATTCAGCATGAATTTTATAAGGAATTCTTGGCAAAAGAGGGTAAGGATGTGCGCAATCTGGAAGAAGATGCCGCAGGCGCAGAATTTGTGCAGGAAAAGGTGTATGAATGAGGTAGGATATTACTCATGTATATGAGGGAGATCTCCTCCTGGATGGAGGTGGGAGTGGGCATGGAGGATCTCCCTATTTGCCCGGTGGAGTTTCCCTTGCCTCATTATGAAAAGCTCTTCTGTGGTTTGGAATAAAAAGTCCCAATCGTGAGACACTATTACAAGGGAGAGCTTTAATCTCTTTAGCAGGTTTATTATTTTTAGTCTGGTAGAGGGGGCCAGGCCAGTAGTGGGCTCATCCAGTAACATGACCTCAGGTCTCATTGCCAGGATGGTGGCCAGGGAGAGTAATTTTTTTTCCCCCCCTGAGAGTTTATTAGTAATGCGGTCTTCAAACCCAGAGAGCCCCACCTCCCTCAAGGCCCAGAGGGATATCTCTTTTGCCTCTTTTTTGCTCATCCCAAGGTTAAGTGGTCCAAATGCCACGTCCTCAAGCACTGTTGGGGAAAAGAGTTGGTCCTCTGGATTTTGAAATACCAGACCAATAGACCTTCGGAGGGGAAGCAGGTCCTTTTCTCTTTTTATGCCTTTACCCTTAAAGATGATCTCCCCCTTAAAAGGAGAGAGAAGTCCCACACATATATGGAGTAGAGAAGTTTTTCCCTCTCCATTTGCCCCTATAATCCCTATGCGTCTTTTTGGAAATATCTCAAAGTTGAGACCTCTCAATACCATCTTTTCAGAGGAAGGATACCTGAAATAGATGTCTCTTAATTGAAGTATTGGTTCCATATTGTTCCCTTCAGGTGGTGGTATATGTAATTTAGATTGTGGTCTATAAATAGGGATATTATAAGGAGTGAGATGGTAACTAGACTAAGTAACAGGTCATTTTTTCTAAGCCTGCTTTCTGAGAGACAATAGAATTTTCCATCAAATCCACGAAGTAACATGGCGTTATATACCCTCTTTCCCCTTTCATAGCTCCTTATAAGGATCATTGCAAATAGGTAGGAGATGGTTTTATAGGTGTGGAGATTGGTTTGAGGAGTAAAACATCTTATTTTTGCTGCGTTCATGAGTCTATTAAATTCTTCAAATATTACTGTAAGATATCTATAGGTTAGTAAAAACAATAGGACAAATTTTGAGGGAAGTTTTAATCTGGAGAGGGCATGGCCTAGAAGGGGAATGGGGGTGGTATTGATAAAGGCGATTATGGTAAGTATAGCGGCATTGGATTTTAGGGTGAGAAGAGATGCCTCATATATTCCCTGAGAGGTAATTTGAAGGCCACAACATCTGTATATCACATCACCAGGGGTGGAAAAGGGTATAAAGATCCAGAGAAAAAGGATAAAGGTATTGGCAAGCCCCATTCTTTTTAATACCTCGCCAAGAGGAAGTTGGGCCAAAGCTATATAGCTTCCTATTATAATAAAAAATACTGCCCCCCCCACTATGGTACGGCTACTTATTATGGAGAGGATAAAGAGCGATGCCAGGACAATCTTTGTCCTGGCATCGCTATGGTGTAAGAAGGAATCTCCTTTGGCAAATAATTCTTCAAACATATCTGTAGAGTTAAGTGTTTTCCCTGGATTTAAAGTAGAGAAATATTCCCATTATCCCCAGGATGTATCCTATTCCTCCCAGTACATCCCTTATCTGGATAGGATGTTCTTTTAACATGGCGAGATCCATCTTGATGGGAGCCAATTCCTTCTCCAGGACCTTGGTAACTATCTGTTCCATCTCTTTTTTGTCAATGCCCACCACCTGGGTTTTTGTTTGAGGGGAGGAGACCCCTTCCTCTGGTGGGGAAGATTCCTCTTCTACTTCTCCCTCTGAAGAAGGCATGAGTTCCTCCTTTTTTACCACCCAGAAGTTCTTATGACCCATCTCTGCAATGCACTCCACCTTTAGGTCCTGGGGATGCTCCAGTATATCTTTGGGGATCTTATAGGTGAAGTTACCCTTTGCATCCCCTTTTCCCTCAAATATGAGCTTCCCCTTGGAATCATATACCTTATAGTCTCCTTCCTTTACAGGATTTCCTGTGGAGAATTTGGCATAGCATTGAATCTTAGCCTCTTCAACCCAGCAAAATACATTAATCCTATGGGCCATAACTGCTGAGGGATATAATCCCACTCCTACTAATATGGCTACGCACAGGATAAATCCCTTTTTCATGGTATTTTTTCTCCTCTTATCTCGTGGCTATATTTAACATCTCTGGTTTCACCTTCCAGATAAAATCCACTACAATGGCAGTAATTATCCCTTCAATTATCATAATGGGTATATGGGCAACCACCACTGTCTTTGCCGCGGCTATGAAGTTATCTCCTGTGAAGAATAGACACATGGCCACGCATATTGCCGCAAGAAATATGGCCATAGCCCCTGCCAGAAATCCTCCCAATAACCTCAGACCCCTTTTGGGAGATATGCACATTCTTTTAAACAAAAGATAGACTATTACTGCTGGTAGTGCCATGTTGGTGGTATTGGCCCCCAATACAATAATCCCTCCAAATTGGAAGAAGAGGGCCTGGAGAAGCAGGGCTATTAAAATAGAGGGAAAGGCACCAAATCCCAATAATATGCCCACCAGCCCATTCAATACCAGGTGTACACTGGTTGGACCAATGGGAACGTGTATAAGGGAGGCCACAAAAAAGGCAGAGGTGAGAACAGCCATCAGGGGCACCTGATGGGCCTTGGTCTGTTTAAGCCCAAGCCAGGTGCCCCCAACGGCGATGGCGGCCCCTACTGCCAGAATAGGGGGAGATAGTACGCCTTCTGAGATATGCATAACTCACACCCACCTTTATTTTTTAGGCCAGGGGAGGAACTTGACCCAGATTACCGCTCCAACTTCTACCTCTTTGTCCCTGCCTTTGTGCTTTATCTTATAGTCTGCCGTGGTAAGGGCAGAAAAACCCCACCATCCTGCATGAGGAGGGGCATAGGTGAAGATGCCATTATCATCGGTCCTTACCACCTGGGTTACCATATATTCATTGTAGGCATGGACCTTTTCTCCTTTATTATAATATTCCACCTCTACCTCACACCCCGCTACAGGTTTTCCAGCCTTAAGTACCCTTCCCTGGAACACATTTCCTGCATAAAGGCCATATGGTCTTGTTAAAGGGACTACCTCTACTTCCAGTCCAAGGGGCCTATCCCATCCCTCTTCTTCACCAAAGGCCGCTACGTATGTCTTGGTAATGTGCTTTATATAGATGTCCTCAGCCCCTTCCCAGTAGGGTTTGGGTATCATGTAGATACAATATACCCCTGGCCTTCTGGGATAAAAAGTGGTCTTCCATGCCCGGTGTTTTAACACACTAATGGGCCTCAGTTTCTTAAGGAGATCTATCTTTGACCCAGTTGTAAGATTTACTGCCTTAACCTGGGCGGGTTTTGCCAGGTCCATACCCTTCTGTTCAAAAGGGTGAAGAAAGGCAAAGATCACAGTGGTCCTCCTGTGGGCCTGGTCCAGCATGGTCCTTTTTGTTAAAATAGTGCCAAAATGTGCCATACATAGGACAGGATAAAGAAGAAACACCACTGACATAATCACGATTTTTTTGATTTTGTTGTTTGTAATCATGCTACCCTCCTCCTTTTAGGTTTTTTGTGTTAAAATAACAAGAAATGTGTTACCGAGCCCTAATAGACAAAAGGTCCTGTTATGTCAACTGGTTTTTGAGAAAGGTGGGATTAAATTGGTTGATTTTTTCTCTCAGGTAAAATACCTTTGCCCTTTCAGGGAGGGAATTGTGATGTCCAAGGTGGTTGTAAGTGTATTGGGCAAGGATAGGCCTGGCATAGTGTGCAAGGTCTCTTCTGTAATGGCCCGCTATGGTTGTAATATTGAGGATATCTCCCAGACGGTATTGCAGGGGGAATTTGGAGGGATGTTTGTGGTATCTCTTCCTCAGGGGCTTTCCCAGGGGGAGCTAAGTTCCATTTTAGAGAAGGACTTACGTCCTGAGGGTCTGCAGGTGATGTGCAAACCCCTTGAGGGGGAGGGGCCAGGTGAAAAGCAGATAAATGTGGAGCCATTTGTAGTGGTGAGTATTGGTAGGGATCGCGTGGGACTTATAGCGGCCATAAGTTGTATAATGTATAGTTATGGGGTGAATATTACCAATCTCAAGTTCATCAATAGGACCTCTGCCTTTCCTGATAAGACCATTACCATCTATGAGGTAGATGTACCTGAAGAGGTGAGGCTTGCAGAATTTGTGGAGAGTTTACGGAAAAAGGCACAGGAACTGGAGCTGGATATAACAGTACAACATAAGCGCATATTTGAGGAGACCTGCAGAATATAGAGGAGGAGGATATGCTCTCTGAAGGTGAAGTCCTACAATTGCTCCAGATGGTAAAAAATGAGCATCTGGATGTGAGGACTGTTACACTTGGGGTAAATCTCTTTGATTGTATTAGTGATACTGCATCTGGATTTACCAAAAAGATAAGGGAAAAGCTCTTAAGGGTGGGAGAGAATTTTGTGAGCATCTGTAATGAAGTGGGGGAGAGGTTTGGTATTGAGGTGGTAAATAAGCGTATAGCAGTGTCTCCCCTGGCAGTGTGCGGGGGAAATTTTTCCCCGCTTGAGCTTGTTGAGGTGGCCAGGACATTGGACAATGTGGCGGCAGAGGTAGAGGTGGATTTTATTGGGGGATTTAGTGCCCTTGTGGAAAAGGGTATGACCCCTGGAGATAAGGCCCTTATTGAGGCCATTCCTGAGGCCCTCTTTCACACAGAGAGGGTGTGCTCCTCGGTAAATGTGGCATCCTCCAGGGCGGGCATAAATATGGATGCAGTTTATCTCATGGGTAGGTGTATAAAAGAGGCCGCCCTTCTCAGCAGGGAGAGGGATGGGATAAGCTGTGCCAAGCTCTGTGTGTTTGCCAATATCCCCCAGGACATCCCTTTTATGGCAGGGGCGTATCTGGGCACAGGGGAACCTGATGCTGTAATAAATGTGGGGGTAAGTGGCCCGGGAGTGGTGAGAAAGGCTATTGACAGGGCCCTTGCCAGCACTCCCCGCTTGACCCTAGGAGACCTGTCGGAAATAATAAAACGCACTGCCTTTAAGGTAACACGGGTGGGAGAGATAATAGGACGGGAGGTGGCCTCTCGTCTGGGGGTATCCTTTGGTATTGTGGACCTCTCCCTTGCTCCCACTCCCAATGTAGGGGATAGTGTAGGGGAGATTTTTCAGAGCCTTGGACTTAAGAGCATTGGGGTGCCAGGTTCCACTGCCCTGCTTGCCTTATTGAATGATGCAGTGAAAAAGGGAGGGGCCTTTGCGAGCTCCCATGTGGGGGGACTCTCCGGTGCCTTCATACCGGTGAGTGAAGACCTCAATATTGCAACAGCAGTGGAGAAGGGATATCTTTCCCTGGAAAAGTTAGAGGCCATGACCAGTGTATGTTCTGTTGGTCTTGACATGATAGCCATTCCAGGGGATGTGCCTGCAGAGACCATTTCAGCTATAATAGCTGATGAGATGGCCATTGGAGTGATAAATAAGAAGACCACTGCGGTGAGAATCATCCCTGTGCCAGGTAAGGGTGCAGGAGAAAAGGCCTATTTTGGAGGATTATTGGGGGAGGCCACCATATGTGAGGTGGCCCATAAGGGGTGTTCAGGGGACTTTATTATAAAAGGGGGTCGTATCCCTGCGCCCCTCCAGAGTCTCACCAACTAGAAAAAAAGGAGGAAGAGATATGGCAGCAAAGGAAAAGATATTGAGATTACAGCAGGGGGACTCCAGGGCAAATAGGGTAGAGAAGGCCCCGGAGGAGATCCTCAGAGAGGTAAAGAGAGATATGGGAAAGGTGGCCCTTATTGTGTCTATCCTTGCAGTTATGCTCATGGTGGTCTTTTATTTTAGTCTGAAGCTTACTGTGGGATCCATGGAAAAAAAGGTGGCAGAGTTATATCCTGTAAAAAAACAGGTGGTGGTGCTGGATAAGACAGTGGGAGAACTTCAGACCAGGATGGCCAAGCTGGAGAATCTACCTGAGCAGACCAGAAAGATGATATTTGCAAATATTCTAGATGAACTCTCTCAAAAGACCCAATATCTCTCTTCTCACATGAAGGGGGCCCAGAGAGAAAAACTTCTCAGGATAGAGAATATGCTCAAAGAGTTAAAGAGGGGTATGAAATAGCTCAAAGGATATGTTTTTTATGTTGGACCCCTCATGTAGGGGTCCAACTCTATTTTTTAGAGGTGTAAGAGATGGAGTAATATCCTGGAGACTATCCCAGCAAAGACCCCTGCCAGGACATCGTCTGCCATTATGGCCAGACCACCCCTCAGGGAACTCTCCATCTTTTTTATGGGCCAGGGTTTGAGGATATCAAATCCCCGAAAGAGCACAAACCCAAGGAGCACCCTATAGATGGTGGGGGGGGCTATAAATAAAAGTGTAACCAATTGTCCCACCACCTCATCTATGACCACAGAGGAGGGGTCCTTTTGAGAGAGCACCTTTTCAGCAATGTTACCAGCGATACATCCCAGGATAAACAAACATATGATAAGGAAGAGGGTAAAAGCCCATCCCCCTAGCAGAAGCACATATCCTATAATGGCCCCTACCAGGGCCCCATAGGTTCCAGGTGCAAATCTTATATATTGGGCAATACCAACCTGGGCAATGGATACCATTATGTGTCTTAATCTATCTTGCGGCATAGATGGCCTCCATGTCTATAAGGGCCTCCACTACCTCAGTGAGGGGAAGTCCTACTACGTTTGTGTAAGATCCCTGGATTTCTTTTACCAGAAATGAACCTATACCCTGTATTCCATAGCTACCAGCCTTATCAAAGGGGTCTGATGTGGCTATATAGGCCTCAATCACCTCCTCAGGGAGGGGAGAGATAAACACCCTGGATTGGACCACAAAGTTTTTTTCCTGAAAGGGCGATCTGGTGTTATCCAGGAGAAAACAGCCAGTAAAGACCTGGTGCCATCTTCCCCTGAGGGATTTTAACATGCACAATGCCTCCTCATGGTCCCTTGGTTTTCCAAGGATAGAGTCTTCTAGCACCACACAGGTGTCTGCCCCAAGAATTACCCCTTTAACCCCTTTGTGGACATCCATGACCTTTTTTCTGGCGTTGGTGAGCACCATCTCTTCAGGACTAGGTGCCTCCTTTTCTTCCTTTATCCTGCTTGGAGTTACCTCAAAATATATACCCAGGGAGGTGAGGAGCCTTTGGCGCCGTGGAGATCTGGAGGCCAGGATGATATTTTTTTTGTTTCTAAAGGGTCCCTGTTTGGCCTTCATGGGGGAGTTGTGTAGCCATATTTTTGTCTTTAATCAAGGGAAATTCTAAAATCCCTTTACTTCTCATCTTGAATTTAATAGGTAAGAATGCTGTATGTTGTGGAGGAGTGATGAAATCCCGTTGGGATAAAGTTGACCTGCAACTGCCCCTGTAGTATCTTTTTTTCTCTGGAAGGAGAAGGAATCTCATGAGTAAAAAGAACATTCAGGTATTAACCATCCTGGTGATGGGGATTATTGCGGGTTTTGTGGGAGGCTATCTCTTTCAACAGAGCACAAAACTGAAGAAAATAAACCAGGTGCCTGCCCAGATCTCTTCTGAGAAAACTCCTGCCAAAAATGCCCAAGGCGCAGTGGAGGAAAAGGGAAAGATATTTAAAAGGCCCCTTATGGAGGCCAATACCACCATTGTCCCTTCCCCCTCAAAGGCATCCAGCGTGACAAAAAAAACCTCCTCAGAGACAGTGGCACTGGAGAAATGGGTGGGAGAACGAATTATTACCCCCTATTTTATTCAGGACCTGGCCAGTTTTATCCTGGAGAGCTATAATCCCCCTTTAAGTATATATAACTCCTCTCCTCAGGGGAGACTGGATATCTCCTTAAAGGCCCTTAATGCAAGATATGGCATGGAACTTATAGGATTTAAGTTCAAGGGAAATACCCTGGAGAAGGCCAGGAGAGAGGTATTGAGTCATCTCATGGATCCCTCTACCTTAAGGAGACAGTATTCTTATTATGGAAAGATCTTTATTGAAGAACTCATCAGGGAGGCAAAAAATACCACTAAGACCTTTAAGAAAGACAATAAGACCTATGAGCGCCCCCTCTCTAAACAGGAGATAGGAGAACTTTTAAACCTTTTGGCCAATTATGTGGGGCAGCTCTCTTCCCTGTTTCAGGTCTTTGGAAAGGACCCCTTTCTGGAGAAGAGAATAGGGGAGTTCCTGGCTGCTGAAGATAGAAGTATGCACTGTAATTATGTGCTAAATCAGATAGTTAATAAATATAGGTTGGCATGTGAGGAACTAAAGACAAAGGGACAAAAAGACTCCCCTGCGCTAGAGGAGATAAAGAAGGAGAGGGAAAAGGCCATCAGACAGTATGAGGATGCAATAAGAGAAAGAGAACGTCTTAGACAGCAAATTATTACTATTGTAACAGAAAATAAAAGAGACATTGGTTTTTCAGATTCAGACATCCTGTATATCTGTGAGTGGATATATCGCAGGCTTCAGCAGGGTAAGAGCATATCTGACATCTTGGAAATATCTTACATATTGAAAGATATGGAAAATAAACTCAGGGCAAAGGCGCGGGAATTTCTCTCCTGACCTGTGATAGTGGGGACTTGATTTATTTTCCCTTCTGGAATATAAGAGAGATGTTTGGGCGGTTAACTCAGTGGTTAGAGTGCCACCTTCACACGGTGGAAGTCCGGGGTTCGAATCCCTGACCGCCCATTTTTTATTTTAACCCATCTCCACCTGACCCTTCATGGAAATAGTTCTCTATGAACCTGAAATACCGCCTAATACAGGAAATATAGCCCGTCTATGTGTGGCCACCAATACTCCCCTTCACCTTATAGAACCTCTGGGATTTAGTCTGGAGGATAGGTATCTTAAAAGGGCAGGTCTTGACTATTGGCCCTATTTGACCTTGAAGGTGTGGAAGGGGTGGGATCACTTTATTAGTGTTTGTAGACCCTCTGCGGATAAGGTTATCCTAACCACAAAACGCTCCCCCACCTCCCTCTATTCCATTTCCTTTACAGGTGATGAATTCCTGGTCTTTGGGCCAGAGACTAGGGGATTACCCCCTTTCCTATTAAATCGCTATCCCATAAAGGTCTCCATCCCCATGTGGGGACCCACCCGTAGTCTCAACCTCTCCAGTGCAGTGGCAATCTGTGTGTATGAGGCGTATCGTCAGATA
This sequence comes from uncultured Desulfohalobiaceae bacterium, assembly GCA_964427155.1. Lineage (GTDB taxonomy): Bacteria > Desulfobacterota > Desulfovibrionia > Desulfovibrionales > Desulfothermaceae > Desulfothermus. The sequence goes on along the minus strand of CAYRSC010000003.1, from coordinate 129,065 downwards.
AAGGGATGGGGATGAAGTTAGCTGAGTGGTGGATTATCATCCTTGCATTTGTCCTGGACCTAATTTTTAAGGACATAGAGCTTTGGCCCCATCCAGTGCGGGCCATAGGCTGGATCTTGAATGAGTTAGAGAGGATAGGCCGTACCCAAGGGGTGGTTTCCCTGAGGATATGGGGGGCCCTGAGCCTGTTTTTTGTTTGTATGGGGGTGGGTAGTGTTATATATTGGATGATAGGCTTGCCTGTTTTGGGTATATTATTTAAGGTCTATTTTTCCTATGCAGGTCTTTCCCTGGGGGGACTTCTGGAAAAGGGCAGAGAAATAGTGGATCCCTTGCGGGAGGGAAGGATTGAGGAGGCCAGAGAAAGGCTCCAATATATTGTGAGCAGGGATACCTCTGGGATGGATGAGGTCCAGATATCCACTAGCCTTGCAGAGACCCTTTCAGAGAATTTTAATGATGGATTTGTGGCCCCCCTTTTTTATCTCCTTCTGGGGGGGCCGGTGTTTTTGTGGATATATAAGGCAGTGAGTACCATGGATTCCATGTGGGGCTATAGGACACCCAGATGGAGGGATATAGGATGGGCAGGGGCAAAAATGGATGATGTTTTTGGATATCTTCCTGCAAGGATCAGCTTTTTTATGATATTTTTGGGCCGTTGTGTGGAGAAGCGGTCCACCACCCCCTTATCTTATGTAGGCCCTGCCCTGGTGGATGCCTCCTCTATGGAGAGCCCCAATGCAGGATGGCCCATGGCCGCGGTGGCGTGGTGTTTCTCTTCTACCATGGGAGGAAGATGGAGATACTTTGGAGAGGAAAAAATAAAGCCATATCTTGGTCCCACCTCCCCCATAATCCCGTGGTCCATAGATAGGGTGGAGAAGCTCATTAGGTTCTTGCTTTGTTGTGGGGTGATGACAGTTTTGTTTTTTTGCTCATCTGTTGTATTGTTCAGGAGTAATAGATTGTTATGAGGAGATTTGCCTACCTCTCTCTCCTGGGGGCCCTTGTCACTATCGTCCTTAAGGTGGTGGCCTTTTGGGTTACCCAGAGTGTGAGTTTACTCTCTGATGCACTTGAGTCTTTTATAAATGTGGTGGCAAGTCTGGTCCTTATTTTTTCTATCCACGTCTCCCAGAAACCACCTGATGAGAATCATCTATATGGTCATGGGAAGATAGAGTACTTTTCAAGTGGGTTTGAGGCACTGCTCATCCTGTTTGCAGGAGCAGGGATTATATTTACCTCGTTAAAAAGGCTTTTTTCTCCCTTTTACCCTTCCAACCTTCAGGTGGGCTTACTATTTTCCCTGGGATCTGCAGGGGTGAATTTTATCCTGGCACGGATGCTCCTTAAGGCGGCCAGGGAATTTGATTCCATTGCCCTGGAGGCAGATGCCAGACACATAATGGCAGATGTTTATACCACTGTGGGGATAATAGGAGGACTTACAGTGGTATATCTCTTTCCAGGCAGATTGTGGTTTTTGGACCCCATTATTGCCATAGGGGTCGGGGTACACATCCTATGGGGTGCAATATCCCTTTTGAGGAGGTCAGTGGCAGGACTTATGGACCATTCCCTTTCCAGGGAAGAGATGAGGGTAATTGAGGAGGTCCTGGAGAGACATATGGGAGGTCGGGGAAGATGGCATGAGTTAAGGGCCAGACGTTCTGGACCCTGGAGGTTTATAGAGTTTCATTTGCTCTTTCCTGGAGAGGAAACAGTAAAGAATTCCCACGACATATGTTGTGCCATTGAAAAGGAAATAGGGAGCAGGATACCCAACTCCAGGGTAACCATTCACGTGGAGCCAGAGGAGGAATGTGGTGGTAACGGGCAAATTCCTTGACGAGCGAGGGATTTTAACTTATTAATCCCCAGGTTTGATGGAGATAGTAAATACACTAGTGTCCTGGTGTCCCAGGGGGGCAGGGTGACCTTATTTAAGAGGTAATATACTTTAAGTATAAGGAGAGAAAGTTGAGCAGGGAAGAGTTGAAAGAGAGAAGTGGAGTCCTAAGGCAGAGATATGAAAAGGCCCTTTCTCTGGAGGCAGAAGGGGTAGAGCTTTTTCCCAATGACTTTAGAAAGGATACAGATATAGCCTACTTAAAAGAGCAATTTGGGAGTAGGGATGAAAAAGGGCTGGAGGAGATAGGAAGGAGGTTTTCCCTTGCGGGAAGGATAATGGCAGTGCGTTCCTTTGGGAAGGCCACCTTTGCCCATATCCAGGACCATTCTGGAAGGCTTCAGATATTTCTTCAAAAGAATCTCCTGGGAGAAGAGCGCTATGGTTTTTTTAAGAAACTGGATATCGGGGATATAATTGGTGTTACAGGGACTCTCTTCAGGACTCGCACCGGGGAACTTACCCTGAATGTGGAGGACTTCAAACTGGTGACAAAATCCTTTAGACCCCTTCCGGAAAAGTATCATGGGCTAAAGGATGTGGAGGCTCGTTATAGACAGAGATATGTGGATCTTATTGTAAATCCAAGGGTAAAGGATATATTTAGGACTAGGACAAATATACTCAAATTGATTCGCAGGTTTTTAGATGAGAGGGGCTTTTTAGAGGTAGAGACCCCCATGATGCAGGTGATACCTGGAGGTGCCACTGCTCGTCCCTTTGAGACCTATCACAATGCCTTGGGAATGAAATTATATTTGAGAATAGCCCCTGAGCTGTATCTCAAAAGGCTTTTGGTGGGAGGATTTGAAAGGGTTTATGAGATAAACCGCAATTTTAGGAATGAGGGTATCTCCACCCAGCATAATCCTGAATTTACCATGCTGGAATTTTATATTGCCTATGCTGATTATGAGGACCTGTTTAAGATTACAGAAGAGCTTTTCTGTTTTCTGGCGGATAATATCCTTGGTACTCGGGAGGTGACTTATCAGGGAAATTCCATAGACCTCTCTCCCCCCTGGAATAGGCTTTCCTTCTATGAATCCCTGGAGAAGATAGGGGGGTTAAAGGAGAGGGAGTACATGGACAAGGCAAGGGCGGAATCTCTGGTAAAAGAGCTTGGCGAGAATGTAAAGGAATATGAAGGGCTGGGGAAGATCCAGACGAAGCTGTTTGACCTTTTGGTGGAGCCTAAATTGATTCAGCCCCATTTTATATATCACTATCCCACGGAGGTGTCCCCCCTTTCCCGACGAAATCCCAGAAATCCAGAACTCACTGATAGATTTGAATTGTTTATTGCTGGCCGGGAGATGGCCAACGCCTTTTCAGAATTAAATGACCCAAGGGATCAGAGGGAAAGGTTTGAGGAGCAGGCAAGGGAGAAGGCAAAGGGAGAGGAGGAGGCCCATTTTATGGACGAAGACTATGTAAGGGCCCTGGAATATGGTATGCCACCTGCCGCTGGAGAGGGGATAGGTATTGACAGGCTGGTGATGTTGTTTACAGACTCTCCTTCTATTAGGGAGGTCATCCTCTTTCCCCTTCTCAAACCAGAATCTAAAGAATGATGGCCTTTGAATCTTTTATAGCCAAGAGGTATTTGTTTAGTCGCAGAAAATATGGTTTTATCTCTGCCATCTCAATCTTTTCCATTGTGGGAATTGCCCTGGGAGTGGCGGCCCTTATTGTGGTCATGGGGGTGATGAATGGATTTTCTGAAAATCTTCAGGATAAGATATTGGGGGTAAATGCCCATCTGGTGATTACCAGGATAGATGGACCCATTTCAGACTATAATCAGGTGGTGAGGAGGATCTCCAGGTTAAAGTCAGTAAAAGGGGCCATTCCTTTTGTTTACGCAGAGGTAATGGTGAGTTCTCCCTATGGAGTAAAGGGAGTGGTATTAAGGGGGATTGATCCCACCTTGGCCTCTAAGGTGTTGAGTCTGGGGCGGGACATAAGAAAGGGTTCCCTTTTCGCCCTCAGAGACCACGAGGAGGGGGTGCCTGGTATTATTGTGGGAAAGGATCTGGCCATAAGATTAGGACTGAGTGTGGGAAGTTTTTTAAATGTACTCAGCCCTTCAGGCCAGGCCTCTTCTTTTGGCTTTAGGCCCAAGATAATGGTATTCCAGGTGGTGGGGATCTTTGATACAGGGATGTACGAGTATGATTCCTCCCTTGTCTATACCACCATTGGTGCCGCACAGCGACTACTGGGATTTAAAAAAGATGTGGTTTCAGGTATTGAGGTGAAGTTAAAAGATGTGTATGCAGCAAAAAAGGTGGCCCTCAGGATAAGGGGACTGCTACATGATCAATACTTTTATATCCAGACCTGGATGGACATGAATAAGAGTCTGTTTTCTGCATTGAAGCTGGAGAAGATAGCCATGGGCATAATCCTCACCATGATTGTGCTTGTGGGTTCTTTTAGTATTATAATCATGTTGTTTATGCTTGTTATGGAGAAGAGACAGGATATTGCCATATTGATGTCCATGGGGGCAAGGCCCTTTGAGATCAGGCGGATATTTCTATACCTGGGCAGTTTGATTGGATTTATTGGAACTGTTGCAGGATATATTGTGGGTCTATCCGTGGGATATCTACTTCAGAGGTATCAATTTATAAAGCTCCCACCGGATGTTTATTACCTGGATTATCTCCCTGTAAAATATCATGCTACAGACCTTATCCTCATTGCCGTGATAACCATGACCCTGTGTGTGGTGGCCTCTCTATATCCAGCTTCCCAGGCGGCGAAACTTGAACCTGCACAGGTGCTCAGGTATGAGTGATATTGTTTATTCTTTAAGGGGGGTAAGTAAGACTATAATCTCAGGGGAGGAGGAGATAGGTATCCTGAAGGATATTTCCTTTGATGTGGAGGAGAGGGAATCCCTGGCCATTGTGGGGGCCTCAGGCTCTGGAAAGACCACCCTTTTACATCTCATGGGGGGGCTGGATAGGCCTACAGGGGGAGAAATCTATTTTAGAGGCATGGATCTGGATAGGATGGACGAGGCCCAGAGGGCATCTTTTAGAAACAGGTTTATAGGTTTTGTCTTTCAATTCCATCACCTACTCCCTGAATTTACTGTGATAGAGAATGTGGCCATGCCCCTTTTTATAAGGGGAGAAACCAGGGACAGGGCCTTTGAAAGGGCAAAGGAGATGGTATCCCTGGTGGGACTTGGGGAGAAACTTCATCAGAAGGTGCCCACCCTCTCAGGAGGCGAGAGACAGTTAATAGCTATAGCCAGGGCCCTGGTGGGAAGATGTGAGGTCCTGCTTGCAGACGAACCCACTGGAAATCTAGACTACTTTAATGCTAGAAGGATAACCACCATATTGAACAGGATCAATGAGGAATTGGGGGTGGTTGTAGTGGTGGTTACCCACAATATGGAACTCGCAGGGGAAATGAATAGGGTCTTAAAGTTAAAAAATGGAAGTCTTGTTTATGAATAGAAAAATATTGCTTGCCTGGACAATAGTGTTCTTTAGCCTTTTCTCTTGTATCTGTAGTGCTAGAACTATTGTTATTATACCCTTCAAGGTGAATACTCCCCCTTCTTATTCTTATCTTTCTCAGGATTTTCATGTCTTACTGAAGGGTGCGTTAAAGGCAGAGGGATTTAATATATATCCTGAAAAGTCACTTTTAGAGATATTAAAAAGCCATCCCCTATCCTCTATGAATCCCTCTTCTATTAGAGATATCCTGATTCTAACAGGAGGAGACTATGCTATCTATGGAAGTTTTACTGAGATTGGAACAGGATTTAGTATAGATACTACTCTTATATCTCCTTATGAAGGAGGGATAGAGAGGAGTTTTTCCATTTCTAAAGATAATATTCTTTATTTAATGCAGGCAGTAAAAGAGCTTGCCTTTAAAATAAAGGAGACAATTTATCAGCCTCTGGTGATAAGAAAAATTGAGGTCAGGGGAAATAAAATACTGGGAAAGGACGTAGTCCTTATGAGGATACAGGAACAACGGGGAGATATATTTGAGCTTAAAAAGGTAGATGATGATATAAGAAGGCTATATAAGACAGGATATTTTGAGCAGATAGCAGTAGATGTACAGGATACTCCAAAGGGAAAGGTGGTTACCTTTATTGTTCAGGAGAAACCTATTATAGGTACAATTGAGATAAGGGGGGCAAAACATGTAAAAAAGAAGGATATCCTGGAGGCCATGACCATTAAAAAAGGAGGTCTTTTAAACCTTAAGATACTCGCGGAAGATCTGGATAAGATAAGGGAGTTATATAAGAAAAAGGGCTATTATAATGTAAGGATAACTTATTCCCTGAAAAAAGTGGCAAAGGGGAGGGCAGAGCTTATCCTCCATATTAAAGAGGGGAAAAAGCTCTATATCAAAAAGATCATCATAAAAGGGGTCCATCAGCTCAAAGAAAAGGACGTCAAAAAGGTCCTTGCCCTTTCAGAGAGGGGGTTTTTCTCCTGGCTCACAGGCAGTGGCATCTTGAAACAAGGGTATTTAGAGAGAGATGTGGCCGCCATAGAGGCCTATTATGCAAATAGGGGTTTTATTGATGTGAGGGTGGGAGAACCAAAGGTAGAGTTTAAGAAAGATGGAATATATATTACTTTTAATGTAGTAGAGGGAGAAAGATATAAAGTTGGTAAAATATATTTTAAAGGAGATATCATAGTACCAGAGAAGAAGCTTTATAAAATTATCAAGTTAGATGATCTTGCGAGAGAAGGAAAATATTTTAATCGCTCTGTACTTAGAAAAGATACAGAGAGATTGAGAAAATTTTATGCAGATTATGGATATGCATTTGCTGAAGTTAGTGTGGATATTGAGAGACATTTAGAGCAACATACAGTGGATGTTACTTTTAATCTATATAAGAGACAGTTAGTCTTTATAAATCGTATAATTATAGAAGGAAATACAAAGACAAGGGAAAACGTTATTAGAAGAAGCCTCAGTATAAGTGAAGGGGACAGGTTTAGTTCCAAAAAGATAGATTCTTCTAAAGAGGCCTTGACCAAATTGGACTATTTTGACGAAGTGAATATTGATACCATCCCCACTAGCTCTCCAAACAGATTAGACCTAAAGGTCCATGTTAAAGAAAAGAGTACAGGATTCTTTAGTGTGGGAGCTGGGTATTCCAGCATAGAGAAGTTCTTCTTGACGGGTCAGGTAACAGAGAGGAATCTCTTTGGAAGGGGATACAGTCTTTCCTTTAAGGGAAGTTTTAGTAGCTCCGCCACCTATTTTCAGGCAAGTTTCTGGAATCCCCACCTCTATGATGGACCCCTTGGGATTGGGACAGACCTATATAAGAGCACCCGGGATTATGATGACTATAGTTTGGACAGGAATGGAGGGGCCCTTAATCTGGCCTATTCAGTGGGTTCTTATACCAGAGTATATTGGAATTGGTCATTAGAGAAGTATCGGGTATATGATATTGATGAATATGCCAGTGATGAGATAAAGGATTTAAAGGGTAACCACTGGTCAGATTCTATGACCATCTCTGCGGTACGCGATAGTACCAACAGGAGATTTGCTCCAACCAAGGGCACCATAAATAGCATCTTCCTGGAATATTCCGGGGGAGTGCTGGGAGGAGATGATGATTTTATAAAGACAGGTTATGAGTTTGCCTATCACAGACCCTTGTGGTGGAGGTTTGTCTTTAACTATCATTTTAATATAAAATGGCTCTTTCAAAATGGAGGAGGTGAGGTGCCGGATTTTGAAAAGTTTTATCTGGGAGGCATAAATACTGTGAGAGGTTATGGATATGATGATATATCTTGTTATGATAGTGAAGGGAATGAGGTAGGGGGGTATAAGGAATATTATACCAATGTGGAGATAACATTTCCCATTAAGGAAGAGATTGGGCTATTGGGGGTATTGTTTTTTGATGCAGGTAATGTGTGGAACAAGGGAGAGATGCCGGATCTGGATGTATATAAAAGTGTAGGGCTTGGGATCAGGTGGAACTCTCCCATGGGACCTTTGAGGTTGGAATATGGTTATCCTCTGGATAAATTAAAGGATAATACCGGGGGAAGGTTTGAGTTTTCTGTGGGGACATTCTTCTAATAACGCCATGGAGTCTTTAAGGAGGAAGATATGAAAAGGATGAGTGTATTTGTAAGTGTGCTTTTTTTGATGACAACCCTCATGGGAACCTGCTGGGCGCAGGGGGTCAAGATAGGGATTGTGGATATTCAGTATGTCCTTGAAAAGAGTGCTGCGGGAAAACAGGCAATTATGGAGCTAAAAAAGGAGGGAAGTGAATTAAAACATAAGCTGGATAAAAAGAAAAAGGAGATAGAAAAGCTTAGACAGCAATTGGAGAGGCAGAGACTCATGCTCACCCAGGAGGCCCAACTGGATAAGGAACTGGAATATAAACAAAAGGTGCAGGAGTTTAAGACCTTGTATGCCACTTATCAACAAAAGATGCAGATCCGGGAAAGACAGCTCAGGGAGCCCATAATAAAGGCCCTTAATAATGTGCTGCAGGAATATGGCAGGAAGCATCACTTTACTATTATCCTGGATAAGAGAAATAGTGGGGTACTTTATTTCAATAAAAAAATAGATATTACCAATGAGGTGATTCTTAAATTTAATAAGGTCTGGAATAAGAGGAAGAAATGAGAATAAACGCCAGTGAAATAGCCCTTATTCTTGGAAGAGAACTCAGGGGAGGGGATATAGAGATAAGGGGATGCAATACCTTGGAGGATGCATCTCCACAGGAGATCTCTTTTCTTGCAAATCCCCGGTATGTAAAATTTCTTACCTCTACCAGGGCAGGGGTAGTTATTCTGGAGGAGAAGTATGCCTCGCAGGTGAAGAGGTGCATAATTTCAGACAATCCCTATTTAGATTTTGCACGGGTGGTTAGGCTCTTTGCCAAGGAAGAAGTAGATTTTAAGGGGATAAGTCCCCTTGCCTATATCCATGAGGAGGCAGAGATAGGAGAAGATGTAATAATCTATCCCTTTGTATATGTGGGAAAGGGGGCATGCATAGGTAAAGGGACTACACTCTTTAGTGGGGTATATGTGGGGGAGGGGTGTAAAATAGGGACAGGATGCACCCTCTTTCCCAATGTGGTGCTCCAGGCCCACTCCAGGGTGGGAAATAGGGTGATCTTACATGCTGGGGTGGTTATTGGGGCGGATGGATTTGGGTTTGCAGAGGATAGGGGGGCCAGGGAAAAGTTCCCCCAGATAGGCTCAGTGGAGATTGGGGATGAGGTGGAGATAGGGGCAAATACCACTATAGATAGGGCCGCCCTTGGTATTACCCGTATAGGAGAAGGGACAAAGATAGATAACCAGGTCCAGATTGGCCATAATGTGGAGATAGGAAAGAACTGTGTTATTGTTGCCCAGGTGGGAATTGCAGGCTCCACAAGGATAGGAAATAATGTTATACTTGCAGGTCAGGTGGGCATTACCGGCCATTTGACCATTGGAGATGGCTGCATAGTAGGGGCAAGGGCCGGGGTGATGAAGGACTTGAAGGAAGGGGGGGTGTATAGTGGTGTGCCAGCAATGGAGCACGGGAAACATATGAGGGTGCTTTCTACCTATGTGAAACTTCCTTCATTATATAGGGAGGTCCGCTCCCTTAAAAAGGAGGTAGAACGCCTTAGTAAGATATTAAAAGAAAAGGAAGGACAGGAGAATGAAGGATAAAGGAGAGGGAATGAATATACGGCAGATACTGGAGCTTTTGCCCCACAGATTTCCCTTTATTCTTGTGGATAGGGTACTGGAATATAAGGAGGGCAAATACATTAAGGCCCTTAAAAATGTGACCATAAATGAGCCCTATTTTTCAGGACATTTTCCAGGATATCCTGTGATGCCCGGGGTATTGATTGTGGAGGCCCTTGCCCAGACCGGTGGGCTATTGGTGCTCAGTGAGATGAGGGATGTGCCTGAAGACAGGATATTTTTATTCAGTGGGATAGAAAAGATAAGGTTTAGGCGTCCTGTATATCCCGGGGACCAGCTTATACTCAGGGCGGAAAAGATAAAATATAGATTAAATGTGTGGAAGATGAAGGTAGAGGCCGTTGTGGATGATAGGGTAACCACCGATGGAATATTGACAGCCGCTTTGGTGGAGAAGGGGGAGGTATAAATGGGAGTAGAGATACATCCAAGTGCAGTGGTGGATGCCAGGGCGGAGTTGGGCACCAATGTAAAGATTGGCCCTTATGTGGTCATAGAATCAGAGGTAGAGATAGGGGATGATACCACAATAGAGGCCTTTGCCCAGATAAAGAGATATACAAGGTTGGGACGGAAGAACCAGATACATTCCCATGCATGTATTGGGGGACCTCCTCAGGATCTGAAGTTCAGGGGAGAGGTTTCCCACCTACTCATAGGAGATGAAAATTGCTTCAGGGAGTATGTCACAGTAAATAGAGGCACGGAAGAGGGGGGTGGCGTTACCAGGATAGGTTCTCACTGTCTTATCATGGCCTATGCCCATATTGCCCATGATTGCATTTTAGAAGATGGGGTGATTATGGCAAATGCCGCTTCTCTAGCAGGACATGTGATCATAGAGAGGGGAGCGGTGTTAGGAGGACTTTCTGCGGTTCATCAATTTGTGCGTATTGGTAAATATGCATACATAGGGGGGATGACAGGAGTGGCCCAGGATGTGCCCCCTTTTACTCTGGTGGCAGGGGATAGGGGGGCCATGCACGGTTTGAATCTTGTGGGACTGAGGCGCAGGGGTTTTTCTAAGGAGAGTATTAATCTCCTCAAGAGGGCCTATCGTATATTGTGGCGAGAGGGTCTTAGAAAAGAGGAGGCCATTGCAAAGGTATTGAAAGAGCTTCCTCACACCCCAGAGGTTATGGAACTTGTGGAATTTGTAAGGAAAAGTGAGAGGGGGATTATCTCTCCTAAGAGAAAGGCATGAGGGAGCAGAAAAAGATAGGGATGATTGCAGGAGAGGGGGATTTTCCCTTTCTGGTTGCCCAGGGAATACGAGATGCTGGAGGGCGTGTCTATATAGTGGCTATCAAAGGGCATACCAGGGAGGAGATAGGTATATTTGCAGATAAGATAGAGTGGATACACCTTGGGCAACTGGGAAGACTTATAAATTTTTTTAAGCAGTCAGGCGTAGAAGAGGTTGTGTTTGCAGGTGCCATAAATAAACCCAAGGCCTTTGATATTAGACCAGACTTTAAGGCCGCCAGGCTACTGTTTAGGCTCAAGTCCAGAAACGATAATGCCCTCCTGGAGGCGGTGATAAATGAGATACAGGCAGAGGGCTTGAGGGTGGTAAGTCCTTTGATATTTGTCCCTTCCCTTCAGACCCCTGAGGGGGTACTTACAAAAAGGGGCCCTTCAGGAAAAGAGATAAAAGATATCCTCTTTGGATGGCCTATTGCCCAGAGATTGGGAGAGATGGACATAGGTCAAACCATTGTGGTGAAGGAGAAGATGGTGGTTGCAGTAGAGGCCCTGGAGGGGACCAATGAGACCATAAGAAGGGCAGGCCATCTGGTAAAGAAGGGATGTGTGGTGATAAAGGTCTTTAAACCGGGTCAATCTGAACTTGTAGATCAACCTAGCGTGGGACCCAAGACCATAGAGGTAATGAAAGAGGCAAGGTGTAGCTGTCTTGCTATAGAGGCGGGTAAGAGCCTGTTTTTTGATAGAGATAGGGCAATAGAGATGGCCAACTCCTCAGATATTGCTGTTGTGGGTGTAACAGAGGAGGTGCTTCAATCCCTGAAATAGATACCCTCATGTTTAAGGAGAAATCGTTTTACTTCCACTCCAGCGGAGAATCCTCCTATGTGTTTATCCTTTCTAAGCACCCGGTGACATGGTATTATTATGGGCCAGGGATTTGCCCCAAGGGCATTTCCCACTGCCCGGGCCGCCTTTTTGCTACCAAGGAGATGGGCCAGGCTGGAATAAGAGATCCACTGCCCAAAGGGTACATTTTTTTGAAGGACGCAAAGTACCTTTCTGGTAAAGGGAGAGACCCTCTCCCACTCCAAAGGAAGCTTCATGGGGAGAGGGGTCTTTTTTAGATATCCTTGGAAGAAAATAAAGGCTTGTTCCCCGACAGGAGAGCTAATATAATGGAGACACCTGTGGGCAAGAGGAGAGAGAGATATATGGATCCTTTGGATTAATAGGTGGGGAGAGGTTATAATTGTAACTTTAAGTGGGGGCAGGATAAAATATTCTTCCATAACTTTTATCCACTACCTTTAAGAGAGGTTTTATGAACAAGATAGTAAATAAATTAATAGGGGTCTTTTCCAATGACCTTGCTATTGACCTGGGAACTGCTAATACCCTGGTTTATGTAAAAGGTAAAGGGGTGGTAATAAATGAGCCTTCAGTGGTGGCTGTGAAAAAGGACAAGAGGGGAAATAACAAGGTGGTGGCGGTTGGGGATGAGGCCAAGAGGATGCTGGGAAGGACTCCAGGGAATATTGTGGCAATAAGACCCATGAAGGATGGTGTGATTGCGGATTTTGAGATAACAGAGGCTATGCTCAGATATTTTATATCCCAAGTGCACAATAGCAGACGTCTTGTGAGGCCCAGGATAGTTATATGTGTTCCAACAGGTATTACTCAGGTGGAAATGAGGGCGGTTAAAGAATCAGCGCAGAGTGCAGGCGCTAGAGAGGTATATTTGATAGAAGAGCCAATGGCTGCGGCAATTGGGGCAAGACTGCCTATTACGGAACCCACTGCCAATATGGTTGTGGATATTGGGGGAGGCACCACAGAGGTGGCGGTGATATCTCTTGCTGGAATCGTATATAGTAAGTCTGTTAGGGTTGGGGGAGATAAGATGGATGAGGCCATCTTGCATTATATAAAGAGAAAGTACAATATGTTAATTGGCCTTGGGATTGCAGAAAAGATAAAGAAAGAAATAGGATCGGCGTATCCAGGAGAATATGATTCTGGTAAGATGGTGGTAAAAGGACGGGACCTGGTGACAGGAATACCTCAGCACCTAGAGGTAACCACCCCCGAGATAAGAGAAGCCATATCTGAAGAGGTAAATACCATTGTTCAGGCGGTTAGGATAACCTTGGAACAGACCCCCCCTGAGCTTGCGGCGGATATAGTAGACAGGGGGATTGTATTGACTGGGGGAGGGGCCCTATTGAAGGGGCTGGATAAGCTTTTAATGGAAGAGACTGCCCTACCAATAACCATTGTGGATGATCCCCTCTCTGCAGTGGTGCTGGGCTCTGGTATGGTCCTGGATAATCTGGATATACTCAGGGAAGTGACCATTGATTAGGTCCCTTTTCACTTAGAAGGTTTCAACTCATATTTAACCCCTTATAGTTCTTCCCATGAAGGGTTTTAATTCTATTATAAGGGCTGTGCTTTTGGCCTTTTTTTTATATCTGGTGGTATTTACTTGGAACTGGAAGACCGGAGTCTTGGATAAGATATCTTCTCAGGTGGGACTGGAATTTGTTGGGAAGATCCTATATCCAGGTAGATGGATAGAGAGAAACTGCTGTGAGCTCTGGAAGGACTATATTGCCTTGCGTCATGTGAGGGAAGAGAATAAGCTCCTTGAGTCAGAGCTAAAAAGACTTAGATTAGAGCAGATGTCTCTTCAGGTCAAGGAAAGGGAGTGGAGACGGCTTATACACCTGCTCCATTTCTCTCCCCTACCATCCTGGAATTTTTTAGGGGCCAGGGTACTCTTCTATGGGATTGGTCCCACCAATGTATTGAATTCCTTTACTATAGACAGGGGCTCTAAGGGAGGGGTGAAAAAGGACTCTCCTGTAATACTTCCCTCAGGTCTCATAGGCAGAGTGATAAAGGTCTCTGCGCACTACGCCACTGTACTTTTGATAAGCGATTCTAATTCCAGGGTCCCTGTGATAGCAGTTAAGAGTAGAACCAGGGGTATCCTTCAGGGAGAGGGTTCTTTGTCTTGCATGCAGGTGCTTTATATCCCCTATACTGCCCCCTTAAAAGCGGGGGAACTCTTTGTAACCTCTGGCTTGGGAGGAATATTCCCTAAGGGTATACCTGTGGCCCGGATAAAGAAGATAGAGGAGAATCCTTCTTCCCTGTTTAAAAAGGTGATAGTCACTCCAGTGGTGGATCTCGCAAATATAGAAGAGGTATTTATTCTTATCCCCAAAAGGACACAGATTCCCTCTTCTCTTTCCCGGGGAAAGAGACCATGAGAGAGACATTGTGGTGGGCCATTGTGACTATAGTGGGAATAGTCATTGAGGCATCTATAAAAGGTATAGGGGCCTTTCTTCCTGCCCTCATCCTCTCTCTTCAGAGGGAGAGGAGAATAGAAACATTTTTTCTAGGAGTCCTGTGGATAATAATCCAGAATGGAATTTCCAACCTTCCCTTTGGGATCATTTCACTTTGGTATCTAAGTGTAATTCTTTTCTTTTTCTGGATGAAGAATTATCTTGCTTCTACAAGTATAATTTTTGTTAGTATTATCTCTCTTTGCTCCTGTATATGCTATCTTATCTCTATTTTTGCTATTTCTGCTCTAGAGGAGATAATTATTCCAACACATATAATATTTCAAAATGCACTTAAGCAGTTATTTTTATTTCCAATTATATGGAAACTATATCATTTCTTGTATTATAAATATTTTCTAAAAGAAGATAACGCTATCTTTTAAATGATAAATTTTAAATAATCAGGAGATTGTTTTGTCTATATATCCTCCTTCAAAAGAAAATCAATCTTCTGATAGATTAAAATTGCTATACTTATGTATAGCAATTTTATTTTTTGTGGTTGTATTGAGATTGTGGTATATACAAATATTTAAAGGAGAATTTTATAGTAAACTTTCCAAAAAGAATAGGATTAGATTTGAGCAAATATATGCCCCTCGGGGAATAATCTTGGACAGAAAAGGAAGAATTGTTGCAGAAAACTTACCAGCTTATGCAGTTGCAATTGTAAGAGAAGATTGTAAGCGAAATAAAGCATGCAATGCTTCTATTGCAAGATTGTGTAAGATTTTAAAGATAGATTTTGATTCTCTTAAAAAGAGATTTGATAAAGATAAAAAAAGAGTTAAACCATTTGATCCTCTGGTATTGATTAGAAATATAAGTTTCAATCTTTTGTGTAAAATAGAGACTCATCTTTCTCTTCTCCCTGGCATTGTTATAATTCCTTATCCTAGACGTTTTTATCCCTATGGAATGGTGGGGGCCCATGTGATTGGATATGTGGGGGAACCCACCAAAAAGGACCTTCAAGTTGATCCTTCTCTTACCCCTGGAGATGTGGTGGGAAAGAGTGGGGTGGAGTTAGAGTTTGATCATATGTTGAGAGGAAGAAAGGGAGAAAAGCAAGTGGAGGTGAATGCCCAGGGTAGAACCCTTAAGGAAAAGATATTAAAAGAGCCAAGGTGTGGAAAGACCATTTATCTTACCCTGGATATGGAATTAGAGAGGTTTATCTTTGAAAGGATGGGAAAGGAGAGGGGGGCGTGTATTGTGATGGATCCAGAGGAAGGGGGAGTAATTGCCCTGGTAAGTAAACCCTCATATGATAGTAATCAGCTGTCGCAGGGGCTATCCACTAGGCAATGGCAATTATTGCTTCACAATCCAGGACATCCCCTTCAGGATAGAGCGGTTAGTTCGTGTTATCCCCCAGGGTCGGTATTTAAGCTGGTGGTGGCTGGATGTGGTCTTTTACATATAAAAGGACTTCCCCGCAGGAAGGTGTTTTGTCCCGGATATTACAGGCTAGGCAACCGCATCTTTCGTTGTTGGAAAAAGACAGGGCATGGGTGGATGGACCTTAAGGAGGCAATAAAACAGTCTTGTGATGTGTATTTTTATAAACTGGGAGAGGAGTTGGGGATAGATGAGATAAGCTCTTGTGCCAGGGCATGTGGTTTTGGGGAGAAGACTCACATTAAACTTCCTCTTGAGAATAGCTGTCTTATCCCCGATAGAAAGTGGAAGATGAAGAGATTCCATGAGCCCTGGCAGGGGGGAGAGACCCTAAATACTGCCATTGGGCAGGGATTTGTGCTGGTCTCTCCAATCCAGGTGGCGAGGTTTATCTGTGCCCTTGTAAATGGGGGAAAGATATATTTGCCGCGGATATTGTTGAATGAAAGGCCCACCATAGAAGGGGAACTTCCCTTTACTTGCAAGGACCTCTCTATTATAAAAAAGGCCATGATAGCGGCAGTGAGGGAGAGACATGGAACTGCTAATATCATAAATATTCCTGGGCTGATAATAGGGGCAAAGACAGGCACTGCACAGGTGATCACCTTGAGGTCTGATGAAGAAAGGGATAAAGATATATCAGAGATCCCTTATCGTTACAGGGACCATGCCTGGATGGCAAGTTTTGGATCCAATGGAAAAAAGACCTATGTGGTAGTGGTGTTAATAGAGCATGGAGGACATGGGGCATCTACCGCAGGTCCTATTGTAAGGGATATTTATACCTATCTGTTTAAAAAGTGCATAAGGTAGTTAATAGAGATTAAAGGAAGATGTTTTCTATAGATAGACGGATATTTTCTCATTTTAATTGGCAGTTATTGGGGATAACCCTGATCTTATTTTTTATTGGGGTGGTGAATCTATATTCTGCCAGTTCCTTAAAAGTGGAACATGGGGTAAGATTTATACCCTATTATAAGAAGCAGCTTATATGGGGAGCAGGGGGACTGGTGGCCTTTTTTTTGGCCATGGTGATAGACTATAGGCGATTTAAGGAGATAGCCTTCCCCCTTTATATACTCTCTCTCCTGCTTTTGGCCCTTGTACCCTTTATGGGAAAGACCATTAGCGGAGCAAGGAGGTGGCTAGATCTAGGTTTTTTCTCTTTTCAACCAACAGAGTTGGTGAAGCTCAGTGTGATTATATGGGTTTCAGCTTATCTTTCCAATCTTAATTCTCCTATTGGGTGGAAGGATTTTTTTAAGATATTGGGGGTAGTACTTGTCCCTGTGGCCCTTATTGTAAAACAGCCGGATCTGGGATCTGGATTAAATATACTTATGCTGGTAGGTGGGATGATGCTTTTTTATGGTCTAAAAAAGAGAATAATTATTACTGTCCTTATTGTGGTTCCCCTGTTATGTCCAATTGCATGGCATTTTATGAAGGATTATCAGAAGACAAGGATAAGGGTCCTGTTTAATCCTGAAAAATATAAGCTAAAAGAGGGATATAATATTATTCAGTCAAAGATAGCAATTGGCTCGGGAAAGATGTGGGGGAAGGGATTCCTGGAGGGCACACAAAGCCAGCTCCGTTTTTTACCAGAAAAACATACAGATTTTGTATTTGCTGTGTTTGCAGAAGAATGGGGATTTATGGGTTGTCTCATCCTCTTGTTGTTGTGCTGTGTGTTTTTGTATCAGATAAGTAAGGTAGTGGAACTCTCAAAAGACAATTTTGGGGCGTATTTGTGCGTTGGTATCTTTTTCTATTTTTTCTGGCAGTTCTTTATAAATATCTGCATGGTACTGGGGGTGTTGCCTGTGGTGGGGATACCCCTGCCCTTTTTGAGTTATGGAGGTTCCTCTACTATTGTGAACTTTTCCCTTATGGGATTGGTGTCAAATGTCTCTATGAGAAGATTTATCTTTAAAAATGGATTTTCCTGATAACCATGTGGAAAAGGATATCCCTGGGGGACAATAGCCCTTTTCCCACTGGATATCTAGTAGGAAGGTATAACAATCATCAGAGGTAAGGGTCCTTAGCTTTACTGCGTCTTTGGGGGTACATACGATTTCTGCCCGGAGGGAGCGAGCAATCCCAGAGATAGACCTCCAGTCCGCAGGAGAATACCTATGGTGGTCAGGAAAGGTGATAAATCGTGCTGGAGGATAGCCAAAAAGGTCCAGGGCAGTCTTTTTGACCTTTTCAGGATTCCCTATGCCTGCCACCAGGATATAGGGTCTTTGGGAGGGATAACTTCTCCTTTGAGAGTGGATCTCCACAACCTCCTTGGCAATTACCCTAAAGGTAAATATAGGGACCTGAAAAGAAAAGAGCCTCTCTTCTATTAGCTCCTCTAATTTTTCTGTATTTTCTTGACCTGTATAGTTTATAAGAAAGCAATGGGCCCTCTTTAGGGCGGTGTGGTCTTCTCTCCATGTGCCCACGGGGATCAACTTATTCCAGTGTAGAGAAAGGTCCTGAGTAGATAATAGTACCAGGTCCAGGTCCCTGTCCAGGCGGCGGTATTGAAACCCATCGTCTAGGATAATTATATCGGGCTTAAAGGCCCTCCATGCCCATTTTAGTCCCCTTTCTCTCCTGGGGTCTACCACTATTTTGGCATAGGGGGCTTCTTGCTGGAGCAGGTAGGGCTCATCCCCACACACATAGGGGGAGATCCCTGGGGAGACCACAAGGGGATAGGATAAGGCACTTCCCTTATATCCACGGCTAAGTAAGAGGGGAAGCAGTCCTTTTTGGTGACAAAATGTTAGGAGCCATAGACATAGAGGGGTCTTTCCCGTGCCTCCCCAGCTTATATTTCCCACAGAGATGCAGGGTCGCATGGGGGAGACACTCTTTAGGACCCCTTTTTTATATAGGGTTTCTCTTAGGGTGGTCCCTGCCTTATATAGGAGGGATATGGGGGATAATATCTGTCTCCATTTCACAGGGGGCTAGTTTCTCGGCCTTCCAAATATCCTTAAAAGGAAGATAAAGAGGTTGATGAAATCCAGGTATAAGGCCAGGGCCCCTAAGATAGTACCTTTTTGTAGGAGCGCGGCGTTATCCAGGGGGGCAGTCTCTCCCATCTGTTTTAATTTTTGGGTGTCATATGCAGTCAGACCAACAAATACGATAATCCCTATTATAGTTATTACAAATTCCATTTGAGAGGAATGGAAAAACATATTAACAATAGAGGCAATAATAACACCAATGAGACCCATGAATAGAAAACTGTGCCAGGAGGAAAGGTCTCTGGAGGTGCTATATCCATAGAGTGAGATCCCCGCAAACATTCCTCCACATACCATAAAGGTCTTTGCAATGGATGCACTGGTATATACAAGGAAGATGAAAGAGAGGGTAAGTCCATTTAGTGCACTATATAAGAGAAATAATATGGTAGCAGTGGATGCAGACATCTTGGAGATGGCACCGCTTATGGCAAAAACGAGTCCCAGTTCCCCCAGTATCAGGATAAAGATAAGGGTGGGGTTGGTTAAGAGGGCCTTTAAGATTATAGGGGATGTGGCCACGTAATAAGCCACTCCTGCAGTGAGGAAAAGGCCAATGCTCATCCAGAGATATACTCCCCTTAGGAAGGTATTGGTAATAGCATAAGAGGGTGTTTTTACCTGATACTCATTCATAATAGGCCTCCTTTTTTTAGAATACTGGACAAATACAGTTAAGTAGAGTAACAACTTTCTCTATAAAACACAACTTTAGTTTTAGGAGATCAGGGAGAAGAGGGAATCTCTGCAACTAGGCCAAGACAAAGGAGAGGATGGATGGTTCTTCAACAACGACCCTTTCTTCACATAAAGGGCCTGCTGGGACGGGCAAAATCTCAACTAAACAAAAAGGATACCATAAAGGGCATCTTGTCAATGTGCGAGGCCTTAAAGCTCTTTTTGAATTCTAAACTCATTGGTCAGGAGAGGATAGAGGTAGATTATCTTATTGCAGAACTGGTCCAGATAATATCCACTATACCTGAAATCCGGGAGTATTTGCCAGAAGGGTTTAAGTACGTAAAGGGAGAGGAAAAGAGACTCCTCCAGGACCTTGTGAAGATGGTGAAGAATATTCTCAAGGAGATGGAAGAGGGGGAAGAGCTTAAGGCCAGAAAAGAGGAGGAGGAAAAGAAGAAGAGACTGTTGGATATGCTTCAAAGGTATCTTTTGAATAAGGATGCAATGGGTTCTGCTAATGCCATAAACAAGATATTAAAAGAATATGGAGGGTCTGCTGAGGTACTTGCAGATGTGGCAGAGCGTTTTTATCAGGCAAAGGATTATGAGCAGACCATTCGTTTTTGTAAGGAGAGCCTTAAGAAAGACCCCAGAAATATGCAAGCATTTAGAATTCTTATAAATGCTTATAGGAATCTTGGAAGGTATGAGGATGCAGAGAGGTGTTATAAGAAGACATTAAAGGTCTTTGGAGAACATGGAAATATCTATTTTAATCTGGCAAAGTTATATAAAGAATGGGGTAAAATAAAAGAGGCAAAGGCCTCCATCTCTAAGGCATTAAAACTGGAGCCCTCTAATTCCCTGTATCAAAAATTTGCTCAGGAGATAATCTCTGTCTCCAATAAAGGGTAGGAAGGGACCCTGTTCAGGCCCCCCTATTTTAGCAGATTTAATGGTCGCATACATTTTGGCCAGTGACAAGGGTATCATTCAAATATGCCTGGACTATGTTTTCTGGGGTATCTGAGGGAGCTCCCACAATTACCTTTATACCTAATTGATCAAAAAAGCCAATGGCCCGGGCCCCCATGCCCCCTGCTATTACCAGGTTGACCCCCTGCTCAGCCATCCAGGGAGGAAGTACCCCTGGTTGATGAGGGGGTGGAGTCACCATCTGCATACCTTTGATGGTCTTTGTCTCTGGATCCACATCTACCAGGGCAAATTGTTCACAATGACCAAAATGCATACATAGTCTTCCTTGAGCCACAGGTATTGCTATTCTCATATGCTGACCTCCTCTTTTGAGTTTTTCACGTGGTTCATTACCTTGTGGAATATCTCTTTTATCTCCTCTGCCACTGGAGTTTTCATTTCTACTACTGGTCGTTGTTGAAGTTGGGCAGTAGTGACAATAGGGTCATAGGATATTTTCCCCAGGATATTTTTGTCTCTATTTTTAACCAAGTCTTCTATTTGGTTAGTGATAGAGGGATGAATATCCCATTTGTTTATTACAATCCCACAGGGGATATTAAAATGGTCAACAAGAGAGGTAACTCTCTCCAGGTCATGGATCCCCGACACAGTAGGTTCTGTTACTACAATAACATAAGATGCTCCGGTAATAGAGGCTATTACTGGACAACCAATGCCTGGAGGACCATCAATAATGATATGGGAGATATTCTCCTTCTGGGCCACCTCCCTTGCTTTTTCCCTCACCAGGGATACCAGCTTGCCAGAATTTTCCGCGGCAATTCCCAATTTGGCGTGGATCATTGGACCATATCTTGTAGAGGATATCATCCAGTTCCCACACCACCTATCTTTAAAACCAATAACATCTTCAGGACAAAAATATACACATACCCCACATCCCTCACACGAGGAGAGGTCAATCTCTATTGTTTCATCCTTGAATCCTATCGCCTCAAATCTGCACATCTCTATGCACGTGCCACATTGACTGCACTTATCTTTCTTTAAAAAGGGCTCATGTCCACTTATAAAATCATACTTTTCAATTATAGTGGGAGTTAACACCAGATGCAGATCTGCAGCATCCACATCGCAGTCCGCCAGGACTGCCCTGTGCATAAGAGAGGCAAAGGAGGCGGTTAAAGATGTTTTTCCTGTTCCGCCCTTTCCACTTATTATTACGAGTTCCTTGGGTTGTATCATAGGACATCTCGCCTCTACTAATGTTTGTTGTTGTTCACTAGGGGGACAATCTTGTGGTAGAGCTCTCTAAACTGGCTTCTAAGTTCCTCATCCTTATCCACCAATAAATGTCCCTCACTATAATATTTGGCAATATCTATGCTGTGTTTTATTTCCATAAGAATAGGTATCTCCTGTGTCTTGCAATAGTCATATACCCTTCTATCTCCTATATCACAGCGATTTACCACCACCCCTGCAGGTACACCAAGTTCTTTTGTGACCTCCACTGCCAGGATCAGGTCATTGAGTCCAAAAGGAGTGGGTTCTGTTACCAGTAGGGCGAAGTCACATCCCTTGAGGGTGGTAACTGCAGGACACGAGGTACCTGGAGGGGCATCCAGGATGGCTATATGATGTCCCTTTGCCTTTTTCTTGACCTGTTTTATAAGGGGGGGAGACGTTGCCACCCCTACGTTTATTCTGCCCTGAAAGAGGGTTATATTATCTCTTTTATATGTTTCAATAACCCCTATTTCTCGAGGGACCTCTTTAATTGCCCCTGTGGGGCAGATTCTGCTACAACCTCCACAGCTATGACATAGCTCATAAAACAACATGGGTATCTTTTCTATTACTACAATTGCCTTGTATTCACAAAACTCAGAGCACTTTCTACATCCATCACATAATTCTTCATTTACCTGGGGGACACTTACAGTAGCCCTCTCTTTCTCCTTGAGTTCCCCTTTTAAAAAGAGGTTGGTATTTGGCTCTTCCACATCGCAATCCAGAAGTGCCACCTCCCCTTCCACGGTGCGGGCCAGATTTACGGCTACTGTAGTCTTTCCAGTGCCTCCTTTCCCCGATGCCACACATATCTTCATACCCAGTGTCCCTCCACATCAAAAGATTTTGCTGGAGTAAGCTTGCCCTGTTCAAACTCTTCAATGGCCTGGGCAACGGTCTGGGCATTTGAGAGGTATATATCTATCTTTGCCGCAGAGAGTACATTAAAGGCCTTTGGTCCACAGTGACCAGTGATTACTGCCTTTACTCCTGCTCCTGCCACATTTTGGGCCGCCTGGATGCCTGCTCCCTTGGGAAGGTTCAGATTTTGGGTGTTATCAATAATCTCATATTCCTTGGTCTGTGTATCGTATATAAGAAACTTTTTGGCCCTTCCAAATCTGGGATCCAAAGGGGCGTTTAGGTCTTCTCCCATGGTAGTTATTGCTATCTTCATCTCTTTTCCTCCTCATTGAAAGAGAGGAGGGGGCCCAGTGGGGCCCCCTGCTGGGTTTTTATTTCTCTATTTCTGCAAGGCGCTTCTCTATCTCCTCTAACCGACTACGCAGAAACTCTGCCTCATTCTTCAGGACCTCTTTTTCTGTGGCTGGATCTGCAGGGGCAGGGGTTGCACCATAATAGGGTGCAGGCCACCAGCATCCCCACCAGCCTCTGCCGCGACCCCATCCCCGGCCAAATCCTCTTCCAAAACCTCCTCTAAATCCTCTTCCCATCCCTCTTCCTGGTCCATAGGTCCAGCCTGGGGCGTTTCTTCCAGAACAAAAACCAAGCCCTCTTCCTGTCCTGGGTCCTAATCCCATTGGTCCAGTCCTATCTCCTCCTGGCATAACTATCACCTCCTTTTATTTTTTTATCCCCTCATAAGGGGTATATTGCAATTTGGACATCTTTTTTCAAAACAGGGCATTCCCCTCACATGCTCAGTGCTGTAGCCACATTTTGGACACACACACATCCCATCTATTCTTCCCCTTCCTCGTCCTCCTCCTTGTCCCTGACCTCTACCTCTTCCCTGTCCCTGACCTCGTCCTCCTCCTTGTCCTTGCATCCTGCACCTCCTGAGAAGTCCCCTTCTCATTTTTTGACAACCAGGCATTGCATATGTGGTTTTAAAGAGCCTGTTCTCTAAAAAAGCCCTCTTTATCTCTTCTGCTTCCCCCGCAGTAAAGGCAATAACCTCTATCCCAAGTTCCTGAAGCAGTTCCATGAGATATTTAGAGATGGCTCCACATACAACCACATTTAGTCCTGCCCTTTTAAAAAAATGACCCCTGTGCCATGGAGAGAGATCTGGACATCTGAGCAAGTATTCCTTCTCTATCCTGCCATCCTCCACCTCAACCACCTCTATCTCCCGTGCCACATCACACACAGGGGCTATCCTCTTTTCCCACACTGTGAAGCCAACCCTTGTCTTCATATTCTCTTTTAAGCACATATCATGCCATATTTTGATCAACCTATCTTCCCCTAGAACAATGAAAAGATAAAAATAGAGGGGAGAGATTTAGTAGCATTATTGCTATTATGGCCTTTTAATAAGTAGCATTATTGCTACTTATCTTTCCTGGTCTTGTTTTTGGGGAGGATGATGTTGAGTTTTTTTAATTTTCTAAAGAGGGTGGTCTTGTGTATGCCAAGTTCTTCTGCGGTCTTTTCTCTGTTGAAATTATTTTTTTTAAGGGCCTTTAATATAAGTTCTCTTTCCAGGAGAGAGCGTGCAGTTTTTATGTCAGGGGAGGGGGAGGTCCTGATGGAGATTATCTCTGGGGGCAGGTGTTCAATATTTATTTCCTCTCCTGAACACAGGATAAAGGCCCTTTCTATTACATTTTCCAGTTCCCTTATATTTCCAGGCCAATCATAGGCCATAAGGAGGGCAAGGGCCTCTGAGGATATCTTATGGATGGTTTTTTTTTCTATTTCTCTGAAATGTTCTATAAAGGTATCCACCAGTAGGGGGATATCTTCCTTTCTTTCCCGTAAGGGGGGAAGTTCAATGGTTATTATATTTAGTCTATAGTAGAGGTCCTGTCTAAATTTTCCTTCCTTTACCATCTGTTTTAGGTCACGGTGGGTAGCCGCAATGATACGGACATCTGCCCTCTGGGGAGAGGTCCCTCCCAGTGGTTCAAAGGTCTTATCCTGTAGCACCCTTAGTAAACGCACTTGAAGGGCAGGGCTTATCTCTCCTATCTCATCTAGAAAGAGGGTTCCTCCTTCTGCCATGGAGAATTTTCCTGGTTTATCCCTGTGGGCGCCAGTGAAGGCCCCTTTTTTATATCCAAAGAGTTCTGATTCCAGCAGCGTATCTGGGAGGGCCCCACAATTGATGGCCACAAAGGGTTTCTTTCTTCTGGGACTGAGGGAGTGGATGGTCTTTGCTATCACCTCCTTGCCTGTACCTGTCTCTCCCAGGATGAGAACAGTGCTTTGGCTTTCAGCAATGGCCGGGAGTATCTCAAATATCTCCTGCATCTTTTTACTTCTGCTAACCAGATTTCCTATCCTAAATCGTCCTTTAAGTTCGGTCCTGAGGTGCTCCAGTTCACTGAGGTCCCGAAAGGTCTCTGCCCCTCCAATGATATTTCCCTGTTTGTCTCTAAGCACTGCAGTGGATATACTTATTGGCACCTTATTTCCTTCAGAGTCTATAATATATCCTGTTCTTCCTATAATAGGTCGGCGGGTCTTGAGGGTCTCCCGCAGGGCGCACTCTGTCTCACACATATTGGACCGAAATACGTCAGAGCATATCTTTCCCAGTGCTTCTTTTCTGGAGATCCCAGTTATTTCCTCTGCGGCCCTGTTGAAATAGGTTATCCTCCAGTGGAGGTCCACAGTAAAGACCCCATCTGAGATACTCTCCAGTATAGAATCTGCCCCTTGTAAGATCTCTTTGTTTTTGATCATCTTTGGTTACCATCCTTTATCTCCATAGGTAATAAGGAGTTAGAGGGCAAAAGTAAAGAAAGGATAAAAATTTTATTCTGAAAAATGGCTTTGACAAGAATGTAAATTTTGGGATAAGGGTTGTGCAAAAGTTTTAAGAATCTTGAATTGGTGAGGGGTGATTTTACTAAGGTTTAACCCTTAAAACAAGGAGAGTTATAGAGATGGCCTACGATCCAACAAAAATGGAAGACTGGCAAATTTCTGAGGCGGCAGAACAGAATATGCCCTCCACTGACGAATGGAGAGAGAAGTTAGGGCTGGAAAAGGACGAAGTGATTCCCATGGGACGTCTGTGTAAGCTGGATTTTTTGAAGATTATAAATAGACTAAAGGATCGTCCTGACGGAAAATACATTGAGGTTACTGCCATTACTCCTACCCCTCTGGGGGAAGGAAAGACTACTACTTCTGTGGGACTTATGGAAGGATTGGGGAAGAGAGGGAAGAACGTCGGTGGGGCCCTGAGACAGCCATCTGGGGGACCCACTATGAACATCAAGGGTACAGCTGCTGGTGGTGGGAATGCCATCCTCATTCCCATGACGGAATTCTCCCTGGGCCTCACAGGTGATATTAATGATATCACAAATGCCCATAATCTGGCTATGGTTGCCCTTACCGCAAGGATGCAGCATGAGAGGAATTATGGACCTGAAAAGATTGAAAAACTCTCTGGCATCCCCGCCCTTAATGTGGATCCCACCAGGGTAGAGATGGGATGGGTCCTTGATTTTTGTGCTCAGGCCCTCAGGAATATCGTTATAGGTCTTGGAGGCAAATATGATGGTTTTACTATGCAGTCCAAGTTTGGGATCTCTGTGAGTTCTGAGTGCATGGCCATCCTCTCAATTGCCACTGATCTGGCGGATATGAAAAAGCGTCTAAATGAGATTACTGTAGCCTTCAACAGAGATGGAAAGCCCATTACCACGGGAGACCTTAGGGTTGGAAATGCCATGTGTGCATGGATGAGGAATACTATTAATCCAACCTTGATGTGTACAGCAGAATATCAGCCCTGTATGGTACATGCTGGACCTTTTGCCAATATAGCTGTGGGACAGTCCTCCATTATTGCGGATAGGATTGGATTGAAGATGTTTGATTATCATGTGACAGAATCCGGTTTTGCCGCTGATATAGGTTTTGAGAAGTTCTGGAATGTAAAATGCAGATTAAGTGGTTTAAAGCCTCATGTATCAGTGCTTACAGTAACTATCAGGGCCCTTAAGATGCATGGCGGTGGACCTAAAGTGGTTCCTGGAAGACCTCTTCCCGAGGAATATACCAAGGAAAATGTGGCGCTGGTGGAAAAGGGATGTGAAAATATGGTACATCTTATCAATGTGATAAGAAAATCTGGCATGAATCCGGTAGTATGTATCAATAAGTTTTATACTGATACTGATGCAGAGATAGCAGCTGTTAGGAAGATAGCTGAGGAAGCAGGAGCCCGCTGTGCAGTATCTGACCACTGGAGATATGGAGGAGATGGTGCCCTTGAACTTGCAGATGCGGTAATTGATGCCTGTGAAGAAGAGAGTGAATTTAAGTTCCTCTATCCACTTGAAATGAAGCTCAGGGACAGGGTAGAGATTATTGCAAAGGAGGTATATGGAGCAGATGGCGTTACCTGGACCCCTGAGGCAGAGGCAAAGGCAAAGATGCTGGAAGAAGATCCAAAATATGCCGATTATATGACCATGATGGTGAAAACCCATCTGTCCTTGAGCCATGACCCCACCTTAAAGGGTGTGCCCAAGGGATGGGTGCTTCCAATTCGGGATATCCTTATATACTCTGGGGCAAAATTCCTATGTCCAGTGGCAGGGACCATTAGCCTCATGCCTGGAACAAGCTCACGTCCAGCCTTTATGAAGGTAGATGTAGATCCTGAGACTGGAAAGGTTTCCGGTCTATTCTAGATTTGGAAGATGATAGATATAGAAAGGCACCCTCTAGGAGGGTGCCTTTTTGTTTTTTAGAGAAGGACCTGCCGGGCGTGTCTTATTCTTTGAAGAAGTGATATCCCAACCAAGAGGGTGTAACAGATTATCCCTGCCCACAGGATTAGGTGAAAGTGGGGAGAGAAGGAGAGGAGTAGGCCCCATATAAGGAGAAATATCACCCGTTTGGCCCGCTCCATAAAGCCTACTTCACATGTTTGGCCCAATCCCTCTATTCGCGCCTTGGTATAGCTAAACAAGAGAGTGAAGGTAAGGGAGAAAAAATAGATAATGGTCAAGATCAATAGTTGAAAACCAGCCATCTCTTTCCAGCAAAGAGACCAGAACCCAACTAAATACAGTGAATCAGATATCCTATCTACAGTAGAATCCAAAAATCCCCCAAACTTAGAGGGGGCTTCACTAGAGCTTTTTGCCAGTTGACCGTCTAGGCTATCCGCTATGCCAGAGAGGGCGAGGAAGATGGTACCTGCCAGGGGGGAAAAGTAAAGGGAGAGGGGAACGAGTAATGCGAATATTAGACCTGCTACTGTCAATAGGTCTGGAGATATTCCCAGGTGAAGGAGGGGGGAGACTATAACTCGTCTCACAACGTTATAATATCCCTTTCCCAATTTGCTGTTTCTCATTGACATAACTTATTTCTCCCATCTTGACTTAGGACTTGCCAATAGCAATTAAATAGATTGCAGTTTCCTCTGTGCCATCTATTCCTATAAGGGAATTTATTTCTTCATCAAAAAATGCCCCTACTGGACAACTCCCCAGTCCTTTTTCTGTGGCCGCCAGGATGATGTTTTGTGCCACATGTCCAGCATCCAGGAGGATATAACGCAGGCCCCTATCTCCATATTTGCTCATATTTCTTCTAAAAAAGGCAGATATTACAATACAACATCCTGCTTCCCCCACAAATCTCTGTCCCAGAGATGCCTCTATTAGGGGTAAAGAAAAGTCTCCCTTTACTAACAATTCTAAATGCTCTTCCAGGATATTATAATGATATATCCCTTGGTTTAGTCCCTGGATATTAAGAGAAAAAAGATAAATTTCAAGGGGATATAGTGCTCCTGCGGAAGGAGATGTCCTGAAGTGAAAATTTTTATCCCTCTTTCTTCTCCCATATCCAGCCCAGAGGATGGTAGAGATCTCTTTAAAGTCAATGGGCTGTGTGGTATATCTTCTGGAGGAAGCCCTCCTGGAAAGCAGCTGTATTAATTTGCTATTCTTATCCTTCTCCTCCAGCGGAATCCTTATACACCCTTTATAGGTCTTGTATAAGGGGACAGAAGATATAAGAGGTTTGGTTAAGGTATGTATTTCTTCTCTTTTTAGTTTGGTTAATTCTATATATTTCCACCCAATAGCTTGTCTCAATTGAGGCATTTTTTCCCTCTCAATGGATTAATATTATCATGGCTACCTGAATACATCCTATTAAAAATCCCAGGACCCCTCCTATTATCTCCACAAATCCTAATTCCTTCTTCATAATAGTAAAGACCAAATCCTCCAGTTTGTCCATGGGAAATTCAGTTATCTTTTCCCTCACCATTTCTTTTATATCCACCCTTTGTCGTATTTCTTTAAGGGCCTGTTGAGTTATTTGAGGAATAACCCCTTCTACTTCGCCAGTTATTGCCTTTGCAAAAATAGTTACAATCCTTTCTTGGATGGAGGAAGGGACCTTAAGATGTAAATGAGATATCTTTGAATTTAAAACTTCGCGGGTGGTTTTTTCCACGTGTTTTGACAATGTGTTATAAAAATCGGGATTGTTGCAGGCCTTTTCAATATCTTCATGGTTTATTAATTCCCTTTCTATAAGTTCTCCCAATTTTTTAGCAAACTCTTCCTTTCGTTTTGGAAATATTCCCTGGAGTTCCCAAAATAATATCTTGATAGGATATTTGGGATTAAATACCATTCTAATGGCCAGGAAATTTGTAAACCACCCTATAATAGAGCCCACAATAGGAATTAAAAATATTTCTAATCTCATTCTTCTTTTATATTTTTAAGTCTGGACACAAACTTTTTTACCAGAAAAGACCATAAAATAATGAATAAAATGCCAACTACAATTATTATATATATGTATATAGAACCTGCTCCTAGTATAATATTATGAATACTTCCTGCCAATACAATACATAAAATAAGATCTGGAAATACTCCAATAATAGAACCTATCATATAAGGTATAAATTTTATATCTGAAAGTGCGGCAGTGACGCTTACTACAGTATATCCAATAGGAACCATACGCAATATCATAACAGAAGAAATACCTTGTTCTGTTATGAGTTTATTTATTCTTTGTATTTTCTTTTTAGACTTTAAATAATTTTTTGTCTTTTCCCCTGCTATTCTAACGAGAATAAAGGTTACAGCCGCACTTAAGACACATCCAGTGAGAGCCAGAAGAAGACCCTTTTCAATCCCTACCAGGAGGGCAATCACTGTTGTTAATACTGTTATGGGAAACATTATTATACCTGCAACGATATAGGCTCCAATCACTATAAGATAAAAATAATGTTTATTCTGGATAACAGAGAACAACATCTTTAGAGTTTCTGGGCGGGTATATTTGTTAAAAGGAGGAACATGCCATATTACTGTGCCTACAATGAGTAGAAAAATAAGGAAGAAAAGAAAACCTCGTCCTCCTGGCTCTGATGGTAGATGTTGAGTTTCCTTCATGGATATTATTGAGTGAGGGCTTTGCGTATGATTTCTATTTTCATGTTCTTGGGATAAGATATTAAGAATCCAAATTCTATGTTCTTTTCTTCTCCTGGCAACAGGGTAATATCTTTTATAAGCCTTTTCCCCTTACAGGTGAAAGATGGATATAGATTTTTTATTTTGATTTTTTCATTGGTGCTCTGGGGCCAGGGGATCTCTATATGTATCTTAATGGTTATAGATTTATGATTTTTTAGTGTAGTTCTCCATAAAAATTTTTTTGTGGCCCTTTTGGAAACCCACCCTTGAGTCCCTGTGATATCTGCCACAGAAATGGTTTTTGCATATATCTCTTTATCAAGTCCAAGGAAGATAGTAGCTTCCTTATTTATATAAGGGATAAACCTTCTTCCTCTAAAGCTTCCCTCTACAAATATGTTGTATCTCCCTGAAGGAATTATTATTCCCTTGTTCATTACTAGGTGGGCCTTAAAAAATACCCCTGGACTGCTCAGGGGCCTATATAGATATCCATAGGTTACCTGGGGATATAATCTCCTTATTACTATGTTGCGACTTTCTCCTGACCCCAGGGATATCTTTCCTATGGAGACCTCCTCCTGGAGCCATTTCCTGTGGATGGAGACCTCTGTGAGGGCCATATTATCCCCAGAGGGTGATTTGGTGGCCCCACGCATACGGGCCTTCACTGCTTTTTCAAAGATAAGGGGCTCTCTTTTTTTTACTATCCATTCCCTTAAGGGCGGAGGATACATTCTCTCATAATGGGGAAGGGTGGATAATATTATATTTACCCCCTTCCATCGCTCCCCTGTCTTTTGATAGATTTTTCCCATCCAAATGAGGTTTGCCTTTTTTTCAGAGGGATAGAATTTTAACTCATAAAGAGAGTCCCACTTTATGTTGGACGAGAAGTATCTGTAAGAGATTTTAGCAGGCACAGAAAGAGGCGAATAGAAATATATGGTTACCTTATAATAAAAATTTTTACCACCACTATATATATCTAGTTGATTTTCTAATTTCTTTAATTTCTTGTCAACATTTTCTATTTTTGTTTCAATATTTGAGTTAAGGCTGTACAGGTGAGTAAGATTTTTCTTTAGCAGATATGAAATAGATTTTATTTCCTTCGGAGATTGAAATTTATGTCCTATTTGCTTTTTCCAAAACTTTAATAAAGATAGATTTATATCTAGTTTAGTTTTTAGTTCTCTTCTTTGATTTTGTAATATATTAATCTTTTGAATTAGGATATTTGTATCCTCTGATAAATATCCATGCACTTTTTTTATTTCAATTCCTTTTATTGGGGGGCCTGTTATTATTGAAAAAGTAGATGGTATAGCAGTACCAGGTAAAAATACTTCTTTGAAACGACTATATTGGGATATTTTTTGTTTTTTTATTATCTCCCCTCCATCTCTATACAATATTACTTTAAAGCAAAATGCAGAATTGGAAATTAGGAATAAGAGAATGAAAATTTGTAAAATTTTTAAAGGTAGGATATTAATCTTCATGGGGCTAATTCTCTTCCTTTATAAAAAAGAGGGTTAAGGGAATAACATGGAGAGAAGGGGATATTTCCTTGGTATATCCCAGTTCCCATCCTGTTATATTAATTTCAGGTATCATTTCTGAAATTTTTGTAATAATGCCTTCCACATCTATTATTGGATGTCGCTGAAATACCTGGGGAAGACCGTAGGTAAGATTACATGCCAGACATCTTCCAGGTCGTTGTTTTAATTGGAATTCAAATTCCAGTCTGTTGTCTATGAGGGTATTGAATTTTAATTCAATATCATAGGCCCCTTCCTCGGGGTCCCCAAAAAGGGCCTCAAAGAATCTTTCTGTTTTTGAAGGAGGAAATATCTTTTTTAAGGCCTGGCGAGAAAATATCCTGGAGAACTTTTGTTTATCCATCTTTCTCTTCCATGATATTCTTATATTAAAAAGACATGCTGTCCTTATCTATAACCATTATATTTATACCTGTCCATTGAGGGATTAGTCAATGGATTATTTTCAGATTAGAAGGAGCTTTTATTTTTGTCTGGAGTGAGTAAGTTTAAAAGAGAGGAAAATAAGATGATTTGAAAAATCCACATAGTTTACCAATACATCTTCAGGCACCTGAATTCGGGTGGGGGCAAAATTTAAGATAGCCTTAATTCCTGCCTCAACTATATGGTTTGCCGCCCTTTGGGCCCTGTTGGGAGGGGTGGTTATTATTCCTATTTGGATATTCCATTCTTTGGCCTTTTCCTTGAGTCGTCGGGTACAGATGATTTCCAGGTCCCCCACCTTTTCTCCTATCTTAAAGGGATCACAGTCAAAGGCCCCTACAATTTTATACCCTTTTTTTGAGAGGTCCTTATATCTGAGAAGTGCGCGTCCCAGATTTCCTATTCCCACCAGGGCACAGTTCCATGTCCTATCTAGGCCCAAAAAGTGTTTTATAGAGGCCATAAGGTCCTTTACATAATATCCAACGCCTCTAACCCCAAATTCTCCAAAGTAGGCAAGGTCTTTTCGTATTTGAGAGGGATTTACCCCGCACATTTCAGCTAATTTGTTAGAGGAGATTACCTCTTCCCCCTCTATTTCCAACTCCTCTAGCATCTGGAGATAGATGGCCATCCGTTGGATGGTAACCTTTGGTATCTTTTCTTTCTTGAGCATAATCATTTTGAGAAAAATTTCACAATATCAAAAAGAAAACAGGAGGGCCCATGGCCCTCCTCTAGTTTTCTTGCCTTGTTATATATAGGGATTTGCGAAGAGTATGATGAGGTCAATGACCAGAGTATAGATGGCCAGAGACTCAATCATGGCAAGACCTATCAACATGGTTACAGTGATCTTACCACTTACATCGGGATTTCTTGCGGTACCTTCGCATGCTCCCCTTAGACCAAATCCCATTCCAATACCACATCCCAGGGCGGCGAGTCCCATACCAATAGCCGTCCCAATGGCGATCATAGATACCACCTGTGGTGGCACTGCCCCTTCTGCCGCACATGCAAGTCCAGCTACTCCCACGAGGAGTAATACATTTAAGAGTGTAAATAGAACCTTACGCATACTACACATCCTCCTTAAGGTTTTTATTTAAAGGGCCTATAAAGACCATTTCCCCCATTTTTAATGGGCCTCTTCAAAGGTCATTTTGAAGTATATCATAGATAGCATGAAAAAGATAAATGCCTGAATAGTATCCGCCATTCCGTATAGGAAGTATATAGGTAATGTGGAGATAACAGGAAGCAACATAAAGAAGAGTAACAGCACCAATTCTTCCCCAAAGATATTTCCAAACAGACGAACAGTGAGAGAGAGAGGTCTTGCCAGATGGCTCAAAAATTCAATGGGAAGCATTAAAGGGATAAGCCATGGAATTGGACCAGTAAAGTGTTTTATGTATTTGGGGCCATGTTCTTTGAGTCCCAATATATTGTACCAGAAAAATACAGTAAGGGCCATGGCAGCATTGGTGTTTACATTTGCAGTGGGTGCATTACATCCTGGAAAGAGCCCAATAAAGTTGCAAAAGAGTATGAATATAAAGAGGGTCATGAGAAGGGGAAAGACCCTTAGCCCCACTTCTCCCATATTGGCCACCACAAATTCTTCTAGTCCCCCTATAATAATCTCCCAGAAGTTTTGTAGACCTCGTGGGATCATAGAGAGTTTTCTAGTCCCCATCCATCCCATTATAATAAGTATTAACATCACCAGCCAGGTATATAAGATGTGTTGAGGGATCAGACTATGACCGGATTTGTCTACCAACCCCAGCACATCCATAAGTTTTTCAAGAAGTAATACGTGAGGAGCTATTTCTGACATGACTAAATGCCTCCTTGTTATTATCGGTGATAATATATTTTATTATCCAGGATACCATGGTTGCCACAATGGTGGACAATCCCAATACCAGCGGGGCTATTTCAAACTTTAAAAAAACTATTCCAATGACAAGTATTATTCCTGTAAGGAGAAGACGAGAATAAAAACTAACCAAGAGAGAAACCACTGAGGCCTTGGTGTCTCCACTTAAAATAAGGGCCGGCAATATCCTAGCGAGGACCATGAAGTTAAAGGTGGAAAGAAGTCCCCCCACTGCATAGGGAAAGAACCACGCCCCTCCCTTTACCCAGAGAAGGAGAATTGAACCTCCTCCCAGGAGAACCATCTGAACCGCCATCATCCATCTTACTGCGGGCTCATGAAGATTATATACTTCCCTTATCCTTTTTATCACCGGAAGGTGTCTCTTTTGCCTTATCACTCTTGTTTATCCCTTTTACTTCTAAGTACATATTTTTGTAACCAGCGGCTATTCCAAATAAAAGAAATATAATGGTAAAGATGGGCTTGGTTCCCAGCCATTTGTCCAGAAAATAACCAATCACCAGCCCCACAAAGGTTGCTGTAACAAGGTGAATCCCAACCACACTTGCCTTCATGAGGCTGTTTATATACTCATTGTCCCATTTTTTAAAGAACATGCCTTGTTCCTTTATTCACAAAACTGAATAGGGGTTGTAGCACAGCAAAAAACCAAAGTCAACTTTATCTTGTCAATGAGGGGATTATTTTGTTAGTTAAGGGGCAAGAGGAGTACAGATGAAAAAAAGTGTTTGATTATTTAGCCAAAAAGCATTAAAGAAAAAATCTACAAAGTGTAAATTTTGGAAAGAGAGGGATATAAACCTTAGGAGGTGCAAGCTATGAGAAAAAAGTGGTTACCTTTGGTTTTAGTCGTGGGGATATTTCTGGTATTGTCCGGTTGCGCTATATTTAAAAAGAAGAAAGAGGTGGTCAAGGTTCAGCAACCTCCCCCCAAGAAGGTGGAGAAGGTAGAGCAGAAACCAAAGCCAAAACCTAAACCTAAAGTGGTTACAAGGCCCACCCTTACCCCCATGCAGGAGTATGAGATAAGGTATTCCAAACTTCCCACTTCTCATACGGTGGTGAAGGGTGAATGTCTGTGGTGGATAGCTGAATACAAAAATGTTTATAATGATCCTTTTATGTGGCCTCTTATCTATAAGGCCAACAGGGATAAAATAAAGAATCCCAATCTCATTTATCCCGGACAGGTGTTTGAAATTCCCCGGGACTTTTCCCTGGATTATCTAAAAGAATGCAGGCGTTCGGCAGGGGCTCCACGTCCCTATTTACCTCCAGAGGATGCCAATCTGCCTGCCAAATTAAGAGCAGAGCTGGGCTGGGGATTTTAAGGGACCTTGATATAAAACTTTCCCCCCTGTCTGCCCTTCCAGACATTAAGTATTTTATTTTAGAGGGGAGGTGCTAACCGTCCCCTCTTCCTTAATGCCGCAAAGTCGTGTGTGCTCAAGCGAGCTTTTATTGAGCTAAATGGTTAACTCTATTAACTGATAGGAGTGGGTTATGGCGTATTCTTTTTTGCATCTCAGGTCATTAGGGACAAGGCTTCGCATGATAAATCCTGAGGAGCCCAACCTATTTAGGACCCTGTTTCCTTACAAAAAGATATGTAGGATAAGTTTTGATGATACCTTTGTCTTACCAAGGCCTGCAGATCCAATGGTTATTACAGATACCACCTTTAGAGATGGGCAACAGGCAAGACCTCCCTATACTGTGGAGCAGATAAGTATAATGTTTGACCTGTTACATGAGCTAGGTGGGCGTAGTGGTCTTATAAGACAGACGGAGTTTTTTCTATATTCCAAGAAAGATAAAAAGGCCGTGGAAGAGTGTCTTGCAAAGGGATACAAGTATCCTGAGATAACAGGGTGGATAAGGTGTCATAAAGAGGACCTTAAACTGGTTAAGGAGATGGGTTTAAAGGAAACCGGGATGCTCACCTCAGTTTCAGATTACCATATCTATTTGAAGCTAGGTAAGGATAGAGAAAAGGCCATGAGGGATTATCTGGAGGTCATAGAAAAGGCCCTGGAATTTGGGATTGTGCCCAGGTGTCACTTTGAGGATGTAACCCGTGCAGATATTTATGGGTTTTGTATTCCCTTTGCCCAAAAACTCATGGAACTCTCTAGAGAGAGTGGACTTCCCATAAAGATAAGATTGTGTGATACCATGGGATATGGGGTCACGTATCCAGGTGCAGCCCTTCCCCGCAGTGTGGGGAAGATAATTCGGGCCTTTACTGATGAGGCAGAGGTTCCAGGTGAATGGCTAGAATGGCATGGCCATAATGATTTTCATAAGGCCCTTATAAATGCCTCTACTGCATGGATATATGGCTGTTCCGCCGCTAATGGGACCCTTTTGGGATTTGGGGAACGCACAGGTAATGCACCTGTGGAGGCCCTGGTGATTGAATATATTTCCATAACTGGGGATGATGATGCGGCAAATACTCAAGTCATATCCGAGATCGCTGAATTTTTTGAAAAAGAACTCAATTATATTATTCCGCCAAATTATCCTTTTGTTGGCCGAGATTTTAATGCCACCAGTGCAGGGATTCATGTGGACGGCCTTTCCAAGAATGAAGAGATATACAATATCTTTGACACCAAACATATCCTGGGTCGTCCTGTGCCTATAATTATTACGGATAAGTCTGGAAGGGCAGGGATTGCTTACTGGCTTAATCACAATCTGAGACTTCCCAAGGAAAAACAGATCACCAAGAATCATCCAGCAGTGGGTAAGATATATAAAAAGATCATGGATGCCTATAATAGGGGACGCACCACCTCGGTTTCTCATGAGGAGATGATGGCCCTGGCCAAGAGATATCTCCCAGAGTTCTTTATCTCGGAGTTTGATTATCTTAAGGAGACCGCCTATCATATTGCCTCCAAGCTCGTATTAAGATTAAGCAGGGATATAAAGGCCCTGGACAAAAAACTCATAGACGAGAAACTCTCCGAACTACTCTCCAGATATCCCTTTATCCAGTTTGCCTATGTCACAGATAAGGAAGGGAGGCTTTTTACCTGGAAGATCGCACGTCCCACAGAGAAGTCCAGGTTTAGAAAGATGGTGGAGGGAGATGACCTCTCCGATAGGGAGTGGTATCAGGTCCCTATGGAGACTGGAAGGCTTCATATAAGTGATTTCTATCGCTCTATCTATACAGGAAAGTTATGTCTTACGGTTTCTGCTCCTTTTTTTGATGAGAACGATGAGATATTAGGGGTGGTAGGGGCTGATATTCGTTTTGAAGAATTACTTAAGATCCATAAGGAGATTGAAGAGGAGGAAAACTCAACAGTAGAAGAAAAGGTATAATCCTGGAGAGGAGAAATTTTGCCCTTATTTATTAAGAGGAGCTTATTCTATGATCGTGATTATAGACTATTTTGCAGGGAACTTAACCAGTGTAAAAAGGGGACTTGATTATTTAAAAATCCCCTGTGAGATTACTTCAGATAAGACCAGGATCAAAAAGAGTATGGGGATAATCTTCCCGGGGGTGGGGGCCGCGGGTTCGGCCATGAGAAACTTGAGAGAGCAGGGGCTGGATGATGTATTGAAAGAGGAGGTGGAGAGGGGGAAGCCCCTGTTGGGTATCTGTCTTGGATGTCAGATAGTATTGGATTATAGTGAGGAGAACAATACCCCCTGTCTTGGGCTTATCCCAGGTAGATGTGTGAGATTCTCTGAGGGGTTGGAAGATGAATGGGGAAAGCGCATAAATATTCCCCATATGGGGTGGAACCAAGTAAATATTATAAAGAAGAACCCCCTTTTTCAGGGGGTTCCCCAGGATTCAAATTTCTATTTTGTGCACTCCTACTATCCCTCCCCTGAGGATGCCTTTGTCCTGGGAAAGACCAGATATGGGATAGAGTTTTGTTCTGTGATGGGAAGGGATGGCCTATGGGCCCTTCAATTTCATCCGGAAAAGAGTGGAAGGATAGGACTCACTATCCTGAAGAATTTTTATAATTATTGTAAAGAGGTATAGGGTCATGTTGTGTAAGAGGGTAATACCATGTCTGGATGTAAGGGATGGAAAACTCACCAAGGGAGTGAGATTTAAGGGAAATGTGGATATTGGGGACCCTGTGGAATCTGCAAGGAGATATTATGAAGAGGGGGCAGATGAAATAGTATTTTACGATATCACCGCTTCTCATGAGAGACGGGGGATAATGCTTAAGGTGGTGGAAAAGGTGGCTTCCCAGATATTTATTCCTTTTTCCGTAGGGGGGGGAATAGGGTCTGTGGAGGATATGAGACAGGTCCTTTTGGCGGGGGCTGAAAAGGTATCTGTAAACTCTGCAGCAGTAAAGAATCCCCAGATAATCTCAGAGGGGGCAGAGGCATTTGGCTCCCAATGCATAGTGGTGGGGATGGACGTATTGTGGGTGGGAAAGAGCAAGCTCATTCCCTCGGGATATGAGATCGTGATCCATGGGGGTAGAAAGAGGATGGGTATAGATGCCCTGTGGTGGGCCAGGGAAGTGGAAAGACTGGGGGCGGGGGAGATATGTCTCAATTCCATAGATGCTGATGGGACCAAGGACGGCTATGAACTCAGACTCACACGTATGATTGCAGAGAATGTGAGAATACCTGTTATTGCTTCAGGTGGAGCAGGTCATCCCCGCCATATGGTGGAGGCCGTTACAGAAGGAAAGGCATCTGCAGCACTTATTGCATCTATTGTACATTTTGGGGAATATTCCATCTACGAACTCAAAAAGTATATGTATGAGAGGGGGGTGCCTGTCAGGATGTCATGGTAGTGGAGGGGCTATTGGGGCAAAGAGAAGCTATCTCACACTGTAGGCACCTGGGGTTGCGGGATCGACATACATCCCTTCCAAACCAAACAAGTAAATGATTTACGTCCCCCCATTCCCTTTGGGGGAAAAGTTCCATGAGGTCCTTTTCTATCTTAAGGGGGTCGTTAGAGGTGGTGAGTCCCAATCTGCGGGAGATCCTTTTTACATGGGTGTCCACGGCTATCCCTTCATTTTTGGAGAAGCAATTGGAGAGGATGATATTTGCAGTTTTTCTGGCTACTCCAGGGAGGGATATGAGTTTTTCCATAGAGGAAGGCACCTCTCCATGAAACTCCTCTACTATCTTTTTGGCAGTGGCAATGAGGTTTTTGGCCTTATTTTTATAAAATCCTGTGGAATATATTACCTCTTCTACCTCTTCCTGCTTTGCCCTGCTCAGGGAAAGGGGATCGGGCCATCTTTTAAAGAATGTGGGGGTTACCTGATTTACCCGTACATCAGTGCACTGGGCCGCCAAGATGGTGGCCACCAGAAGCTCCCACGGGTTTTTCCATAAGAGCTGGGTCCTTGGATTGGGGTATTTCTTTTTTAGTATGTTAAGTAATTCTCTGGCCTTTGTCTTTTTATCCATTTTTGCTATCTCCTTCTGGAGCCACTGGTTTTCAAGTGGGATAGTTGGAAGTAATTCCCTTTGTAGCTATATTATTTTCTTGCAAAAAACAACTCCCATCATTAAACCATCCTTATAACACCCAGGTTAAAGGAGGTAGTGGATGTCCAAAAAGGTAATAATCTATGTTACCTGCAAGGATAGGAAAGAGGCAGAGTTCATAGCTCAGGCCCTCATAGAAGATAGGTTATGTGCCTGTGCAAATATCCTAGGGGAGGTCACCTCCATGTTTTGGTGGAAAAAAAAGATAGAACACCAGGGAGAGGTGGCCATGATATTAAAGAGCAGAGAGGAGTTGGTAAGGGATATTGTGGAGAAGATACGGGCCCTTCACTCCTATGAGTGTCCCTGTGTGATTGCTCTTCCCATTGTGGATGGATATGAGGGTTTTTTATCCTGGATTGAGGAGGAGACCCAGCTGTGATAAAATTTTTCATAAGGACCTTTGGATGTCAGATGAATGTTTGTGATTCCATGTGGATAGCGGCCTCCCTTACTCGGAGAGGGTTTATTCAAACCCATAGAGAAGAGGATGCAGATATAATATTGGTTAATACCTGTTCTGTGAGGAGGAAGCCAGAAGAGAAGATATACAGCTTTTTGGGAAGGCTCTATCCCCTGATAAGAAAGACCCCTCATCTTGTAGTGGGTGTGGGGGGATGTGTGGCCCAGCAACTGGGGCCGAGATTGTGGGATAAATTTCCTTTTGTGAGGCTCTTATTTGGGACAGATGGGGTATGTGAGGTCCCTCAAAGTATTGAGAGATTATTGGGGGAGAAAGAGCTTAAGATAAGCCTCTTGGAGTTTATGGATTATTATCCCGAGAGGGAGATGTGTTGGAGAGATATAAAAGAGGTGGAGCCCTCTGTATATGTAAATATAATGCAAGGATGTGATAATTTTTGTGCATATTGTATAGTCCCCTATACCCGGGGGAGACAGAAATCCAGACATAAGGAAAAGATTGTGGAGGAGTGTAGGGTCCTGGTGGAGAAAGGGGCCCGGGAGATTACACTCCTTGGGCAAAATGTGAATAGTTATGGAAGGGATAAATGGGGGGATGGTACCTCATTTGAGGATCTTCTCATAGAGGTGGGCTCCATAGAGGGCCTTAAGAGGCTCAGGTTTACCACCTCTCACCCTAAGGACATCTCCCATAGGCTCATCTCCCTATTTGGGGAGCTGGAGGTACTGTGTCCTGCGATCCATCTCCCCCTCCAGTCTGGATCTGATGCCATCTTGAAGAGGATGGGGAGAAGATATTCCATAGCTGACTATATGGGGATTATTGAAAGGCTCAGGAGGGTAAGGCCGGATATTATAATCACCACAGACCTTATTGTAGGATTTCCTTCTGAGAAAGAAGAGGATTTTAGACAGACCCTGGAGGTGGTGAAGGAGGTGAGATTTGACAGTAGCTTTTCCTTTAAATATTCTGATAGACCTGGTACAAGGGCCTCAAGGATGAAGGAAAAGGTCCCTGAGGAGGTAAAGATGGAGAGACTTGCCAGGCTCCAAGCACTGCAGGATTCCCTTATATCTTCTTCTTTAAAAAGGCTAGAGGGGGAGGTAGTGGATGTTTTGGTGGTGGGTAAGAGCCCTAGACAGCCAGGGGATGGAAGGACATTCTGGATGGGAAGAGAGCCAGGCAATAGGGTGGTAAACTTTGCCTCGGGCAGAGGGGATCTTATAGGAGAGATGGTGAGGGTGAGAATAAATGAGGTAAAAAAACATTCATTGCTTGGGGAGGTGATTTAGCTGTGATGATAGAAGTAAAGATATTTGGTCTGGCCCTAGATGAACAGTCTCAGGTGCCTATATTGATATTAAAGGACATGGAAGAAAAACGGGTGTTGCCCATATGGATAGGGGCAATGGAGGCAATGTCTATTTCTATAAGTTTGAATAAGATAGAAATGGCTCGTCCCCTAACCCATGACCTTATGATAAAGGTCCTTGAGACCATAGGGGCCAAGATCACCAAGGTGGCAGTGGTGGATCTGAGAGAAGGTACCTATTATGCTGAGTTGTATATAGAAAAGGATGAGGAAGTTTATGTTATAGATAGTCGTCCCTCTGATGCAATTGCTTTGGCCATTAGGTGTAATGCCCCTATCTTTGCCAATGAACAGCTTTTAGAAGACCTTGAAAAACATCTAAAAAAGGACCATGAGGTGGTCTTAAAGGATGAAGAGGCCGAAAAGTGGACGGAATTCTTGGAAAAAGTGGGAGAAGAGGACTTTAAGTACAAGATGTAGAATCCCTAGCTTCAGGTGAAGAGAGGATGTACGACCTACACACTCATACTACCTTTAGTGATGGGGAGCTTATCCCTGCAGAACTCATAAGACGGGCCCAGGTGGCAGGATACCGGGCTGTGGCCATCACGGATCATGTGGACCATACTAATATATTCTGGGTCCTGGAGGGACTTCTATCTGGGGTGGCTCAGCTTCAGCTATCTTTTGATATAGAGATAATAGTGGGGGTAGAGCTTACTCACGTCCCTCCTCCCCTTATTCCCGAGCTTATTGATGTGGCCAGGAAAAATGGGGCCCAGGTGGTAGTAGTCCATGGAGAGACCATTGTAGAACCGGTAAAGGAGGGGACAAACCTTGCTGCTATTGAGGGAGGGGCAGATATACTGGCTCATCCCGGTCTTATAAAGGAAGAAGAGGTGAGGTTGGCGGCTCGCCAGGGCGTGTTTTTAGAATTGTCCACGAGAAAGGGGCATTCCCTCACTAATGGGCACGTGGCCTCGCTGGCCCGTCAATATGGGGCCCCCCTTATTCTCAATAATGATGCCCATTCCCCTGAGGATTTGATCTTTGTGGAGAAAAGACGTCTTATTGCCCAGGGGGCAGGTCTTTCCGAGGAAGAATTTCTTGAGATGGAGGCGGATACGGAAAGATTCATCCAGAGGTTATCCAGGGGAGCAAGGCCGCTATAGGCCTGGAGGGGCATGTTTTTTAATCCTTAATTTCTACTGTGGAGAAGATAAATGAGCATGGCACTAGAATCAGTGGGAGGAATTGCAGGACTTATCCTTCAGGCCACTGTGGTGGTAAAGGTAATCCTTGGCATATTGACTGTAATGTCTTTTATAAGTTGGACCATAATATTTTATAAACTATTATTATTTTCAAAGGTAAAAAAAGAAATAGAACGGGACATGACCAGTTTTCGGGGGGCAGAGGATATTATATCAGCAGTGAAGATATTAAAGGGGAGGGGAGAAAGTATCCTATATCGTTTGAGTATTGATGCCCTTGGAGAAATAAAACAGGTGGAAAAGGCATCTCTCCCCCTCCACATAAGGGGAGCGGTGGCCCGGGAGAATGTGCAGCGGGTACTTAAAAACGGTATATCCAAGAGCTTGCATGAGCTTACCTCTGCCCTGGGATTCCTTGCTACATGTGCCAATTCTGCTCCCTTTATAGGGCTTTTTGGAACAGTGTGGGGAATTATGCACTCCTTTCATTCCATAGCCCTTCAAAAGTCTGCATCACTTGCTTCGGTGGCCCCAGGGATAGCAGAGGCCCTCATTGCCACGGCCTTTGGTCTTGCAGTGGCAATCCCTGCCTCTATTGCCTTTAATGGGTTTATGGGAAGTCTGGAAGGGGTGGAGAATAGTTTAAGGGGTTTTGAGGGTCTATTTTTGAATAGGGCGGAGAGAGAGATACCCATATTCAATCCATCCAGAGAGACATCCAGGGGATAGACTGGGGTAGTTATGGATAATAATTTAAGAAATAAGTTTATTGCGGATATAAATGTTACTCCTTTTGTAGATGTGATGTTGGTGTTGCTTGTAATTTTTATGGTTACGGCCCCTTTTTTAACCCAGGGTATAAAGGTAAATGTTCCACATACAAAAACAGTACATACCCTGCCTCAGGATAAAAAAAATATAGTTATAAGTGTAACCCGGGATAAAAAAATATTTATAGATAAATATGAGGTAAAACTCCAGGACCTCTCTGGGTATCTTAAAAAGATATTGTCAGGCAAAAATAATCCTATGGTATTTTTAAAAGCGGATAAGACAATAGCTTATGGATTTATTGTAAAGGTGATGGGTGAAATTAAGGATGCTGGAGTAGAGAAATTGGGAATTGTTGCAGAAATGGAAAAACAGACTCAAGCAAAGTGAATATCCAAGAATGCGTTTTTTATCTATTGCATGTTCTATTTGTTTTCATCTCTTAATATTTTTTCTTATTGTATATACTCCATTATATACTCCATCTCTAAATCTGTCGCAGAGACATGTATATGAAATTCAATTTGTAAAATTTCCCACTAAAAAGTCTAAAAAGCCAAAAATATCTCTTAAAAAAAAATCTAAACTGGTAAAACCAAGACCTGCAGCTCCTCCTGCTTTTGTTAAAAATACCATCCCTCCTCGGGCAAAACCCATAGAGATACCTGCAAAAAGTATCGTGAAAAAGAGGAGGGTAAAGAAGAGGGTTCCCAGGCTT
Source organism: uncultured Desulfohalobiaceae bacterium (assembly GCA_964427155.1). Classification (GTDB taxonomy): domain Bacteria; phylum Desulfobacterota; class Desulfovibrionia; order Desulfovibrionales; family Desulfothermaceae; genus Desulfothermus. The sequence goes on along the minus strand of CAYRSC010000003.1, from coordinate 85,200 downwards.
CCAACTCCTGTTCAGGAAAAAAAATCTGTTCTTTCCCGGGCCCTTCGCGAGGTATCCAGGGAGGCCCAACAGGAAGAGATGCAGAAGAGGATAGTGGAAGAGGAGATAAAGAGATTAGAGAAACAGACTACTACCCCTCCAAAGGTGGAGAGCCCCCCTGAGAATTATAACATGGATATATATCTCAAGATGGCAGAGCAAGAGATAAAAGAGAACTGGCGTTATCCTGCTATAGGGGGTCCCCCCTTAAGGGCAAAAGTAAAGATAGTGATAGACAGGGATGGGAATATTTTGTCATATAAATTGGTGAAGGGGTCTGGCAGGGAAGACTTTGACAATTCTGTAATAAAGTCTATTGTAGAGACCAAGCATCTTCCCCCTCCCCCTATAAAGGGAAAGAAGGCGGTGATAATAATATCCTTTGATAGTGAGAGTGGCTCATGAAAGATAGGAGATGGATTGTCTGGGTGTCTGTCTTTATAATAATTTTTCTCTTTACTAAGGTCTCTTATGCCCAGCAGGAGGTCCTACATTTAAATATCTATGGTCCAGGCAAGAGACAGTTGAATCTCTTTGTGGCATCCCCTCTATTTTTACAGGGTGCCTCAAAAGAGGGGGTTTCTCCCCCTCCCCTTGTAAAAGACTTAGTTATGGCACTTAAAAATAACTTTAGCTTTTTGCCCTTTATAAATTTGATAAAACAAAAGGAGATCGTAGGAGGAGCAGGTATCAAGGGGGTAAGGGTCTCTCAAGTTGATTTGCAGAGGTTTCGTCTTAGTAAGGTAGACCTTTTGTTGACCCTGGGATGGGATGTATTGCCCAATGGAAAGCTTAGAATTGAGCTAAGAATGATTGATGTGTTTTCAGCTACTCTCTTTGTGGGACGTGGGTATCTAATTAACAGAGCCGAACATGTATATCTTGCTGCCAATCGTTTTTGTGCAGACTTCATGAAGAAGTTGACAGGGAAAAAGGGATTTTTTTCTTCTATGTTGGTCTTTGTAAAAAGGACAGGAAATGGCAACAAGAATCTTTTTATAGTAACTCCCCAGGGATATCTTCTTAAGCAGATAACAAAGATAGATGGACTCTGTTTGAGTCCTAGCTGGTCCTGGGATAGTAAGAGGATAGTCTTTACCTTACTCTCTCGGGATACCCATGCGCTTTTATTATGGAATAGGGAAGATGGTAGTATAAAGAGGATATTTGTCCCTGGTAATACTATAATTTCTCCTGTCTTTACCCCCGGGGGAAACATTGTGGTTAGTTTAGACATTGCGGGCAATCCAGATATCTTTTTATTAGATAAGCATTTTAAGATAAAGAAGACCCTGGTGAAGAGCTGGGCCATTGATATTTCTCCCAGTTTTGATAAGAGTGGAACAAAGATGGTATTTGTCTCCAGTAGATTGGGGAATCCAAACATCTTTCTCCTGGATCTTAAAACAAATTCTATAAAAAGATTGAGCTATATGGGGACATATAATACCAGTCCCAATATAAGTCCCGATGGAAGGTATGTGGTATACTCCACCATGACCCCTGCAGGACACAGGATAGTGCTTTGTGATACCCGCACCTTAAAGGAGAAGATAATATCCTCGGGGCCTGGGAGTGATGAGACCCCTGTGTGGGGACCAGATGGTTATTTTATAGCCTTTTGTTCCAGTAGAACAGGCGCATATAAAATATATATTACTACTAGATATGGGGATAGAGCTCATATGGTGAATACGGGAAAGGGTGATGCAACTTCTGTAGCGTGGAGTAAACTTTTTTAAAATATAACCAGGAGGGAGGTTATGAATAGAAGGGTTATCCAGATACTTGTATTTTTATTTTGCATTAGTTTTTTATTTACAGGATGTGCCAAAAAGGAGGTAAAGGTGGTTCCCCCATCCTCTTCCATGTCCAAAGGGAGATCTGGTGTTGTATCTCCCCCTTCCATGAAACAGGAGGATTTGACTACAAAAAAGGGTGGCATGGAGGGAGAAGGACTGGCACAGGCAAAGGTTGGTCAGTATAATATTTCTCAACCTCAGGAATTTCACAATGGAACCAGTGCGAAGAAGATTCCTCTTACCAAGGAAGATGAAAAGATATTACATGAGAGGATACATTTTGCCTTTGATTCCTATGAACTTAGCCCAAAGGCAAGGGAGATTTTGAAGAAAAAGGCAGAGGTATTGTTAAAATATCCTTATATAAAGATGGTGATAGAAGGAAACTGTGATGAGAGGGGCACTGAAGAATATAATCTGGCCCTGGGGGAACGCAGGGCTAGGGCCGCCTATGAGTATCTTATTCTGTTGGGAATAGAGGCTGATAGGTTAAGTATTGTTAGCTATGGAGAGGAAAGGCCTCTGGACCCCAGACATAATGAGGAGGCATGGGCCAAGAACAGGAGAGATGATTTTACGATTATAAAGTAGAAAAGAAATTTCATATTATTAAGAAAGATGGGGAGAGGGCATCTCTTCCCATTTTATTTTGGAAGGAGGTACAAGATGCCTATATTTGAGTTTAAGTGTAATGAATGTGGACACCTGCAGGAGTTTATAATCACCTCTTCCCAGGGAGAAGTGGAGATGAAGTGTGAGAGGTGTGGGTCTAAGGAACTTCAAAGGGTCATTAGTAAGACCTGTTATATTATGGGTGCCTGTGGGGAACGGGCAGTAAGCACCACTAAACAGTGTGGACCAGGAAATAGTTGTACAACTTATGAGATCCCAGGCTACAGAAAATAAAGGAGGAGTTATGAAACGTTTTATCTTTGTTTTAATGCTTCCTGTATTATTAGGAGGATGTGCCCTTGTTTGGATGGGGGCAGGTGCTGGATTGGGTATTGGGGGGTATAAATATTTTCAGGGTCAGTTGGAGATAATCTATAAGGGCACTACCTATGAGAGGGTCTATGAGGTATCAAAACAGGCACTCAAGCAACTGGACATTACCCTTGTAAAGTTGGAGAAGGACCCCATAGAGGCAAAACTGGTGGCCAAGAGACCAGATGGTGAAAAGGTGGTAATAAAGATCAAAAATTTACCCACAGGGGATGTATGGGTTGGAATAAGGGTAGGACTTTTGGGGGATAGAATGGCCTCTGAGCTTATAAAGGTAAGGATAGATAGGCTTCTGGGGGTATTGGGTGATACCTCTGTGAAATAGCTCTATTTAAGCCCAAAGGACAGGTGAGGACCATGATAGAGGTAAAGGATCTAGTCAAATATTATAATGAAGTGAAGGCAATAGATGGGATCAGTTTTTCTGTATCAAGGGGAGAGATTCTGGGTTTTCTTGGTCCAAATGGAGCAGGAAAGACCACCACCCTTCGTATACTTACAGGATATCTTTCTCCCACTCGGGGAGAGGTAAAGATAAATGAATTTCATCTACCTGAGGATGTAATCTCTATAAAATCTATTATGGGATATCTTCCTGAATCAGTTCCCATCTATAAAAATATGATGGTGTATGAGTACCTCTATTATGTGGCCCAGGTGAGAGGGATAGAAAGTGGAAAGATTTTGGATAGAATAAAAGAGGTTGCAGATAGATGTCAGATTAGAGGAATAATACACAAAAATATCTCAGAGCTTTCAAAGGGGTTATTGCAACGGGTAGGAATTGCCAATGTGTTACTTCACGATCCAGAGATACTTATTTTAGATGAACCTACAACTGGCCTGGATCCCAATCAGATATTGGAGATAAGAGAACTTATAAAAGAGATAGGTAAGAAGAAGACAGTTATTCTCTCCAGCCATATATTGAGTGAGGTAGAAGCTACCTGTGACAGAATAATAATTATAAATAAGGGAAAGATAGTAGCAGATGGGAGTGCCAGGGAGCTTAAGGAGATATATCAAGGGAGCAGGAGGATACAACTCCTTCTTAAAGGGGCAACATCGGAGGAGGTTAGAAGCGTCTTTGAGACAATAGAAGGGGTGAAGTCAGTGGAGATCAAGAAGGGGGATGAGGTAGGAGTGGAATGTGAAGTATTGTGCGAAAGTGATCTACGGGAAGAATTATATAATGTAATTAAGTCCACTTCGTGGATTCTTCTTGAATTCCATAACCTATCCACCTCTTTGGAGAGGATATTCAAAGAAATAACGAGGGAGAATGGAGATGAATAAGATAATCGCCATCGCCAGAAAAGAGCTTAGAGACTATTTCTTGTCTCCCATTGCCTATATTATTATTGCCATATTTTTACTGGTAAGTGGTTGGTTCTTTTTTTCTGCTTTTTTTGTGCTGGACCAGGCAAGCATGAGAGATTTTTTTACACTCCTGCCTGTAACTTTTTCTTTTATTATACCTGCCCTTACCATGCGCTCCTTTTCTGAGGAATTTAATCTGGGCTCCTATGAGATATTGATTACCTTACCGGTGGAAACTAGACAGATAGTAGTGGGAAAATTTTTAGGGACAGTGGTCTTTCTCGTGCTCATGCTTTTGCCTACCCTATTTTATCCCTTTTCCATAAATCTCGTTGGAGATCTGGATTGGGGTCCAGTGATTGGTGGATATATAGGGGCCATTTTACTTGGGGCATGTTTTGCAAGTATAGGGATATTTGCATCTTCCCTTTCTAAGAATCAGATAACTGCTTTTATTATTGGAACTTTGATGTGTCTTGTGCTGGCTATATTGGATAAGATGTTGTTTTTTCTTCCTGAAAGGTTGGTAAGCTTTGCTAATTATATAGCGGCAGATTATCACTTTCAGAATTTTGCAAAGGGTGTTGTGGATACTAGAGATGTGATTTATTTTCTCAGTAGCATTTTTTTATTTCTATATGTTACAGATATTTCATTACAGTCCAAAAGATAAAGGGAGATTGTTATGGCGCATAGATTAATTAAATTTGGACTTTATGCAGTTATACTAGTTCTCATTAATCTTATTGGACAAAATTGTTTTTTCAGATGGGATCTTACAAGGACAAAAATGTATTCCTTATCACCTTTGAGCATCCAGACGGTTTCTAATTTAGAGGAACCCTTAACTATAAAGGTATTTGTCAGTAAAGATTTACCACCTCCCTATAATACTTTAAAGAGATATCTAAAAGATCTCCTAGAAGAATATGCTTCTTATGGTGGTAAAAATTTTAATTATGAAATTTATGAAATAGGTCCTGATAATAAATATGCATCTATTGCAAGAGACTATGGGATTAGACCAGTACAGGTACAGGTGATTCAGAAGGATGAATTAAAGTACAAAAGTGTCTTTATGGGATTAGTTATTATTCATGGAGATGCCATGGAAAAGATTCCGGTTATAACTACTACTAACAGACTGGAATATCTTCTTACCTCTTCAATTGAGAAGTTAAAGGATAGGGTAAGCTATCTTCTTTCCTTAAAAGGAAAGATAGATGTAGATTTTTATCTTTCTCCTCCTTTAACTAAGATAGCTCCTCTCCTGGGGATAAAAGGACTTTCTTCCCTTAGATCGCAAATAAGGAAGGTAGTGGGAGAGTTAAATAAGGAAAATTATGACAAACTGAGGTTTAGGTTTATTCCCCTCTACATCTCCCGTGGGGAGGAAGAAAAATATTCTAAAAAGGGGATCCAGGTGCTTAGGTGGCCTTCAGATCCTGCCCACCACATAGAGGCTGGTAGTGGGGGGATAGGGCTTATTTTAAGATATAAGAGGGAAACCATTCCTGTGGCGATGCTCAGGGTTTACCGCATCCCATTGCTGGGTACCCAATATGTCCTTACAAGTCCTGAGGACCTGAAAGAGATCATTGAGACTAGTCTCCAGTCGCTTCTTCATATTAATCAGACCATTGGGTATCTCACAGACCACGGAACCTTGTCCCTTTATAAGAATCCTATGGTGCCCCTACCTTCAGCAGATGCCTTTAGGGAATTGTTGTCCCGTGCCTATGATATAAAGGAGATAACTCTCAAAAAGGGGATACCAGATGGTTTAAATACACTTATTATAGCAGGTCCCAGGCAACGTTTTACAGATTATGAGTTGTTTGAGTTAGACCAGGCACTTATGAGAGGGACCAACCTTGCCATATTCCTGGATTCTTATGTGGAGGATAGAAGGGCCCCTGGCCGGCTCATATCCAATGATACAGGATTGGAGAAGTTATTAAAACATTACGGGATAATATTACAACAGGGTATTGTAATGGATAAAAATTGTTATCATCAACAGATCTCAAGGGAGCAGGGGGGTGGCGAAAGGCCTGTGTACTTTGCTCCTATTATTAAAGACAAAAATATAAACCATCACCTGCCCTATTTGAGAAATATAAAGGGGTTGGTGATGTTAAAGGCCTCTCCACTTAAGATAGATAGAAATGCCACTGCAAAAGAGAATGTTAAGATATATAGATTATTCTCTTCTTCTAAAAAATCGTGGCTGGTAAGAAATCCCATTTCTTTAAATCCAATGTACATATATCCCCCCTCTTCAAAACAGATGAAGAAATATCCCCTGTGTTATCTGGTAGAGGGAAAGTTTACTAGTTATTTTGCCAATGGTCCATTGCCTGTCCGAGATGCCCAGAAGGGACATAAAGGTAAGTTAAAGAGACAGGTAAATGCTACCACTAATAACCCCTCACCTGCAATCTTAAAGGAGATAAGGTCTGAGGGAACCAGACTAACTACTAGCAGATTTGGAAAGATATTTATAATAGGATCTTCAGATGTATTGACAGATACATTACTTGATCCTCAGGGAGATACACCTAACTCTATTTTTATAATGAATATGATAGATGTATTGAATGGGAAGATACAACGAGCAATTTTGCGTTCAAAAGTGGAAGACTTTAATCCTCTTTATGACGTAAGTGATAATATAAAAGTATTAATAAAATTATTTAACATTTTTGGTGTCCCTATACTAGTGATTCTGATGGGAGCCATTGTTTTCGTGTTAAGGAAAAGAAAGAGAGTAAAAATTTATAATATGTTTAATTCGTAGTGTGTAAATTTGATATTTGATATGAGATTGTTGTAGGAGGTTGATATGACAGATAAAGATAAAAGAGAATATATAATTCTAATTTCTTTGATAGCAATATTGACTTGTATATGGATATATACTAAAACTTCAAATAATAAAATTCATTATAAATTACCAACAATTCCATCTATAAATAAGCAAAAGATAGATAAAATAATTATACAAAAAAAGAATTTCAAATTGATAATGAAAAAGATAAAAAACAATAATTGGATAATAGAAAAAAAACATTATGTTGTAGATAAAACAAAAATAAATAATATGTTAGATGATATGCATAATTTAAAATTGACAACACTTGTCTCCACCAAAAGAGACTATGCTCGGTATTGGCTTGATAAAGATGCAGGGATAAATATCTCCATGTATGCTAATGGAAATAAGAAAATAGAAATAGTACTTGGTAAATTGGGTCCAAATTATAATACCAGTTATATTCGTTTAGATGATAATCCAGATATATATTTGGCTCGAGGGAATTTAAGGCTTTCTTTTGATGTGGATGTAGATGAAATGCGAGATAAGAGGTTACTTTCCTTTAATGAAAGGGAAATAAGTTCTATAATTTTTCAATATAAAGAGTTACAATATATTTTTAAAAAACAAAATATAGAAGGTAAAATACAATGGGAATTTAATAATAAAAATATTAATCTTAATAAAATAAAATCTATTTTAAAAGAATTAAAATCTATCCAATGTGAGACATATAATGTTGATAAATCTAAAATAAAAAATAAAAAGGAATTTATGACAATAATTTTAAAAGACTCTTCCTCCCATAAAATACAGATATTTAAATGTAAATATGACAATAATAATTCTTATATTGGCGTTTCAACTGATAGAAAAGGTATATTTATAATTTCGCAATATGATGTGAATAATTTAATAAAGAATATTAAAAAAATAATTCCAACGGAAAGTAAAAATCTCCATCATAAAAGACAAAAAAATAGAAAAGATAGAAGTAAAAAATAATAGACATTGGCTAGGTGGATAAAATAAGGGAAATAGATCCTGGGCCCAAGATACATGTGAGTATAGTTTCCTCTTCCACCTCTTTTTTCTTTAGATGGGAGATTTGGAAGAGGTGGCTTTGTTATAATCTCTTGAGGAGCTGATTTGCGGCCACAAGGGTGGGGTCCCATACTGGTCCAAAAGGAGGGGCATAGGCCAGATCGCAGAGGGAGTAATCATATACTGTCATTTGATTGTGAAGGGCTACTGCTATTGCATTAATCCTGTGGGCAACCCCTTCCTCACCCACCATCTGGGCCCCCAGAAGTCGTTTGCTTTTTTTGTCTGCTATGAGATGGACAGAGATTTTTTTTGCCCCTGGGTGAGCATGGGCCCGGGAGCGGGTGTGAATGGTAATGCTTATGGGATCAAACCCTGCCCTTTTAGCCTCCTTTTGGGTAAGTCCAGTGCGTGCCACCTGGAGATCAAATACCTTAAATACAGAGGTGCCTACTATCCCTGGAAATTCCTTGTTCTCTCCAGTGACATTGTCTGCCACCATCCATCCCCCCCTGTTTGCCAGCAGTGCAAGGGGTACATAGGTTTTTTCTTGGGTTATTATGTTGTAGGTGTCTGCACAGTCTCCTGCAGCGTAGATGTGGTTGTCAGAGGTGGTGAAGTCCCTGTGGATAGAGATGGAATCCTTTATGCTGAGGCTTAGTCCTGCATCCTTGGCAAGTTCGCTGTTGGGTCTCACCCCAATGGCTATTAACACCATCTCTCCCTCCAGGTTCATATCCGGTGCCCTGACAACAAGTTTCTCCCCTTTTCTCCCTATGGATTCTATGGGATGTCCTGGAAATAGCTCCACCCCCTCTCTCTTTAATACCTCTTTTACCCTCTCAGAGAGTTCTCTATCCATCCAAGGGAGAAATATTGCATTTGGTTTTATCATCTTAACCCTTATGTTTCTCTTTACTAGGGCCTCGCTCATCTCCAGGGCAATATACCCCATTCCAATAATTACCACTTCCTTAACCTGTTTTTCCTCAAGGTAACTCTTTATCCTTCTTCCATCCTCCAGGTTTTTTAGGGTAAATACTCCATTGTCTCTATTCCCTGGAATATCAGGTCGTATTGCCTTGGCACCAGTGGCAATTAGAAGTTTGTCATAAGAGAACTCAAATTCTTTTCCCTCGTGGTTAATCCCCCATACCTTTTTGTTCCTTTTGTCAATCCTCTTTGCCTCATATCCATTATAGAGTTCTATTCCCTGTTTTTCCCGAAAGACTTCAGCCCTTCTCACCACCAACTCTTCCATATCCCGATTTCTATCTGCTATATTATAGGGCATTCCACAGGCACTATAAGATACGTCAAAGGTCTTTTCCACTACAACTACCCTCATATCCCTCTTTTTCCTCTTTGCCCTGGAGGCCGCGCTCATTCCTGCTGCGTCTGCACCAATTATTACGAAATTCATATATCCTCTCCTTGGAGTCTCTATCCTATTTTAAACATAATTCTATCCTTATATTCCTGCTGTTTGCCCCGATTCCACATGCTCACTGGTCTGTAATATCCCACTACTCTGGTATATACCTCTGTTTCCTCCCCACAGGTGGGACAGGTAAAGTGCTCTCCCCTTATGTATCCATGGGTCCTGCATACAGAGAATGTGGGCGTAATGGAGATATAGGGGAGGCGGGTATTGCTCATGGCCTTTATGATAAAATTCTTAAGGCTTTCAAGGTCTGCAACCGCCTCTCCCAGATATACGTGAAATACCGTCCCTCCTGTATAGAGGGGCTGGAGCTGGTTCTGGTGTTCCAGGGCAAGGAATACGTCTGTGGTATAATTTACTGGAAGGGCGGTGGAATTGGTATAATAGGGGACCTCTTCTCCAGAGGTGATTATATCCCTATAGAGCTTTTTGTCTATTCTGGCCAATCTATAACTTGCTCCCTCTGCTGGGGTGGCCTCAAGGTTGTAAAGATTGCCTGTTTCTTCCTGAAATCTAATGGTGAGCTCCCGCAGATGTTCCAGGGTCCTTTTCATCAACCTCAGACCCGCAGGGGTATCTATTCCCTTGCCCAGTAGATTTAGACATGCCTCATGTCCTCCTACCACTCCTATAGTGGAGAAGTGACCCTTTAGGCTATTCTTGAGATATCTTCTGGAGAAGGGAAACATCCCCTTTTCCAGGTTGTCAGAGACCCATTTCCTCTTAAATTCCAGGGATTCTTTTGCAAGGGTGGCATATTCAGTAATTAGATCCAGAAAGTCCTCTTCTCCCCGGGCAAGATAACCCAGTTTAGGCAGGTTCAGGGTCACCACCCCAATGGAACCAGTGAGGTCTCCTGCCCCAAATAGTCCCCCTGTGCGCTTCCTCAACTCCCTTAGATCCATCTGGAGCCTGCAGCACATGGAGCGCACGTCTTCTGGCTTTAGATCAGAATTTATAAAATTCTGGAAATAAGGGACCCCGTATTTTGCCGTGAGTTTCAGCAACAATTCCCCCACTTCAGAATCCCAGGGAAAGTCCTCTGTGACGTTATAGGTGGGAATGGGGAAACTAAATATCCTTCCATGATAGTCTCCCTCCAGCATTATCTCCAGAAATGCCCTATTTATCATCTCCATCTCTTTTTCATATTCACCATAACACTCTTCTCTGATTTCCCCTCCAATTATTACCCCTTCCTTGGCAATATGTTTTGGAGGGATAAGGTCAAAGGTGAGATTGGTGAAGGGTGACTGTCCTCCCCACCTGGAGGTGGTGTTCAGATTGAATATGAATTTTTGCATGGCCTGCTTTACTTCCCTGTAGGAGAGTCTATCTCTCCTCACAAAGGGGGCCAGATAGGTGTCCACATTGTTAAATGCCTGGGCACCTGCCCACTCATTCTGGAGGGTCCCTAGAAAGTTTACCATCTGTCCCAGGACAGAATCAAAGTGTCTTGCTGGACCAGAAGAACATCTTCCTTCCAGGTTGAACCCTTCCAGGAGAAGGTCTCTGAGACTCCAGCCTGCACAGTATCCCGCCAGTCCAAAAGAAAGGTCGTGGATGTGAATATATCCATGATTATGGGCGTCTCTTATCTCTTCTGGGTATTTTTCAAGGGCATATCTGGCCTGAACAGATCCGGAGAGATAAAGCATGAGACCCTGAAAAGAATGGGCCATATTGGCATTTTCTGAGACCCTCCAGTCCTCTCTGGAGAGATAACTATCTATGGTCCTCCCAATATTTAAAAAGGTCTCGGTCTGTGAGCGGAGTTGTCTCCGCTGTTCCCTGTAGAGGATGTACTTCTTGGCCACATGATAGAGCCTGTTTTCCATAAGGACCAGTTCCACCATGTCCTGGACTTGCTCCTGCTCTGGGATCTCAATACCCAGCAATTTTTTCTCCACCTTTAGGGCAAGTCGTTTTGCAAGTAGTGGATCCTTTATGCCACTGGCATTGAGGGCCTTTAATATGGCATTAGCTATCCTGGAAGTGGCCCATGTCTCCAGCCGTCCATCCCTTTTCCTTATCTGTTTGGGTCTATCTAATTTTTTAACAGTGTTACCTGTTTTTGTCTCTATTCCCTCCAGATACATATTTATCCCTCCTTGTTATCTTCATTATGGATGTGTCGTGGTTTTATATATTTTTGAATATAAAGCTCAAAACCCCTTGGCAAATAAGATCTTACCTCTTCTAGGTGTGTATCTGTCAAAAGCGGTACCTGGGTACATCGGAAGTAAAACATGGAAGGGTGGTCTTTTGCAATAGAAAATATGGCTGTTAACTTTTCCCGTATCTCTTCTCGACTAATAGCATCTCCTGTGAGTTGAGGATAGAGGTCATATGGACCTTTTACGTCAACTGCTACCAGGTCAACAAGCCCCTGTGTAAGGAGTTCTTCAACCACCTCTGGATGGCTTGCATTGGTATCCAGTTTTATTTTAAATCCCATTTCCCTCAGGGCCATAATTACCTTTTTTAATCCCCTTATATAAGTGGGTTCTCCTCCTGATAGCACCACTCCATCCAGCCAGGCCCTTCTTGCCTTTAAGAAGAATAGTATTTCTTCTTTGTCCACAGAAGGTATCTTCTCAGGGTGCTGGGCCAGGAGAAAATTATGACACGTGGGGCACTTAAAATTACATCCGCCAAAAAATAGGACACATACAACCTTTCCAGGCCAGTCACATAGGCTAATGGGCTCTATCCCCTTTATATGGTCCCAAGGATTAGTTAGTGTCTTATTATCCATAATCATTGGCGCATCATATAACACTAAAACCTAGTTGTGGGGTCCCTTTTCCCCTCTTTATTTCTACTTTTACCTTTCCTCCACTGGTTAGTCCTCCAAAGAGGATTTCATCGGTAAGGGGATCAGCTACTTCTTTTTGGATAAGCCTTTTAAGGGGTCTGGCCCCATAGTCAGGATCAAATCCCTTTCTGGCCAGATATTCTCTTGCCTCTTCTGTGAGCACCACCTCTACCTTTTTAGATATAAGCTGGGTATTTAATTCCCTTATGAATTTGTCCACGATTTTTTTCATAAGCTCCAGAGAGAGTGGTCTAAAGGGCACAATCCCATCTAGTCTGTTCCTGAATTCAGGGGAGAAGAATTTTTCTGCCGCTTTTATTCCCATATGAGATTTATCCTCTATCTCCTCTTTTCCAAAGCCAATAGAGGAAGATGACATATCTCTGGCCCCTACATTAGAGGTCATCAGAAGTATCACATGCCTGAAATCTGCTTTTCTTCCTGTATTATCTGTAAGGGTGGCATAATCCATTACCTGAAGCAGGATGTTAAACAGGTCAGGATGGGCCTTTTCTATTTCGTCTAGAAGAAGTACACAGTGAGGGTGTTTTCTTATGGAATCAGTAAGGAGTCCTCCTTGATCAAAGCCCACATACCCAGGGGGGGCTCCAATCAGTCTTGCTACAGAGTGCTGTTCCATATATTCGCTCATATCAAAACGCAAGAAGTTTATTCCCAGGACAGATGCCAGCTGTCTGGCCAGTTCTGTCTTTCCCACCCCAGTTGGCCCTACAAATAGGAAACATCCCACTGGCTTGTTGGGTTCCCTAAGTCCCGCCCGAGACCTTTTTATTGCCCTAACCACCTGTTGTACTGCCTCATCCTGGCCATACACCACCGCTAGTAGCTCTTTCTCCAGGTCTTTTAGGCGCTGTCTATCTGAAGTGGTAACCCGTTTTATGGGAACTCGGGCAATAGATGCCACCACATTCTCCACATCTTTTGTGGTGATTAGTTTTTTCTTGCGTTCCTTAAGGGCGTAGAAGGCTCCGCATTCATCAATTACATCTATGGCCTTGTCTGGTAAAAACCTTTCAGGGAGATATTTAATGGTGAGGTCCACTGCCGCCTCTATGGCTTTTTTTGTATATCGGATTCCATGATGTTCCTCATAATATTTCTTAAGACCCTTTAGTATATCTATTGTCTCATCTCTGGAGGGTTCCTCAATGTCTATTTTTTGAAATCTGCGAGAGAGCGCCCTGTCCTTTTCAAATACATTCTTATATTCTTCATAGGTGGTGGAGCCTATACACCTTATTTCTCCTGAGGCCAGGACAGGTTTTAATATGTTTGATGCATCCAAGGTTCCCCCGCTGGTGGCCCCTGCTCCAACCACTGTATGGATCTCATCAATAAAAAGGATCACCTTTTCTCTTTTTTGTTTTAACTCCTTTATGATCCCCTTTAATCTGGCCTCAAAATCTCCCCTGAACTTGGTCCCAGCAATAAGAGAACCCATGTCAAGGGCATATATCTCTGTATTTTTGAATTTTTGAGGTACCTTTCCCTGGGCAATCTTGAGGGCAAGCCCCTCTGCAAGGGCAGTTTTTCCCACCCCTGGCTCCCCCACAAACAGGGGATTGTTTTTTCGTCTTCTGGATAATATCTGAATGGTCCTTTCTATCTCTCTTTCTCTCCCGATGAGGGGATCAATGAGCCCCGCCTTTGCCCGCTCTACAAGATTCTGGGTATATTTCTCCAGATAGGAGTCCTTTTTCTTGGAGGACCTCTCTTCCTCTTTTGGCCCATGGGAGATGTATTCTAGGATGTCTATGCGTTCTATCCCCTGAGATTTTAAAAAATATGCCGCATATGAATCTTCTTCTTCCATGAGAGAGGCCAAGAAATCACCTGGCTCCACCTTATTCTTTTCTGCTGATTGTACATGAAAGATGGCCCTCTGTAAGACCCGTTGAACTGCCAGGGTCTGAATAACCTCCCGGCCCTGGGAATCAGGATATATCTCCAGATGGTCCATGAAGTATCTTTCAAGTTGTCCCTTAAGTCGTGTGGTGTTTACCCCACACCCTTTAAGCATTTCTGTTGCCTTGGCATCTAAAAGATAGGCATATAATATGTGCTCAAGTGTCAAAAATTCGTGCTGTCTTATCCTTACCTCCCTGATGGCCAGGGCAAATATTTTTTCCAATTCCTTACTCAACATCTTTAAACCTCTTCCATTGAACATTTAAGGGGAAATCCCTCTTTTCTGGCAAGCTTATGTACAAGGGCTACCTTTGTCTCTGCTATTTCCCTGGGATATATTCCACACACCCCTATCCCCTGTCTGTGTACATTTAACATTATTTGAACCGCCTCTCTTTCTGATTTGTGAAATACGGTCTTTAATATGTGGACTACAAATTCCATGGTAGTGTAATCGTCATTGTGGAGCAATACCTTGTACTGACGAGGTTCCTTTAGCTCTTCCTCTACAAAGCTATCTTCTTGGAGTTCTGGTCTATCAAAGGGATAACTCATAGGCCATAACTCCTTGTTTGTGGCGCCCTGCTATATCTTTTATGCATGGTTAGAATTTAGCCGCGGCGAATAGTGCCTTCCCCCATCTGGTTTGTTAACCAACTGGAGATAATGTTTCTAGTTTTTTGAGAATGCCTCTAATTATTTCTTTTGAGATGTTATATTCTATTTTGTCCTTCTTTTTACGGGGTGAGAGGATTTTATCTACATAGCCAGCTGTTTTCTTTTATGTTTTCTGCAACTACCTAGATAATAGTGATATAATATCAGTCCCTTGTAAAGGTCAAACCTAGGTAGCTTTTCTCCATTTCCCAAAAACAAAGGAGTCTTCCAGGGGGAGCCCCAAGGATTTTCTTTTTTTCTTGTTGAGCTCATGATAGGTCTCTTTCATGGCCTTTTCCCTACAGAGGCCCAGTCTTTCCGCCAGAGAGAGGATATCCCCATTTGATTCTATCTCAACAAATTTTCCAAAGGGAAGTACGTCCAGACATATCTTGACCTCATTTATTCTCCATTTTTCCCGAATCTTTTCATATTCCCCAATGGGCATGTAACCTAGTTCCCTGAAGAGGTGAATGGTATCTTTAAAATTGCTAGTCTCTATCTCATATTCTATGAAGGTCTTTACCTCTTCCTGTGAGGGAGATGGTCTTTTAAAGCATAGAAGGTTCTTTCCTGCTGCGCGTCTCAGCCTCAATAGTTTTCCCTCGGCGATAAGGCCTTTTTCTGGGGTATCCAGGACAATATTCTTTTCAAAATATCGTCCCTCAAGGATCCCTCCCATTTTTTTTATCCTTTCTCTCACAATTGTAAAGTCCTCTACTTCAAATTTTAATTCTCTCTCCAGCCCCATTTTTGTCCCTTCTCCATTTAACCCTGCTCTGCTGATCACTATAGGTGAGGATGGGTAAAATTTCAAATTTCTTGATTAGGGGGCTTGAATCCCGCTAACTATGGGACTTAAGATCTCTTTGAAAAAAATTTTTGAGGGGGCTTCCTAAAAAAGGAGAAATGCAATGCAAAGTTATAGTATACTTTTCCCTAAGTTGGAAGGAGCCTTTTCTGAGCAACCCCAACAGCCTGCTTTTTTCCCAGATGTTGGCCTGGATCAGTTAATAGAGGTCTTGCTTAAGGAGAGAGGGCAATATGATCTCAGGGAATATTTTTATCATCCCCTAGGGGAGGTGGAATCCATAACCTATCGTCAGGAGGTTATGCGGGATTTGGAGGATAGGGAGGTGCTTGATGCTCTCAGGAGATTTTCCAGCACCATCTCGCGGGTTCGTCAATATTTGGAGGGGGTAGAAACAATAGGATTTAAATATCACCAGCAGGGATGTTTTTTAGAGGCATCTTTGGAGTATATAAAGGCCTGTATTTGTCTGGAAAGAGAGCTAGCCACCTTGCCTCTGGCATCTAGGGGACTTGTGTTATTTAGGGAATATCTCCAGAGATATATTCATTCTTCCCACTTTTCTTCTCTCAAGGATAGGGCCCTGCAGATCCAGGAAATGCTCAGACGATTACGCTATTGTATAAAGATCGCTGGAAATGGTTTCCAGGTGTTCCCTTATGAGGGGCAGGAAGAATATACCCCTTATATAGAGGCTCTTTTTGAGAAATTTTGGGAAGAAGGAGAGGAGAGAGAGTTTTTTAAATTGGAGGAGACACAAAGGGGATATATGAACCATATAGAAGAAAAGATATTGGAATTTGTGGCCCGGCTATTCCCTCGGCCTTTTGCTCTTTTGGAGGATTTTTTTGAAGAAATTGATTGTCTTATGGATAAGACTATAGAGCGTTTTGATAGGGAGTTACAGTTTTATTTGGCCTACTTAGAGTTTATGGAGTCCTTAAGGAAGGAGGGATATTCTTTTTGTTATCCCGTTGTTACTTCTTCCAAGGAGGTATGTGTAACAGGGGGCTATGATGTATTTCTGGCTCATTCCCTGAGAGAGAAGGGAGAGAATGTGGTGTCAAATGATTTTTCCCTCAGTGGAGAAGAGAGAATACTCGTAATTACAGGACCAAATCAGGGAGGAAAGACCACCTTTGCCCGCATGGTGGCCCAGGTTCATTATCTTGCCTTGCTGGGATTACAGGTACCAGCCACCTATGCCAGGGTGTTTTTGTGCGATAAGATACTTACTCATTTTGAGAGGAGGGAATCTTTGACAAATTTTCAAGGTAAGCTGGAAGAGGAGTTGTTTCGTATCTATGAGATACTTTCAACATCCACCTCAAGGAGTCTAATAATCTTAAACGAACTTTTTTCTTCTACTACTCTCCAGGATGCCCTATTCCTAAATAAGGAGATACTCACTCTTATATCAAACCAAGATGCCATATGTGTATGCGTTACTTTTATTGAGGAACTATCTTTCTTGAATAAAAAGACCGTGAGTATGGTGGCCCAGGTAGAGGAGCACGACCCCACCATCCGTACCTTTAAAATAATAAGACAACAGGCCAATGGAATGGCGTATGCCTTTTCCCTTGCCCACAGACATGGTCTTACCTATGGTCAGATAAAGGAGAGGATAGTGAGATGAAGGTATTGTTGATGTATCCTGACAGGGATTTTGTGCTCCAAGAGGATTTTTCCCGGGAAAGGGAAGAGCTTGTGGAGGATATAGGGCTGAATGTGGTCTTTGAGGCCATGGCTCGGGGGGATGAATTTCTTTTTAAGGTGGCAAGATGTGCCCTCTTGAATATAGAGGGGGATAAAGACACCATTATATACCGTCAGGAGATCTTAAGAGACTGTTTGAATAATCCCCAGCTTCCCAAGAGGCTATATTCCCTTACCCAGGAATTTATGGAGAGACGCCAGAAGCAGTGGTTCTGGCTTTCTCCACGGTATGCAAGCCCTGGTTCCGTGTTAAGTGGGGCCAGGGGGATACTACGCTCTTCATTAGACCTTTTTAAAGAACTGAGAGAGATTGCAGAGAGGGGGATAGAGGTCACTAGCTCCCGGGGATTTACACGGTTTTTTCAGATGGTGTTGAAAGAGATGGATGATACCTATCTTTCTCTCATAAAAGAACATTTAGCTGTTTTGGAATTTGAAGATGGGACCCTTTTAAAGGGATGTTTGGGCCCCTGTAATATCCCTAGAGGTTATGCCCTAGTCTTACCAAAAGGTCGCAAACACAGGTGGCTTGATAAGCTAAAGATATTTCCCTCTTCTCAAGGGTTTTCCTTTACCCTCCATCCCCGGGACCATAATGGAGCCCGGGCCCTGGGAGAGATAAAGGACAGGGGAATCTCTTCAGTGGCCCTGGCAGTGGCCAAGGCGGCCTCTCACGTTGAGAAGTTTTTTAAGGCCCTGAAGAGGGAGATGGCCTTTTATATTGGTGCCCTTAACTTATATGAGAGTCTGAGAGAAGAGGGTGCTTGCATTTGTATGCCTGTGGTTTCAGAGGATGTTTTAGAGTATTCAGCAAGGCATCTTTATAATGTAGCCCTTTTGCTTGTAAAGAAAAAAGAGGTGGTGGCAAACGATGTAGATGCCTCCGCCAAGAATCCTGTTATTATCACAGGGACAAATCAGGGGGGAAAGACCACATTTCTTCAGGCTGTGGCCCTAGCCCAGATAATGATGCAGGCAGGGATGTTTGTAGGGGCTAGGTCTTTTATTTCCCATCCTGCGAAGGGTATCTTTACCCATTTTAAAAGGGAAGAAGATAGGACCTTTGAAAGTGGAAAGTTTGAAGAGGAATTAAAGCGAATGAGCGCAATCATAGATAAGATAAGACCAGGTGCTATGTTGTTTTTAAATGAGTCCTTTGGGGCTACAAATGAGAGAGAGGGGTCTCATATTGCCAGAGATATTGTTCTGGCATTGGTGGAAAGGGGTATAAGGATCTTTTATGTAACGCACCTCTATGAATTTGCAAGTTTATTTTATGAGAAATACCGAGACACCACTTTGTTTTTGAGGGCAGAGAGATTAAGTGATGGAACAAGGACCTTTAAGCTCGTGGAATCAAGGCCACTGCAGACCAGTTATGGACAGGACCTTTATAAAAAGATCTTTAAAGATCTTTTTTAAAAAAGAGGTAGGTGTGTTTTGAATTTGACAGAAAAGAGACAAGACCCTATCAAAGGAGATGAAAATCATTTCAGGAGGTAAAGGATTATGGATAGGGAAAAGAGACTTAAAGAGATAGTGGAGGGCATAGAACCAATAGATGGATCTTTTCTGGAAAAGGCTCGTGCCCATACAGCAGAGCTGGTAATGCCTCCACGGGCCCTGGGGAGGTTGCATGAGATAGCAGAGCGTATATGTGCTATCCAGCGGACAGAGAGACCTGATGTATCCAAAAAGAATATATTTGTATTTGCAGGGGACCATGGAGTGGTGGAAGAGGGGGTCTCCGCCTTTCCTCAGGTGGTTTCTCTGGAGATGGTAAAGTGTTTTATAAGGGGAGGTGCAGGGATAAATGCCATCTCCCGTCATGTGGGAGCTGATGTGGTGGTTGTAGATATGGGCATAGTGCCAGATTTTGAACCGGCAAGTGAAGAGGAGAAAAAGATATTCAGGAACATGAAGGTGAGGAGGGGTACCTCTAACTTTGTCAAGGGACCTGCCATGAGCAGAGAGGAGGCGCTGGAGGCCATTTTGAATGGATTTAAAGTGGCTGAAGAGGCCATTGAGTCAGGTGCCAGGATTATAGGTACAGGGGATATGGGGATAGGAAATACCACTCCCTCCTCTGCCATTGGATGTGTGGTTACAGGAGAGGGTGCTAAAGTAATGGTGGGCCCAGGAACAGGTGTAGATGAAGAAGGGATGAGGAAAAAGATCACAGCAGTGGAAAGGGGGATTGAGGTTAATCAACCAGACCCAGCCGATGGAGTGGATATATTGTCCAAGGTAGGTGGTTTTGAGATAGGGGGAATTGCAGGATGTATCCTGGCGGGGGCCTACTATAAGGTGCCTGTGGTAGTGGATGGGTTTATCTCCACAGCTGGGGCGTTAATTGCGGCTGTGTTGGCCCCTGTCTCAAAAGAGTATATGTTCTCAGGGCATTGCTCAGAGGAGCCAGGGCACAGGAGGATGTTGAGTCATCTTGGGCTCTCTCCAATCCTGGATCTAAAGATGAGGTTGGGAGAGGGAACCGGAGGAGCCCTTTCTATGAGTATAATAGAGGCCGCATGTAGGGTCCATAAGGAGGTTATGACCTTTGAACAGGCAGGGGTCTCTAAAGAATAGGGTGAGGAAGGGGTCCTTTTGGCCCCTTCTAAAGGAAAAAGAGCCTCTTGTGTATTTGTGTATAGATAGGGCCTCTTGTGGGGGAAGGGACCTTTTGTATGTGCTGGAGAGGGCAATTTGTGGGGGAGTAGGGGTGGTACAACTCCGGGAAAAAGAAATAGAAACAAGGGAATATGTGAAGCTGGGGAAGAGGATAAAGGGATTTTTAAAGGAGAGGGGAGTGCCCTTTATTATAAACGATCGTGTGGATGTGGCCATGGCCGTGGGCGCAGATGGGGTTCATGTGGGACAGGAGGACCTTCATCCAATAGATGTGCGAAGGATAGTGGGAGAAAATATGCTTATTGGACTCAGCGTAAATACCCCCTTGCAGGCCCTGGAGGCAGAACTATTGCCTGTAGATTATATAGGGGTGGGTCCTGTTTTCCCCACTTCTACCAAAAAGGATGCAAAACCCCTCCTCCACATAGAGGGATTAAAAAATATTTTAAAGATGACCACTCATCCAGTGATAGCTATTGGGGGAATAACCCCCCGCAATTGTTCCTCATTGGCATCCTTGCCCCTGGCAGGGGTGGCAGTGGTGTCTGCAATATGCTCTGCTCCCAATCCATATGAGGCCGCCGCTTATCTTAAGTTATGCCTTTCTTCTTGTAGAAAAAGTCATTTATAATACTCCTACAGAGGGCGAGAAAGTTTTCTCTTACCACCCTCTCTTCTCCTTCATTTATAAAGTCTATTCTATTTCGGGCCATAATATCTATATCATAGCGTTTTAATCTTTCTTTGATTATCTCAACAGGTTCTCTTTTTCTTTTAAGAAGTCTCTTTTTTATAATATCTTTTCTGGCCCTTATGTAGATAGTTACCACATGAGAAAACATGCACTCTATTTTATTTACCATAGACCTGGAGACCGAGATAAAATTACAGTAGCCCTCCTTGATCTCATATGAGGGTATTCCATAGAAATAGTTGTATGCCTTCCAGGAAAAGGCAAAAAAGTTTGAATGCTCCAGGGTTTCAAATCCTTTTTCACAGACATAGAAATTGTCTTCATTTTCATCTGGGACCCTGGTGATATATCTTTTACAAAAAGTTACCCCTTTCCATCCTCTAAAATACTCCCTTGCCCACCTGAGTAATGTGTCCTTTCCTGAACCACTGGGACCCACTATCAAGATGAGTTGTTTCATCTCTTCATCTCCTCTTCACCCAATCCTATTTTTGGAGGAAGCAAAATTCAAGATCCAGGCCAATATTTTTGGGGCACGGTAATTGCTTTTTTATTTTTTGGTTAATAGTTGACTAAATTGAGGTAGGAGTGTAGTAATAAGAATAGAATATTATAGGATGTTGAAAAAATTGATAAAATTTGTGAGGGAGGCATCATGAGAAACAGGGTAAAAATATTGGGTTTTATTCTGGGGATAGTGGTATTTTTTGCTGTCTCTAAGGTTTTTGCCTCCAAGGGTGTGGTTTTTATTCCGGAAAAGGAACTTCCAAGGCATATAGGAATAATTGGCCCTATTGCTATGGGCTCTAAAAAGATTGAGCTTTCTGCATTTGCACTGGTGAGGAATGTGGTAAAGAATTATATGTCTGGAAAAGGGTATGTGGTCACTTATCTGGACTGGGATATTCCCAAGGGTAAAAAGATAAATTTTTCTTTAATAAGAGGGGCATATAAAAAGAATCCAGAATTGGAGGGGATCCTCTTGATCAAGGTCTATCAGCTCTCCAGTTTTAATATGGCCTTTGCTCAGTACTATAAGATGGATGGGGAGCTGTGCCTTTTTAGCAAGCAAAAAAAATTGGGATGCTGGAGGGAGACTGCCACACGAAAGAAGCTCTCCATTGCCACTGATCCCCTTGGTGCTATTGCCACAGTGGTCTCTTCTGTGGTTAGTAGTAGCGGAAATGTAAATATAAAAAATATAATTTTTGAGTGGGCCTTTAAGGTGAGTAGCCTTATACCCTCTTTTTCAAGTGCGGCAAAAAAACCCAAGATTATTCGGGTAGTTACCAACATCACTCCTCATACCTTTAAGATAGGGGATAAGATATTGGTGGGAATGGAGGGGACTGCAGGGGGGAAGGCCAGCTTTGATCTTTCTCCCATGGTAAAACATATCCCCATGTCAGAGGTCCAAAATGGGATATATAAGGGGATGTATGTGGTAAAAGAAGGGGATAGACTTCACAATGGGGTACTTTATCTCCATCTGGAGAACGAGAGTGGAGAGCGCAGAGACTGGGTAGAAACCAACCCATTAATTTCCATAGATGGTATCCCCCCTCAAAAACCCCAATCTTTTAAGGCTAGTGCCTCTAAGTCTCATATACTTCTAAAATGGAATACCTCGGATACCTCGGTAAAGAGATTTATCCTCTTCAGGAGTGAAAATCCCCTTTCTGGCTATAAGAAAATAGCTCAGGTAGAGGGATTTTCCTATATAGACAAAACGGTATCTCCTGGTAAAAGGTATTTTTACAGGCTTGCCGCAGAGGATGCAGTTGGTAACTTGTCTCCCTCGGTTCAGGTGGGCCCTGTCTCCCTTCCCATGCTGGGAACTCGTCCCTTGCCTCAGGTAATAGTAAACAATATCCCTGCAGGTAAGTATTCTTTAAATGGGACAGTTTCTATCCCCCTGGGGGTAAATGTTATTATTGGACCTAATGTGGAGATAACTTTTATGAGGAATGCTACACTTAAGATTGAGGGAAATGTTGAGATGAGATCTGTATTTATAAATTCAAAATCAAATGGCACAGCTATTGAAGTAACGCCTACAGGTACTTTAACTATGAGAGGGATTCAGATGGAGGGAATAGAGAAAGGGATAAGGGTTAGAGGGAAGTTAGAGGCCAATAACTTTTCTATAACACATGAGAGAGAAGGTGTGGTGATTAAGACACTACAAAGTGTAGTTTTAACAAATGGGACCCTTCAATCCCTTTCTAGGGCCGTGGATATAGAAGAGGGCAGGGTAAAGATCAGGGGGTGTAGTTTTGATGGTAACAGGGTGGGAATTAGCTTGAAAAAGGGTCAGTGTGAGGTAGTCTATAACAATTTTACCAATAATGGGATAAACATAGAGGCAAAGGTTCCCCTTAAACTCAGGGAAAATTTCATGGGAAGCACTAGTATATGTGAATTTAAGATAAAGGGAAAGGTGGAAGTGGTTTCTTTCCTGGATTCTCCCTACCCAGGGGGGAAGACGATTACCCTGGAGGCCCTAAAAGAGGAAGCAAAAAAGGATAAGAAAGAAGCCATAAGGTATCTTAATAAGGGGAATTATGGTAAGTCAGTGGAATTGTTTAAAAAGGTAGTGGCCATAAATCCAGATGCAGAGAGTTATATCTATTATATTTATGCCCTTTCTATGATTGGAGATAAGAGCATAGAAAAGGTGATAGAAAGGGCACTTGACAAATATCCTTATGAAATAAAGATTTATCAATTAGGGATAAGATATTATCTCCAGACCAATCAAGAAGATAAGGCCAAGAAACTGCTTGAAAAGGGGTTGAGGCTCAATCCCAATAACCCATCTTTGATGTCCATGTCTGCATATTTTGCAGATGTCTCTGACAAAAATAAAGAAAAAAAGTGAACAAAAGGAGGTAGGTATCATGAGGAAGAGGATTTTGTTTTTGGGACTTTTGGTATTTTTCTTTGTGAGTACCCAGGCCTTTGCCCGGGTGGTCACTGCTATTGGAGAGGGTCAGACGAGACAGGCCGCTATCAACAATGGGATAAGGGCGGCAGTGGAAGAGGCACTGGGGAGTTATATTACTTCAAATTCCAATGTATCTCAGGGGAAGCTCATCTATGACAGGATTACTTCTGCCAGTGCAGGCTATGTGAGGAGCTATAAGGTACTTGCAGAAGGAAATGATCCGGTTACAGGGGTGTATAAGGTAAAGTTGAGTGTGGTGCTGGATGATATAAAGTTGAAGAATGCTGTGGATCAATTTATGGAAGACCCACGTTTTCAGAGGACCTTTCAGCAAACCAAGTTTGATGAAAGAAAAGTGATAGTGGTGTATAAACCCCGTACTGGACTGGACCTTCCCTATAATTCCAAGGCGGTTCAGAGTGTGATGGATCTCATTGCCGATAGGCTATCTGGTAAGGGATTTAGGGTATTTCTTCCCTCTCAGCTCAAAAGGATAAGGGGAAGGGCTGCAGAGATGGTGGTGGACGAAGAGACTGCCATTAATATTGCCCGTCAGGAGACAGGGGATGCAGTGGTGATGGTAAGTTTTGATGCAGGTAAAAGACCCACAGGAGATGGATATTATATTATCTATGCCACCCTCTCTTTAAAGGCCTATGATGCCACTACAGGAGAACTTTTCGCAAATGTCCAGGGAAGGGGAAAGACCATAACCAGAGGTGGAGCCTATGGACTGGCAGATGGAGTGGCAAGAGTTGCCATTAAGATAGGTCCAAGGGTAGTAGATAGGCTCATCAAGAAGATAGTAAGGCGTTTTAGTGGCGCCAGGGCCAAATTCGTGATGTTGGTTTTAAGAAATATAAGCACCAGACAACAGGATAAGGTGGAGGATGTATTGGAAGAGCTTGGCTGGAGGTACAGGATTGCTAGACAGACAGGAAGTTATATGGAAGTTGAGATATTCAGTGAGGCAGATCCCACTTCTGTGAGGAGGATACTCCGCAGGCATTTTAAGAAAATGGGATTAGGACTCACCCCTGCGGAGATGGCTGGGAGCAGGGTAATGTTTGAAGGAACCTATGGAGGACCTGGAGGAGGTTATTAATGATGAAGGAAAATAGAGAATTAAGATATATTTTAATGGGACTTATACTCCTCTTTCTGGGAGCAGGGTGCGCCACTACTCAGGTAAGCTCCAGAGGGGCCCTGGTGAGTGTATATAAGCCCAACACCATCAAGGAGGCTATAGTGTGTTCTTCTGGGGGTGATCAGGGCATCTCCTTTATGTATGTGGGACGTGATACCATAAGTGGTAAGGTGAGGGCCGGGGATAAGGCCCTTATTGCCCAATATGCCCGAGCAGTGCTTGGAGAGACCAGGTTTATAAATCCAGTTACTGTTTCCTCTATGGAAGGGGAATATCCAGATCTCTCTATAAAGGTGATAAATTTTGGGGTGAGGACCTATAGAGAGGGAGCCAGTATTAAAAGGTATGGGGTTTTTCAAGCGAACTTTTCTATTCGTCAGGCAGGGCTTCTGGAGTGTTCCACTGCTGATCCCATATTGGTGGAAAAGACCTTTGTGGAGCCTGTATATAGAAAGTCAAAACTCCCTTCTGTCCTGCGGGTAAAGGAGATGCTGGTCAAAGAAGCGGTGAGAAGGGTGGTGAGACAGTTTGTTCCCGTGAAATCTACCGTACTGAGGCCGGTTAAGGGCCTTACAGGCATGGCCAAGAGTGCGGCAGACATGATAAATTCGGGTAATTGTGTGGGTGCCTATGAGGTCTTAAAGCCTATGGCCAATAGTCCCTCCTGTAAGGATGCATATGTGCTTTATAATACGGGGGTGGCCCTGGAATGTATGGCATGGAATAGTGCAAATGACATTTCCACCCAACAGAGATATCTTTCCAAGGCCCTTAAATACTACAGAAGGGCGGCCATGCTAAAGCCAGGGGATCCTGATATTCAAAAGGCCATGGGAGAGGTATCTTATGAGCTAAACACTGCTTTTGCCTCTTTGAAGAGACAGCATAGGACCAAAAAATTGTTAGAAGAATTTAAGACACCAGAGGGTTATTAAACGGGGAGGCTCTATGAAATTAGACAAAAGATATGTCAATTATATAATAGGCATCCTCTTGTTGTTCCTGGTGGGAGGATGTGCCACAGGGGGCATGATGACAGTGGCCAATGTGGCAAACATAGCCGGGGGTAAAGAGGCTGCCAAGTATAAAAATCCCCTTATTGAGGCAGAGATAGACCTTACCCTGGTGGATGAAGTCTCTGCCATGATAAAGGTAAATGAGATATTGTTGGATAGGCTTCCCATATCCTATGAGGACCCCTGGCCAGAGCTTCTCAACGATTATCAGAAGACAAAGCTGAACAAAAAACAGAAAAAGGCCAAGAAGAGGTATAATGATTGTCTCAGGAAACTCCTCAAAAAGGATTTCTCTTTTTATGACCTATATGATGCAAATGCCTATGCAGTGAGCATACTCTCCACAGGCAACTTCTGGTCCAGTGCTTTAGGGGCCCTGGGCTCAAGGCTATTTATTGAGGGCAGTGAGAACCTTGGAATTGAGTTCGAACATGCCAAGAGTGTGATTTCTTATGTACCTTTTTGTTGTCAATGCAAGTATTTTAAGCCATCTTACTGCGATCTCTCTCCAGGGGCCTCTATTTGCAAGAAGATAAGGTCTTATCCTGAGTATAGGAAGTGCACCTTCTTTAATAGGCCTGTGGAGGATATGCTTAGCAAGTACCTCTTTAGTGCCGGAGGGATAAGGCATTGGGCAGATCTGCCTATAGACCTATCCTGTTTTAGGGCAGTAAAGGGAGAGCAACTGGGTACCTTTAAGGATGTGTTCTATTCCATCCTTCCCCCCTCTATAAGGATGAAGATAGAAAGGGTGGATTCAGAGTTGATGGTGGTTCAGTCGGATTATGAATCAGTAAAGGCCAGGTTAAAGGATAAAAAGCTATCCAAGGCAGAGCGAGCTGCCCTTAAAAAGAAGAAGGCCATGCTATATAAGGAAGTGCACAATAAAAAGGCCATCCAGAAAAAGCTCTATCATGAGGCCCTTTCCACCCTCTATGTCACAGAGGAGAATATCAGAAAGGCCAAGAAGCTCAGGGAGATTGTAGATTATATTGATCGCAATTTTGCAGAGACCATGTTGGTTATGACACAGCTGACCTTAAAAATAATTAATGATGTCCAGACCATATCGCAGATGAACCTGGCAAGGGCCTTTATAACCTATCCCTTTCTGGTAAAGAAGGGGGTCTTTCGGAAAAGGAACAAGAAGTACTATGAGCATCGCTTCTCCAATATTGTAAAGAAGCTGGTGACACTTCCTGTTACCTATTTTGAGATCCTTGGTTATGCAATGGCCCAGAAATATCAGGTCTCAAAGTATAAGGGATACCTGGATGCAATGTTGAAGATGGAGAAAAAATTGAAAAAAAATAGGGGGTAATTTATGAAGAAATGGTGGATATGTATAAGCATATTGTCCCTTTTGATAGTGGGGGCATGTGCACCCAAGAAGCCAGTTGGGATCTCTGCAGAGGACAATCCTGAACACCACTATCTAATGGGTATGAACCTCATTGAGAAGAGTGATGTAGCAGGGGCCAGGAATCACTTTCAAAGGGCATTGTATCTGGATAAGAACTATTCTCCTGCCCTAGGAGGAATGGCCCTTATCTTTGCCATTGATGCCAGAAATCAGAAAGATGGAGACCTTCAAAGGGTGGAGATGGAAAAGGCCCTTAAGTACTTAAAAAGGGCAGGTTCAGAGGCAAAGGATGATAGTGAAAAGTTTATCTATCATGTAACTGCTATCAGGGTGTACTTTACTGGCCATCCAAGGGGCTGGCTCGTTAGGGCGGAGGAGCACTATAATGACGCCATGGGATTGGGTGGAGTAAAGGAAGAAGAGCTTCCCTATTATCAAACAAGGGCAGCGGCCCCCTATTTTATGGGGTATGCCTATTATTTGGCCTATAAGTTTAGAAAGGCGGAGGATGCCTTTGCAAAGGTCCTTTCCTCTCGCCCTGGCAAGTGGCATGATAAGGCAGATGTAATGTATAAAAGGGTCCAGAAGATAGTAAGGGCCATGGGGCAATACACCCTTACCAAGATTGCCAAGGAGATAGCTGTAAAACCCGAGGTTACTCGGGCGGATGTGGCGGCGCTATTGGTGGATGAACTTCACCTAGATAAGTTTATGGCGGGACGGATCCCCATAAAATCTAAACTACCTAAGGCAGCATTTGTACCTGCCGATATAATGAATAGCCCTTTTAAGGATGAGATATTGACAGTAATAAAATGGAATATCAGGGGATTGCAACCTGAGTATGATAAGACCACCCGGGCATATCTCTTTAAGCCCAATGAGCCAATCACTAGAAAACAACTTGCATTTATCCTGGAAGACCTCCTCATCAAGCTCACAGGGGATGAATCTCTTGCCACTAAATATTTTGGCACAGAGAAATCTCCTTTTCCCGATGTTCCTCCTACAGTACCCTGGTTTAATGCGGTTATGAATTGTACCAGTAGAGGGCTTATGGAGGCAGATCTCTCTGGGGAGTTTAGGCCAGATGACTATGTAGAGGGCTCTGAGCTTATTCTGGCCCTAATGAAACTTAGGAACATCATGAATATTTATTAAAAGGAGGTAGTTATGAAGAAAATAATGGTCTTAATGGGGTTAATCTTATTAATGGCCTTTCCTGCCCTGGCGCAGGAGTCCTGGCAACCGGTCACAGACCCTGTAAAGATATTTAGCGAGGGTTATATTCAGGTGATTGGTTCTTCTGAAGAGGGACAGAGTCGCTATAGGGCAATCAGGGCCGCAACAGTTGTTGCCCAGAGGGATCTTCTGGAAATATTACAGGGAATTACCCTCTATGGGACTACTACAGTAAAGGATGGGATGCTCCAGAGTGATGCTATTAAAACAACGGTTTATGGTGTGTTAAAGGGAGCCGTAAAGTGTGGAGAAAAGTATTATCCTGAAAGGGGATATGCAGAGGTGTGTATGAGGCTCTATCTCAGGGGACATGGGGGACTATATGATGTGATTTTACCTCTTTTGAAGGAAGAAAGACTTCTTCCTCCTCCAAAGCCCACCTATACTCCAAAGCTGGTCCCCAAGGTGATGCCCCAGAAACCTCAGGCCCCTGCAGCTCCTGCTCCTCAACAGAAACCCCAGGTACTTACTCCTTCTCAGAATCAAAACCCTTATGATGGAGTGATAGTGGATGTAAGGTCTTTTACCTTTAGGCCCGCCCTGGTAAATAGAATCCTGTCTCAAAAAGGAGAGGTTATATTTGATCCTTCCAAGATAGTGAGTTCTGTGCTGGTGGAGAGGGGCTGTGGCGGCTTTACCAATGATGAGGCCAAGGCAATGGCCCTTCTCAAGACCTGGGGTGCCAAGAATCCCCTTAAGGTAAAAGCTACAGGCGTAGTAAAACTTACTGATGTAAAGGTAAGTCCTGATGCAGCAGCCCTTATCTTTGCCAATAATGAAAAGACCCAGTTTTTGAATCAGGCAAGGGTGGTATTTTTGCTTAAATAAGAGCACATCTCAAAATCAAGGGGAGGCCCAGATTGCCCTTGGTCCTCCCCTTACCTTTAACTTAGTTTGAGGGGAACCCATGGGAAGAGGAAAGAAGGGAGAAATATTTAAATGGGGGGTGGTCCTTTTTTTCTTTTTCTCTTTTAACTTTGTCTTTGTCTCTTCCCTATGGTGTCATAACCCTCCTTCTCAGGAGTTGCCTTTAAGGTTTGGAGGTAGGGTTAGGCTGGGGTTACCTTTTGAACCAGGTCATCTAAGGCTAAAAGGAGAGTTTGCACTATTAAATTTTAATTTTAAGGGGGATATTGACCTTCATGTCCTGTCAACCTCTCCCTTGAGAGTAAAATTTTCTTCCTCCTCCCTTGTAGTAGATATAAGGGATGTATTTCATATCCTGAAGAAACTGGGATATCTTCCTAATCCTCCTGGATATATAAAGGGGATATGCACAATTAAAGGATTAAATGGCACTATTGATGGGGATACATATTCCCTGAGCATTTCAAGTATAAAGGGACCGTTGGTTTATGGGAACAGGATCTTTTTGAGAAAAGGGAGGATTCGTATTACCTCTTCCAAGGGACTTATAAACTACCATATGGCCTTTCTGAAGGTGGGAAAGAATTCCTTGACAGATATCTCGGGATCTTATTCCCCAGGAGGTGTAAAGATTTCCTTGAGGGAGGTGAAACTAAATGCAGGATCCCTTTTAGCCACTACCTATGCCATTTCTCCCCCTCTTCAGAAGAAGATCCTGGGCATACTGGATAAATATCTTCCTGTATCTTCCTTTGATATAGGGGGAAGTGCTCTTATTCAGAATGTGGGAGTATCTCTTATATCGGCAGGTGATAATAGTTCTATGAAGCTGGATTCCCTTTCTATGGAGGTGATGCCATCTACTTTATTAAAGGCCAAAATGGTATTAAGGAAAGTGAGATCTCCTATGCAGCTTATATTATCTCCTGGAAGAGTCCATTTAGAAATGAGTCCTGTAGGGATAGAGGTGGATGCTGAAGGGAGTGAAATAAAAGGCAAAGATCTATTTTATCCTCTTGAGATACCATCTTTAAATTCCAGGCATATATTTATTCCAACAATTTCAATAAAGAAAAATTTTCATGTCTTTTTTAATCAAAAAGATAACTCTCTTGAAAAAGTAAATGCTACTATTTCTATATCAGGATTTGATGTATATCTAAAAAAAGACTCATATATTCAATTTTTGAGTAAACCTATTGCAGTAGAATTAAAAAGAAATTTATTTGATGTCCATACAGAGGAGATGGATATATCTGTACCCAAGACATTTTCCTTTAATACTTCTAACGGAACAATGACCTTTAAAGGAGATTTGTTACTTAGACAGCTTCATGCCCATGGAAAATTGCAAAAGACGCCAGACTATAGTATCTCTTTAAAGGTATTGGCCAGAGACATGTCTATACATCATCCTATCATGGATATTGCAGTGAATAGGGCATCTTCCTTAGTGAAACTCACCCCTCTCTTGCTTACCCTTAATAAGATGCGCGCAGTTATGCACACAGGGAAACAGGGAGAGGTACAAGTATCTTTAAGCACCAAGATACCTCTATCTTCTATAGATTACAGAAAGTTATTCAAGGAGACCTCCCTTATATTAAGGGCCAAGGATGTGGAGGTAGAAGATGTTAGGTTGAGATCCCTTAATATAAAGAAATCCTCTCCCTTGAGGATGTCCCTGGATTATCATGTGGAAAAGGCTCCCATGAAATTTGAAGGAGAGGGGTATGTGGAATATGGGGGAAATGTATTAAATTTTATAAGTAAGTATGTAAAATTAGTGGATAACTCTATGCCTTCTCCTTCGCAGACATCTTCAAAACAAAGGCCTTTTTCATTGCAGGATATCCCAGATAAGAGGATAAATATATCTCTACCTCCTATAATATCCAAGATTTCCAAACATTATCATGTGGAATGCGATACCTTTTCTTATGTAAAGAGAGATATGGAATATGATATAGATGGATTAAAGGCAGACCTCCTCTTAAAGGCAAAACAGATGGGTATTAGCACAGAGTTTTATTTTTGTAATCTTTTGTTTTCTGGAGGTGTGGAGCTAGATGGTTCCAGTAATCTGGGATTATCCTTTGATATAAGGGCAATTTCAATGCCAATAGATCACCTGTTGGGATGTTTTATTCATAGGGCCCCGATTTATATTACTGGAGATACAAATATTCAGGTAAACTTATCCACCCACGGACAGACCTACAGGGAGGTGGCAGGAAATATCTCGGTGGATGGCTTTGTAAGGTTGGATAATGGAAAGGTATTAAAACTCTCCAACCTGGGCAGGAAGGTGGAAATGATACTGGAGGTCCTTAGTTTTGTGGGATTAAATCCCTCCCGGATGGAGGATGCCCTTCCGTTTAATAGATTGATAGTCTCTTTGGGAGGGGGAATAAAGAGGCTCAATATCAAACAGATACAGATTATCTCTCCCATTATCCTCCTTTCTTCCTCTGGATATTTTGACCTGAATAAAGAAGAGTTACACCTGAAGGGGACAATAAAGAAGAGTTTCTTAAGTAAAGATTTTGACTTAACAACCTCCTTTAATAATACCAAGTAAGGGGAAGTAATATGTTGAAAAGATTAAAGGTGTTTATTGTTGTGACTCTGGCATGTGTTTTGTTTGCGCTTCCAGTTTTTGCAAAATTGGATCAAGAGACACTGGCTTCTCAACGTCTTGCCCAGTGGAACATAAATTATGCCTCTTATCTTATTGATGTGGGTAAATATTTAGATGCCTTAGATGCCTATAATACTGCCTTTGAGGTCACACCCTTTAAACGGACAAAGTTAAAGGTCCTGCTCTATAAGGCAAATCTATTGGCCACCTTTTTAGATGCAGAAAAAGAAGCCATAGATATTTATAATACAATTATTGCCAAATACCCCAAGGGGGAAGAAGTTGCCCTTTATAAAAAGGGTTTGTTGCTTTTTGATATGGAGAAGTATAAGGATGCAGTAAAAGACCTTTCTCTTTATTTGAAAAAATATCCCCAGGGGAGATATAGGTTTCAGGTGGAGGTATTGATTGAGCAGGCAAAAAAAGCAGTGCCTCCTCCTCCCCCCCCAGTGGTGGTTAAAAAGAAGGCCCCCCTGGTGAGGGTGTTGTTATATAGAAAGGCAAGAGAAGTGCTTCTTCGTGCAAGTGATATGAGGATAAACGGTAGGCCCGTTAAATCCAGTGAGGTGAGGATTACCAGGGGAGAGGTAAAGGATAAAGTGGAGGTGGTGGCCCGATCACCCATAAAGGTAATTGTGGGTTCTAAGTATTCAAAAAGGGTAAGGGGTAAGATAGTCTTAAAACTCAAAAAGGGATATATGCGTGTTATAAATGTGCTGGATATAGAAAGTTATCTATGGGGGGTGGTGCCCTCTGAGTCTTATCCCTCCTGGCCCCTTGAGACCCTAAAGGCCCAGGCCGTGGCCTCCAGGACCTATGCCTATTACCAGACCCTTCATCGAAAAAACTGGGACTATGATCTAGTGGATAATGAAGGAGACCAGGCCTATAAGGGGATAGATAGAGAGACCAAAAAGACCACAAAGGCAGTAAATGAGACCAGGGGAGAGATACTTATGGAGGGGAATAGGCCCATCCTGGCAATGTATACTGCAAATAGTGGAGGGTACACTGCAGATGCTGGATATATCTTTAAACTGGATAAGCGTTACTTGGTGGCAAAGCCAGACCCCTTAAGTCTCAAGGGAAAGATGTCCAGGTGGAAAAGGGAGTATTCCATGGAGGAGATAGAGAGGAGGTTGAGGAAGATAGGTCTTCCCCTTCAAGGATTAGAGAGGATTGTCCCCGCCGAGAAAAGCCCTTCAGGCAGGATAGTCAAGGTAAAGATAGTGGCCGAGAATTATACAAAGGTCTATCGTACAAGGACCACCCTGGGCAGGGCCCTTAGACTCCCAGAGATATTATTCTCTATAGAGAAGAAAGGAGACCAGATTATCTTTCGTGGAAAAGGATGGGGTCATGGTGTGGGCTATTCCCAGTGGGGAAGTGCTGAGATGGGAATGCGGGGATATAATTATAGAGAAATATTGAAATTTTATTATCCCACCACCAGGCTAGTAAAGCTCTGGTAAGGCCCCAATTACCTTTGAGCCCTTTCATGGGCCTTGGGAGTTGGATTTTGGAGGACCCAATTATATAGGGCACTATAGAGGCACTTTCGCCTTACCTTCTCCTCCCAGAGGTCACTTAATTCTTTTAAAAGCACCTTTCTTTTGGAGGTGTTAGCAGAAGGGCATGGGTTTTCTAGTATAGGGAGCTTCCATTGTCTGGCTGCCGCCTTTATTTTTTGCTTATCCAGGAGAAGGAGTGGACGGATAAGCTTAAATTCTCCTCTAAAAAAGATTTCAGAAGGGTAGAGGGTCTCTATTCTTCCTGCATAGAATAGGTTCAAGAAAAAGGTGCTTACCAGGTCCTCTCCATTGTGACCCAGGGCAAGATGGGTGAGGCGGAAGTTATTTACCACCTCAAAGAGCCTCTTTCTTCTTCGCCAGCTACAGAAGAAACATGGCGAGTTACTCCTATTTTCCCTGGAGTGTGCCCGGGGTCCCATGTCATTTATCTCAAAATATCCAGAGACCCCCTCCTCTCTCACCCATTTTTCCAGTGGGAGATGAAAGGATGGGTCAAATCCAGGGTTTATGTGAATGGCCATTAACTCTATGGGAAAGGGAAGTCTCTTTTTCAAGTGTATAAGGAGTTTGAGTAATACACCACTATCCACCCCCCCAGAGATGGCCACTCCAACTCGGGCATCTGGTTCCAGCATATGGGTGTGGGCCATAAGTTTTCCTGTCCGTGTCAGACATATTTTTTGGATATAAGTTAGGCGGCCTCTCATCTTTTCCTTCTCCTTAATTTCTTGACTCTCTAGACAACTATGTTTATAGCTATGTCTAGCTCTAGAGACTTTCCTGTTCTTCAACAAGCCTCAAAGAGCCTTTCAAAGGACCACGACCTATATTTGTTTATAAAAAAAATCAAGGAGAAGGGATATGGCAAGGATTACTGTGGAAGATGCACTTCAGAAGATCAACAATCGTTTTGTGATTGCCCATATGGCTATGAGAAGGGTGCGTATGTATAAACAGGGCTATCCTCCATTGGTGGAGAGCAAAAATAAAGAGGTGGTTACTGCATTAAGGGAGATAGCGGCTGGTAAGGTAAGACTTAAAAAGCCAATCAAGGAAGCAGGGATTGAGGTTGAATAACAATGTCCAGGCGTGATTATTATGAGATCTTGGGCGTGGGGAGAGATGCATCCCAGGAAGACATAAAAAGGGCGTATAGGAAGCTTGCCTTTAAGTATCATCCTGATCGCAATCCCAATGATCCCGAGGCAGAACAGCGATTTAAAGAGATAGGGGAGGCCTATCAGGTCCTAAGTGACCCCCAGAAACGTGCCGCATATGATAGATTTGGGCATGAGGGTTTAAATAACTTTGGATTTAATGATTTTAGGTCCAGTGAGGATATCTTTGAGGAGTTCTTTTCTTCTTTTAATGACATGTTTGAGAATTTCTTTGGATTTGGCTCTGGAGGAGAGAGAGAGAGAGGTAGACGTAGCCCTTCTCGGGGGGCTGATCTTCGCTATGATCTCAAGATATCCTTTGAAGATGCCCTGAAAGGGACAGAGGTGGAGATAGAGGTACCCAGGGAGGAAGACTGCCCAGAGTGTAGGGGAACTGGAGTGGAACAGGGTCATTCTTTAGAGGTTTGTTCCTATTGTGGGGGCCGGGGCCAGATATATCAAAAACACGGTTTTTTTCGCATAAGTTCCACCTGTCCCCAGTGTGGTGGCTTGGGTAAGATAAATCGCCATCCTTGTGCAAGGTGTAGGGGACAGGGAAGGGTGGTGGTGCATAAAAAAATAACAGTTCATGTGCCTGCAGGGGTGGATACTGGCACAAGACTCAGGCTCAGGGGAGAAGGAGAGGGAGGATATTGGGGAGGTCCAGCAGGGGATTTATATGTGGTGATAAGTGTAAAGGAACATAAGAGACTTAAAAGAAAGGGACAGGACCTTCTCACAAGTATTGATATTTCCTTTATTGAGGCTGCCTTGGGTGCAAAGATAGAGGTTCCTGCCCTGGAGGAAAAGGTGAGCTTGGAGATCCCAAAGGGGACCCAGCCAGGAGAGGTCTTTCGTTTAAAGGGGTTGGGGGTTCCTTATATCGGGGAGAATAAAAGAGGTGACCTGTTGGTTCAGGTCAATGTAAGGACGCCCACTAACCTTACTAGGAAACAGGAAGAGCTTTTAAGGGAATTTGATAAGATTGAAAAGAAAAAGACAAAAAATCGTGTAAAAAAATTTTTTAAAAAGGCCATGGGAGGATAGGTGAGCAGCGGCTTTTCGCATATAGAGAGTAATGGTTCCATAAAGATGGTGGATGTGGGGGATAAGGAGAAGAGCCAGCGACGGGCCATATATCAAATAGAGGTAAAACTCTCTCCTTCCACTCTTGAAATGCTTCAAAAAAAGGCCCTTCCCAAGGGAGATGTCCTTACCACTGCCAAGGTGGCAGGGATTATGGCGGTAAAAAAGACCCCTTTACTTATCCCTCTGTGTCATCCCCTTCCCATCACCTTTGTGGATATTGTCTTTTCTGTTGATGAGACAAGGGCATGTATTTGTGTAGAATGTGAGGTGAGAACCCATGCCCGGACAGGGGTAGAGATGGAGGCCATGGTGGGGGCCCATATAGCGGCCCTTACTATTTACGATATGTGTAAGGCGGTGCAAAAGGATATAGAGATAACCAGTGGTCGTCTCTTATATAAAAGCGGAGGAAAGAGTGGAGAGTATATTTTCCGCTAATGACCTAGGATTTCTCTGCAAAATTTCACTATATATCTCTTTACCCAGGGGGAGGTCTCCCGGTGAGTGGTGAGGATATGTCCGGTGGTGATCCTTTCCTTTATCTGCAAAAGCTCTATGGTCCGTCTTTTAGAATTTACCCCCTTTGCAATGCCCCATGCATTGGATACAGGTACGCTCCTATCTTGGGGGGAGTGTATAATAAGGATGGGTGCCGTGATCCTGTGTAGTCCTTTTTTTATTTCCCTGAGTCCCTTTATAAGGGAATATAAGGGGTTGAGAGCGTAGAATCCCTCATATCCCCCAAAAGGGGCTATCTCTGATGCCTCCTGTGAGGAAGAAGAGGTCCTTATCACGGGACAAATATGTCTCAATATCCCCACAAAGGGTAGAAGGATATGGGCTCCTTCCCACGGGAAGAGGCGATATAGATATATGGGAGAGGCGATGGTAACCACCCCACTTACCTCAAACCTCTGGGCGAGATGCAGGCATAGACTTCCTCCCATGGAGAGTCCAATGATTATGCATTGTGAGTGTCTTTTTTGGAGGTCCCTTAGCTCCCTCTCAACAAAGTCTCTCCAATGGGTGAAACGGCTTTTCTGGAAAGAGATTATATCCTCGCAGTGACCAGGGAGCACAGGCAGGCGTATATGGGAGAATCCTGCATCTCTGAGGGCCTTTTCCACAGGCCTCATCTCAAATGGAGAGCCTGTAAAGCCATGTAATAATAAAAAGGCTGGCATAATTGTTAGTATGTTGTATTTTTTGTACCAAAATTTCCAGCAAGGGGATTTTTATCCCTTTTCCCATAACTATCCTGAAAGAGATAAACAATCAAGCCCATAGAGATAGGAATTATCGCTAATTAATGTCTTTTTTGGGTCCTGGACCTAAAATAGATTGCCATGAGATTCATAGCAAAGACCATTGCCACTAGCACCAGGGCAGTTGCATATTGTATAGGTCGGGTCTTATCTATTTCTGTGCCTGCGGTGGCAAGTACATATATGTGATATGGAAGTGCCATTACTGGTTCAAATATAGAGTGGGGTAGATGGGGGGAGAAGAAGACCGCCGCGGTGTACATGATGGCCGCTGTCTCTCCTGCGGCTCGGCTAAGGCTCAGGATGGAACCCGTTAAGATGCCAGGGAGTGCCGCAGGAAGGACCACCTTCCAGATGGTTTGCCATCTGGTTGCTCCTAAGGCCAGAGATGCCTCTCTATATGTGGCAGGAACCGAGCGTATTGCCTCTTCTGCAGTCCCTATAATTATGGGGAGATTTAAAAAACCAAGGGTAAGAATTCCAGAGAGGATACTCACCTTAAACCTTAGATAGGTGGCAAAGAAGGCGAGTCCAAACAACCCAAACACAATGGATGGAACTCCTGCGAGATTATTTATACCCAGCCTTATTAAACGCACTATTCTCCCAGCAGGGGCATACTCACTGAGGTAGATGGCAGAGCCCACTCCCAGGGGTAGGGAGACCAAGATAGAGCCAAAACTGAGGATAAAGGTGCCCACAATACAGGGCATTATCCCTCCCTTGGTCATCATGTCCTTGGGGGGTGAGGTGATAAAGCTCCAGGAGCAGGCAGTGGTAAGTCCATTTTTTATGAGATAATATAAAACAAGCCCAAGGGCTATTCCGTTTATTATAGCCGCGGCCCTTAGACAACTAAATATGAACTTTTGTGTAAGACCTCGTATCTTCATTGGATATTACCCATTACCTATTTTAGAGGGTGGAACTCCCCTGTTGTCTATAGTGATGAGATATAAGGTCCGCCACAATGTTGAAGGCCAAGGTAAATAGAAATAATACGATCCCAATGGCAAATAGGGCATGATAATGTAAACTCCTGAAAGGGGCCTCTGCCATTTCTGCTGCAATACTTGCTGGCATAGGTCTTACTGGATCAAAAATAGAAGAGGGGATCATTGCCGCCCCCCCTGCTACCATGAGTACCACCATTGTTTCACCTATAGCCCTGGACATTCCCAAGATTATTCCTGTACATATTCCTGAGAGAGATGCGGGGATTATAACCCTTACAATAGTCTGAAGATGGGTGGCACCCAGCGCCAGGGAGCCTTCCTTCAACTCTCGGGGCACTCCATATATGGCATCCTCAGCAATACTACAGATTGTGGGTATGGACATAAAGGCCAGCATAAGGGATGCATTAAAGAGGTTTAGACCAGTGGCAAGGTCAAAGGTATTCTGTAGGAAGGGGGCTACTACCACCATTCCAAAAAAACCCAAAACCACCGAGGGCAGGGCCGCAAGCAATTCCACAATGGGTTTTACTACCTCTCTCACCCTGGGTCTGGCTATCTCTGCAAGATATATGGCAGTCCCCACACCCAGGGGGACTGCTATTATAGAAGAGAGAAGGGTCACTAGAATAGATGCAATAAAGAGGGGGAATATCCCAAAGGAAGGGGGATCAGAGGTTGGGTACCAGTATTTACCAAAGAGAAATTCCTTAAAGGAGACGTGTTTGAAAATGGGTAATCCCTCATGGAACAAAAAAAACATAATGAGTCCAAGTATTATCAATGAGGTGAGGGCACAGACAAATAGTCCCCCCTCTATTATGCATTCTTTTAGGTTTTTGTTATGGTTTTTCATCATTAAGTCTCACGAGCTATTTATCCCTGAAATTAATATAAGGGGATAAAGCCCACCTGCTTTACTAGTTTTTGTCCCTTATTGGGGTCCTGCACATATTTTATAAATCGGGCCACATCTCCCTTTGGCCATCCCTGGGTAAACATGAAAAGGGGTCTGGAGATGGGATAAGATCCATCCAGGGCAGTTGCTGCAGAGCCCATAATGCCATTTACCTTTATGGCCTTTAGATGTCTATTTAGATAGCCCAGACCAATATATCCAATTGCGTGTTTGTTGTGGGCCACGGCCTCTGCTACTGCCCCATTGGAGGCCTGTAACTGGGCCCCAGGAAATACCCGTGCCTCTCGCAGGACCTTTTTTTCCCATACCTCATAAGTGCCTGAGGATGTATCTCTGGATATCACCACGATCTTCATATCAGGCCCTCCTAACTCTTTCCAGTTCCTTATCTTTCCAGTATAGATCTCCCTCAATTGTTTGATGGTGAGGTTTGAGACAGGATTAGAAGGATGTACCACTGGGATGATGCAATCATAGGCCACAGCAAAGGGTACAGGATATCTTCCATTGTTTACGGCCAACTTTATCTCTTTTTGAGAGATAAACCGGGAAGAGTCAGCAATATCTGTGGTGCCATCAATAAGGGCCTTAATGCCATTGCCAGATCCCCCTCCTGAGATGGAGATACTTATAGTGGGATATTCCTTCATAAAGGCCTCTGCTATCTTTTGAGCTATAGGCAACACTGTGGTGGAGCCTTTTATCTGGATAGAACCTGCATAGCTGGAAAGGGAGACTAGCATTGTTGTGAGGAAGATACAAAGGACAGTCATTCTTTTCATGACATACCTCCTGGTTGAGGTTAAGGGTGGTTAATTGGTGCAAGGAGACATTGCCTGGGGATTGTTACAGATATGTTACAGAAAGGAAAAATTTTGGGTAAAACTTAAAGGGGAATCTCTTTACTTTTTTGTGCATCATCCCTATCCTAAAAGGGAACTTACCGCTGAGAGGAAGGAGCAGGAGATGGAGGTTCTTCATGATCTGGAGGAGGCCCAGGGCCTTTTGAAGGGGGGGAGCTGTGTAACCATTGGAAATTTTGATGGGGTTCACGTTGGACATCAGGCCCTTTTAAACAAGCTCATTGAGCGGGCAAGAACTCTTGGGGTTGACTCAGTGGTACTTACCTTTGATCCTCATCCCCTCAAAGTATTGAAGGGTTCGTGTCCCCCCTTTATAACCCCTATGTCCCAGAAGTTAGAGTTGTTGGAAAAACAGGGGATAGATATTACCCTTACCCTTAGATTTGACGAGGCATTTGCCCAGATTTCTGCAAGGACCTTTGTAGAGGATATATTAATAGGGGCATTGAAGATGCGGGAAATGGTAATTGGATATGATTATGGGTTTGGGAGAGGGAGAGAGGGGAATTATCATCTCCTGCAGAGGATGGGAAAAGAGTATGGATTTGTTGTGTGGAGGGTGGAACCTATTTATGTAAATGGAGAAGTGGTGAGTTCCACCAGGGTAAGAAATCTGGTCCAGGCAGGAAGGGTGTGGGAGGTAAGGACACTCCTAGGGAGGTTCTATCAGGTTTCAGGGAAGGTAATAGAAGGATTTCGCAGGGGTGGGCCCCTGCTTGGGATCCCCACTGCCAATCTAAAACTGGTGGACGAGCTTTTTCCAAAGGAAGGGGTGTATGCGGTATGGGTGGAGGTGGGAGAAGAGATATATGAGGGAGTGGCTAATATTGGATATAATCCCACCTTCGGAAATAATGTCCTTTCAGTGGAAACGCATATCCTGGATTTTTCCAGGGATATTTATGGGGAAAAGATAAGGGTGCATTTTGTAGATAGGATCAGGGATGAGAGGAGATTTTCTTCAGTTGAAGAACTTAAGACTCAGATATTAAAGGACATTGATGCAGGGAGAGAGATCTTAAAAAGACCGGATGCAAGGATATCCAATGGATAGGGGATTGCTCCACATCTATAGAAATGTACCCTCTGGAAGAGAGACCCTTATGGGCTCTATCTATTTTGCATCCCGCCTTGATTTAGAATTATATGTATATCTTCCCAGACACAAAAAGTTCAATATGTATTTTGACAATGGGGCGGTCCAGGTAACCCTGGATAATACCTATTTAAAGGCCCCTCACCTTGCCCTTAAACGTGTCCAGGAGATTATAGAGGAGCATAATATATATGCCACTATCTTTGAGGCCAGGGAATTTAGTGCCTCTGTACTTCCTGATGTGCCCACAGACTATTCTTTTATGACCTGTCCCAGGGTAATAAGTGACCTCTCAGCCAAGCTAAAGCCCGGTCATATTGGCCCCACAGTGAGGAAGATACTTCTTCATGCCCAGTTTCCAGTTCTCATCCCTTCGGGTGTTTTTAAGCCGTGGAAGAGTATAGTGGTGATGTTTGGAGGGTCTCCCACCAGTGCTCACGCCCTGGTGCTTGGAAGATATATTTCCCAGAGAACAGGGATCCCTTTTTATCTTTTTACCCAGAGGGAAGGAGATTCCAGAAGGGTATATGAGGAAAAGATATTAGAGGTGGGAGGGGAAGATGTGCTGGAGATGGTGGAAGAGTGGCTTTTCTTTGAAGAGGGAGACATGGAGACCAATTTATTTGAGATCCCCCACGACGCTCTTGTAGTGGCAGGGCTATCTGCCCATGGACTTATAAAGGAATTGGTGTTTGGAAGTGTCCTTGAACTAATCCAGTCCTATCTGCCCAATAGTCTTCTTCTGGTAGGACCCAACTTCAATGTAGGAGAGTAGATGAGATATGGAGTCTATAATTCAGAGGATAAGGGAGTTTTGGCTTACTTCAAAGGATGTGTATAAGTCCGTGACCATGTTTAGATTGATGTTACTCAGCATTATCTTAGGGATATTGGCAGGCTGTGCCGCCTCCCTGTTTTACTTTGGGATTGAGTGGACCAAATTTCACCTTTTAAATCAACTGGCAGGGCAGGCAATCCCTGCCCCTGCAGGAGAAAGGCTCTTTGAGGCCCCTCCTGGGATGGCGAGGCCGTGGCTTATTCCAGTTTTTACTACCCTGGTGGGTCTATTAACAGGGATAGTGGTGAAGTTTTTTATCCCCAATGCCCAGATGGACCATTGTACAGATGGTACAGATGGTATCACCCGTGCCTTTCATCATGAAGAGGGATATGTAAGTCCATTGGTGATGTTCATTCGGGGAGTAACTGCGGTCTTGACCATTGGAAGTGGTGGGAGTGCAGGAAGAGAAGGTCCCATCACCCTCATTGGAGGAGGACTGGGATCCTGGCTTGCCACCAGACTAAAGCTCTCTCCAAAAGAGAGGAGGATACTTCTCCTTGCAGGTGCAGGGGGAGGACTTGGGGCCATCTTTCGTGCCCCCTTGGGGGGAGCCATTACCGCGGTAGAGATTATATACAAGGAAGATTTTGAGAGTGAGGCCCTCCTTCCAGCTATTATTTCTTCTGTGATTGCCTATACTGTGTTTACCCTTATCTTTGGAAATCATCCCATATTTGGGATACCTCACTTTTACTTTAATCCCAAGGAGTTGCCTTTTTACTTGGTGCTTGCCATCTTTTGTGCCATGTGTGGCCATCTTTATGTAAGTACCTTTTTTTCAATAAAATATTCATTTTTTCAGAGGGTTAAGAAAAAGGCGGGACTCATTGTCACTTCAGCACTTGGTGGTTTTATCATGGGTGTGATGGGGATGTTTTATCCCTATGTGTTAAGTGGTGGATATGGATGGCTGGAGCTGGCAATCCTGGGAAAGATCTCTATCCTCTCCATGGGGATGTTTATGCTGGCAAAGATGGTGGCCACCTCTGTTACCTTGGGTTCTGAGATGAGTGGAGGTATGTTTGCCCCCACCCTTTTTATAGGGGGGATGGCAGGGGGAATGATTGGGGCGCTTGCCCATTTATATTTTCCTGATGTGGTTACCGCCCCTGGTGCATATGTGCTGGTGGGAATGGCATCTTTTTTTGCAGGGGCAGGGTCTGCACCAGTGGGACCTTTTATTATAGTATGTGAACTTACGCAGGATTATGGACTGTTGGCTCCATTGATGTTTTGTTCTGCCATCTGTATATTTTTCAATAGAAATATCTCTATTTATGAGAATCAGTTAGATAACAAATTTCAATCTCCTGCTCATTCAGGAGAGCTGTTTGTGGATGTGTTAAGTGAGCATAAGGTGGAAGAACTTTTGGAAGAACTGGATGAGATATATACAGTGCCAGAAGATATGCGCTTTTCAGACTTTAAAAAGAAGATATTTATCAATACCACCCAATATTCTTTCCCTGTGGTAAATAAGGAGGGGAAATTAACGGGGATCTTTTCTGCTTCGGACATAAGGCATGTGTTGTTTAACCCTGAGATTGAGGACCTCGTCCTTATAAAAGATATTGCTGTTACCAATGTGGTGGTTACCTATCCCGAGGAAAGCCTGAATGATGCCCTCTCCAAGATAACCTCAAAGAATATAGATGCCCTTCCTGTGCTCTCTTCTCCTGAGGGGAAGATACTTGGACTTTTGAGGAGAAAGTCTATCATCTCTTTCTACAACAGAAAGGTGGAGGAACTGAAGGAAAAGCATCTTTAATTTATGAATATATCCCTCTTTTCTATCAACCTTCGTCATTCAGGAAGGAATCTTCTCCTTTTTATTCTTATTGGAATAATTGCGGGGCTTGGATCCGTGGTATTTCAGTTACTGTGCGATGTAGGTATGCACTATATCATGGACCTGCTGGCGGGATTTAGACCATCTGGTCCCCACGGAGAGATTTCTATCTTTTCTCCTACACAAACCTCGTTTAATCGGTGGATGCTTATTGTGCTTCCCACGCTGGGAGGTCTTGTTAGTGGATGGCTGGTATATACCTTTGCCCCTGAGGCAGAAGGACACGGGACAGATGCTGCAATAGAGGCATATCATAAAAAGGACGGGCTCATAAGACCCCAGGTGCCTGTGATAAAGACCCTCGCCTCGGCTATTACCCTTACATCTGGGGGCTCAGGGGGAAGGGAAGGGCCAATAGCCCAGATAGGTGCAGGTTTTGGATCCTATCTCGCCACTAGACTGCGACTTTCTCCTTCAGAAAGAAGGATAATGATGGCCGCGGGCATAGGAGCAGGGGTGGGAAGTATCTTCAGGGCCCCCCTTGCAGGTGCCCTTTTTGCTGCAGAGGTGTTATATGCAGAGCCAGATTTTGAAGCTGAGGTGTTGATACCTTCAGGCATATCTTCAGTTGTGGCATATTGTATCTTTTGTCTCATCTATGGATGGGGCTCTCTGTTTCACTCCTCCCCTTATACATTCAAAAATCCCCTAGAGCTAGCTCCCTATAGCCTACTTGCCCTTATCTTAAGTGGTGTTAGTTTCCTCTATGTGAAGAGCTTTTACCTTGTGCATGATTTTTTTAAGGAATTAAAGATATATCCTGCCCTAAGGCCCGCCATTGGAGGCCTTCTTACTGGAATAATTGGTTTCTTTCTCCCAGAGACCCTTTCCTTTGGGTACGGCGTTCTTCAAGATGCCCTTTTTAATAAACTTGGAGTCCTTTTGCTTTTGGCTGTGGCCTTTGGTAAGATATTGACTACTTCCTTTAGTATTGGTTCAGGGGGAAGTGGAGGTGTCTTTGGACCTTCTATTGTGATAGGGGGATGTATTGGGGGCGCATGTGGAATTTTGTTTCATCATCTGCTCCCCCACATTATAACCTCTCCTCAGTCCATGGTAATTCTGGGAATGGCTGGATTTTTTACGGCAGTATCCAATGCCCCTATATCCACCATTATTTTTGTGAGCGAGATGACTAATTCTTATCAGCTCCTCTTACCCTCCTTTCTCGTATGTCTTTTGTGTTATAACTTTTCTCGCAGATGGAGTATTTATAGAGAACAGGTTCAGAATAAGGCGGCTTCTCCTGCCCATGCAGGAGAATTTTTCTTTGATATATTAAAGGCTTATCGTGTCAGAGATATTGAAAAATCCATTCAACAGGTGGATGTTGTTCCAGAAGATATGAGTTTTTTAGATTTTAAAAGATTTTTTTGTAATACAACCCAACATTATTTTCCTGTTGTAAACAAAGATGGTCATCTGGTTGGAATATTTTC
Source organism: uncultured Desulfohalobiaceae bacterium (assembly GCA_964427155.1). Classification (GTDB taxonomy): domain Bacteria; phylum Desulfobacterota; class Desulfovibrionia; order Desulfovibrionales; family Desulfothermaceae; genus Desulfothermus. Next base: position 40,246 of record CAYRSC010000003.1, on the reverse strand, counting down.
TACATCCGATTTTAGGTGTATTTTGTTTTCTGAAGAGATAGAAAAATTGATTATAGTAAAAGATATAGCTACCTCTAATATAATTTATACTACACTAAAAGAAGATTTACATACAGTAATGAAAAAATTTACAATAAAAAATTTAGATAGTTTACCTGTGGTAGATTTTAAAAATCCTTCCAAACTTTTAGGTATGCTAAGAAGAAGAGAAGTTATTGCATTTTATAATAGAAAAGTAGAGGAGATAGGGTCTAAAAATTAATAGAAAAATAATAAGTTATAAAAGCAATGACATGCCCAGCATGGAATAATGGTTTTATATCTTTCCCATAAAATTCCAAATATAAGAGAAGGAAAGAACGTGGCAATGGCCCAGGGGAGGGGATGATACAGGAGGTGGGAGAGGACAAATAAAAGGGAGGTCAACAGATTTGCCAGGCTAATAGGGCCAAAAACTTTTTGAACCAGCCTTCCTAGCCATTCCAGGATTAATCCCCTGAAGGCTATCTCTTCTGCGAGTGCGGATATAACTATCTTCCAGATTCCAGGTGGTTTCCCACTGCCATGGGGCAGTATCCAGGCCATAAATCCCAGCACCATGGCCCCATAGAAGAGGGGGTCTGTGTACCACTTTATTTTCATAGGATCTTTATCTTTCTCTTATCTTTCTCCATTTATTGTCGTCATATTAAGGGTCCTTCCATTTGGGGTTATCTCCCCTATGAAATTTATGGAGTCCTTTTATTTCTAACTATCATTAGCTCATATTTTTTCAACTAATTTTCCATTATTAAGCCCAGGGGATAGGGATGAATAAGGGAAGGGTATGGCCCTTTTTTTGGAGTAGTGTTTGCCAGAAGAGTTAATATATTCATTATTTCCCTTTCGCTTATCTCCATAGGTAGGGAGTTTAAGCACCTGGTCCTTTCTAGGAGCCCCTTATAAAACTTTTTTAAAGAGTATAGGTAGAAGGAGGTATGGGGGATATTTCTAAGGCTCAGGGAGAGGAGAGAGAGATAGTTTTTTATAATCATGGGAAAGTCTGGATGAGGGGACCTTATTTCCCGTATAAGGGCATCCATTTTCTCCAGAGAGGAGGGAGAGTATACGAATATAAGGGGACGTAAGGAGTGGTGGAGGAACTCAAGTTCGTGGTAGGCCCCTGTCTTTTCTATCTTTCGCACACTAAAGGGAATAAATATCCTGATGAAGTAGTGATGTCTCTGATAAGGATTTGAAAGACACTGCTCGTCTTCTATAGGGAGTAAGGGGAATCTTTTGGAGATCTCTCTGGTAAATATGCCCATCCCCATCTTCAAAAACCCTTTCTTGTTGGGATGGGCATATATCTTTGTATCCCTATAGCCACAGGTGGGAGAGCGGGACTTTAATAAAAAACCATCTACTCCTGGAAGTCCTTTTAAGGTTTTTATACAAAAGCTCCTTATTTCATCTGTGAGGTCCCTTTCTGTCCCTTCTTCAATCACCACATATGTTTTCCCTTTTCTCACCACATCTATAGGGGGTCGGGGAACTGGCAAGCCTATACCCACCTCAGGGCATACATCTAAAAATTGCACATGGGAAGAAAGCCTCTCAATCCACCCAAGGGAAAGTACCTTCCCATTATATCTGGTGCGTTTCCCAACAAGACAGGAGCTTATAACAACAATGGGGAGAGTCATTTTTCAAGCGCAGGTGCTGGCCCTGGTATATGCCTCTTTTATCCTCTCTTCAATATAAGAGACCTCCCTTTCTTCATACTCCTCCAGGTCAAAACAATATCCATCCTCTCCCATTAGACCTTGGGGAATAAGGTCCCCCTTTTCCTCTGGATCTGAGATAAGGTCCTGGTAAAAGCAGATAGAGAGCCATCTATTGTCCTCATTATCGTCTATGACATCTATCATCACAAACAGGGGCCTATCTTTTTGTTTGAGGTGTTTTGCCCTGAGGGAGTATGAGATCCCTGGCCTTGCCTTGAAATTTAGCTCCACATCCTGCAGGGTTTCTAATAAGGCCCTTAGTTTCATAAAGGTCTCTTTTGCCCTGCACTCCCTCCAAGAGGATATAAATTCCTCCAGTTCCTTTTTTTCCTTACTCTCCAGCATCTCTCTCTCCTCTATTTAAATGGTGAGAGGGTTGAAAAATCCCTTATCCCTGGATTTGGAAAATAATTGACCTTGTCTCTTTTGTGTTTACATGGTATAAAGTCAAAAATCAAATAGAATACAACTCCTTAATCACGTCTGTGGAAATTCTATTATGAGTCACTTCCAGAGAACCTCCCTTCTCCAGGTGATGAGTGCCCTCCCCGTGGCGGTCATAGCCCATGACCTTGAGAGAAAGATATTTTTTTTTAATGAAGAAGCTGAAAAGATAACAGGTTATAGCAGGGAAGAGGTCCTTGGAAAGGACTGTCATGAGGTCTTTGACGGTGGATTTTGTGGAAATAAATGCATGTTTAAACAGGATACTGAATTCTTAGAGTTTAGAAAACTCTCCTATAACCTCCAATTTGCAAGACGAGATGGACATATGTGCTACCTGGAGATGAAGGTCTCTCCCTTTTTTGATGCTGAAAAAAGGATGCAAGGGGTGGTGGCAGTATTTGAGAATATTACGCCAGAGATATACTTTCAGACACATCTGGAGGATGTATGTGAATTTCACGGTATAATTGGAAAGACAGAAAAGATGCTTCGCCTCTATCAACAGATAAGAAATGTCTCCAGGATAAATGTACCCGTGCTTATACTGGGAGAGTCTGGTACAGGTAAGGAGTTGGTGGCCCAAGTGATACATAAGCTTAGTCCAAGGTCCACAGGACCCTTTGTGGCGGTAAATTGTGGGGCCCTGCCTGACTCCCTTATAGAGAGTGAGCTGTTTGGCTATGTAAAGGGCGCCTTTACAGGGGCGGTTAGGAACAAGAAGGGAAGGTTTGAACTGGCCCATGGGGGCACCCTTTTTCTAGATGAGATAGGAGATATAAGTCCATTTATGCAGGTGAAACTTCTTAGGGCCATCCAGAGCTACCACATTGAACGCCTGGGAGATACAAAACAGCTTCGGGTGGATGTGAGGATAATTTCTGCTACCAATAAAGACCTCCAGGAGGAGATAAGACAAGGAAATTTTAGAGAAGACCTCTATTATCGCCTCTCAGTTATCCCCATTCACATCCCGCCCCTACGTGAGAGGAGAGAGGATATCCCCCTCTTGGTGGACCATTTTTTAAAAGAGTTTTCCACTATGTTTAATATCCCTCCCCACAGGATTACCCCTTCTGCTCTGAGGATGCTCTCTTCTTATTCATGGCCGGGAAATATAAGAGAACTTCAAAATGTTCTTCAATATGCCCTGGTGGAGGCCCAGGAGGATAGTAATATGACCGTGGATGTGTGTCATCTTCCTCCTTATATCCAGGAGTCAACAGTAGATAGAAAGATAAACCTTAATCCTCCCTCTCCTGGTGCCAGGGGCCTTAAAAAAGACCTTTCTCCTGAGATAATAAAAGAGGCCATAGAAAAGGCAGGAGGAAACAAGGCAAAGGCCGCAAAATTGCTGGGGATATCCAGGGCCACACTTTATCGTCTCCTTTCCCGGTTAAATAGAGAGCAGGCATAATTTTTTGATAACTGTCTCATATGAGACACTTTTATCTCTAAGAGGGTGTCTCACCCTTGTTTTTATTCCCCTCCAGAAGGAGAGGATCTTTTGAATTTAGGGAGATTGAAGGAGTTTTTTCTATGGCACTGTTTTTGCTTTAATTTTTTCAAAAGCATTGAGGATGCAGGAATATGAATACGCAGGATTCTCAGGGGGTTTTGCTTACCAACGAGAGGGAGTACCTCCTGGAGGTCTTAAGGCTTGCAGATAAAATGATGGAGATCTCCAGAAGGGGTACCAGGTTTGCCTCGGATAATGGATGTTTAATCTTATACGGGGTGATCAGGGACTGTGCCTTTAAGATAAGGAAGATCGCCCAGGAAGAATTAATGATTCACTCAAAACACAAAGCAAAAGACAAGGAGGATTAATATGGCAAGTTTGAAGGGAACAAGGACAGAGAAGAACATCCTGGCTGCATTTGTTGGAGAGTCTCAGGCAAGGAATCGTTATACCTATTTTGCATCTCAGGCCAAGAAAGAGGGATATGTCCAGATTGCCAGGATATTTGAGGAGACTGCAAATCAGGAGAAAGAACATGCCAAGAGGTTGTTTAAGCTCCTGGAAGGAGGTGAGGTAGAAGTGGCGGGGGCTTTTCCCGCAGGAACCATTGGTAGCACCCTGGAAAATTTAAGGGCAGCTGCTGCAGGGGAAAATCATGAGCATACCCAGATGTATCCTGAGTTTGCAAAGATAGCCAGGGAAGAGGGTTTTGAAGAGATAGCAGTGATATTTGAGGCCATTGCAGTGGCAGAGGAGCAACATGAAAAGAGGTATAAGAAGCTGGCTGAGAATATAGAGCAGGGTAGGGTCTTTAAGAGAGAGGAAGAGGTAGTATGGCGCTGTATTAACTGTGGATATCTTCATAAAGGAAAAGAGGCCCCTGAGAAGTGTCCTGCGTGTGCCCATTCAAAGGCCTATTTTGAACTTTTAGGAGAGAACTATTAACCAGAAAGGGAGGTTGTTATGGCAGAGAGACGGCAGGTATATAAATGTGAGAAGTGCGGAAATATTGTAATGGTGCTTCATGGGGGAAAGGGAGAGCTGGTATGTTGTGGGGCCCCAATGATACTCTTAAAGGAGGGATCTGTGGATGCGGCTCTGGAGAAACACGTCCCTGTAATTGAGAAGATAGAGGGAGGATATAAGGTAAAGGTGGGGAGCGTAGCCCATCCCATGGAAGAGAAGCATTATATTGAATGGATAGAGCTTATTGCAGATAATCGTTCTTATCTCTACTTCCTGGATCCAGGTGAGGTGCCAGAGGCAGAGTTTAAGGTGGAGGCGGAGAATATATCTGCTAGGGAATACTGTAATATTCATGGCCTTTGGAAGGCCTAAGGCAGGAGGTAGAATATGGAAAAGTGGACGTGTGGGGTGTGTGGATACGTGTATAATCCTGAGAAGGGAGACCCTGAAGGAAACATCAAGCCAGGAACTCCCTTTGAAGAATTACCCGATGATTGGACCTGTCCCATATGTGGGGCAGGTAAGTTTGAATTTTCAAAGCAGTAATAAATGGATTGTCAAGGGCCCTGGAAGCAGGGCCTTTTTTTGTCCATAGTTTTGGATAGAGAAGATGAATAGAAGGGGTCTTAAGAGGGAGTTAAGGAGGTTCTTGGAGGAGGGAGATTTTACCAAGCTAGCCAGGTTTATTCAAGGTTGTGGGCCTTCCTCACTCATTGGGCCTCTTCTGTCCCTCCTGCTGGCAGATAAAGAGGTGGTGAGATGGAGGGCCATTACCACGTTGGGGATGGTGGTTGAGTCTCTGGCGAATAGCAATATGGAGAGGGCAAGGGTCTTTATGCGCCGTTGTATGTGGATGCTCACAGACGAATCAGGAGGTGTGGGGTGGGGAATCCCTGAGGTTATGGGGGAGGTTATGAGCAGGGTGGAGAGGGTGGCGGTGGAATTTTCTTCTATCCTTATAAGCTATGTCCTGGAAGAAGAGGGAAGGCCTGACAATTTTTTGGAATATACCCCTTTGAGGCGGGGGGCATGGTGGGGGATTGCAAGGTTGGCCCAGGGGATTGGCTCTCAGGTTCTTCCCTGGGTTCCCCTTCTTAAAGATTCCCTTGGAAGGGAAGAAGATCCCTTTATATTGGCCCATGGGCTCTTGCTCTTCAGGGAACTTTATATTCCCATTGGTGAAGAGAGACTCTTACACGACCATCGTAGGGTCCTTATCTATTGGAACTTAAGTTTAAAAGAGGTTACCATCTCTTCATTGGCCAGGGGGAGTGATTGATCCCTTATGGACCATTTTTGTTTTTAAAAAAGAGGAAGGAGGTAGTTTTTATGGATGCCGTGATGTTGTCCAGGCTTCAATTTGCAATGGCCACGATGTTTCATTTTATATTTGTTCCCCTTACCCTGGGGCTTTCCCTGATTGTGGCTATTATGGAAACCCTGTATGTGATAAAAGGAGATGAAGATTATAAGCGCATGGCAAAGTTTTGGGGCAAGTTATTCCTTATAAATTTTGCCCTGGGAGTGGTTACAGGCATAACATTAGAGTTTCAGTTTGGTACAAACTGGTCAAGGTATTCTGAGTACGTGGGCGATATCTTTGGTTCTCTCCTTGCCATTGAGGCCACTGCGGCATTTTTTTTGGAGTCCACCTTTATTGCTGTGTGGGTCTTTGGCTGGGAGAAGCTTTCTCCAAAACTTCATTGTCTATCTATCTGGCTGGTGGCCATAGCATCTAATGTCTCTGCCATATGGATATTATTGGCCAATGGTTTTATGCAGCATCCTGTGGGATATGTCCTCAGAAATGGACGTGCTGAACTCAAAGACTTTGGGGCGGTGGTCTCAAATCCCTTTGCGTGGCAGCAGATATTTCACACCCTGAGCGGGGCCTATCTCCTGGGGGGTTTTTTTGTACTGGGTATCTCAAGCTGGCATCTGCTGAGGAAACATGAGATGTCCTTTTTTAAGAAGTCTTTTAGAGTGGGAGTCTATATGGCCCTTATTTTTTCTCTGGTAGCGGTGATTCAGGGGCATATTCATGGAAGCGAGGTGGCAAAGACCCAGCCCACCAAACTTGCCGCCATGGAATCCTTGTGGAAGGGTAGAAAATATGCACCCATGTATTTATTTGTGGTGCCAGATGAGAAACACGAGAGAAATAGTGTGGAATTCCTTCCTATCCCTGGTCTTTTGTCTCTTTTGGCCTTTCATCACCCTTCTGCAGAGGTAAAGGGACTTCTGGATTTTCCAAAAATGGATAGACCCCCCGTACTTTTGACCTTTTTGTCCTTTCGCCTTATGGTCCTGCTGGGAATTTTGTTCCCTATACTTGCATTTTTTGCATGGAGGGCCAGAAACGAACTGGATTCCTCTCCCAGGATATTGAGATATCTGCCGTGGGTGATTCCCCTACCCTATATTGCCATTGAAGCGGGATGGGTGGTGGCAGAGGTGGGAAGACAGCCCTGGATAGTATATGGACTTATGAGGACATCCAAGGCCGTTTCCCCCATTGTTTCCTCCCAGGTGTATTTTTCTTTTGTGCTTTTAACAGTGTTGTATGCCTTTTTAGGGGCGGTGGACATCTTTTTGTTGTTTAAGTACGCAAGAAAGGGTCCTGAACCTGTAGAGACAACCACTCAAGCAAATTAAGGAGGTTGGACCATGATGAATACGATCTGGTTTCTTTTGTGGGCAATCTTGTGGATTATATATTTCATCCTGGATGGGTTTGATCTGGGATTGGGAACCCTTCTCCCTTTTCTGGGTAAGAATGAAGAGGAAAGACGTCTTATATATAATGCCATGGGTCCCTTCTGGGATGGAAATGAGGTTTGGCTCATTACTGCTGGAGGGGTGACCTTTGCGGCCTTTCCAAAGACATATGCAGTGATGTTTTCAGGACTTTATACTGCGCTTATGCTTCTTTTGGTGGCCCTTATTGTAAGGGGGGTCTCTTTTGAATTTAGAAATAAGGTGGAGAGTGGTCTGTGGAGGTGGATATGGGATGTGTGTTTGTTTGTTGGCTCTGCCCTACCCCCTCTACTGCTTGGGGTGGCCTTTGCCAATATATTTAAGGGCCTTCCCATAGATGGAAAAGGGGTATTTCACGGAGGCCTGCTCACCCTTTTAAATCCCTATGGTCTGTTAGGAGGGGTCTTATTTGTGTTTCTTTTTTTGGAGCACGGGGCCCTGTGGTTGAGCATAAGGACCATCGGCGAGTTGAGGCTCAGGGCAGGGGTTATGGCCGCCAGGATATGGCAGGTGAAGGTGATAGTCCTGGTACTTTTCCTGGGTGCCACTGCAGTTGCCACAGACCTGTTTGCAACCTATTTTCATTATCCCTTCCTCCTCCCCATTCTGGCCATTCCTATTTATGGGATATTTATGTCCCGAAATGCCATGGCAGAGCAGAAATGGAAAAAGGCCTGGTTTGGTTCCGCCATCACCATAGCAGGTACTGCCCTGTTTGGGTTTATGGGACTCTATCCTAGGATGCTTCCCTCTTCCCTCAATCCCAAATATTCAATCACCATATATAATGGATCTTCCAGTCCCCTTACCCTGAAGATAATGCTCATAGTTGCCCTTATTTTTGTGCCCATTGTGATCCTTTACCAAGCGTGGGTTTACAAACACTTTGCCCATGCCTTGACCCCTCAGGACCTGGAATATGAAGAGGCCTATTGAGGCTGTGGTTTGACCTTTGTCAAGGAAAGGGGATTTAAATTATGCTTAAGTAAGAGATAAAACATGAGGAGGAAAAAGATATGGCTAGAGAGATCATCATTGATGAAGAAGAATGTCTTGGATGTGAGAGCTGTGTGGAGATATGTCCAGAGGTCTTTGGTTTTAATGAGGGAGAGCAAAAGGCCTATGTAAAGGGCCTTACTGGTTGCAGTGACGATACTATTTCAGAGGCAGTGGATAGCTGTCCCGCAAATTGTATTACCTTTATACCCGAATAATCAGGGAGAGGGGTAGTTAAATTTTTTAACCAGAAGAAGGAGCATAGGATTATGAAGTGTCCTGGACAGGATACCCAGTTTTGGGACTCCTCTGCCATATTTGAGGCCAAGTGTCCCAAGTGCGGAGGGGCAGTGGAGTTTTTTAAGGATGATACCATGCGCAAGTGTCCCCATTGTGGTCATAAGTTTTTAAATCCCAAGATGGACTTTGGGTGTGCCTCTTACTGTCAATATGCAGAGCAGTGTCTGGGAAATCTTCCCCCTGAGCTTCTGGCGCAGAGAAAGGATATGCTAAAGGACAGGGTTGCTATAGAGATGAAGAAGACTTTTGGAAGGGATTTCAAGAGGATTGGACATGCGGCAGAAGTGGCAAGGTATGCGGAGATAATAGGAAGAGAAGAGGGGGCAGATATGGGGGTGGTCCTGATCTCTGCCTATCTTCACGATATTGGGATAGTGGAGGCAGAAAAGAAATACAACTCCTCTGCTGCGGTTTATCAGGAAAAGGAGGGACCTCCTATTGCAAGGGAGATACTGGAGAGACTGGGGGCAGAAGAGGACCTCATTGAAGAGGTGTGTGATATAATTGCCCACCATCACCATCCCAGGGATGAGGAGACCTTAAATTTTAAGTGTCTTTATGATGCGGATAATATAGTAAATCTGAAAGAGATGATAAAAAAGGGTAAGCTCGCAGGGGATAAGGTCCTTAAGGTAATAGAGAAACGATTTTTGACCCAATCAGGGAAGAGATTGGCAAAAAAGGTACTTTTAAATAAGGAGGAGGATGTTTCATGAAAGTCCTGAGAAAGATAATAGAGATAGATGAGAACTTGTGCGATGGATGTGGACAATGTGTTCCTGCATGTGCTGAGGGGGCTATTCAGATTATAGATGGAAAGGCCAGGCTAGTGGCGGAAAAATATTGTGATGGACTGGGGGCATGTCTGGGAGAGTGTCCCCAGGGGGCTATTAAGATAATAGAGAGAGAGGCCGAAGAGTTTGATGAAAAGGCGGTGGAAGAATATCTTCAAAAGAAAGAGGAAAAAGAGGAATCGGTTTTGGCGTGTGGCTGTCCCTCTACCCATGTCCAGACCCTAAAGCCCCTCTCCTGTGCTTCTCCCATGGGAGAGATGCCCTCCACCTTGAGCCACTGGCCTGTCCAGATAAGACTGATTCCACCTCATGCCCCCTTTTTAAAGGATGCCCAATTGTTGGTGGTTGCAGATTGTGTGGCTGTGGCCTATCCTGCCCTTCATAGAGACTTTTTGCCTGGTAAGGTCATAATGATAGGGTGTCCCAAATTTGACAATAAGGAGGAGTACGTAGAAAAGTTTTCTGAGATATTTAAAAGAAACAATATCTCCTCTGTAAAGGTTCTTATAATGACAGTTCCCTGCTGTTCTGCCCTACCTTCCATTGTGGAGAAGGGAATGGAGCTTGCGGGGGTGAAGGGAGAAGTAGATGAGGTGATTATCAATCCAGAAGGTAGGATAGTTAAAGGATAGGAGAGAGATATGGCCGCCATTCAGATAGCTCCAGATATATTCTGGGTGGGAGCTATAGACTGGAGCATTCGGAATTTTCATGGATATTCCACAGATAGGGGGACCACCTATAATGCCTATCTAATTGTGGATGAAAAGGTGGTGTTAATAGATACCGTGAAGGCTTCCCTCTTTGATGAGTTCTGGTCAAACCTCTCTACAGTGGTGGATCCCCACAGGATAGACATTGTAATAAGCAACCACACAGAGATGGACCACTCTGGCTCCCTTCCCCGTCTCATGGATATAATTGGCAGAGATATCCCTATATATTGTTCCAGGATGGGGAAGAAGAACCTTACCCTTCATTTTGGAGGGGGTTATAACTTCATTCCCGTTAATGAAGGGGATGTGCTGGAGGTGGGTAGAAGAAAGCTCACATTTTTGGAGACCCGGATGCTCCACTGGCCAGACAGTATGTTTACCTATCTTCCTCAGGAGAGGATCCTTTTTTCCTCTGATGCCTTTGGTCAACATTATGCCACTGTTGCCCGTTTTGACTCAGAGGTGAGAAGAGAAGACCTCTTTTTTGAAACCAAAAAATATTTTGCCAACATCCTTCTTCCCTATGCTACTTTGGTTTTAAAACTTCTGGAGAAGGTGAAAAAGAGGGGGCTTGAGTTTGAGATGATATGTCCAGACCATGGTATTGTCTGGAAGCAATCCATAGATGACTTGCTTCGCTCCTACACCACATGGGCACAACAGGAGGGGCAAAAAAAGGCTGTTGTGGTGTATGATACCATGTGGCATAGTACAGAGATAATGGCCCATGCTATAACAGATGCCATTTCCGAGAGGGGAATAGAGGTCTTTCCTATGCGTTTAAAGGTATGTCATAGGAGTGATGTAGTGTGTGAGGTGTTGGATAGTACTGCAGTGGTGGTTGGCTCTCCCACCCTGAATAATGGACTTTTCCCAGAAGTTGCCCAGTTTTTGACCTATCTCAAGGGACTTAGACCCAGGAACAAGGTGGGGGGTGGGTTTGGCTCCTATGGGTGGAGTGGAGAGGCCCCATCCCTTATAGAGCAAGAGTTAAAGCTCATGGGGATTGATATTGTGGTTCCCCATTTAAGACTTCAGTATGTTCCAGATAGAGAGGGACTTGCCATATGCAAGAGTTTTGGGGAAGATATGGCAAAGGCCATTTTGGATAAGTGGCGACAAAGAGCACAATAGCATTTGGTAGGTAGAGGAGGGTGGTATGAGAAGGCCCCTGTTTATTGTGGTGATGGTGGGGATATTTTTTTTATTTTCCTGCGGTACAAAAGAGAATCAATCCAAGGTAAATAAGGGGAAGGTATTTACACACCTTGAGGTGAAGGTCCTTACCTATAAGGAGGTCCCAGAGGAGTATTTTGCTCCAGGAACTGTGGTCCCGCAAAATGGGGCCAGGATAAGTGCAAAGGTGATGGGGCGAGTCCTTAAGATATATGTGAAGGAAGGAGATAAGATAGAAAAGGGGACTCCCCTTTTAAAGATAGAAGATAGAGTGTATCGGGCCAAACTCCTTCAGGCCCGTGCGGCCCTTTCAGAGGCAAAAGAGGCTCTAAAGGCAATGGAGATGCAGGTTCAGGAGGCCCGCAGTGCTTTTGATCTTGCAAAGAAGACCTATGAGAGATTTTTGAGACTAAGGAAAAAGGGGGTCATTAGTGAACAACGCTTTGATGAGGTGGAGGCAAGATTTAAGCAGGCCTCAGCGGCATACCTTAGTGCAAGGAAACAGGTGGGGGTAACAAGGGCCGCTGTAGAGAGGGCAAGGGGTGCACTTGAAGAGGCAAGGGTCTTTCTGGGTTATACTAAGGTCACAGCCCCCTTTTCAGGAAGGATAACCAAGAAGATGGTGGAAGAGGGAGACACAGTGGCAGTGGGTGCCCCTCTTTTCCTTATGGAATATAATGGACTCTATGAAGTGGCCTCTCAGGTGCCATCTTCTTATTTGAGGTGGATAAGGATTGGTTCCAGGGTAAAGGTGGTAGTGGGAGAAAGGTCCTATGAGGGAAGGGTAGAGACTGTGGTCCTTCAGGGAAATCCAACAGCTCGTTCTTATACAGTGAAGGTCTCTCTCCCAAAAGATGACTACCTAAAACCAGGAATGTTTGCCTGTGTGCACTTTCCCCTTTTTCAAGAAAAGAGGCTCCTTATCCCGGTCTCTGCACTGGTCTCTTTTGGACAGATAAAGGGGGTATATACTGTTAATGATTCTGGGAGGATAACCTTTAGAATAATACGAGTGGGAAGGTCAATGGGGAACTTTTATGAGGTCCTTTCTGGTCTCAAGCAAGGGGATAGATATCTGGTTAATCCTTCTCCAGATGTCTCTGATGGTGATTGGGTGAAAGGGGTTTGATCCATGAAAAGGGAAGATGTCCATTTGGGAATTGCGGGCAGGATCGCCAACTTTTTTATAGATTCTAAGCTTACTCCCCTTATTATAATCGCCTCTCTTCTCCTGGGAACACTTACCCTCTTTGCCCTCCCCAGAGAGGAAGAGCCTCAGATTATTGTGCCCATGATAGATATATTTGTGGCAATGCCAGGGGCCTCTGCCAAAGAAGTGGAGATGCGGGCCACTAAGCCCATGGAGAAGCTCCTGTGGGAGATACCGGGAGTGGAGTATATCTATTCCACCTCTTATCCTGGCTATTCCCTCACTGTGGTAAGGTTTTATGTGGGGGAGAACGAAGAAAAGTCCATAATACGCCTTCAGTCCAAACTTTTGGCCAATTTTGATCGTATCCCCTATGGGGTGTCAAAACCACTTATAAAGCCCCGTTATATTGATGATGTCCCCATCCTCACCCTTACCTTCTGGAGTAAAGACAGGGATCATTATACCCTGAGAAGGGTGGCCGCCCAGGTGGAGGATGAGATAAAACAACTGGATAATGTTTCTCTCACCACCTTGATAGGTGGATATAAGAGACAGATAAAGATCCTCTTAGATCCTGCCAAGATGGCGGGATATGGACTGGATCCCATTGTGATTACCAGGATGATACAGGCCGCCAATGTGGAATCCCAGACTGGTGAGATGGCATCTCCCCGAGGGGAGATATTGATTCATACCTCCGCCTTTTTGAGGACAAAGAGGGATGTGGAAAATGTGGTGGTGGGGGTCTATAATGGACATCCTGTGTTTTTGAAGGATGTGGCCAGGATAGAGGATGGCCCTGCCGAGCCAAATAACTATGTGTTTTTTGGGGCAGGTCCCTCTGCGGAAGAAAAAGGTATTTCTCATATCTATACACGAGAGGGGGTCTTTCCTGCAGTTACCCTTACCATCGCAAAGAGGAAGGGATCAAATGCCATTTCTGTAGTCCATGAGGTCCTCTCCAGGGTAAAGACTTTAAAGGGCTCTGTAATCCCCTCTGATGTTCATGTCACTGTCACCAGAAATTATGGGGAGACTGCAAAGGAGAAATCCAATGAGCTCCTCTTTCACATGCTCCTAGCAGTGGTTTCAGTGACCCTTCTTATATGGTTTGCCCTGGGGCTCAGGGAATCTGGGATAGTGGCCTTTGCCATTCCTGTGACACTGGCCCTCACTATAGCCGCCTTTTATTTCCATGGATATACCTTAAATCGTATTACACTATTTGCCCTTATCTTTTCTATTGGGATACTGGTGGACGATGCCATTGTGGTAGTGGAAAATATTGCCAGACATTATCATCTACCGGAGAATAAGGACCTGAGTTTTCGTGAGATAGCGGTAAAGGCGGTGAGTGAGGTGGGCAATCCCACCATCCTGGCCACCTTTACAGTGATTGCGGCCATATTGCCCATGGCCTTTGTAAGGGGACTTATGGGACCCTATATGAGGCCCATCCCTGTGGGAGCCACGGCGGCCATGATATTTTCCATGCTGGTGGCGTTTATTGTAACTCCATGGGCCTCTTTCCTTCTTCTCAAGAAGGAGAAGGACTCAGGGAAACATAGTGTCAAGGAAGATTGGACCATCAGGATATACAGGAAGGTAATGGACAGGCTTATTCATCGTCCCCTGTATCGTTGGGGCTTTTTGATAACTATTGTGGTCCTTCTCATTGGTTCGTGTTCCTTGATTTATTTTGGGTATGTAAAGGTGAAGATGTTGCCCTTTGACAATAAAAGTGAGTTTCAGGTGATTTTAGATATGCCAGAGAGTGCCACCCTGGAGGATACCACACGGGTTGCCATGGAAATGGGGAGGTATTTAAAGACCGTACCAGAGGTGGTGGATTATGAGATCTATTCTGGGGTGGCCGCCCCCTTTAACTTTAATGGGCTGGTGAGACATTATTATCTGAGAAAGGGTCCAAATGTGGCGGATATTCAGGTGAATTTAGTGGATAAAAGACATAGAAAGGCCCAGAGCCATGAGATTGCAAAAAGGGTAAGGCCCTATTTAAAGGCTATTGCAGATAAGTATAATGCAAGGGTAAAGGTGGTGGAAGTCCCCCCAGGTCCCCCTGTGCTTTCCACCCTTGTAGCTGAGATATATGGTCCTGATTATTCTAAACAGATAGAGATAGCCAGAAAGGTTATGAAGATATTTGAGACCACCAAAGGGGTAGTGGATGTGGATTGGTATATGGAGGAGTTTGAGGCAAGGGATGACCTGGTAGTGGATAAGACAAAGGCCGCTCTTTCTGGAGTTAGTCCTTATGAGGTGAATGAGGCCCTTGAAATAGCCCTTAAGGGAAAGAGGATTGGTCTGTTACATGTACCTGGGGAACTGGAGGATGTATGTCTATTTGAGCGTGTATCTTATCCAGAGAGGTCAAAGATAGATAGGCTTTCTGCCATCAGGCTCAGGGGGGCAAATGGGCGGCTTGTTCCAATTTCTGAGCTTGTGAAGATAAGACATACCCAGAGGGAAAGGAGTATATATCATAAAAACCTACGTCCTGTGGTATATGTGGTTGGAGATGTGGCAGGGGTGAAGGAGAGTCCCATTTATGCCATTTTGGAGATGTATAAAAGGATAAATCAGATAAGGTTACCAGGGGGTTATAGAGTGAAACAGCTCTTTACCCATCTTCCCAACGATACTTCTCACTTTTCGCTGAAATGGGACGGGGAGTGGCAGGTGACCTATGAGGTGTTCAGGGATTTAGGGATCTCCTTTGCAGTGGTGTTGGTACTTATTTTTATTTTAGTGGTGGGATGGTTCAGGTCGTTTACCACACCCCTGGTTATAATGGCGGCTATCCCCTTTTCCCTGGTGGGCATATTGCCGGCCCATGGGTTGTTACACGCATTTTTTACGGCCACCTCTATGATAGGGTTTATTGCAGGGGCAGGTATTGTGGTCAGAAATTCTATAATCCTGGTGGATTTTATTGAAATCCGATTGAGAGAGGGGTATCCTTTGGACAAGGCAGTGATAGATGCAGGTGCGGTGAGGTTTAGACCCATGCTTCTCACGGCAGCTGCAGTTATTGTAGCGGCTTCCGTAATCCTGTTAGACCCCATATTTCAGGGGCTGGCTATCTCCCTTATGTTTGGAGAGGTGGCATCTTTATTGCTGTCCAGGATGGCGGTTCCTATCCTCTATTATATGGATAAGAAATGGGAGTTTGCGCATCTAAAGGATAAGTGAAGTCAGGGGTGTGAAAATACTCTAAGCTAAGGGGGATAGGAAAAGGGGTCACGATATAGGTGCCCTTTCCTGTCCCCTTCTTACTATATGCCGGGATAAATGGCCTATAAATATAATAACATTACCCTGAAAAGGGCACCTGAAGACTTTGTGGTGGAAGAGGTATGCGATCTCAAACCAGCAGTAGAGGGAGAATATGACTTTTATCTATTGAAAAAAAGAAATGCTACCACCTGGGATGTACTGGGAGATATTGCCAGAAGGATAAGGTGTCCTATAAGGGAGATAGGCTGGGGAGGTCTTAAGGACAAAAGGGCTGTGACCTATCAATATATCTCTATTAAGGGGGGACCAAAGAAGGAGATTAAGGGGAGGAATTATACCCTTACTCACCTTGGAAGGCTCCCTTTTCCCATGAGCCGGCGCCATGTGCTCGGAAACCGTTTTTCTATTATTGTCCATACTCCAAGAGTCTATCCAGAGACAGTCCTCAAAGAACGGGCCCACATACTTATGGAAAAGGGCATGGTAAATTACTTTGATGAACAGAGATTTGCATCGGTAAAGGATGGGGAATTTGCTGTGAGGGAGATAGTGAGAAAACGCTACTCCAGGGCCCTTTATCTCTTGTTGTGCAGCTCTTCCCATTATGAGTGGGAAAGAGGAAGTAAGTTTAGGCGATGTGTGGAGACCCATTGGGGAGATTTAGGACCATGTGTGGAGTTTGCCCCTTCTGGATGGGAGAAGAGACTGGTGGAGTTCTTGTCTTCTCGTGCTCTCTCCAATACCACCCTTAAAAAGGCACTTTCCATGGTGGATAGGGAATATCTCTTTATGCTATGTAATGCCTACCAGTCTTATATCTGGAATAAGGTAGCGGCACTATATACCTCTTCTCTGGGTATTCCAATATGGGGCCTGAAATATTCTCTGGGGGAGATGTACTTTTATACTGGTAAATCCTGCGATAATATCTTATCCCATCTAAGGGAGCTATATATCCCCCTGCCAGGGCCCAAGACGGAGATAGGAGAGGGAGGATTATTAAGGGATGTATATCTGAAGGTCCTGCAGGAGGAGGGGATAGGGAGCATAAAGCAGTTTAGGTGTAGGGTGGTAGGAGCAGTTTTTAGGTCAACAAGGCGAAGGTTTATATGTTTTCCTGGAGAGATGGAGGTAAGGGCACTTGAGAGAAGACGTTATAGAATAAGATTTTTCCTGCCATCAGGTTCTTACGCCACTTTGGTGATAAGATACCTCTTTTCCCTCCAAGGGATGGATAATCAATTAGAAAGTTAACCACAAGACCACATATGGTGGGGGAGGGTTGTTATGCCAGATAGATACAAGATTATAATTGCCGAGGATGAAGAAGATATCAAGGAGAGGATCAGGCAGGTCCTTGAAGAGAAGGGCAACTTCAGGGTGGTGGGTACATGTGAGCATGGAGAGGACCTGGTGGGACTCTGTAAGGAGGAAAAACCCGACCTTGTGCTTATGGGTATAGACCTGGTGGATGACTTGGAAGATGTACCCGTAGCTAAGGAGCTTTTTGAACTGTATAAGATACCAGTGGTATATGTGACATCTCCACGGGAAAAGGAGTATATAAAAAAGAGGGCCCTTGAATCTTATGGGTATATAGTAAAACCATTTTCTGAGGATCAACTCTTGACCACTGTGTATCTTGCCCTGAATAAGGCCAGGCTGGAGAAAAGGCTACTTCAGGCCCAGAAGTTGAGGGCCCTGGGTATATTTGCGGGGGGAGTGGCCCATGATTTTAATAATATCCTTGCGGCTATTATGGGGTATGCGGAACTCATTGGCATAAAGGCGGCTGACAGAGAGGATATAAAAAAATATGTGGAGCTTATTCTCCAGGCGGCAGATAGGGGAAAGGAACTGGTGGAGCACCTATTGATATTCAGTCGTCAGAGGGAAGTGGTAAAGAAACATAATTTCCCCTTTCATATTATCCTTAAAGAGAGCATAAAGTTTGTGAGATCCACGCTCCCTGATACCATAGTAATTGCAGAGGATATCATAAAAGAAAATGACCTCATCTATGCTGATCCCTCAGAGATGCACCAGTTGTGTATGAACCTGTTAAATAATGCCATATTTGCTGTCCAGGAGAAGGGAGGGGGCAGGATAGAGGTCTCCCTTCAGAGGTGCAGATGTCCCTCCTCTTCTGCTGTGCCCGGGGGAAAAAGGGATTGTCTTAAACTTACAGTAAAGGATTTTGGAATAGGGATGGATGAGGATACCATTGAAAGGATATTTGAACCCTTTTTTACTACCAAACAAAAGGGCTCGGGGCTTGGCCTTTCAGTGGTCCACGGTATAGTTACTGAGATGGGAGGAGAGATACGTGTTAGAAGTAAGAAAGGGGAATATACTGTATTTGAGGTCTTTTTGCCCGTCTCAGAGGGGAGAGAGGTGAGGTGTGAATAAGAAACTTGAAGTTTTTCCCTCCAGGGGTTAGAGAATCCCTTTTTGAGGATAAGTACAAGGAGATTCTTATGGCACATAAGGTGATAGAGGTCCCTCCTAACTTTATAAAGTCCATTATTGAACAGGATCTCTCCAGGGGAACAGTAAAAGAGATAGTGACCAGGTTTCCCCCGGAGCCAAATGGCTTTTTACATATTGGTCATGCAAAATCTATTTGTCTAAATTTTGGATTGGCCCTGGAGTTTAACGGCAGGTGTCACCTAAGATTTGATGACACAAATCCTCTGAAGGAGGATGAGAGATATGTTCAGGCCATCCAGGAAGACGTAAAATGGCTTGGATATGATTGGGGCCCCCATCTTTATTTTGCCTCAGATTATTTTGAAAAGCTCTACGAATTTGCAGTAAGGCTTATAAAGATGGGAAAGGCCTATGTGTGTGATCTCTCTCCTGAGGAGATACGGGCCTATAGGGGGACCCTGAGAGAGCCAGGGAAAGAGAGTCCCTATAGGAATAGGAGCGTGGAAGAGAACCTGGAGTTGTTTGAGAGGATGAGGAGGGGTGATTTTGAGGAAGGGGAGCGGGTCCTCAGGGCAAAGATAGATATGTCTTCACCAAATATTAATATGAGGGATCCTGTGATATATCGGATAATGAAGGTATCCCATCACCGAACAGGCGATAGTTGGTGCATATATCCCACCTATGATTTTGCCCACTGTCTAAGTGATGCCATAGAAGGGATAACCCATTCCCTTTGCTCCCAGGAATTTGAGGATCACCGTCCCCTCTATGAGTGGTTTGTAAACCTGTTGATAGAGAAAGAGCCTCGTCCCAGACAGATAGAATTTGCCCGTTTAAACTTGAGCTATACAGTGCTCAGCAAAAGGAGACTTATTCAACTGGTGGAAGGGGGATATGTCTCTGGATGGGATGATCCCAGGATGCCCACTATTGCAGGTTTAAGACGCAGGGGATTTACTCCTCGCTCCATTAGACGATTTTGTGAACTAATTGGGGTGGGAAAGAGTGAGAGTCTGGTGGATATTGGGCTATTAGAGTATGCCCTTAGGGAGGATTTAAATCAGCGGGCCCCTCGTCGTATGGGGGTGTTAAGGCCACTTAAGGTGGTAATATTAAACTATCCTGAGGGGAAAGAAGAGATGCTTGAGGCCATCAATAATCCTGAGGACCCATCTATGGGGACACGGTTTATTCCTTTTTCCAGGGAGCTCTATATTGAGGAAGAAGATTTTATGGAAAATCCTCCCAGGAAGTTTTTCAGACTCTCTCCTGGTAGGGAGGTGAGGTTGAGGTATGCCTATTTTATAAAATGTGTGGATGTGATAAGGGATGGGAATACTGGAAAGATAAAGGAATTGCATTGCATATATGATCCTGCCACCAGAGGGGGCAATGCCCCTGATGGAAGAAAGGTGAAGGCCACTCTCCATTGGGTCTCTGCACCCCATGCGGTTGATGTGGAAGTGAGGCTTTATGACAGACTCTTTCAGGTACCTGAACCAACTGCGGAAGAGAAGAATGGGAGAGACTTTAAGGAATTTTTAAACCCCCACTCCCTTGATATACTTAGGGGATGCAAGGTGGAACCTTCTCTTAAGGATGCAAGTGTAGGGGAGCGATTCCAGTTTGAGAGGAAGGGCTATTTTTGTGTGGATCCGGATTCCAGAGCTAATGCCCCAGTGTTTAATCTAATAGTACCCTTGAGGGATAAATGGGCCAGGCTCAAGCGTACATCTTTCTCTTGAAGGGCAGGGGATTATTTGATAGGAATCTCTCACCGGTGATAGTTTACTTCCCCAGCATCTTTTAACTCTTTAATTTAATAATAAGGAGTATATTATGAAGAAATGGATGGTTTTCCTGATGGCGATTTCCCTTCTTTTTTGTTTCTCCCCTGGGGCCATGGCCAAGAAGAAGGTCTATATTAACGGGATTGATGCCAATTTCCCTCCTTTTTCCTATGTTGATAAAAGTGGTCATCCCGCAGGCTTTGATGTGGAGGCCCTCAACTGGATAGCCCATAAGATGGGGTTTAAGGTAATACATAAGCCCATGGACTGGGATGGGATTATTCCCAATCTGTTGGCAAAAAAGATAGATATTATTGCATCGGGGATGAGCATTACCCCGGAGAGAGAAAAGGTGGTGAATTTCACCATCCCCTACTGGAAGATTGAGCAGGTCTTTGTGGTGAGGAAGGATTCTCATCTCACTGTGCAGGATGTATTAACAGGACATAAGCTCCTGGGGGTGCAAAGGGGGACTTCTGAGGCAGAATGGCTCAAAAAGCAGAAGAAAAAGAGAGGCTGGAATTTTACTCTCAGATATTATGACTCTGCTCCCCTGGCCATAGTGGACCTGGTAAATGGGAGGATAGATGCAGCAGCAATGGATGATGCCCCTGCGGCTGATGCCGTGAGGAAAAAGCCAGTAAAGATACTTGGTACCTTTGGGATGCCCCCTGAGAAGTTTGGATATGCAGTGAGAAAACAGGACAAAAAACTCCTTGAGACCCTGAATACAGGTCTTAGACTCCTTATGAAGGATCCTTACTGGCAACATCTTATAGACAAATATCATCCGGGACATTAAGGTGTTATGAGTCATCCCCTGCAGGTGGTGATTACCAGTCTCCCATATCTTCTGGGAGGGGCCGTGGTTACCGTAGGCATAGTGGTGGGTGCCATGGCCCTGGGTTTTTTTATAGGGCTTCCCCTTGCCTTTGTTCAGGTATACGGCAATATTGTCTTGAGAAAGATAGCGGCCTTTTATGTGTGGTTTTTTCGGGGCATCCCTGTGCTGGTATTGCTTTTCCTGTTCTACTTTGGCCTGTTTACCTTAATAGACTGGAATATCACAGCATTCTGGGCCGCAGTTCTTGTGTTGGGTATGAGGGGAGGGGCCTATCAATCCCAGATATTTCGGGGCAGTATTCTCTCTATTCCCTCAGGACAATTAAAGGCAGCCAGGGCGCTTGGGATGACAGATCTCCAGGCCATATTCTACATTATCTTGCCTCAGACCTTACGGATAGCCCTGCCAGGATGGTCAAATGAATATTCTATAGTGCTAAAGGATTCTGCAATTGCATTTGTTCTAGGGACCTCTGAGATAATGTCTCGAACCCATTTTGTGGCTTCCAGGACCTATGAACAATTGGCAATGTATTTAACTGCGGGTGCCATTTATTTTGTGCTTACGTGGGTAGGGGTCCATCTATTAAAGAGATTGGAGAACCGTCTAAAGATACCCGGTTATACATCGTAGGAGGGTTATGGAAACGAACAAGGTGCCACTTCTAGCTATAGAGGGAATATGTAAGACTCTGGGGGGAAAGGAAATCCTCAGAGATGTGTCATTGATCTTGGAGGAGGGGGACCTCAAGGTCCTCATTGGTCCTTCAGGAGGGGGAAAGTCCACCTTACTCCAGTGTATAAATCTTCTTATAAGGCCAGACAAGGGGAGGATATTTTTGAGGGGCAGAGAGGTCTCTTTTAATAGAAAAAAGGAAGTACTGTCTTTTAGACAGGAGATAGGCATGATATTTCAGGATTTTAACCTCTTTGATCATCTCACCGCCCTGGACAATGTGAGCATTGCCCTCAGAAAGGTCAAGAAGATGTCCAAGAGAGAGGCCTATGAAAGGGCGAGGATGGAGCTGGAGCGGGTGGGGCTGGGAGACAAATTAAACCATTATCCAGCGGAACTCTCTGGAGGACAAAAACAAAGGGTATCCATTGCAAGGGCCCTGGCAATGGACCCCGCGGTGCTTCTGTTAGATGAGCCTACCTCTGCCCTTGACCCTGAGCTTATAAGCGAGGTGCTGGCGGTTATTAAGGACCTTAGTGAGTCTGGGATGACCATGCTCATGGCTACTCATCAGATGGGATTTGTGAAGAATCTGGCGCGGGAGATATTATTTATAGAGGGTGGAAGGATAATAGAACAGGGTCCCCCAGATTATCTATTAAATTGTAAGGACAGGCATAGCAGGACCTGGGATTTTTGTTCAAAGTTAAACGACTTTTATGGAGAAGATGTTGCTTGACCTCTCCTTTTATACCCAGCAGGTAATCCCCGCGCTCAATAGGGGATTGATGGTGACCCTCTCCCTTATCTTCCCTTCTGCCACACTGGGACTTGTGGTTGGGATAATAATCGGGGTGATGAGGGCCTTTGGGGGTAGGTTCTGGTCCAGATTTGCCACTGCGTATGCCACTATCTTTCGGGGAACTCCTCTTGTGGTCCAGCTGTTTATCCTGTATTTTGGATTGCCTAACCTGGGTATTTACCTGAGTCCATATCTTGCCGCTGTTATCGGATTTATCCTCTGTAGTGGAGCCTATCACTCAGAATATATACGGGGGGCCATTTTATCTATCAAGAGAGGGCAGGTACTTGCGGCCCAGTCTCTGGGTTTTTCTTCTTGGGGTACCCTTCTTCATATTATTGTGCCCCAGGCAATAAGACGGGCCTTGCCTGGATGTGGGAACGAGATAATTTATCTTATAAAATATTCTTCTCTGGCATATATAATCACCTGTATTGAGCTTACGGGACAGGGAAAGATAATCGCCACCAGGACCTTTAGGTTTACAGAGGTATTTTTGGTGGTAGGCTTTTACTATCTCGTATTGGTGTCTATGGCCACAATCTTTTTGAATTGGTTAGAGAGAAAACTATATATCCCAGGTTTTGGAAGGAGCTGATGAAGGAAAGAAATACATCTATCTATGGTATATGTGCCGAGGGTATCCCCTATGTAGCTTTTTGTGCCCTATGTTCGGTGGTGTTTGCCCTGCTCTCGTGGGGAATGGCCGCGGTATTTTTTGTAATCCTCACCTTTTTTGTAATGAATTTTTTTAGAGACCCCCAGCGGATTGCTCCCCAGGAAAAGGGAGTGGTCCTTTCCCCGGCAGATGGAAGGGTGGTAAAGATAGGTCCTGCTGTGGACCCCTTTACTGGGGAGAAGCGGCAGAGGATATCTGTCTTTATGAATGTATTCAATGTGCACGTAAATCGGGCCCCTGTTGCCTCAGAGGTGGTGGAGATAAGATATATAAAGGGAAGGTTTTTGAATGCCTCTCTGGATAAGGCATCCGCGGATAATGAAAGAAATCTTATTCTCCTAAGGGACGATGAGGGCAATGCCTTTACAGTGGTGCAGATAGCAGGGCTTATTGCCAGACGGATAGTTTGCTGGGTGGAGAAAGGAGAGAGGCTCCTTCAGGGGGAGAGACTTGGACTTATAAAATTTGGCTCACGGGTTGACCTTTACCTGCCAGAAGGATATGAGGTGGATATAAGGATGGGGGAGAAGGTCCTTGCTGGACTGGATGTGATTGCAAGAAAAAGCCAGAAGGAGTGAGATCCTGTGAAGAGGGAGAAGAGACGTATCCCGATTGGTTATTATATTATTCCCAATCTGCTCACCACTGCCAGCATGTTCTCAGGCTTTCTGGGGATGTTGTGGGCAATTGGAGGGAAGTTTTATCTAGCGGCCCTGGCCATCCTGGTTAGTTGTGTGTTTGATGGGCTGGATGGTAAGGTGGCGAGGCTTACAAAGGCCAGCTCTGACTTTGGGATCCAGATGGATTCCTTGGCAGACCTAATTGCCTTTGGAGCCACTCCTGCTCTTACTCTCTACTTGTGGCAACTTCACATCTTTGGAAGATTGGGGATAGCTATATGTTTTCTGTTTCTGGCGTGCGGGGCCTTGAGACTTGCCAGATTTAATTTAATGGCCATGCGAAAAGATGTATATGACCCCCATTTTTTTATGGGACTTCCTATCCCTGCGGCGGCCTGTTTCCTGGCCACCTTTATCATTTTTTGTAGGGGACTTGGTGTGGATGAGGTGGTGGGTCATAAGATAATAGCGGCCTTTTGTCTTGCCTCTGTATTTGCTCTCGCCCTCCTGATGGTGAGCCGGGTAAAGTATTATTCCTTTAAGGATATGGGGGTCTTCAGGGCCAGACCATTTACTTCTTCAGTGGCAGTGGTGTTGCTATTTGTGTTGGTTGGTTCTGCCCCAACACTCATCCCTTTTTTGTTTTTTTTCTGTTATGTTCTCTCTGGACCCATATATTCTTATTTGTATCTTCCCCTGCACCACTCCCGTCCTCTGCTTAGGGGGCTTGCCCGCCGCAAGTCCTCATAAGTGAGAGAATCATTTTTTTCCTGTTTAGTTGTTGTTAAGGTCAGTAAAAGAGAGGAGGGGAGTATCACCTCTCCTTTAAATCAAGATTAAGGAGGAAATAGCAATGGGAGAAAGGATATATATCTTTGATACTACCTTAAGAGATGGAGAACAGTCTCCAGGGGCCACTATGAATACAGAAGAGAAGAAAAGGCTTGCCAGACAACTGGACAACCTGGGAGTGGATATTATTGAAGCAGGTTTTCCCGCGGCCAGTGAAGGAGACTTTGAGGCGGTGAGAGAGATTGCCAATGTAGTGGAGGATGCTCAGGTTGCCGCCCTCTGCAGGGCCACAGATGCTGATATTGATAGGGGATGGGAGGCCATTAAGGGGGCCAAGAATCCCAGGATACATACCTTTTTGGCTACATCTGATATACACATGCGACATAAATTGGGGATGAGTAGGGAGGAGGTAATATCCGCTGTGAAGAAGGCCGTCTCCCGGGCCTGTGGATATACCCCCAATGTGGAGTTTTCAGCAGAGGATGCCTCCCGCTCAGACTGGGATTTCCTGGTTGAGGTGGTGGAGACCGCCATTGAGGCGGGGGCCAGCACTATAAATATCCCAGATACGGTGGGATATGCTCAACCTGAAGAATTTGGAGACCTCATAAGGTATCTAAGGTCAAAGGTGAAGAATATAGAGAGAGCGGTCTTGAGTGTTCACTGTCATAATGACCTGGGACTGGCTACTGCCAATACCCTGGCGGCACTGAGGGCAGGGGCCCGTCAGGTGGAGGTGACCCTCTGTGGAATAGGAGAGAGGGCTGGCAATGCGGCTCTGGAGGAAGTGGTTATGGCCTTACATGTGCGCGAGTCCTACTATGGTCTTACCACTGGGATAAAGAGAGAACTGATCTATCCTGCATGTAGACTCCTCTCCATGATTATAGGGATGCCTATCCCTGCATACAAGGCAATAATTGGAGGAAATGCCTTTTCCCATGAGGCAGGGATCCATCAACATGGAGTAATTCAGAATCGGCTCACCTATGAGATAATGACGCCAGAGTCCATTGGACGGCCTCCTTCAGAACTGGTTATGGGAAAACATTCGGGAAGACATGCCTGTAAGCAGCAGCTTGAGAGTTTGGGATATCGCCTTTCCCCTGAGCAGATAAATCTCGTGTTTGAAGCAGTAAAGAAATTGGCGGACAAGAAAAAACAGATATTCTTGGAAGACCTTGAGGCCTTGGTCTTGGAAGAGGTCTATCGCATACCTGACAAATATAAGCTCAAATATCTGTGTTCTGTTTCAGGGAATATGGCCATGCCCACTGCCACCCTAAAGATGGAGGTGGATGGTCATGAGGAACAGATCTCTGAATTTGGGGTGGGGCCAGTGGATGCTGTTTTTAATGCTATTAGCAAGCTGGTGGGAAGGCATCCCAGATTGCTGAAGTTTTCCATAAATGCAATTACAGGTGGAACAGATGCCCAGGGAGAGGTCACAGTAAAGATAGAAGAGGGGAATAAGACTGCCATTGGCAGGGGGGCTGATCCAGATATTATTGTGGCAAGTGCCAAGGCATATATAAATGCCCTGAACCGTCTTGCCAAAAAACAGGAGGAAAAGGTATGGGCAAAGGTCTAGTTGAAAAGATTTTGCAGAGATATACCCAGGAGGAGATAAAGGAAAGGGGACAGATAATAAGGTGTAAGGTCTCAAAGGTCCTTGCCAACGACATAACTGCGCCCCTGGCCATCAAGTCTTTTAGGGAGATGGGGGCGGAAAGGGTCTTTGATAGGGAAAGGGTTATACTGGTATGTGACCATTTTACTCCCAATAAGGATATAGATTCTGCCCAACAGGTAAAGTTTGTAAGGGAGTTTGCCAGGGAGATGGAGATAATTCACTATTTTGAAGGGGGCAACTGTGGGGTGGAGCACGCCCTTTTACCAGAGACAGGTCTTGTTGGTCCCTGGGAAGTGGTGGTAGGAGCAGATAGCCATACCTGCACTTATGGGGGGATAGGGGCCTTTGCCACAGGACTTGGAAGTACAGATATCGCTGCTGCAATGGTGTTGGGAGAGACCTGGTTTAAGGTCCCTTCTTCCATCGGCGTATATCTTGAGGGGAGTTGCGGAGAATTTGTACAGGGCAAGGATGTGATCCTCTTTCTCATTGGGAAGATAGGAGTGGATGGGGCCCTTTATAGGGCCCTGGAATTTTTTGGGCCAGGGGTGGAAACTCTGGGAGTGGAGTCCAGGATGACTGTTGCCAATATGGCAATAGAGGCAGGAGGTAAGGTGGGACTCTTCCCTGTGGATAAAAGGACCCTGGAATACTGTAAAGGTGCTGGTAGAGAAGGAGACGAGATGCTTTTCCCTGATGAGGATGCAGAATATGAAAAGGTGATATCCATTAATCTAGATGAGCTGTCCCCTCAGGTGGCCCTTCCTCATCTTCCTGAAAATGTAAGGGATGTGGATGAGGTAAAGGATATAAAGATAGATCAGGTAGTTATTGGTTCCTGCACCAATGGAAGGATAAGCGACCTCAGGGAAGCGGCAAGGGTCTTAAAGGGTAGAAAGGTAAAAAAGGGGGTAAGACTGATTGTACTTCCTGCAACACCTGGCATATGGAGACAGGCCCTTAAAGAAGGTCTGTTGGAGATATTTTTAGATGCAGGTGCCGTTATAGGTCCCCCCACCTGCGGTCCCTGTCTTGGGGGCCACATGGGAATCCTGGCTGAGGGAGAAAGGTGTGTGGCCACCACCAATAGGAACTTTAAGGGACGGATGGGACATCTGGAGAGCGAGGTCTATCTTGCCAACCCTTCTGTGGCTGCTGCTAGCGCAGTGGCAGGAGAGATTATTCATCCTGCAAGGCTCTAAATATTCTGGACATAAGGGGATTATTTTTGTAATTCTAGGTTTATAGTCAAGACTCAAGGGAGAGTTTATATGAAGATAAAGGGACGGGTCCACCGCGTAGGGGCACATATTGATACAGATGCCATTATCCCTGCGAGATTTTTGGTTACCACAGATGCATCTGAACTGGGTAGACACTGTATGGAAGGCCTGGAGCCTGGTTGGGTTAAGCGCATCTCTCCAGGGGATATACTGGTTGCAGGTCCTAATTTTGGGTGTGGTTCTTCCAGGGAACATGCCCCTCTTGCCCTTATAGGTGCTGGTATCTCTCTGGTAATAGCCCATAGTTTTGCCAGGATATTTTACAGAAACGCCTTTAATATGGGGCTGCCTCTTGTGGAGTTGGGCAAGGGTGTGGACCAGATAGGAGAGGGAGATGTCCTGGAGGTGGATTTGGAGGGTGGAAGGATAATAAATAAGACAAAAGGGGAAGAATTTGGCTTTCCACAGGTGCCTGCTTTTATGTTAGAGCTTTTAAATATGGGTGGACTGGTGAATTATGTGAAAAAACAGCTGAGGGAGAGATAAGCGTGGAGTTTAAGATATGTGTTTTACCTGGGGATGGAATTGGACCTGAGATAATTAGGGAGGCAGAAAAGGTCTTATCCAGGATAGAGGAGAGGTTTTCTCATAGGATAGAGCGAGTACAGGGTCTTATTGGGGGGGCCGCTATAGAGGAGAGGGGGCATCCTCTTCCTCCAGAGACAGTGGAGAGATGTCTATCCTGTGATGCTGTGCTCCTGGGGGCAGTAGGGGGTCCAAAGTGGGATAATGTTTCTCATGAGATGAGGCCAGAGCAGGGATTGTTGGGGATAAGGAAGGCCCTGGGTGTATTTGCCAATCTCAGACCTGCAAGGGTCTTTAAAGAGCTAAAGGAGGCCTCCTGTTTGAGGGGAGATATTGTGGAGAGGGGAATTGACCTTCTGGTAATCAGGGAGCTTACAGGGGGTATATATTTTGGGGAACCAAAGGGTATAGAGATAAGGCAGGGAGAGAGATTTGCAATAAATACCATGTGTTATGGAGAATCTGAGATAAGGAGGATAGTGAGACTTGCCTTTGAGATAGCCAGGGAGCGCAAAAATAGACTCTGTTCAGTGGATAAGGCCAATGTCCTGGATGTATCCAGGTTATGGCGTGAGGTGGTTGAAGAGGAGTCCAGAAACTATCCAGATGTGGAGCTTTCTCATCTGTACGTGGATAATGCCGCCATGCAACTCATCCTGGACCCTTCCCAGTTTGATGTGATTGTCACCTCTAATCTCTTTGGGGATATTCTATCTGATGAGGCGGCTACTATTACCGGCTCAATAGGGATGCTTTCTTCTGCCTCGCTGGGAGGAGATGGTCCTGGTCTATATGAACCCATCCATGGCTCTGCCCCGGATATTGCGGGGAAAGATATTGCAAATCCCATTGCCACTATCTTATCTGTGGCAATGATGTTTAAATATACCTTTTCTTTGTCTGAGGAGGCCGAGGCCATAGAAAGGGCTGTATCCAAGGTCCTGGAGGAAGGATATCGCACCCGTGACATCTGGAGAGAAGGGGATAAGATGGTCTCCTGCTCCCAGATGGGGGATTTGATTGTCTCACATATTTAATTTCAGAGGCATAGCTAGTAATTAGGTGCGTTATTAAAAAAGGAGGAGACAATGACAGAGCAAAAGGGCTCTCCCAAGAGGGATATAAAAGTGAAGGTTAAGGAGAGGGAAGAGACCAAGATAGTGGCCGCCAGGGAAGACCTTAAAAAGAAGCTGGTCTTAAGTGGGAGTGAGATAGTGACCCTGGCCAAGGAAGGAGAATATCTGGTTGGGGGGAAGAACTACAATACTGCCATAATCAGTCAATTAGATGGAATAAGGACCCCTCAGTTCAGGGCTATTTCTTCTCTGGCCTTTCATAAACTTTTAGATGAGACCTATGTAAATGCCACCTTGATAAGGGATGTGGTGGAGAAGGAATATGAGGGGGTGGACTGGAATAGTGTAGAGGTAAATAGCGACCCAGAGTTCTTGAGGAAGTTTGTAAGGTCTGTGGCCAAGAAGGTGAAGAAACTTCAGGATGCGAGTGGTTCCAGGCTCATAAAACTCAGGAAGTTTATAAATAATGTGGTGGAAGGTTTTGCCACCTCCCCAGAGGGTATTGATCAGCTTAGAAAACGTTCTGTTCTGGTGCAGGTGGCTATTCTCTCTGTGGACTTACCCAATGAGGTAAAGGATGCAGTAAGGAATGCATACAGGGAGATATGCAAGGAGGTGGGAGAGGATAATGTGCGCGTTGCTGTAAGGTCATCTGCAGCAGGAGAGGATAGTGCCAAAAAGGCATTTGCTGGACTTCAGGATACCTACCTCAATATTGCCTCTGAAGACGAGTGTGTCACTGCCTATCAGTGGGATTGTGCCTCAGCCTATAATCTTCGCTCCATGACCTATAGGAGGGAGGCTATTTTGGATGCAGTGGCCCTTGCAGAGAAGACAGGAGATGATACCATAGCAGAGAATGCCAAAAAGGAGTGGGCCATAGAGAATACTTCCCTGTCTGTGTGTATCATGCGTATGATAAATCCTGTGGTCTCTGGAACAGCGTTTTCTGCTGACACAGCTACGGGATGCAGGGGTACAGACAGGAATGACCTGGTCTCCATTGATGCCAGCTATGGGTTAGGTGAGGCAGTGGTCTCTGGTATGGTTACCCCAGATAAGTTTTATGTGTTTCAGAGGGACGATGGTCAGGAGGTGGTCATCCGCCAGATGGGAAAAAAGGACAAGAAGATAATATATAAGGACGATGGCAGTGGTACTACTGTGGTGAGTGTTCCAGAAGAGGAGATGTATAGGTGGTCCCTTTCTCTGGCCCAGGCAGAAGAGGTGGCGCGGGGTGTTAGAAAGATAAGTGAGGCCTATGGCGGTATAATAATGGACACGGAGTTTTGTATAGATGAGTGGGAGAGGCTGTGGTTTGTCCAGGCCCGGCCAGAGACCAGATGGAATATTGAATTTGAAAAGCATCCCTATACCATCTATATGAAACGTATGGAGGTGGATCCAAAGGCCCTGGATAGAGCAGAGGTACTTCTTACAGGAAATGGTGCTTCCCGCGGGGCAGGAAGCGGAAAGGTACGTTTTTTGCGCTCTGCCCTGGAACTCAACAAGATCAGTAAGGGGGATATCCTGGCCGCAGAAAGGACAGATCCAGATATGGTTCCAGGGATGAGGATAGCCTCTGCGATCCTGGCGAGTGCAGGGGGAGATACCAGTCATGCGGCTATTACCTCCAGAGAGCTGGGAATACCCTCTGTGATAGGCATAAATAAGGTGGAGTCCCTCAGGGCGTTGGATGGTCAGGAAGTTACAGTGGATGGCTCCAGGGGAAAGGTATATAGGGGGTTGCTTCCCCTCATTGAGGTGGGTGGAGAGATAGATGTATCAAAATTACCAAATACAAAGACAAAGATAGGCCTTATCCTGGCAGATGTGGGACAGGCCATGTTTCTCTCCAGGCTCAGGTATTGTCCTGACTTTGAGGTGGGTCTTTTGAGGGCAGAGTTTATGCTGGGCAATATAGGGGTGCATCCCCTTGCACTGGAGGCCTATGATAATGGTACCCTGCAGGGATATGTGGAGGAAAAACTCAGAGACCTGGATAATGAGCTCACAAAGATAATCAAGGAGCAACTGGACCTTGGTATCCTTACCTTTGATCTCAATCTGCGAAAATATGTGGGTATTATAAGTGGATTAACAGATGAGATAGAGGAGTTGAGTGGAAAGGTAACTGTGGGCAGAGAGGAGGAACTCGCGGTTCAACGGAGGATAAGGGAGTGTGATAGGAGCCTGGATATGTGTCTGGAGAATGCCACGCATTATCTAAATGAGCTCAAGACCTCCACAGACTTAAAGGAACATATAGCCTATGTGATGGGATATTATGACAGGCTCCTTCAATTGGGAGATTCTCCCGAAGAGGTGCAGGAGAGGGAGGAGATAAATTTTAAGATAGAGAATCATTATAATCGGGTAAAAGATGACCCTGAGGTCCTCCAGGTATTGGAGAGGATAAAGAGGCTCAGGGAAGATGTGGCCCAGAAGGTGGGTCTTGCGAGAAAGATGGAGGAAGTGAGACATTTGACAAGAAAGATAGGGGAGCATATTCGCTCTCGTGGTTATCGCACTGGTAAGGAACTCTATGTGCAAT
Source organism: uncultured Desulfohalobiaceae bacterium (assembly GCA_964427155.1). GTDB lineage: Bacteria > Desulfobacterota > Desulfovibrionia > Desulfovibrionales > Desulfothermaceae > Desulfothermus. The sequence continues at coordinate 8,749 of CAYRSC010000003.1, read as the reverse complement.
CCCTTGCCCAGGGTTTGGCCCTTTTTGCTATGGCCTTTTATGGAAAGGAGATAATTTATCGTACCACTGATTTTAAGACCAATGAATATCGTAATTTAATGGGGGGTATGCTATTTGAGGCCGTGGAGGACAATCCCATGCTGGGATATAGGGGAGTTTCCAGGAATCTTCACGACTGGGAAATTGAGGCCTTTAAACTCGCCAGGGGTGCCTATGGAGGAAAGAATCTTTCTCTAATGCTTCCCTTTGTGAGGACCCTGGAGGAGGCCAGGTCAATGAAGAGGTATCTGGAGGAGGTCCATAATCTGAGGAGTGGAGAGGACGGCCTCAAGATTATCCAGATGTCTGAGATACCGAGCAATGCCATTTTGGCAAAGGAATTTATTCGGGAATTTGATGGATTTTCCATTGGTTCAAATGATATGACACAGTTGGTATTGGGTACTGATAGGGACAATCCAAGGCTAAGAAAGGTGTATGATGAGGAGGACCCCGCGGTTGTATGGGCCATCTTGACCACCATTTTTACTGGTCAAAGATACGGTAAAAAGGTTGGATTCTGTGGTCAGGGTGTATCCAACAGTAAGATAATAAGGGGATTGGTTTGTATAGCAGGGATTGTATCTGCCTCAGTAGTGCCTGATACCTATGCCCAGACAAAGTATGATGTATATGAGCTTGAGAAGGAAGAGATACCTGCCAGGGAGCTTGGACGATGGTTAAAGGAGCAACATTTTGAGCGCTTGTGTAGGATATTGAAGGAAGAGGGCTATGGTCATATTATTAAACAGAATACCTCTGCTGAGGAGATCATGGAATGGTATGAGGGGGAGATAAAAAGGCTTCATCAACAGCTTCAGCATAATCTCCAGACCCCCAATGAGAAGTTTTATAGACAGGAACTGGAGAAGTTTAGAGAAAAGCTCCATAAACCTGTGATATATGCCAACTGGGACTGGGAAAAGACAGTTGAAGATGCCCTGCATCAGGCTGGATTTACCTCTTTTGACGAGCAGGAGGAGGCCCTTAAAAGACAGCGGGAAAAGGTCTGGTAAAGGATTTTGGTGTGGAGTGGATATGGCGGTTGATCTCAGGATATTACGCCAGAAGATGGTGGAGGAGATATCCAGAAAGAATGGAATCACGGACACAAGGGTCCTAGATGCCCTTTTAAAGGTAAAGAGACATGAATTTGTGGAAGAGGCCCTTCAGGCAAGGGCATATAATGATTGTTCCCTTCCAATTGGATATGGTCAGACCATTTCTCAGCCTTCCATGGTGGCCAGGATGAGTGAGGCCTTGGAGGTGGAACCAGGTATGAAGGTCTTGGAAGTGGGAACAGGTTCTGGATATCAGGCCGCAGTGCTGGCAGAGATGGGTGCAGAGGTATATTCAGTGGAGAGATTAAGGCCCCTTTATGTGGAGGCCCTCAATCGTTTAGTTAGACTCAGGTATTTCAATGTAAAGTTGAAATTAAGTGATGGTACCTGGGGATGGGAGGAACATGCTCCCTATGATAGGATTATTGTTACAGCAGGGGGACCAAAGGTCCCCTTTCCTCTTTTGGGACAATTGGGGGAGCAAGGGATTATGGTGGTGCCTGTGGGAGAAAAAAAGAGAAGGCAGCGACTTATTAAGATAATAAAGAGGGAAGGCAGATTTTTTAAGCGGGATTTAGGGCCAGTACAATTTGTGGAGTTAATTGGAGAATATGGATGGGATAGGGGAACTCAAAGAGGAATTAATTAGGAGGGGGATGGGGAAGAGGTTTGTGGCAGGCTATTTAATGTGTTGGTTATGTCTCCTGAGCTATGCAGGGGTTGCATGGGGGGGAGATATATATTTTTATAAGGACAAACAGGGGGTTTATCATTTTACAGACCTTCCTGATTCTCCCAGGTATAAGCTCTTCTTTCCCTATTATTCCTTTGGTGATAAGGCAAAGATAAGGTCCCTGGTAAGGAGATATTCCCATAAGTATAGAGTGGATTACGCCCTTGCCCTTGCGGTGTTAGAGGTGGAATCAGGTTATGATCCCACGGCCACCTCTTCTGCTGGTGCCCAGGGTCTCATGCAGATAATGCCATCCACCCAGATGGAGTTAAATCTCTATTCTCCTTATGACCCTGAGGAAAATATTGAGGCTGGTATAAGGTATCTCTCTAGACTTATTCACCGATATAGAAATATCAAACTTGCCATTGCAGCCTATAACGCAGGACCTGGGGCAGTAGATAAATATGGAGGGATACCCCCCTATAGGGAGACAAAGATGTATGTGAAAAAGGTCCTGAAGAGATATAGAGAAATAAGACACAATCTCATGGTGGAAAAATAGGACTATTTATTGGGCATACACCTTGTTCTATTAAAGATGGTCTGGATTGCGATAAGTCTCTAACATGGGAAAAGTGGTTTTGTGTTTGACTCTAGTGGAGGATTTTTCATGGTCAATAGGGCCAATCAGATAACTTTGCTCAGGATATTTACCATTCCCTTTATGGTATTATTGCTGTATTTTCCTGGAAAGATTACCTGTCTGTTTGCGATGATCCTATTTATATTTGCCTCATTTACGGACTTTTTGGATGGATTTTTGGCCCGTAGATATAATATGGTAAGTAATCTGGGAAAGTTTTTAGATCCACTGGCAGATAAACTCCTGGTGGTCTCTGCCCTTATTATGCTTACCTATCTTAAATGGCTACCTGCCTGGGTGAGCATATTGATTATAGGAAGGGAGATATCAGTTACAGGGCTTAGGGGGATTGCAGCAGAGAAAGGGGTAGTGATTGCCGCTGATAGATATGGCAAACTCAAGACCATATTTCAGGTAATTGCCATCTGTCCCCTGATACTCCATTTTAAATGGGGACGTTTTGATCCCCGTCCCTGGGGGATTGTCCTTATATATATTGCCCTTGTGCTTACTCTATTTTCTGGTATAAACTATATCTACAAATTTTTAAAGGAAGCCACGTGAGTCCTGTGATATATCTTTTTTTAACATAAAGGGGGAAGAATATGGCACAAATAGATGCCTTTTTTAAGATGATGCACGAGTTAGGTGCATCTGACCTTCATCTTTCTTCAGGCTCTCAGCCCATTATACGTCTCCATGGAGACATGCAGAGGGTAAAATTTAAGGTCCTGGAACATGATGAACTCAAAAAGATGCTCTATGAGATAACCCCGGAGAGCAAGATAAAGGAGTTTGAGGAGACTGGAGATATAGATTTTGCCTATGAGGTACCAAATCTTGCCCGATATAGGGCCAATTACTTTCTCCAACGACGGGGAATAGCCGCAGTTTTTAGGGAGATACCTCAAAAGATATTGACCATAGAGGAGCTTGGTCTTCCCCCTATCTTGAAAAATCTTGCCATGCTTCCAAAAGGACTGGTCCTGGTTACTGGTCCCACAGGTAGTGGTAAGTCTACTACCCTGGCGGCAATTATTGATTACGCTAACAGGAATAGAAAAGATCACATCCTTACCATTGAGGACCCCATAGAATTTGTACATGAGCCCATAAATTGTCTCATAAACCAGAGAGAAGTGGGAAGGGATACCAAGAGTTTTAAGGCCGCCCTACGGGGGGCCCTCCGTGAAGACCCTGATATTATATTGGTGGGGGAGATGAGGGACCTGGAGACCATAGAGTTGGCCTTAGAGGCGGCAGAGACTGGTCATTTGGTTTTTGGTACCCTTCATACCATCTCTGCATCAAAGACCATAGACAGGATAATAGAGGTGTTTCCATCAGAGAGTCAGGGTCAGATCCGCTCTGCCTTAGCGGATTCCTTAAGGGCCATAGTTGCCCAGAATCTCTTTAAACGCATTGATAGAAAGGGGAGGGTGGCCGCCCTGGAGATCCTCATTGCCACTCCTGCGGTAAGGAATCTTATTAGAGAAAACAAGATATTCCAGATAAATTCTATGATTGAGACAGGGAAGAAATATGGCATGCAGTCTCTGGATGAGGCCATTATGAAACTATTACAGCAGGGAATTATAGATGCAGAACAGGCCTATAATAAGGCAGTGAATAAGGCAAAATTTAGGGATTTCTTAAAGGAACCTCCCCAGGATTTTACTGAGGTATAATGACTCTTAAGGAGAATTACCCATGCTTAGATCCCAGTTTGATCATATGATTTCTCAGATATTAGATTATGCCCCCAAGACCTCAGATATTATATTTACAGTGGGAAAGAGGATTCAGGCAGAGGTGGATGGAGAGCTCAGAGATATCCCTGTGGAACCTGACCCTGGGAGGCTTTTGCCCTGGCATGTGGATTCTATGGTGGAATGTTTGTTGAGCAGAAACCTGAAACTCTATTCTGATCTTGTAAATACAGGCTCCTGTGACCTTTCCTATGAGCTTCGGGGCCGTTCCAGATTCAGGGTTAATGTGTTTAACCAGAAGGGCTCCCTTGCCATTGTGATGAGAAAGCTATCCATGGAACCTCCTACCATTGAACAATTAAACCTTCCAGAGATATTTTATAAGATGGCAAAAGAGAAGTTTGGGCTCATACTGGTGACAGGTGCCACAGGCACAGGAAAGTCCACGTCTCTGGCGGCCTTGATTGATTATATAAATTCTACTCAGAGAAAACACATTGTTACCCTGGAGGACCCCATAGAGTTTGTTCATCCTCATAAAAAGGGAACAGTAAATCAACGAGAGCTTGGGATTGATTTTGATACCTTTGCCTCGGGCCTTAGGGCGGCCCTAAGACAGGCCCCCAAGATAATACTGGTGGGTGAAATAAGGGATAGAGAGACCATAGAGATAGCCCTTGAGGCATCAGAGACAGGTCATCTTGTCCTGGGTACATTGCATACCAGTGATGCAGGTCAGACAGTAAATAGGATAATAGGGATGTTTGAGTTAGCAGAAGAGCGGTTGATAAGGGGACGGCTTGCAGAGAGTTTAAAATATGTTGTTTCTCAACGGTTATTACCTAAAAAAGGTGGTGGCAGGGTGGCGGCCTTTGAGATAATGACCAATAATATCCGTATAAAGGACCTTATATTAAATGGAGAGGAAGGAGAAAAGACATTTTACAACGTGATAGAGGTGGGCTCCACCTATGGAATGATTACCTTTGACCAGTATATAGCAAAGTTATTTGAGGATGATGTGATAACTGAAGAGGTGGCCATGCTCAATGGCTCTGACAAGGCCAGGTTAGGTCAAATGATAGATAGGATAAAGGCGGAACGGGGAGAAAAGGTAACTGATATAGATGGATTGGAACTTGATTTAGAATATGAAAAGCGCATAGGAAATAAAAAACAATAGGGAAGTATAAAGGATGCAGATATCTTGTAAAAATTGTGGAAAGAAGTTTATTATTCCAGATGAGAAGGTGCCAGATGTGCCCCGCTTTGGAGTTAAGTGTCCGTCGTGTGGGAACAAGATAGTGGTGGAAAGGGGTGCTGCTAAAGGGGAGGTTGTGGAGGAGGAAAAGGAGCGCAGGATAGTGCCAAAGCAGGTGGAACCAGAGATGTTCCCACCGGGCTCCATTGTGGCGTTTCTCTATTTGGAAGATGAGATGATTGGGGATAAGTGTGAGGAGGTCCTTAAAGGCGAGGGATATGAGATAAGCAGGACTGGTGACCCTGGAGAGGCCCTGGCACGTTTGATGTTAAATAGATATGATCTGGTCCTCTTGGCTGATTCTGAGGATGGAAGAGAACTTCTTGCAGAGGTGGGCAGGTGGCCTGGTAGAAACAGGAGGGAAGTAAATGTGATTATGTTGGGGGAGAGGACCTCTACCTTTGATCCGGCCACGGAGTTTATAATGGCAATAAATTCCTATATCTCTGTGGATGATATAGAGAGGATAGGAGAAATATTAAAGGAATCTATTGCCAGACACCGTGAATATCTTGTCCCCTGGAGGTATGTGCAGGGAGATGAAAAACAATAGGGGCAGGTTAAAGGCCCGTCTTGCAAATTGTGTGGATACTCTGAGGGAGATACGTCCTTTTTTGTCCACTACCATTGGAGAGGAGATCTTTGAAGAGGATTTTGAAAGCCTTGAGAGGATATGGGAGAGATTTGATGTAGAGAAAGAAAATTTTTCAGAAGAAGATGTTACCAGGATAGAGGTGCTGGTGAATATATTTTTTTCTGAGATAGAGATGGGGCTGAGCAAACTTAAAGGCCTCTCTGTTGTTTACAGGAGGGGGAAATGAGGTTGCTCAAGATAGTGGTAGTTATATTTTTCTTTGTGGACCTCTTTCTGGCAGTAACGCTGGTAGTGGGAAGGGGGGGGATAATAAATTACTGGCGAGTGAAGGGAGTTAAGGCGAGACTTTCTCATGAGGTAGAGAGGTTGGAAAAGGAGAATATAGGGCTCAGTGAACAGATTCGCTCCATGAGACATAATAGGGTATTCCAGGAGAAGGTAGTGAGGGAGGTGTTGCATCTTGCTGGGAAGGATGAGATCTTTTATATGGTGAGGAGGTAAGGGGAGGGATATGTCAATAGAGGAAAGAATAAGGTTTTATGAGGAGGTTTTGGAAGAAGATCCGTCGTCTAAGCTCTTTTTTCCCCTTGCCAGGCTATATTATGAGAGGGATGAGGTTTCCCGAAGTATTAAGGTGCTGCGCTCTGGTCTGGAAAAACACCCTGACCATGTAGAGGCCCGCCTCTTGCTTATTGAGTTATTGAATCATGAGGAGGGAGGCGTGGAACTGGAGTTGTTTGAGCATATAAAACGTATAGAGAAGATCTTTAAGAATTATCCTTCCTTCTGGGATAGGTGGGCGGATATGCTTGCCCAAAACGGAGAGGGCGAGATCGCAGGTCTGGTGGGCCTATTGGGTCTAAAATTTTCCTCGGGAGATGCAGATACATTGGGCTCCCTTATCTATAAGGGAATTCGTGGTATAAAGGGAGGAGGTCCAGAGGGTAAGGGAGATGAAGACAACGATTTTTCAGAGATAGAAAATGTCTCCCCCTCCCCTGACCAGGACCATGATTCAGAGGAAAGGAAAGAGGTCCCTGCTGTGGATTTTAAGACAAAAACCATGGCAGATATCCTGTTTTCCCAGGGGAGCTATAAAGAGGCCCTGGAGATATATGAAGAACTTTATCAGATGGAAAAGGATGAGAATCAGAGGAGAGAACTGGAAGAATGTATCGCAAAGACCCGCAATAGGTTAATGCCTTCAGGCGTCTTAAATGATAATAAAAAGGAGAAGAAAAAAAGAAAAAAAAGGATACTCCTTTCCAGACTTTCCCTCTTGGCCCGCCGTCTGGAAAGACGGGCATCAATTTCATATACCCCTCAATAGTCGTCAGCAGATATGAAAAACTATTTGCCTAGTAGGAAGAATTAAAATAAGCCAGAAATAGACAATTATTTTGATCCACTCCCCCTGTGTCAGGATATAAGATGTCTTCAGGAGATGGGAATTTGAGGGGAACCTCCTCTCCCATCTTGTGAAGGGGATTTTTTTGTTCACACACACCTAAATTGAGTAACGTGGAGTGTGTAACATAATTTGTGTAAATCCTTTTTTGGGATTAATTTTGTTTAAGAATATTTTCAATTTAATATAACTTGGCCATTCCTGCAATTTTTCTCCCTGAAAAAGAGTAATCTTTAATTCAATGAGATTATTTAAAAAATCAGCCATAGGTGTTTTAATCTGGTTTTTAATCATAGCAAAATTTTTTTCTGGAACTAGATATAATTTTTCAACTGGGGTAAATTTAACTTTACTTCTAGCAAGGTGTGTCCTTCTTTTTGTTTGGGTTTTATAGTTTTTCCCTACACCCATCCTACAGGAGGATACACCTTTTTCTATATCTAAAATCTATCCCAAATTCTTTACATTACATATAATTGTGGATAAAATTGGGTATTAGAGAAATTTCTTTTTCTTCAGTATAACTCAAAGTCAGCTCTAGCATTCCCAGGTCAGAAAAAGATTATCAAGGTCTCATGCGAACTAAATTTTATGCCTGATGTTAGGATTCAATGATTACTAACTCTATCTTGGCTCCTTAGAAATTTGTCTTTACTTTTGTGGCTCACTACAAGATACTTCAAATATATCAACAATAGAAATTTTAATGATATGGGGAAAATTTTTATGAGATATTTCAACACAGCAGGTCCAGTTAGATGCGATGAGCACTATTGTCTTCCACCCCTTGAGAGGTTTGATCTGGAAGAGATATTGTTTTTAATAGAACAAAAAAAATACTTTGTGCTTCATGCTCCCAGACAGACAGGTAAGACAAGCTGTCTTCTGGCGCTTCAGGAGTATTTAAATGAGAGAGATGAATATAAGGCATTATATGTAAATGTGGAAAGCGCGCAGGGTGCAAGAGAGGATGTGTATAGAGGAATCAGGGCAATAATGAGTGCAACAGAAGCAATGGTAAGATTTTTCTGGAAAGATGAGAAGAGTTTAAAGGATTGGAATAAGATTTTGAAGGAAAGAGGAGAGGATGATGGTCTAAGGGAATTACTCAGCGTATTGAGTATGAGAACAGAACAACCTGTTGTGCTTATGCTGGATGAAATAGATAGCCTTATAGGAGATACATTAATAAGTGTGTTAAGACAATTGAGGGCAGGATATACCAGCAGGCCAGAAGGATTCCCCCAGAGCATAATTTTGTGCGGCGTGAGAGATGTGCGGGACTATCGCATCCACTCCGGCAAGGAAAAGGCAATAATTACAGGTGGAAGTGCGTTTAATATCAAGGCAGAATCTC
>CAYRSC010000002.1:0-115564 GCA_964427155.1 uncultured Desulfohalobiaceae bacterium | reverse complement strand
GGATACCACCTGGGCATCTATATTGGTCCCCCATATCCTTATATTTAACACATCTCCCGGTCCAAGGACATAATTGCCACCGGGGACAACCAGATTGGACACATTGGAACTCATCTGAGAAAATAGATTATATCCAAACTGAGTCAAATTTTCTATTTGGTATAAAAGTTCTTTTCTACCAAAAAAAGTAGAGTTACTTTCCCCTGAACCACAAAAAGATGGAACAAAATAGCCCCTCAAAGGAAAATGATTTTCCCTTCCCCCTATCATAAAATTTATATACGCCTCTCTATATATTCTTTCTATTAAAGAAGGAGCACTTAAAGTAGAATTTTCTTCCCCCTTGACTTTTTTGACGTATCTTCCTTCTCCTACATTCTCTTTCCCAGAAACTGAGGAATGCATTCCAGTAGTTACAGAATTAGAAAGGGGATTAGAAAGCCCTTGCTGGGAAGACAATTCCTTAAGTAGAGAAGGAGGAAGGTTATTTAAAATAGAAGGAGAGAGACCTTGGAGGCCTTGAGCCTTGGCCATAGAGGGGACAAAAAGAGAAATCAAAAACACAAGCGCGCAGACCTTCTTCATAATCAACCTCTATAGTATAAAAATACACAAGAAGGGGCCGCCCCTCACCTTGAGACGGCCCCTCCAACCTCCACCCTCATCAAGCTCAACACCAATTAATCGCCATGGCCATGCCCCTCATTATTATTGCTGGTTGCAGCGGCAACCACCCCTGCAATAGTAGCAGCAGCAGCCACCCCTGCGGCCACCATACCTGTAGTAATGCCTGCTGTAGCAGCTGCAGTCCCTGCCGCGGCACCTGCGGCTGCAGTTCCTGCCGCTCCTGCTCCAGCTGCAGTTCCTGCAGTACCTGCTGCCCCAGCAGCAGTTCCTCCTGCTCCTGTGGCACTACCTGCACCAGCAGCCCCTGCCCCTCCTGCTGCTGCTCCTGCAGCAAACACACCCGGGGTCCCAATAAAAAGGGCCGCCACTATAAGGAGAACACATAAAAACTTTTTCATCTTACCCGACCTCCTTTTGTTTTCATCATGGTCAATTACTTTTCTATCTTTAGATATACACAAAAATGCAAAGGAGTCAACTCCAGGCCCATATAAAAAAAGGACTCCTTTCTGGAGCCCCTTGCCATTTCCCATGCCGAGGGGCGGAATCGAACCACCGACACGGGGATTTTCAGTCCCCTGCTCTACCGACTGAGCTACCTCGGCCCTTTATATCTTCCCATGCCGAAGGGGAGACTCGAACTCCCACGGGGCAAATCCCCACTAGGTCCTGAACCTAGCGTGTCTACCAATTCCACCACTTCGGCATTGGAGGTCTGTCTTGTAACCAAAAAAGAGAAAAATTGCAAGAAGTTTTTTCTTCTCTCCTATATCTCAATCATCTCAACATCTTGACCGCACAGAACTCGCCGCACATGGCACACTCCTCCTTTGATGCAAACCTCTCTCTCCTCCTTTTTACTATCTCTCTATCAAGGGCAAGGGCAGTAATCCTCTCCCAATCAAGGTCTCGTCTGGCCACAGAGATCTCCCTATTTCGCCGCCGGGCCCTCTCATATCCAAGGGCCACCTCTGCAGAGTGAGCAGCGATCAAGGAAGCCACAACCCCCTGATACACATCATTTTCATTGGGAAGGGTGAGGTGTTCTGCTGGAGTTACATAGCAGAGAAAGTCTGCCCCTGCATATGCCGCCAGGGCCCCTCCAATTGCCCCGGCTATATGGTCATATCCCGCGGCTATATCTGTGGTAAGGGGACCTAGGACATATAAGGGGGCATTATGACATATCCTCTTCATGGTCTTAATCTGGGGGACCACCATCTGAAGGGGCACATGACCTGGTCCTTCTATCATCACCTGCACCCCTTCTTCCTTTGCCCTCTGGGCCAACTCCCCAAGAACAATCACCTCCTCCCACTGGGCCCCATCCCCTGCATCCTCTATGGCCCCAGGTCTGAGACCATCGCCCAAACTTATAACTACATTATATCTCTTACATATCCCAAGGATATCCTCAAACCTAGTAAGGAGTGGATTTTCTCTATTATTTACCTCCATCCACCGGGCCAGAATAGATCCCCCCCTGGAGACGATCCCCAGTACCCTCTCACCCTTGGCGGATTCCGCAGCCCTCCTGGTGACTCCACAGTGAAGGGTCATGAAATCTACTCCCTGGAGTGCCTGTTTCTCTATCTCTTCTAGGATTTCATCCTCAGAAATAAGGGCCACATCCCTTCCCTTGGATAGATATCTCTGTGCCACACTATAGATTGGCACAGTCCCCAGGGGAACAGGGGATGCATCCAAGAATCTTTTCCTGATCTCATCCAGGTCCCCTCCAGTGGAAAGGTCCATTATGGTGTGGGTCCCTGCCTTAAGGGCGCTTTTTAATTTTGAAAGTTCCAGTTCCATCTGGCACAAAAAGGGAGAGGTGCCCAGGTTGGCGTTCACCTTAATGGAAGCAGGTTGCCCAATGAGGGTGGGTTTTACCCCCTTGTGGTTGGGATTTAAGAGAAGAACAATACTCCCCTTCTCCAGCCCCTCCTTCAACTCCTGAAGGGGAATATCCTCCTCATGAGCATACTCTTCCCCTTGCTTCTCAAACCACTCCCTTAAAATGGAATTTTTCTCTAACATAGGATAAAAGCTCCTTGTCCTGGTTTAAAGCTCCTTAAAATAGCATTGTGGACAAATTCCTTTGCCCGAAAGATGGCATCTATCCAATCTTCTCCCTTGCACCAGTATGCCACAATAGCTGAGGAATACATGCATCCTGTCCCATGGGGATCCCTGTTTAAAATACGGGGCATGGAGATCTCCCTATAATAATTACCATCAAAATATATGTCCGTGGCATTGTTATCCAGCAGGTGCCCCCCCTTTATAAGGACCCTCTTGCATCCCAGGTTATAAATCTCCCGTGCAGCAATCCTCATCTCTGAAATGTCTCTTATCTCTTTATCCAAAAGTATGGATGCCTCCTTTAAATTAGGGGTAACCACCTCCGCCAGGGGTAACAGCTCCTTCTTCATTATCTCCAGAGCCTCTCTTGTTAAGAGTTCTACTCCAGAGGAAGAATAAAACACAGGGTCCACCACCACCCCCTCTAAGGCAAACCCCCTTATCACCTCTACAACTGCCTCTACCTGCTCCTTACCATAGAGCATCCCCACTTTTACTCCACAGATGGATAGATCTCTCAACAGGCAGGTTAGTTGTTCTTTTATAAGCAGGGGGGAAAGGGGATATACCCCATACACCCCACATGTGTTCTGGATAGTCATGGAAGAGGCCACAGATATCCCATACACCCCCAGGGAAAAAAAGGTCTTTATATCCGCCAGCACCCCTGCCCCTGCACAGGGGTCAAAACCCGCAATGGAAAGGGCTGCCCTCATCTTGAAAGCCTATTTGCTATCTCTTCTGCTACCTTTACTCCAGAAAGTAACATCCCCCCAAAGATGGGACCCATCCTGTAAGATCCAAAACAGGCATTTGCAGCCATACCTGCCACAAATAGTCCAGGAAAGACCTCTTTGGTATTTTCCACTGTGTGGGCCTCTGCCACCTCCGCCCACATGGACATCTCCCCTTCCACTCCCCCTGAAGGGGTAAAAAGTCTTACATCATTCTTTCTCAAAAGGGTATGCACCACTTCCAAGTCATGACCTGTGGCCTCCACTAGATATCTACAATTGAGCACCACCGGATCCACATGAAGCCCTGCAATCTCCACTGGAGAAGAATTCACCACAATCCCTGTTATCCTCTTCTTTCCCTCAATCTCTCTTAGGACCACATCCTCCACTGACATACAGTTAAAGATCTTTGCCCCTGCCAGGGTTGCCCTAGAGGCCAGGGTGGTGGTGGCACATATGGCATCCGCAGTAAAGTATCCCTCTTTAAATCTTTTTAAGGGGATACCTGCATCCTCTAATATATGTTTCCCCTCCTCCTGGACCACCACAATATTCCAGGTAACACCTCCACCCCACATTCCTCCCCCAATTGAAAGTTTCCTCTCAAATATGGCCACATTAAATCCCCTTTCGGCAAGTTTCCACGCCGCAGTGAGGCCAGAGGGACCTGCCCCCACAATAGCCACATCCAAATGAAGGGCAGAGAGAAACTTTTCAAAATAGGTAGTGGCAATGGCCTGTGTAACTACTGTCTCTTCCAATGGCATAAGACAACTCCTTCACATTACACGTGGTTAAAAAGACTCATTGACAATGGTGAGGGAAAAAGGAGGACCTTGAGTCAAGAAGGGAGATATCCCATGTGGCTCACAGACCTCCGAATTCCCTACGCCAGCATTACCTGGGTCAGGTTCCAGGGGTATATTCTCAGCCCCTCTTTACACAAAAAGGAGCACCCCCTTCGGAAGCCCCGCAGGTAACTTTACTACCCTTTCCTTTTATGAAACTTCATCTCTTATACTTATCCCATAACCTTCGCTAGAAGCAAGCATTTTTTTATCTATCTCTATCCCTTTCTCTCCCTATTCATGCATTCTGGGACCTTAAATCCCCCCCTCCCCCGGGGAATCCCTTTAGGCCTTATAGCAGCAGGAGATATCTCCCGCCTCACATCCCTGGCTCCACAAAAGGGACACTCCACCTCTGAGACATCCTCCCTTGGGAGAAAAATTTTTTCAAATTTTCTATTGCATTTTTGACACCTATACTCGTATATTGGCATAACTACCTCCTCTTCCCAAAAACTTACAAGTTGGTATAGCATAAAAAAGAGCTTTGCAAGGTCTTTTATGGCTCATAAACCCAGGAGATGCCCATGAGGAGACGTCCCTATCTGGTGCCACTTGTGCCTTCCCAGGGGGGATATATTCCCTCTGACAGGGAATGTTTTGAGTTATGGAAACAATATCATATGATGGAACACATAAGGAAACACAGCCTTATGGTGGCAGAGATAGCCACCTGGATCGCCATAAAATTAAAACAAAAAAACATCAGGGTAAATGTGGAGTGTGTAAGGGCCGCTGCCCTTCTACACGATATTGCAAAGACCTATACCATAAGGAATGGGGGGTATCATACCCAACTGGGCTCAGTATGGATGCTTAATGAGACCAAGAATTATGCCCTTTCCCAAGGGATACTTCACCACGTCTACTGGCCAGGGCCACTGGACATAGAAAAATATCCCCTTCCCCTTATACTTATCTATGCAGACAAGAGGGTAAAACACCACATGGTGGTGTCCCTTAAGGAACGGATGCAATATATACTTCAAAGATATGGTAAATCCTACGAAAGGATGCAACGCATTTTGTATTCCTTTAATCAGGCCCATATGTTGGAGAAAAAATTGAGCAAAATAATGGAGGTAAATCTAGATGCGTATACTTTTGATAGCCGGGGGATGGTCTGTTGAGAGAGAGGTCTCCTTAAATGGGGCAAAGGCCATTTATAAGGCATTGGAGAGATTGGGGCATGAAGTGGATTTTTTTGATCCCAAGAAAGAACTTCCCACGCTTCCCGCCAGGGCAAAAGATGCAGACTTTGCCTTTATAAATCTCCATGGATCTCCTGGAGAAGATGGGCTTATCCAGGCAATGCTGGAGGCCATAGGGTGTCCTTATCAGGGCTCTGCCCCAGGGCCATCCCTCCTTGCCCTCAACAAGATGTGTGCCAAGACCTTATTTGAAGAAGAGGGGATATTGACCCCGCCGTGGGAATTTCTACCCTCTCCCCCTGAGGCAACATGGCAACCTCATCTCTCCTACCCCATAGTGGTGAAACCCAATTGCGGAGGCTCTTCCATACATATTACAATGGTAGAAGAAATAAACGGCTTAAAGGAGGCCATGGCCAAGATATTTTCCCAGGGAGAAGAGGTCCTTCTGGAAGAGAGGGTAAAAGGCAAAGAGATAACCTGTGGGGTCTTGGGAGATATGGCCCTTCCCCCTGTGCTCATTGAACCTGCATCTTCTTCCAATTTTTTTGACTATCACAGTAAATATACCCAGGGAGCGGCCCAGGAGATCTGTCCAGCACCCCTACCCACTCACCTTACCCAGCGCATTCAGGAGATAGCACTCAGGTGTCACCGCATCCTTGGACTTGAAGGATATAGCAGGACTGATTTTATATTGAATGAGGAAGAAATATTTGTGCTGGAGGTAAACACCTTACCTGGCATGACCGCCACAAGTCTACTTCCCCAGGAGGCCGAGGCTGTAGGATACAGTTTTGAAGAGCTTATAGCAAGGGTGATAGAACTGGGGATGGAGAAGGGCAAAAGATAAAAGGATTACTCTTCCAGTTGCTTTAAAAACTTGTCCCTACACTCGTAACTACAAAAGTAGTAGACCTTCTCCCCATCGCGTACCCTAATATCTGACTCCACAGACACATAGGTGCCACAGACAGGGTCTTTTACCATCTCCCCCACCTTTGCCTTTTCCTCTACCTCCTCTTTGGTTTTGTGTCTCTTCTCACCGGTAATCATCTTATAAAGCAGATAGATGGCCCCAATGAGAATAAGCAACCTGAGCATGAAATCACCCCTTTTCATTTTTGCCAGATCCTATCTCCCATCTGACAGTAGGTTAACTTTTTAATTTCCTCCCTGATAGACTCCCCTGTGGGTAATACAAGGGAAGGAGAGACCTCAAGCAGGGGCACCATAACAAATGCCCTCTCAAGTATCCTGGGATGGGGAAGGGTAAGATGGGAAGAATCCATTATCTCATCTCCAAAGACCAACAGATCTAGATCTATTATCCTGGGTCCCCACCTCATCTTCCTCTCCCTTCCCATCAAAATCTCAATCTTGAGTAATTCATTCAAAAAGGTTATAGGAGATATGCCCTGGACAGCCACCTTTACCACCTGATTGGCAAACCAGGGCTGTTGTTTAACTCCCTGGGGCTCCGTATAATAAATACGAGAGCTGGATAAGATGGTGGTATTGGGAATATGCTCAATATACTCACACGCCACAGCAAGATTATGGGCCCTATTCCCAAGATTAGATCCAAGGGAGACATGGGCAATAGTGGTTTTCATTACATCCATCCCCGTGTTGAGCGGTGAGGTAATACCCCTTGAGTAGAGAGATTGAGAACCCTAAACACCTGCTGGATGAATACCTTGAACACCTTATAGTGGTCAAGGGATTATCTCACAACTCGGTCTTTTCCTATGAGGGAGATATAGAAAAATTCCTCATGTTCTTAAAAAACAGGGGCTCTTCTCTCTCCCTTACAGATGAAGATACCCTCTTTCTCTATTTCCTCACCTTGAGACAACAGGGACTTTCCAACAAAAGCCTACGTCGCCACCTAAGTGCACTGCGAGGTTTTTTTGACTTTTTGTGTATGAAAAATCTCAGGCAGAACAATCCTGCACGGCTCTTTGAAGGGCCTAAACTCTCTAGAAGTCTCCCTGAGGTACTCTCTGTGGAAGAGGTAAAAAGGCTATTAATGGCTCCCGATCTAACTACAAGATTGGGCTTTAGGGATAGGACCATGCTTGAGACTATGTATGGTGCAGGATTAAGGGTATCAGAGGTGTGCAATCTCTCTATCCCTGATATAGATTTTCAACTGGGAATTATCCGAGTGAGGGGAAAGGGGGATAAGGACAGGATGGTACCCATTCATCTCCAGGCCCAAAATTTTCTAAGTACCTATATACACAAACACAGAAATGATTTTTCTCCTCATGTGGACAATGTGTTTTTAAACAGATCTGGAAACAAACTTACCCGACAGGGGATATGGAAGGTAGTAAAAAAATATGCCAAGATATCAGGATTGAAAAAAAATATATCTCCACACACTCTAAGACACTGTTTTGCTACCCATCTATTAGAAGGAGGAGCAGATCTACGATCTGTCCAGATACTTCTTGGACATGCAGATATCTCTACCACAGAAATATATACCCATGTACAGACTCAACGTCTTATTGAAATACATAATAAATACCATCCCAGATCAGGAATAACATAATGCAAAAGAAAAAAATAAATGCACCAACTATAATAACCTGTCATACAAATGCAGATTTTGATTGTATTTCTTCCATGGTGGGTGCAAGGATACTATATCCTGAAGGAGTCCTTGTCTTTCCTGGAACACAAGAACAATCCATGAGAAATTTCTTTATCCAAAGTGCCAGTTATCTTTTAAACTTCTACAGTGTGAAGGAAATAGATCCAGAGTCTGTAGAAAAAATAATAATATGTGATACCCGTCAAAACTCCAGAGTTTCCCATATTCATCCCATCCTAAAGAGAAACCCCAACATGGAAATCCATGTCTATGACCACCATCCTCCCTCAGAGGAAGACCTGGATGCAACCTTTGGGGTAGTAAAACCATGGGGTGCCACTGCCTCTATTATAGTATCCATTATAAGGGAAAAGGGATTATCCATCACACCAGAAGAGGCCACTATTGTTGGAATGGGAATATATGAAGACACTGGCAATTTCACCTTTTCCTCCACCACCTACCATGACCTTGAGGCCGCGGCATGGCTCCGTAAGATGGGAATGGATGTGAGTTTTATTGCAGATTTTATGCACCGCGACCTGGATGCCACACAGGTCTCCCTTCTAAACAGCCTTTTAGAATCTCTAAGTTCCCATAAAATAAATGGGATAGAGGTGTATCTTGCCAAGATCTCTACGGAAAAATATATACGTGACTTTGCAGTGGTGGTGCATAAACTCATAGAAATGGAGAATATCCCTGTATTGTTTGTACTGGCCAGAATGCAGGATAGGATACATGTTATTGCAAGGAGCAAACTACCCAACGTGGATGTGGGGAAGATATGCTCCTCTTTGGGGGGAGGAGGACATCCTTATGCAGCATCTGCCACCATAGTAAACAAGACCCTCTCCCAGGTGGAGGACGAACTCTTTGGATTGTTGTATTCCCACATAAATCCTCAGATAAAGGTCTCATTTTTGATGTCTTCTCCCCCTATAACTGTGGACAAAAATGAGACCCTTGCCAGGGCCGCCACCATTATGACCCACTATGGCCTAAAGGCCGTGCCAGTGGTGGAAGGAAAGAAAAAAAGATGTGTGGGTATCTTAGAACACCAAATAGCAGAAAAGGCCCATGTTCATGGTCTAGGGGACTTACCAGTAGGAGAATATATGCGCTCTTCCTTTTCCTGGGTGTCCCCCTCAGATACCCTATACAGGGTGATGGAGATAATCATTGACCAGCGCCAACGTCTGGTGCCTGTAATATCCAAAGATGAATTGATTGGGGTCATCACCAGGACGGACATAATAAACTGGATGGTTGAAGAACCAGCTCGCATCCCTGAAACCTTTTCCCCGGAAAGAAAGCAGGAGAAAAACATAAGGGCCCTTATGAGGAGTCGTCTCCCAGGGGCCATATTTGATTTACTACAACAGGCTGGAGAAACAGGAGAAGAAAAGGGATATAAGATATATGCAGTGGGGGGATTTGTAAGGGATATCCTCCTTGGACATCCCAATCTGGATATAGACCTAGTGGTGGAGGGAGAGGGGATAGACTTTGCCTATTCCTTTGCACAGAGATTAGGAGGGAGGGTGCGGGCCCACAAAAAATTCAGGACCGCGGTCATCATCCTCCCTGACAATCAACGGATAGATGTGGCCACTGCTCGTCTGGAATATTATGAACATCCTGCCGCCCTCCCCACAGTGGAACTGTCTTCCATAAAATTAGACCTCTTTAGAAGAGACTTTACAATAAATGCCCTGGCAATAGAGCTCAATCCCCCAAAATTTGGAAGACTGGTGGACTTCTTTGGAGGGCAAAAGGACATAAAACAAAAAAAGATACGGGTACTCCATTCCCTGAGCTTTGTGGAGGACCCCACCAGAATACTTCGTGCTATCAGATTTGAACAGAGGTATGGCTTTAGCCTAGGGGCCCAGACAGAAAAACTCATTAAAAATGCTCTAAAACTGGAGATGCTCAGTAAACTTTCAGGGAGCCGCATCTTTCACGAGCTTCAGTTGATTCTGGAGGAAGAAAAGGCAGTTATATGTCTAAAGAGGATGGAGACCTTTAACCTGTTAAACCTCATTCATCCCATCCTCAAGCTAAATAGAAAGAAGGAACGCCTCCTTGAAGGGATAGCAAAGGTTCTAGACTGGTATAAGCTCCTATACCTTTCCCCCCAGCCCAAACAATGGTTAGTATATTTCCTGGGACTTATTTTTGGAAGCTCCTCCCAGGACATAGAATCCCTCTCTAAGAGGCTAAATCTATCCAAGAGGTTAAAGGAAGAACTCATCTTTCTCTTAAACTCTATAAGAGAATGTAGGGATAAACTCTATGAGTTCCATAAGTCCCCTTCTCCATTGAGTTCTCTATATTTTATCTTGCACCCCCTATCCATTGAAGGGATATTATTTATAATGGCATCCTGCAAATTGGAAAAGATAAGGCAACTAATATCCCTCTACCTTACCAGGTTGAAGGATGTAGAGGTGGATATAGATGGAAATGACCTGAAAAAAATGGGATTAGAGCCAGGTCCTGTCTATGGCCAGATATTAAAAGAGGTATTAAAGGCCAAGATAGACAATATTGCCCCCTATCGGGCGCTCCAGCTAGAGCTGGCGAGAAAATTAGTTGAAAAATCAAGGGAGATGGGATAAGGCACTTAGAGTTTTTGGGCATGGGTCAACTTTACTTGACCTGACTCTGGAATATGGAGTATTAGGGGAGATGGGGAAAAATCTATAAAAAGTACAAAAAGAGGGGAGGTTTGCTATGTTGAAAAAGGTATTTTTGCTCTTTATGGTATTTTGTTGTGTGGCATCAACAGCTATGGCCAAAAAAAGGGTCATTGTATTTGCCGTGGATGCAACCTGGCCACCCATGGAATTCGTAAATGCCAAAAAACAGATAGTGGGATTTTCCATTGATTACATGACAGCCGCAGGAAGGCTGGCGGGATTTATCCCGGTATTCAAAAATGTGGCATGGGATGGGATCTTCGCAGGACTTGCTGGGGGAAATTATGATGCCATTTGTTCTTCTGTAAGTATTACAGAGGAAAGGAAAAAGACCATGGACTTTAGTATCCCCTATTACAAGGTGAGACAGGCCCTGGTGGTCCCGGTAAACAGTAAGGCCAAGACATTAAAGGATCTAATTGGGAAAAAGGTAGGGGCCCAGATAGGCACCACAGGATATTTTGCCATCCAGCGAGTAAAGGGGGTCATTCCAAAATCCTATGATGAGATAGGTCTTGCCATGCAGGACCTTATAAATGGGAACCTCGCAGGGGTGGTATGTGATGACCCTGTTGCCGCAAATTACTCCAGACAGAAAAAGGGATTCAAGGAAAAATTAAAAATAGCATCTATTATTGAGACAGGAAAGGCAGAATATTATGGTATTGCTGTGAAAAAAGGTAACAAGGCCGTTTTGGATTTAATAAATAAGGGGATAAGACTTGTAAAGGAAAAGGGCATAGATAAGCAACTCATAAAAAAGTGGATTAAATAAAAAAGGGGGGAATATCCCCCCTTAAAAACACCTAGAGAGTTCGTATTATGGGAGAAAAGGCGCCAGTTAAAATAGAGGTAACCGATGGAGCGGCCATTCCAGAGGAGAAGGACAGTGGGCTTATAACTGCATGGAGGATATCTTTCTTTGGTTCCCTGGCCCTTATAATAGGACTATGTGTCTTCAAGCCTGACCCTTATCTGGAAATCCTGGAGTTCGTTCCAGATGGTATAAGGGTCACATTTGAAGTAACCATCATATCTATTGTCCTCTCTTTCTTTGTGGGACTCCTCACAGGTCTGGGAAGGATATCCAAAAACAGGGTAATAAACCTTATAGCCTCCACCTATGTGGAGATTATAAGGGGCATACCCCTTCTGGTACAGCTCTTTTACATCTATTATGCAGTGGGAAGCTTTACCAGAATCCCTCCTTTTTTTGCGGCCATCCTGGCCATGACCATCTGTTATGGGGCCTATATGGGAGAGGTCTTCAGGGCTGGCATTGAATCCATTGACTATGGACAAACAGAAGCCGCACTTTCCCTTGGCTTCAACAAACGTCAAACCATGTTTTATGTAATTCTACCCCAGGCCATGAGAACCATCCTGCCCCCTGTGGGAAATGAATTTATTGCATTATTAAAAGATACCTCTCTAGTGTCCATCATAGCAGTAGCCGACCTTTTGAGACGGGGAAGGGAGTATGCTACTTCCACTTTTCACTATTTTGAAACGTTTACTATGGTGGCACTTATATATCTTTTAATAACCCTGGTGCTTTCTAAGTTTGTAAGTATAATGGAAAAAAAGATGACACCCTATGAGTAAAATGAATCAAAAAAGTCCAATAATCCATATTGAGCATGTTTATAAATATTTTGGCAATTTTTTGGCCCTAAAAGATATCAACATGGATGTCTATAAACAGGAGAGGATCGTAATTATAGGGGCCAGTGGATCAGGTAAGAGCACCTTGCTCAGGACTATAAATCAATTGGAGAAGGTTTCCTCGGGGAAGATAATTGTAGATGGGGTAGAAGTCACAGATCCAGCCACAGATTTAACAAAGGTGAGGATGGAACTTGGGATGGTATTTCAGAGTTTTAATCTATTTCCTCACAAGACCGTGCTGGAAAATCTAACTCTCGCCCCTATAAAATTAAAAGGACTCTCTAAAAAGGAGGCTGAGGAAAGGGCCTATTATCTCCTGGAAAAAGTGGGAATAAGGGACAAGGCCCATCAGTATCCCCGCAGGCTCTCGGGGGGACAACAGCAGAGGGTGGCCATTGCCAGGGCACTGGCAATGAGTCCTAAAATAATGCTATTTGATGAGCCCACATCTGCGCTGGACCCAGAGATGATAGGAGAGGTCTTGGACGTGATGAAGACCCTTGCGGAAGAGGGCATGACCATGATAGTGGTCACCCACGAGATGGGTTTTGCCAGGGAGGTGGCAGACAGGGTCATCTTTATGGACGAGGGTAGGATATTGGAAGAGGGTACTCCTGAGCATTTCTTTACAAATCCCATTCATCCCAGAACAAAACAGTTTCTAAGTCAAATCCTTTAAGGAAAAGATTATGAGGGTCTCTGTAATTGGAGCGGGAGAGTGCTGTAGCACTATCTACAATGAGGCTATGGCCCTGGGGAGATTACTGGCAAAAGAAGGACATGTGGTCATCTGTGGAGGCAAGGGAGGCGTAATGGAGGCAGTGGCCCAAGGGGTGGCAATGGAGGGAGGTATTACCCTGGGGATATTGCCAGGGAGGGAGATACGGGAGGCAAATAAATATATAACCCATGCCATTGCCACAGGACTGGGTGAAATGAGAAATTTTTTAGTGGTATTAAATGGGGATGTGGTGGTAGCAATCTCTGGGAAATATGGAACCCTCTCTGAGATAGCCCTTGCCAAAAAGATAGGGAAAGAGGTGATAGTTATAGGGAGATGGAAGGATATAGACGGGGTAATACCCGTTCAAGGTCCCAGGGAGGCCATAAAAAAGATAAGGGAGATGGAGAGATTACATGAAGAGGCTGTGGGCGCCGTGGAGGATTGAATATATCCTTGGACCAAAACCTGATGAATGTGTATTTTGCATAAAAGATATAAAGGGAGAGGACGAGGAGCGCCTGATACTATTTAGAGGTAATTTTTCCTTTGTAATAATGAACAAATATCCTTATAATACAGGCCATATCATGGTCACTCCCTATAGACATATCCATTCCCTGGAAGAGCTCAAAGAGGAAGAACAGAGGGAAATGATGTGGCTATTGGTAAAGTGCACAGAGATATTAAAAGAGGTATTTCATCCCCAAGGGATAAATATTGGATTAAATATTGGAGAAGTTGCAGGGGCAGGGATTAAAGAGCACCTCCATTTTCATCTGGTCCCCAGATGGAGTGGGGATCATTCGTTTATGGCGGTGTTTGCGGAGACCATGGTCATCCCTGAGGCATTAAAAATTACCTATAAAAAGCTAAAAGGACCTTTTGAGGCACTAAACCCTATAAACCATTAATTCAGGGGAGAGTATTATGAGATTTGTAAAGTTTCTTGTATTATTAATCCTTTTTTTCTGTGGAGTGGTATTTTTCATACAGAATTCAATATTCATCACCTATAAGATAGCTCTAAAGTTCAGTCTATTTGGAAATCAGTGGAGCACCAATCCCATTCCTCTATACCTCTATCTGTTATCTGCCTTTGGCCTGGGGGCAATCCTATCCTTTCTATATCTGGTGGGTGAGAAGGTAAGGCTATCCCAGGAACTAAGAAAATACAAATCCCAGGTGGCAAAATTAGAAGAAGAACTATCCTCCTATAGGGGAGAAGAGCCTATACAGGAGGAGGAAAACTCCACTCAGTAAAATTAGGGGCAGCGCGGGCAGGTAGAAGAAATCCTTGGTGCTATTATCCACAGGCCGCTACCTCACCTCAGTAGGGAGCGGCCTATTTGCTATATAAGGACAAAGGGCAATGGCTATAAAACTTACCCCCATGCTCAAACAGTATCTCTCCATCAAGGAAAGATATCCAGATGCCCTATTATTTTTCAGGATGGGGGATTTTTATGAGCTATTCTTTGAGGATGCTGAAACAGCATCCAGGGAATTACAAATAGCCCTCACCTCCAGAAATCCCCATGATGAAGACCCTGTACCAATGTGCGGGGTCCCCTATCATGCCCTGGAGGAATATGTACGTCCTCTATTGGAGAAAAATTACAAGGTGGCCATATGTGACCAGGTGGAGGACCCAAGAAAGGCAAAAGGGCTGGTTAAAAGAGAAGTGGTAAGGGTTCTAACCCCTGGTACAGTGGTGGAAGGGACCGCCCTTTCCACAACATCCAACAATTTTCTGGCATCCCTCTACTATAGTGAAGCCATAGAGGCAGGTGCCATCTCCTGGATGGATTATTCCACAGGAGAGTGGATGGCCTATCTAGGTGGAGAGAGGGAAGAGCTCTGGAAATGGGTGGAAAAGATCTCCCCTTCAGAGATATTATGTATGGAAGGAGAAGAGGTCCCATTAGAATATCAGGAATTTGAAACCAAGATAACCTATGTCTCCTCTATTTTTTTTGACCTTCAAAGGTCTATTCAACTACTTAAGGAATCCCATCTCGCAGATGAACTCCTGCTGGAGCCAACAAAAAAGGCCAGGGTGGTTATCCAGTGCTGTGGCGCTCTCCTCTTATATCTCACCCGCACCCACAATGAAAACTTTTCTCATCTATCCCCTGTAAGGCTCATCAACCTGAATGACTTTTTGATCCTGGATGAAGTCACAGAAAAAAATCTAGAACTCTTTAAACGGCTAGATGGGACCAAGGGAAGTGGAACACTGATTCATCTCATAGATTTTACCTCCACCCCAATGGGGGCAAGATATCTGGCAAGGAGGTTAAAATATCCATATAGAGAAAAAAAGAGGATCAATGACAACCTTGAAGTGGTAAAATTTCTATATGAAAACAAGACCATCTTAAATGGATTAAGACAGTCCCTCTCTCATATATCTGACCTGGAACGGCTCATAAACAGAATATTTTTAAACAGAGGGACACCCAAGGACTTTGCATCCCTTAGAAATAGCCTATTTCCTCTTCCCTCTATTCCCCGCATCCTAAATGTGGAACAGCCCCTACCCGGGGCCTTAAAAGATATTTTAGATTCCTGGGACACTCTAACTGATCTCCATACCCTTTTATGTTCCAGCCTTGTGGACACCCCCCCTACAATTATCACAGAGGGAGGACTATTTAAGAGAGGCTATTGTGAGGAGTTAGATGAACTAATAGAATTTAGTGAGCACGGAGAAGGTAGACTCAGGGAACTGCTAAAATCAGAACGGGAAAAAACAGGCATAACCAAACTCAAATTAGGGTTTAATCGGGTATTTGGATATTATTTTGAGGTCCCCAGGAGCTTTAAAGGGGAAGTCCCAGAATATTTTATCAGACGTCAAACCCTGGTGAACAGTGAGAGATATATCACAAAGGAGCTAAAGGAACTGGAAGAAAAGATCTTCTCCAGTGAAGAAAAGAGGAAGTCCCTGGAGTACGAACTATTTCTTCAGTTAAGGGAAAAGGTCCTATCCTTTAAAGACAGGGTAATAAAGGTCTCCAGGCTATTGGCTAGATTAGACTTTTACCTATCGCTGAGCACATGTGCCATAAAATACAGGTGGAATATGCCCCATATCCACACTGGTCTTAAGATAGAGATAATAGGGGGGAGACATCCAGTGGTTGAAGCTATACAGGGTACCTCCAACTATATCCCAAATGATATAACCATTGATGAAACAGACAGGATACTCCTTATCACAGGACCCAATATGGCAGGAAAATCCACTGTATTGCGGCAGGTTGCCCTCATATGTATCCTTGCCCAGATGGGAAGTTTTGTCCCTGCAGAGCGGGCACATATAGGAATATGTGACCGTATCTTCACAAGAGTTGGGGCATCTGACAATCTGGCAAGGGGGCAATCCACCTTTATGGTAGAGATGCTTGAGACCTCCAGAATACTTCGCTACTCCACCAGGCGCAGCCTGATCATCCTGGATGAAATAGGCAGAGGCACCAGCACCTTTGACGGCCTCTCCCTTGCCTGGGCAGTGGTAGAATATCTAGCTGAAAAGGCAGGAGGTATCCGCACCCTCTTTGCCACCCACTATCACGAACTCACTGAACTGGAGGGGAGAATAAGAGGCATAAAAAATTTGAATATAGCAGTAAAAGAATGGAAGGGGGAGATAATATTTCTGAGAAAGCTCCTCCCTGGACCTGCGGACAAGAGTTATGGCATAGAGGTGGCCAGGTTGGCAGGACTTCCCAGAGGTGTAATCTCCAGGGCAAAGGAGATATTACAGGGTTTGGAAGAGAAAATGGAGAAGGTGAGGGACAATAGGCCCAAGAAAAATAAGATGATCCTATTACCCCACCTCCTTACTCCAGGAGAAAAAAAGAAAGGGCACCAAAAAAATAACCAAGTCCATATTCATCCCATCCTTAGGGAACTCTCTCTCCTGGACCTAAGTAAGATTACCCCCCTGGAGGCCCTAAATATCCTATGGAAATGGAAGGAGAAGTGGTGTGAAAGGGAGAAGAACTAGCGCATTGATACTTCTCATGGGAGTATCTCTTTTGGTCTTTATTTGTGCATGTGGAAGAAAGGCATGGCCCACTCCCCAGGAACAAGAGGATGTATTTTCCTTTTCTTCTATAAAAGTAGAGCAAGGAAATGGCTGTATCACGTTGAGGGGACAGATGGAGGGTGCCTATTTTAACCTCACAGAGATGGTGCTGGAGATTGAATGGAGAAAAGGAATGTGTAGAACCTGTCCTTTTTATCCGGAAAAAAAGATAATATTTTATCCTCACACTAAGCACCTTGAGGTGAATAAGAATGCTTTTATCTTGACATATTGTCCTGTGAGAGGGAAAGAAGTTGGAAGGCTTAGACTGGTAGGCATAAATAGGTTTGGGATACTGGAGCCAGTATATTCCAGGGTAATAGAGATAGCCAATAATAAACAGCGATAGAGAGGAGAGAGTAAATGGGAATGAATATGGCTCAAAAGATAATCAGTTCCCATCTGGTGGAGGGTAGGATGATTCCAGGGGAGGAAATAGCCATCCGCATAGATCAAACCCTCACCCAGGATGCCACAGGCACAATGACATATCTTCAACTAGAGTCTCTAGGCATATCCAGAGTCAAAACATCCCTTTCTGTGAGTTATGTGGACCACAATACCCTTCAGATGGGATTTAGAAACCCTGATGACCACCGATATCTCCGAAGCGTTGCCATGAAATTTGGTATAATCTTTTCCCCACCTGGAAATGGTATATGTCATCAACTACATCTGGAAAATTTTGCAGCACCAGGAAGGACCCTTCTAGGGTCAGACAGTCATACCCCCACTGCAGGGGGAATTGGTTCCCTTGCCATGGGGGCAGGGGGACTATCTGTGGCCCTTGCCATGGCAGGAGAACCATATACCCTTCCAATGCCAAGGATAATAAAGATCCATTTATTAAACCAGTTAAAAGGTTGGGCCACAGCAAAGGATATTATACTACATATCCTGAAGGAACTTACAGTAAAAGGGGCAGTGGGGGCCATCTTAGAATACACAGGTCCTGGAGTCCTCTCCTTAAGTGTCCCAGAAAGGGCCACCATCACCAATATGGGGGCAGAACTGGGAGCCACCTCTTCTATTTTCCCCAGTGATGAGAATACCAGAAGATTTTTAAAGATTATGGGAAGGGAAAGGGACTTTACTCCCCTGAGTCCTGACGAAGACGCAAGATATGACTCTTCTCTTGTGGTGGACCTGGAAAAGATAGAGCCCCTTGCGGCATGTCCCCATATGCCTGATAATGTGGTACCAGTTAAGGAATTAGATGGCATGAAGGTGGACCAGGTGGTAATAGGGTCCTGTACAAACTCCTCATATATGGATATGAAGACCGCTGCCAATATATTATCTGGAAGGCACATCCATCCAGAGGTAGACGTGCTTCTCTCCCCCGGCTCCAGACAGGTAGTAAAACTCCTACTGGAAGATGGGGGATATGAAGATTTTGTAGATGCAGGGGTGCGGATACTGGAATGTGCGTGTGGGCCATGTATAGGCATGGGGGGATCTCCCATAAGCAGGGGGGTTAGTGTACGTACCTTCAACCGTAATTTTGAGGGAAGAAGTGGCACCCAGGATGCCTCTGTATATCTAGTAAGCCCTGTAACTGCGGCCCATACGGCCATACATGGAAAATTTACAGATCCCATCACCTGGGGAGATCCCCAGAGGGCATCATTGCCTCCCTCTGTGCCCTCAATCAAAAGGCACTTTATATATCCTCCAGAGAACACAGAGGATATAACAGTCTATCGGGGCCCCAATATAGTCCCACTGCCCCAATTTGATCCCCTGCCTGAAGAGATCTATAAAAAGATATTAATAAAGGTGGGGGACAACATTACCACTGACCATATCCTTCCTGGAGGGGCTGAGGTAACCTCCCTAAGGTCAAATATCCCGGCTATTAGTGAATATATCTATTCCAAGATAGATAAAGACTTTGTAAAAAGGGCCCAGTCCCATAAGGGAGGGATAATAGTTGGAGGGGAAAACTATGGCCAGGGATCCAGCAGAGAACATGCTGCACTCGCTCCAAGATATCTTGGGATAGTATGTGTAATGGCAAAATCCTTTGCCAGGATACATCGGGCCAACCTGATAAACTTTGGCATATTACCCCTTATATTCAAGGACCCGAAGGATTACGACCTCTTAGAGGTTGGAATGGATGTGACCATACCCTGTGGGGAGATATATCCAGGAGGAGATATCTCTATCAAGGTGTCTGGAGTAGAAAAAGAAATATCCCTTATAAATGACCTTAGCGAAGAGGAGCTAAGGACTATAAGGGAGGGAGGACGACTGGAATTTGTTCGGAAAAAACTAGCACAAAAGGAGAAAGCATAGTATGTTAGATGGAATAAGAAGAAACACCCGTTCCATGGCAGTAAAAATACTCTTTGCTGTTATTATCTTGGTATTTGTCTTTTGGGGAGTAGGAGGATTCAGGGCGAGCAGAAGGGCCATTTTGGCAAAGGTAAATGGAGAGGAGATAACCTCCAAGGAATTTTTAGAGGTATATCAAAGGGAATACGATAGGATCCTAAGGAATAGACCCTCTCTCACAGCAGAAGACATAAGACGAATGGGACTTAAACAGATGATATTTAATCAACTGGTAAATCAAAGGCTCCTCATACAGGAGGCAAATAAACTGGGGATAATGATAACGCCTCAACAGCTTAGAAGGAATATTACCTCCATGGCCATATTTCAGGATAAAAACAAGAAATTTGACCCCGCCAGATACCGGGCTGTACTCTCCTCAAACGATATGACTCCTCTGGAATTTGAGACCCTTATGGAAAAGGACATGCGGATCCAGAAATTAAGGAAGGATGTCACCCAGGCAGTGACCATCATGGATAAGGAGGTAAGGGACCTGTATAGCTTTGTTATGATGAGAGGAAAAATAGCTTATGTCTCTTTTATGGTGAAAAATTTTATGGATAAGGCAAAGATATCTCAAGGGGAGATCTCCTCCTATTATAACAGTCATAAGGAAGAATTTAGGATACCAGAGAAATTCAAACTCAGATACTTAAAAATAACCACAGATGTCCTGGCCCCTCTTATGAGGGTCTCAGAGGCAGAGATTGAAAAATACTATAAGAGTCATAAAAAAGATTTCTTTCATCCAGAAATGAGGAAGGTGAGCCATATCCTTATTAGGGTAAAGGAGGGAGCTGATAAAAAGGCATGGAGAAAGGCAAAAAAAGAGATATTAAGGATTAAAGAGGAATTAAAGCACGGGGTGAGTTTCTCTACCCTGGCAAAAAAATATTCCCAGGGTCCCAGTGCCTCTAGCGGAGGAGACATTGGATGGATAAAGAAGGGAGAAACAGTAAAGGAATTTGAGAAGGTGGCCTTTTCACTTAAAAAGGGAGAGGTATCTGGCCCTGTAAGGACGCCTTTTGGGTACCACCTAATAAAAGTGGAAGATATAAAAAAGGCAGGAGAAACACCCCTGAGCCAAGTAAGGTCTAAAATAAAACAGATCCTGGCCAAGGAAAAGGCAAATGAAAAGATAGAAGAGTATTTGGATAAGGTGCTGGACAGGGCATTTTCTTCCAATGATCTTAAGCTAACGGCAAAGGAGTTGGGCCTGCCCATCTTCTCTACCCCTCTCCTCTCTAAGGAGGAGATTATGAAACAACTCCACATAAAAAAAGAGGACATTAATGCCATTATAGCCATGAAACAGGGAGGGATATATGAAAATCCCATTGTAGTGTCAGATGGATATCTAGTGGTGCAAAAGATAGAAGACATCCCATCAAAGATAAGACCCCTTAAGGAAGTAAGGTCCCAGATAGAAGAAATACTAAGGGCCAAAAAGGCTAGAGAACTGGCAAAGAAAAAGGCTGAGGAGTTTTTAGACGCTATAAAAAAGGGGGCAAAGGCCAAGGGCTCCACACTTCCAGAGCTTACCCTTACCCAGGTCTTCAGGCTGGGCAGTGGGAATATCCCGGGATTGGGACACAATGCAGACCTGGCAAATGCCCTTCTTTTTGCAACCCCTGGGGAGTGGCTCTCGGATGTATATGGATTTAAGGACAGATATATTATAGCAAAACTGGTAGAAAGAGAACCCTTCTCTCAAAAGGAATGGAAGGAGCAAAAGAAATTCTGGGAGGCCCTCCTGCTTCAACGAAAGAGGCAAATCCTTTTCAATGAATTTTTAAAAGACCTCCGTTCCCGTGCAAAGATAGAGGTCATAAACAAAGAGCTTCTTCAGGACTAAATTTATATGAAATCTAGACCAAAAGTCATAATCCTAGGGGGAAAAAGAGGGCTATTGGGGATGGCCCTCTCCCACATCTTTAAACAAAAATCCTGTTATGAAATCATTATTCATGGAAAGGAAGATTTTGATGTCCTGGACTTCCCCCGCCTAAAAGAATTTCTCCTCTTTCATCGCCCAGACATTGTAATAAATTCTATCTCCTACAATCTGGTAGATAATGCAGAGACCTCAAGGGATAAGGCAAGGGAGTTAAATGTGGTATTGGTGGAACGATTGGTGGAATATCTTGTGCCAATAAATAGCCATCTGGTACACTTTAGCTCATCTTTAATCTTTGATGGAAAAAAGAATTCCCCCTATGTAGAAGAGGACACTCCCTCACCCCTGGGTTTCTATGGAAAAACAAAATTGGAAGGGGAGAGGGTCATCCTGAAAGGAGGACTAAAACGCTTTTTGATAATAAGGACCTCCTGGTTATTTGGGCCATGGAGACCAAACTTCGTACAGCACGTTATAGAAACATCCAGAGAAAAGAAGGTCCTTTCTGCAATTCACGACCAGGTGGGCTCTCCAACATATACCTTGGACCTTGCCCTATATACCCACCTTCTTCTCTCCCATAACTCTACAGGAATATTCCATGTATGTAACAATGGAGAGGCCACCTGGTGTGAACTTGCCACAGAAACCCTTAACATCCTGGGACGACATTGCAAGGTCCAACCCATTACTTCTCTACTCTACCGTCAACGGGCAAAAAGACCCCCTTATGGGGTATTGGATACCTCCAAATTCACCCAGATGACAGGACACCGTCCCCGCCCATGGATAATGGCCCTTAGAGAGTTTCTATTTTCTTCCTTATAAGAAAAGAAAGGAAAAGGCCTGCTGGAGGCTTCAATCATAAAAAAAGGAGGGGAAAATGAGGGAATATGTGGTGCACCAGATATTAGATAGGAGTATAAGGATCTCTCCTGGTCAAGAAATAATCTCGGAAGGAAATAGCTATACTTTTGAAAAATTTTATTCCAGAGTAATACGCCTTGCATATAGTCTTCACCAACATGGGGTAAAACAAGGAGAGGTTATTGGTGTTTTGGATGTAAACACTCATCGTTTTTTGGAGCTACACTACGCCCTCTCCATGCTAGGCGCCATAATACATACCATAAATTTTAGACTTCCCCTGCAACAGTTACTCTATACCATGAGGCATGCTGAAGATAAATGGATATTTTTCTCAGAGAGATTTTTAGAAGAGGTAAGGCCCATATTAAAAGAATTCCCTAATTGGGTAATAATGAATGACAACAATGAGATTCCAAAAACAGAAAATATTAACCTACTCAGTTATGAAAACCTCATTGAGGAAGGGAAGGAGATAGAACCTCCATCTGCTTCAAAGGTATCAGAGGGGGATATATACTCTATCTTTTATACTACGGGAACCACTGGTAAGCCAAAAGGAATAAGATATAAACATAAGGAAATCATTCTAGGCACACTTCAACTCTTTCATCACCTGGCCCTTCATAAGGGAGGGGCAAGGGTATCCAGCAGAGATGTCTTTATGCCCCTTATTCCTTTTTTTCATATTCATGCTTGGGGAATGGCCTTCTTTCCTATATATATTGGTGCTAAAGTGGTCCTTGCAGGGGCCTCTACTCCCTCCATGCAGGTAAGGCTTATAAAAAAACACAACGTCTCGTGGCTGAATATGGTGCCAACTCAACTCCATATGCTCCTGCAAGAAAAGGGGTTTAAAGACGTAAAGGTCCTTACAGGAGGCAGTCCTTTTATCTCTGGAGTTGCAAGAGCCGCAACCCAAGCAGGAATCCACTATAGTCTTATATATGGGGGATCGGATCAATTGGGAACAGCTATATCTGTTATCCCAGAAAATGTGGAGCTGCATAG
The DNA here is from genome assembly GCA_964427155.1 of uncultured Desulfohalobiaceae bacterium. Taxonomy (GTDB): domain Bacteria; phylum Desulfobacterota; class Desulfovibrionia; order Desulfovibrionales; family Desulfothermaceae; genus Desulfothermus. The sequence continues at coordinate 92,206 of CAYRSC010000002.1, read as the reverse complement.
TAAAGAGGCCCTAGAATGGCTAAGGGTGGGTATGAGGCCTATACCCATGGTAGATGTATCTCTAAGGGATGAGATGGGTAGAGAGGTTCCTCGCGATGGCAAAACACTCGGAGAAATATGGGTAAGAAGTCCCTGGCTCCCTGAGGGATACTATAAGGATGAGGAAAAAACAAAAGAGGCTTATATAGATGGATGGTTTAAAACAGGAGACATTGGGATATATTATCCTAATGGCCTTTTATATGTAGCAGATAGAGTGAAAGATGCCATAAAAAGTGGAGGAGAATGGATTCCCACTGGAGCGCTAGAGGCGCTTATATCTGAACATCCCCTTGTAGAGATGGTGGCTGTAATTCCCATGAAAGACAAACAATGGGGAGAAAGGCCATTAGCTATTATAAAGGTAAAGGAAAATTCTCAAGGCCTCTGTGAAAAGGAGATAAAGGATTTTTTGCTCTCAAAAGTAAAAGAAGGCTCTCTGGCCAAATTCTGGATACCAGACAAGTTTATTTTTGTAGATACCTTCCCTATAACTAGTGCGGGGAAGTTAGATAAAAAGGTCCTTAGAAAGAGATACTCCAGTGATAAGTAACGCCTGGCTTTTCTGTCTCAAATACAATTGAGCATACCTATTCCCTCTAGGGGGATATTGCTGGTTTAGAAAAAAAAGGAAAGATAAAACCTGCAACAAAAGAGAACTTCACTAAAAAAATGCCCTTGTCATTACACAAGAATAAGGGAGTATTGCACCCTCTTCACCCTATATGGTCCCTAATGGGAGGAAGATTTAGCAGGCTTTTGACCAAGAGGTGATTTTCTCTATCTTTTTTGCGGGTAAAAAGTCCCAATATATTAAAATAAAAACTATATCTAAATCTTTCATCACTGGCAAAATATGGCTCTATCTCCTGCATCTTGAGTTCCAGAAGACTACAACCATCACTTACTGCCTTAAAGGTGGTCTTGTAGCCAGGGGGTAAAATAGAGGATAGACCAAAGATATCTCCTCCATTGGCTTCATATATTTTAAGCTCCCTCTCCTTTATAGGTACCACAAACCTTACTTTTCCCTTAGAGAGAATATACAAGGTATCAATCTCCACATCATAATCAAATATTACCTCCCCTTCTCTATACTCCCGAATCTGGGCCACCTCCTTTACCTTATCCACATAGTTACTCTCAAGTCCCTGAAAAAAAGGAAGTTGTGTAAACAATTCCATATCCTTCATAAATTAGGCTCCATTAACTTTATTAACCAGAATATGCCAGAAAAGACAGTTCAGGCAACTCGCCCATATCCTCCAAATGGGATTCCATGGCCTTTATAATGTTTAGGGTCCTATTCTTTATTATTCTATGATAAAACTTTAATAACTCATAGATAAATCTACTTCCAAATCCAGGGACCTCTTCAAAATATTGCCTCAGACTATCCACAGGAAGCGCCAATACCTCTGAAGGACTATTGCATACCGCATTATTAAAGGTCTTAATACCAACGAGAGAAGATATTCCAAAAAAGGTACCTGGTCTCAATTTATCCATAATAATGGTTACATCCTTATTTACCTCACGGGTAATAGAAATATCTCCACTTATCATGATGTAAATATTATTTATTCTAGTATCCTGTGTAAATATCTTGGTTCCCTTACTAAATATATGAAGCTGCCCAATCTTTCCAATCCTCTGAAGGTCTTCCTCTATAAAGACCTTGAGGTTCTCTATCCTCTTCAGCTCTTCTATATTCACCATATTTCTACTCCACCTGTTATCTCAATAGAAAAAGCAGGGCCAAAAATAGGCCTGATATCGCTGCCCCTATACCCACAGGGATAGAATCTTCTTTTATGTCGTAATAGAGCGTTTCCTTTTTGATCTCCAATTTCTTTCCGGAAACTCCCTTTAACAACCATAAATTTACAAATAAAAACAAGGCCACATTAGCAACAAAATCTGAGAAAAAGGATGCAAGGGTCTTCACTAGCCCCATTACAAATCTATCTACCACTGTATTTATTCCATTTAAGGCCCAATCAAAAAATGCATATAATAATCTCCCTCCCTTTCTGTAAAACCAATCAGTATCTAGGGAGATAGTATCGGTTCTCTTGAGAAGGGGTAAAAAGAGGAAAAATACCAGGGCAGAGAACATAAGGAGTTGTAGTTGGGTAATCACGTGGATTGAAGTATAGGCATGATAGGACTCCATCTTATAGGGAAGTATGTGATATAAGGGCTTTGGATAGATCCCCAAAAAGATACATAGAAAAGAGAGGATACCCATTGCCAGGAGCATAGACTTATTAGTTTCTCCAGGTCTAAGGCCACTATCCTTTGCAAAAAACACAAAATATGGAAACTTAATCCCTGCATGTAAAAAGACCCCGGCAGATGCCACCTCCAAGATAAACCATGCCCATATGAGGTGCTGATGTACTGAACTCTCTATTATCATAGACTTGGTGGTAAATCCACTGGTCAAGGGAAAGGCAGAAATAGATAAGGCCCCAATACAGCCAAATAAAAGGGTAAGTGGCATGGTCTTATAGAGTCCTCCCAGTTCCGTACACTTGCTCTTACCTGTCATATAGAGAACGGCACCAGCAGACATGAATAAGAGACCCTTATATATAATATGAGCAAAGGCGTGGGCAGCTGCACCATTTAATGCCATGGCCGTACCAATTCCTGCCCCTGTAATCATAAATCCCACCTGATTGATGATGGAATAGGCAAGGATTCGCCTCATATCGTTTTCCAGTAATGCATAAAAAATACCATAGATGCTCATGAAACATCCTATATAAATAAGTATCTCCCATCCTGGAAAACCCCTTAAAAGGGTATATACCGCTGTCTTGGTGGTATAGGCACTTAATACCACACTTCCTGCGGGAGATGCCTCAGGATAGGCATCTGGAAGCCAGGCAGACATGGGGGGTGCTGCAGCATTTACCAGTATCCCCAGTAGGATAAGATAGGTGGAAATACTGTGAAGGGTAAAAGAATTAAAAGCAATAGAGCCTGTATGTTTAATATAAAGCACCATTCCAGCAAGTAAACACAGCCCTCCAAATATATGGACAAGCACATATCTATACCCAGCGCCCAGTGCCTTTTTGGTTTCCCGTGCGAGGATAATTATCACAGAGGCTATGGCCATGATCTCCCAGTAAAAATATAGGGTAATAATATCGCCAGCAAAGACCACCCCCAGGGCCCCTCCCATATAGATAAGGGAGGCTAGTTGTTGTCTCATATCCTTTAGATAGTAACTATATATCCCTGTAGAAAATCCATATATGGTAAAGATGTATCCAAATATCTTTGCCAGCTTATCCACCCTCAACAGGGTAAGGTGAAAACCAAAGAAAGAGACCTTCCAGTATTCCCCTGGATGCATATGCAGAATATAGAAAAAGGCAATCGCAGGAAACACAATTACAATCCAGTTCCTCGCCTTTGGAAGCAAAAGGGGAATCAAAAGTGCTCCCACAAATAATATCCATGCAGGAGGGATATAATTCATAACCATTCCTTATAATTTATTTAGTTTAGGTTAACTAAAAAGTTATCCTTGTCTTCCTTCCTCATCCCTGTCCCAGTAATCAGGACTCCTCTTTAAAAATAAGCCTCCCAATTTTGCTATAAGAATAAGGGCCAAACATGAAAAAAAGCCCAGGATGGCATAAAATCCAAAAAAACCATCAAAACCAAAGAGACCATGTCTGTGGACAAAAAGTTCAGCCACTACAGTGAGGCCACAGGTAATATATAATAATCTCCACAATAACCTGATGGTCTCTGGCCGTTCCAGAAAATCCCTTTTATTCATATCTCCAATTACCCCTTCTTAAAATTTCAATCCAATAGATATAAGTCTATAAAAAACCCCTTGATAAAAGAAGAGCAGAATAGAAATCACCGAAGTTACTATCATAGGAATCACACAACACTTTGGGGCTTCTCTTACACCTATTTCTTCATGGTCAGAGGGGGATCCAAAAAATGCTCTAAAAACAATGGGTAAAAAATATACTGCATTGAGAAAAGAACTTAAAAGAAGCACTATCAAAAGCCCTATCTGATGGGCATCCACACATCCAAGTACCAAATACCACTTACTATAAAAACCCCCCGTGGGTGGCAGGCCAATGACACTTAATGCTCCAATAAAAAAGGCAAGGAAGGTAAGAGGCATCTTTTTACCCAGTCCATCCAGTTCACTAATATACTTTTTTCCTGTTGCCACAAATATAGCACCTGCCCCAAAAAATAAGGTTATCTTGCCAAAGGCATGCATTACAATATGAATTATACCACCAATCATACCACGTGGAGTAAGGAGAGATATTCCAAGCACAATATAAGAAAGCTGACTTATGGTAGAAAAGGCAAGTCGCCGCTTTAATTCATCCTGAGACATTGCGATGAGAGAACCAACTACAATGGTAATGGCACATATATAAGCTATAACTGTACCCATATGGAGCGCTTTTATAAGAGATACCCCATAAACTCCTGTAAATATCCTTATGATACTAAAGACACCCACCTTCACCACTGCCACTGCATGGAGAAGGGCACTCACAGGGGTAGGTGCCACCATGGCCGCAGGCAACCACGAATGAAGGGGCATAATAGCGGCCTTTGCAAAACCAAAGACAAACATCAACAGCAAGATGGAGAGAAGCAGAGGGGAAGCCTTCCCTGCCAGAAATCCTCCATGGGTAAAGTCCAGGGTCCCTGCAATATGATAGCATACTATCATTGCAGGAAGGACAAGGCCAATAGAGGTGGAGAGGATATATGTAAGATATTTCCTCCCAGAGATCTTTGCCTCTTCATCCTGATGGTGTGTAACCAGGGGATAGGTGGAAAGAGATAATAATTCATAAAATAGATACATGGTCAATAGATTTGAAGCAAACGCCACTCCAATAGTGGAGGAGAGGGCAACTGCAAAAAAACTAAAAAACCTTGTCTGACTGTGTTCGTCAAGACCTCTCATATATCCAATGGAATAGAGGGAGGTGACTATCCAAAGAAAAGAGGCCACCAGCGCAAAGGTGAGTCCCAATCCATCTACCCTAAAGCCAATGGATAACCCTGGTGCGATCTTTACAAGCCTACAATAGTATATATGACCCTTTAAAACCCCTGATACCATTGAGGCCACGATCCCAAACTTGATAATGCCCGCGAGAAATGTCCACGCCTCCCTCCAATTTGGCCTGTTCCCGCTGGCAATAATAATGGGAACCACCACCAGAGATATCAACACTGCAATCAACGGTCTAATAGAGTATATCTGTTCCATATTAACCAAGTCCCTGAGGTATAAAAGGAATGATAAAGGTGTTTACGATATCACCTGCATACAGCCCCAAAACCACCAACCCCACTGAAATAAGGCCCAGACATATAATCATATTTACCGGAGCCTCTTGTATTTCCCCCCTTACAGACACATGATGGCCACCTCCTCCAAAGAGCCCTTTTTCAAATATCCTGAAAAACAATATGGCATTTACAAGACTGCTCAATATAAGGGCCACAAAAAAGAAATATTGCCTCGCCGCAAAGGCCCCTAAAAGCAGATACCACTTGCTGAAAAAACCACAGGTAGGAGGAACACCTATTATGGAAAGCCCTGCTACCACAAAACCCGCCATGGTCCATGGCATCTTGGAAAAGATGTCATTAAAATTATCAAGGGTAAGCTCCCCCAGCCTATAGGCAAAATTTCCCGCGGCCAGAAACAGTGCAAAGGTCATAAATGCGTCATTTATTATATGAAGAATGGCCCCTGTAAGTCCCAGTTTATTGCCCAGCCATGCCCCCCCTACCATATAACCTATCTCCGAGACGATTATATAGGTGAGCATCTTTTTGAGATTGTTTTGACTCAAGGCCATGAGACCACCATAGATAATCGCAACGCTCGCAAGCCATACCACAAACTGAGATATATGAACCACCTTAAAGAGATAGGTAATCCCAAAGACCGTAAACATAAGTCTTATCATCACATAAACCATAACCTTCGTCATCAAAGGGGCAATTACCCTCCCACTGGCAGTAGGGGCATAGGTGTAAGCATTTGGCAACCAGATATGGAGAGGGAACAGGGCCATCTTTATCCACACCCCCACCATACAGAAGATAAATGCCACAAATATGGCCTGGGAATAGTGAAGCCTTGTGAGTAAGTGAGCCACATCCGCCATATTAAGGGAGCCAGTCATTATATAGATATATCCCACTCCCAATAAATAAAAACTGGCACCAATTACCCCTATAAAGATATAATTCAAACTGGCAAAAGGGCCCCTCCTCACATCTCCAAGAGCGATCTGGGAATAGGCGGATAGGGAAGTTATCTCTAACAATACATAAAGATTAAAAAGGTCACCTGTCACCACCACCCCCAACAAACCAGTGAGAAAAAGGAGATAAAGGCTGTAAAAGGTGCCCTTTTTCTCTGGTAACTCCCTGGAGATGTCATTATAGCTGGCAAATAGATTCACAAGCGCCACTGTACTCACAATAACCAGGACCACAGCATTCAACAGGTCTATCCTATACTCTATCCCAATAGGAGGGCGCCACCCACCGAGCCTGTAGTGGATAGTGCCATGCTTAACCACTGATATTAAAATCTCCACTGCAGAGATAAAAGAAATTCCATTGGCAATTACCGCCAAGGGATAACACCACCGCCTGTCCACCCAGTGAAGGCCCATCACAAAAAAGGCACACACCAGAGGTGTTACTACCAAAAGTACTGCAAAAACATTATCTGTGGTCATCATCTCTCTCTCAACCTCATTCTTATTTCATCTTCTTCCAATGTATTATATTCTTTATATATCTTCAACGCCACTGCCACAGCCACTCCAAAGGTAGCCACAGACACCACAATAGCAGTAAGCATTAATACATGAGGAAGGGGATTTATATATTTATCAATATCTATAGCCGCAGGGGAAATGCTATGATGTCCGTGGGGAATCTCTATAATAGGGAGAGTACCTCCCTTTTTGTAACCAATGGAAATATAAAAAAGAATAATAGCTGTCTGAAATATATTCATTCCAACCAGTTTCTTTATAAGATTGTTCTTTGCTATCATCCCATAGAGTCCTATCATCATAAGTACTATGTAGAGCCAATAATTATACTTTCCCATTATCTCTTGAAAAATATGTTGCATCCTATCCCCCTTTATAGGCCCTCGTCATGACGCCCTGCAGAGGCAATATTTATGTAGATAATTATCATTACGGCCATTACTGCAATACCCACTCCTATCTCTACACCCAACATCCCAAGGGCCCTAGCCCGTATGGGATCCACTGGAAGAATAGATGCAAGTCTTCCGTAATCCAGAAAATTGCCTCCCAACAACAAACAGAGCCAGCCTATACCAGCATAGATAAATACTCCCAGGGCACTGAGTATCCCCAAGAGCTTCTCATTTATCTTTTCTATGGCGCTACGCAGATTAAAGGCTATTGCCAAAAGTATAATAGATGCTCCAAAGATTACCCCTCCCTGAAATCCTCCTCCAGGACTAAAATCTCCATGGGCCACCACATAAAGGGCAAATAGCTGAATAAAAGGAATAAGTACTCTGCAGGCGGTCTTTATAATAAGGTCATAGGGCACTAACTTACTATCCACTACCTCAAAATCCTTATGCCTTATCTCCACGTCCTCCTTTTTAAACTGGATCACTATACCCGTGGGAAGATGTCTATAAAATATCCCCTTCTCTTCCTCTGGGGTAAGCTCATCATCCCGAGCAAAGACCCTGAGAAGGAGAAAACATGCAAGACCAGCACAAAAGATCACCGTGGTCTCAAACATGGTATCAAAACCACGATAATCAGCCAGTACTGACGTAACTATATTAGGTACATCTGTCTCTTCCACAGAATACTTGATATAATGGGGAGACACATGGAGACTGGCAGGAGAGCGCACCTCTCCCCATCTGGGGAACTCTCCTGTAGCATATAAAAGGATAGCGCCACAGATTATAGTTACAAAAAGTCCCAGCTTCTTCAATCTCTTGTCCTCCGTGTGGTTCTAAAGATTGCACCCACAAAAAAGACCGTACTCACCCCTGCTCCCACAGAGGCCTCAGTAAAGGCCACATCCACTGCCCCCATAATGGCCCATAAAAGACACATCATGAAACTATAGGCACCAAATAAGATGGCTGTCCCCAGAAGATCCTTTATGGAAAGGGCCGCAATAGCACAAAATATAACCATTGTTAAAATAACAACATCTAAATAATGCATCTATCCCTTCTCCCTCATATCTTTAGTCCATGGTCTAAGTCCTGCCCTGATCCCTGCATCAACTATTGCATGTGTAGCTGTAGGGCTGGACAAAAAGACAAAAAAGACTATTAAAAACATCTTTAAAGAGATAAGTAAATTATTCCACGTGAAATGTTCCAGATTGTAAATAGCAAGACCAGTTACCATACACATGAGCCCCATTGTATCCAACTTTCCTGCAGGATGAAGCCTACTATAAAAATCAGGCATTCTGAGTATCCCCACAGTTCCACCTGTAAAAAAGACCAGGGCAATCAGAAACAAAGCCACTACTATTGCATTTATAATCATAATACAATCTCCCCTACCTTAAAACTTTGACTGCTCATAAAGTCCTTTTTTCTTATGAAAATAGCGTGCTGCTGCCAATACTGCAATAAAATTTAACAGTGCATATGCCAGGGCAATATCTATAAACATATCTATTCGTTGGTATATAAAGCCAATAAAAAGTAAAAGCACAACAGTTTTACTCCCTATGGCATTTACACCTATTAATCTATCCAGTACAGTAGGTCCAAAAATTGCCCTGTACAAGGAAAAAAACATCAAAAAACATAAAAATCCACTTACATAAACAAACACGTCTGTCATGGTCTATTCTCCAAATATTTTAGCTACCCTTTCTTCCATCTCTCCAGGAAGTTCTTCTGCACACGCCTTATCTATGGCATGAACCCTGAATTTTCCATCCAGGTTTGCAGTGACTGTAATGGTACCTGGAGTCAGGGTAATGGAATTGGCCATGGTAAGGATGGAAAAGTCCTTCTTCAGTCTGGTGTTAAACACAATTATGTGAGGATCTATCTTGTCCATCATATCCGGGGAAAATACCAGCTTCAATACATGCCAGTTTGCCAGTATTATCTGGAGCAAAAGCCAGGGAATATAGAGAATAAACCTAAAAAAGGTCCCTGGATAATCTGAAGAAGGGTTGGAAAATAGCATATTCCCACAAAGCAGGCTCACCAGTGAGACTGAAACAAAACCCAAAAACAAAAGTAGGGGTTCAAATTTCCCAGATAGGACCACCCACAAAATGGCCATAAACAAAAAGGTAAGTATAAAGGAAACAAGATTTTTCTTCATGGTCCTGCCTATTCTATCATTTATTTGGAAAGATTATATAAAATTCACTCCCCTTTCCTGGCTGTGTGGAAAATCCAATCTCCCCTCCCAGCTTATTCATTATCTCTTTACAGAGGGGAAGTCCCAGCCCTGTGCCCTTACCCATAGGTTTGGTGGTATAAAACATATCAAATATCTTATTTGCCACCTCAGGGGGAATCCCACCTCCATTATCCTCCACTGCTATCCTTATCCTATTACCTAGATTCTCTGTCTTGATTATCAAACGACCCTCCTGGGCCCTGGTTCCCCTTATGGCGTCTATGGCATTGGAAAGGAGATTTATCAGTACCTGTTGGAGCAACCTGAAATCAGACCTGATGGGCTCTTCCCTGTGTTCATACCTCTTCTCCACCACTATCTCTGGAGATTTTAGTTCTGAGCGTAATAGCTTTAGGGTATCTTCAATGAGGTTGACCACACTAAAATTCCCCTTTTCAGGGGCAGAATCCCTTACAAAGGCCAGTAATTCATTGGTGATATCCCTGCACCTCAGCGTCTGGTTCTCTATCTCCTCAAAGACCTTCTCCAGCTCATCTCCATCTTCCCCCAGCACCCCTTTATTATCCCCAACCAGTGTCTTACCCCAGCCCGCCGCCTGATTAATAACAGTAAGGGGATTCTTCAATTCGTGGACGATCCCTGCGGCCAGTTGTCCCACCTCTGCCAACCTGTTTAGCCGAATTAATTCCTTACGAAATATCTTAAAACATAAATGTACGTCAGGGACCCCCATCCACAGAATGCCCCTTTCCCCCTCTCCCTCCACATAACTATCCTTTACCACAAAATTCACCCTGAACCTCTGCACCTGTCTGGAACGGGATATAAGAGAAATATCCACTGTTCCCATCCCCTTACTCCTCACAATCCTCTGAAGCTCCGCACCTTGCTCTCCCACAAAATTCAACAGACTTTTCCCTGCCACCTTTTCCCTGGAAAACTCCAGGACCTTCTCCATCTCATCATTGATGAAGATAAAGGAAAAATCCTCATCAGTTAGGAATATTATCTCCTTTGAAAGGGCAAGCACATCCTCTAATAACTCTTGGTAAAACAATGTCCTCTCCGCCACTGATTCCACTTACATTAAGGTTTTATGAGTGTAAAAATCTTTGAGGGAATAAAATATAGAAAAAGCTATTCCAGCGCACCTAATCTTCTATTCCGTATATCTTCTTAAGTTTTTGAATGGCCTTTTTTATTCCCTTGGGACCCATGCCTGATTTGTAGATATCCTCCACCTCTTGTTTAAATTTCTCGCTCTGGAGTTTCATCTTGTATTCATAGGCCTCTTTGATGGTCTGAACAAGGGAATCATAGTCTATTGGTTTGAGGAGATATTTATAGGCATCCTGTTTCCCACTCTCTAAAGCGCTTTCAATGGAGCCATGACCTGTGAGAACTATACACTGCAAAAATGGCTGAATCTCTTTGAGCCTCTTCTGGGTCTCCACCCCATCCATCCCTGGCATCTTCAAATCCACTACGGCAACATCAAAGTTTTCATTAGTTGCCGCCTGAACCGCCTCTTCTCCAGAAAAGGTGGCCTTTACCGTAAAGCCCTCTCTCAATAGCCTCTTGGCCAAATATTCCACCAGGGTTTGCTCATCATCCACCAATAAAACTTTAATGTCCTGTTTTTCCTGCATTTTTGGCTCCTTCGTGTATTAAGTGATACTGAGCTTAATACACATCAAAAAATTTTGTCAACAACTTATAGACCTTGGGGGAAAAGTTTTCTCTTTAAGAGTTCTTGGGCGATCTGAACCGCATTGAGGGCCGCCCCCTTTCTGATATTATCCGCCACAATCCACATATTGATCCCATTCTCTATGGTATCATCATCCCTTATCCTTCCAACAAAGACATCATCTTCTCCTGCAGCAAAAATGGGCATGGGATATATCTTTTCTCCAGGATTATCCAGGACCTTTACCCCTGGGGCCTGGCTTAAAAGGGCCCTTACCTCCTTTGCAGTTATCTTTTTCTCGGTCTCTATATTTACGGACTCACTATGACCATAAAATACAGGGACCCTCACTGTAGTAGCAGTTACCCTTATAGAATCATCCCCCATTATCTTCTTAGTCTCATTCACCATCTTCATCTCTTCTCTGGTATAGTCATTCTCTAAAAACACATCAATATGGGGAAGACAATTAAAGGCTATTTGATAAGGATAAACCTTTGCCTCTGTCTCCTTCATATTGAACAGATCCCTCACCTGTCTCTCCAGTTCCTCAATGGCCTTGTGGCCTGTCCCTGATACCGCCTGATAGGTGGAGACCACTATCCTCTTAATCCTTGCCACATCATGAATAGGTTTTAAAGGCACAACCATCTGAATAGTAGAACAGTTGGGGTTTGCTATTATATTCTTGTGTTTTTCCAGGTCATGGGGATTTACCTCTGGCACCACAAGGGGGACCTCCGGCTCCATCCTCCACGCGCTGGAATTGTCCACTACTACACATCCACATTCTGCCGCCACAGGGGCAAACTCTTTTGAAACACCCCCCCCTGCAGAAAACAGGGCTAGATGCATCCCCTTAAAAGAATCCTTTGTCAACTCCTCTACTACAATCTCTTTACCTCTAAAAGGGAGCCTTTTTCCTGCAGAACGACTGGACGCCAAGGCCCTCACCTGTGTTGCAGGAAAATCTTTTTCTTCTAATATCTTCAGCATCTCCCTTCCCACTGCTCCTGTGGCACCCACTACACCTACAATAAATTCCCTTTCTCCCATACCAATCTCCTTCCTTAGTTATTAAAAATATACTAATTTTAGATTAGATTATCCTTGACCAGAAACCACACCTGCTATCTTAAAGATAGGCAGATACATACTTATTACAAGTCCACCTATCACAATACCTAAAAATACAATCATCAAAGGCTCTATTAGGGAAGTCAGGGCAGAAACAGCTACATCTACCTCATCATCATAAAAGTCCGCTATCTTTTGCAACATAGAATCTAGGGCCCCTGTTGACTCTCCAATAGATATCATATGAATCACCATTGGGGGGAATACTCCAGTATCCTCCAGGGGTTGACTCAGGCTCTGGCCCTCAGAAATGCTCTTTTTGGCCTCCAGAACTCCCAGTTCTATGGTCTTGTTTCCCGCTGTCTTTGCCACAATATCCAGGGCATAGAGGATGGGTACCCCACTTGAAATCATGGTGCTAAAGGTGCGGCTAAATCGGGCAACCGCCACCTTCCTAAGGAGAGGGCCAAAGACAGGTAAGAACAATACCCATCGGTCCACAACCCTTTTCACCCTCTCTGACTTCTTATACAAGAACCTAAACCCCATAATAAATCCCACTATTCCCCCAAAGAGATAGAATATATTGGCCTTTACCCATCTGCTCAAGGAGATCACTATCTGCGTAGGGAGGGGAAGGGCCGCCCCAAAATCCGCAAACATCTTTTCAAATGTGGGTATCACAAACAGGAGAATTATAGTTATAACCACCACTGCTACTGTGACCACCACAGCAGGATATATCATTGCCCCTTTGACCTTTGACTTTAGACTAGCCGCCTTTTCTATATACCCTGCCAGCCTCTCCAGGACCACGTCTAGCACTCCCCCTGTCTCACCGGCATTCACCATATTGATATAGAGATCATCAAACACATCCCGGTGCTTGGAAAGGGCATCATAGAGGGAACTTCCAGACTCCACGTCATTTTTTATCTCATACAGCTTTCGTTTGAGTTTGGGATTCTCGGTCTGTTCAGAAAGTATTTGCAAAGACTGAAGGATAGGGACCCCTGATTGTATCATCGTGGCAAACTGCCTGGAGAATACCACCATATCCCTGGGCTTTACTGCGGCCTCTAAAAAAGTCCCTTCAAAGATGTCCTTGGGCTTCGGTTTTACCTTTATCTCGGTATATCCCCGCCGTTGTAAAGCGGTTTCTGCCAATTCCAGGGAAGGGGCCTCTAGTTCCCCTTTTACTTTTCTTCCTGCCCTATTTTTTGCCTTATATACAAAGAATGGCATGGCTCTCTCCTAATAAGGATCCATTAACTATTCATCTATGGTGACCCTCATCACCTCTTTCACAGAGGTGAGGCCAGCCATGAGCTTCACAAGGGCACTTCTACGAAGTGTAAGCATCCCCTGCGATATGGCCATCTCCTTAATCTCCTGGTAAGTGGCATCCTTCAGAATGAGTTCCTGGATCTCTGGAGAATTTAAAAGAAGTTCATATACCCCCAACCTCCCCTTATATCCAGTATGGTTACAATTGGAGCATCCCACGGGCTCATAGATGGTATGAGTGGCTATCTCCTCTTCTGTCATTCCCAGACGTTTGAGGAGTTTCTCATCCTTCTCTGCCTCCCGTTTGCACATAGGGCATAGCTTTCTCACTAGACGCTGGGCCATTATACCATTTATCGCAGATGCAAGTAAAAATTTCTCTACTCCCATATTAATCATCCTAGCAATAGTACTGGGGGCATCATTGGTGTGAAGGGTGGAAAGGACCAGATGTCCTGTGAGAGCCGCCTTTATGGCTATCTCAGCAGTCTCTAGGTCCCTTATCTCTCCCACCAGGATAATATCAGGGTCCTGTCTCAAAAAGGAACGTAGGGCAGAGGCAAAGGTAAGTCCTATCTCCTCCCGAATATGTACCTGATTTATCCCCATTATACTGAATTCCACAGGGTCTTCAGCAGTAACAATATTAACCCCTTCTTGGTTGAGTTCCAAAATCGCAGAATAGAGGGTGGTGGTCTTTCCACTCCCTGTGGGACCTGTTACCAAAAACATCCCATAGGGCCTCTTAATACACTCCTCCACCCCCTGCAAAGTACTCTCCTCAAGTCCCAGCTTGCTCATATCCAGCATCAGGGCAGATTTATCCAGTAGTCGCATTACTACCTTTTCCCCAAAGAGGGTGGGAAGGATAGAGACCCTGAATTCTACCTCCTTTCCCTGCTGGAGTTTTACCTTTATCCTGCCGTCCTGAGGGAGCCTCTTCTCCGCAATATTTAGATTCGCCATTATCTTTATCCTGGAGATAAGGGCATTTTTTATCTTTAAAGGGGGTTTCATTATCTCCTTTAACACCCCATCCAGTCTAAATCTCACCCTCATCTCCTTCTCATACATCTCAATGTGAATATCCGATGCCCGTTTGGATATGGCCTCCATGATGATTAGATTAACCATCTTCACCACTGGGGCCTGATTGGCCTCTTGCATAAGGGAGATCTCATCTCCTTCTTCCTCCTCATCACTTACCACATCCACGTCCTCTGCATCCTCCATCCCCTTTAAGAGGTCTTCTACACAAGAGCCCTCTGACACCTGTTGTTCAATCTCATCCAAGACCTGTTGGACCTGGGTGGGGGTACTTACGTGGATCACAGGAGTAAGTCCTGTACAAAACCTTATATCATCAAAGGCAAAGATATTATCTGGCTCCCCCATGGCCACAAAAATGGACTTGTCCTTTATATAAAAGGGGACGCACTTATATTTCTTACGAATAGGGGCAGGTAATTTATCTATCACTCCCTGGGGGATCTCCAGCGCTGTGGGATCAACCGCTGGCAATTCAAGTTTTTTACTCAATATATCTACATAGCGAGACTCCTGCATATAATTCCCCAGGACCGCCGCCCAGGCAAAGTTCACCTTTTCCTTCTTCTGAATGGATTTTATCCTTGCAATGTCTTCCTCTGAGAGGGACAATAATTCTTGTATTTCACGAATAAATGTGGCACTAATCATACGCTAAACCTTTTTATCTTAATGTTGACGATAGGCACTTACTATAAGCTAGTATTTTCCTAATTTCAATGGATTTTATGAGGTGACAAAATGTCAGAGAAAAAATTCATTGGCATTATTCCTGCGAGATACGCATCCACCCGATTCCCAGGAAAACCTCTTGCCCCTCTCCTTGGGAAACCCCTATTCTTCCATGTATATGAGAGGGCTTCCAGATGTAGAGAGCTTCATGGTCTCTATCTTGCCACAGACCATGAAGCTATCCAAAAAGAGGCCCAGCGGCTTAACGTGGAAGTGATTATGACCTCCTCTAAACATCCCTCAGGTACAGACAGGGTGTTTGAAGCGGCACTCCACCTTGGAGCAGGCGAAGAAGATGTAATAATAAATATTCAGGGGGATGAGCCACTACTGGAGCCTGAGATGATATCCTCCCTCATTGATTGTTTTAAGGACCCTCACATAAAGGTAGCCACATTGGCCAGGAGGATCTCCTTTGAGGAGGTGATAGATCCAAATATAGTAAAGGTAGTATTAAATGTAAGGGGGGAGGCCCTGTATTTCTCCCGCTCCCCCATCCCCTATTACTTTAATTCCTATTCAGGACAATTCCTAGGACATGTGGGGATGTATGCCTTCAGGTTCTCTGCCCTAAGAGAATTTACCTCCCTCTCCCCCTCTCCCCTGGAACAGGCAGAAAGGCTGGAACAACTGCGTCTCCTGGAAAATGGCATCCCCATCCATGTATCCATTACCCCCTACAGTGGCTGTGGGGTTGACACCCCAGAGGATTTGGCTAAGGTAGAAAAAATTTTGCGTAAGGAGACGTGTCCATGTCAGTGCCAGCTATTTTAGCCCTTGAAGATGGCACTTATTTTCAGGGGTTATCCTTTACAGGGGAAGGGGAGAGCGGGGGTGAGGTTATCTTTAATACTGCCATGACAGGATATCAGGAATTGCTTACAGACCCCTCTTACCGACACCAGCTGGTGACCATGACCTATACCCATATAGGTAATTATGGGATAAATCCTGAGGACGTGGAGTCCAGGGGTATTCACCTCTCAGGTTTTATTGTGAAAGAGTGTTGCAAACTTCCCTCTAACTGGAGAAGTACCCTCTCCCTCCCTCAATATCTAAGGGAACACAATATAATGGGAATAGAGGGCATAGACACCCGCGCCCTTACCAGACATATAAGACTGCACGGTGCCATGCGCGGATATATCTCTACCCTGGAGGATGATCCCACAAAGGTGGTGGAAAAGGCACGCTCTATCCCCCCAATGGAAGGGCTTAATTTGGTTGGAGAGGTAACAACTCCCAGGCCCTACAGGTGGGAAGGAGGACCTCATCCAGTAGAACTCCACAAGGGAAGATATAAGTGGAAGGGGAGCGGACTCAAATTGGTGGTATATGATTTTGGGGTAAAGTGGAATATCCTCAGGCTACTGGAAAAGGAAGGTTTTGAGGTCCTGGTGGTACCCTCTTTTTTTACTGCCTCCCAGATAAAGGAGCTTTCCCCGCACGCCATATTTCTCTCCAATGGACCAGGAGACCCAGCGGCCTTAGAGGATATCCTCCATGAAGTATCCCTACTCATAGAAGACTTTCCCACAGGGGGAATATGTCTGGGACATCAAATACTGGGACTTGTATTGGGAGGTTCAAGCTATAAACTCAAGTTTGGCCATCATGGAGCAAACCATCCAGTAAAGAGGATAGACCGGTCCCACGTGGAGATAACCTCTCAAAATCATGGGTTCTGTGTGGATATATCCCGCGTAGATTACCTCAAACAGACCCACATTAACTTAAACGACAACACCCTAGAAGGGTTTGTGCACAAAAAACTTCCCATCATGGCGGTGCAATATCATCCCGAGGCCGCCCCTGGCCCCCATGATTCCCGGTATTTTTTTAAGGATTTTGCAGAAATGGTAAAAAGGGTGAGTTAGGTTATGTCAGAGATAAGCAAGGCCCGGTCCAAGTTAAGTGCAGTGGGGATGCTCTTAAAAAAGAAAAAGTTCCTCTCTGCCCTTATAAGCATCCATGAGGCACTCACCATATATTTAAAGACCCCTCTCCTGAAACATGAAAAAAAGGACTTTATCAACAAATTAGAGGAGTGCCTCTATCTCCTCAAGATAGATAAGGACTTTATTCAACAATATCCCATCTCCCTGGAATATAAACCAGGCCATGAAAGGGAGCTATGGTCCCTCCTTCAACAGGCCATCCTGGAATTCCAGACCTCTGCTGTGGATGAGGCCAAAAGACAGATGGAGGAGCTGGAGCGGTTAAAACACCGGGAACTGGAAAAAGGCCGGGGACTTTTAAAAGACAAAAAATATAAAGAGGCTGATGAGGTCTTTAAAAACCTCATCCATACCTTTAAGGAAGATACAGACCTCAAGATCTCCATCAGTGATATTTACATGGAAGAGGGGATGGTGGAACAGGCCCTCCAATACCTTAAACATGCCTATACCGATGACCCCTCTGCCATCCATGTATATAACAAGCTGGGCATAGCCTTGAGAAGGGCAGGCAAACTGGAACTGGCAGAAAAGACCTTTAAAGAGGCCATCTCCAGAAGCCCTGACGACGAATATCTCCTCTTTAATCTAGGGAGGGTATATATTGACATGAAGGAGTGGGAAAAGGCCGCAAGGGTGGCAAAACAGGCCCTGGAGATAAATCCATCCTTTAAGGAGGCAAAAAAGATGCTCCATTATGCAGAAAGTAGGCTCAAAAGATAGGGAGGATGCTCCTGCTATCCCAGGGTCTGAAGTACAATCTTTGCAGTCTCAAGGGATGCCCTCTTTTTCCCAAAGCTCTCTCTTAACAAAGAGAGTCTTTTTTTTATCTCCCTTAGGGAGGGGGGCGAATTTCTCCATGTTACAATGGGGCGAGACATCTTTTCAGCCTTAACATCTCTCTGAATAAACTCCGGAAATATCCCTTCCCCAAGGATAATATTTGTCATGCTTATATGGTTTATATGGACAAATATCCTGGCCATAATGTATGAAGCAAGGGATATGCGATAGGCAACCACTGCTGGGGTCTTCAACAGGCCACATTCCAATGAGGCCGTTCCAGATGCCACAAGGGCAAATTCACTCTGGGCCATTGCCTCATATCTCTTCTCAAAATTCACCACCTCATAGGGAAGGGAAGAAGCCCAGTGTGATCTTATAAGGGCAGGGTCTATATTGGGGGCAACTACCAGCCTTATATGCCTTAAGGGGAAATGGGCATTTATTACATCACATGTCTTGGAAAACTCAGGAAGAAGCGAAGATATCTCTTTCACCCGACTTCCAGGCAATATCACCAGGGAATCTTTATCCCTCCCCATCTTATCCAAAGAGGAGAAATCCAGATACTCCATAAGGGGATGTCCCACATACTCCGCCTCCACCCCCCATCTAGCAAAAAAGTCCTTCTCAAAGGGAAAGATACAGCACAGCTTAGAGACGTACCTCTTTAAAAATCTTATCCTCCCTTTCCTCCACGCCCACACCTGGGGGCTTATATAGTAAATCACGGGGATTCCTCTTTTGTAAGCCATGGAGGCCACTTTGAAATGGAAGTCTGGGGCATCTATCAATACCACTGCCCCCATCTCCTCCCTCTGAAATATCCTGGCAATTCTCCTATAGGCCCCTACTATACGGGGAAGATAGGCCACCACCTCCCATAGCCCCATTACAGAAAAATCCTCTGCCTTCAATAGTGCACGAAAGGAAAGAGACCTCATATTCCTCCCTCCAATACCCACAAGTCCAAGGGAGGGTTCCATCTCCCTCAGCCTCCTTATCAGAAAGCTCCCATGGAGGTCTGCAGAGGTCTCCAGGGCACTTATCCACACCTGTCTCCCCTTCCCCATAACCTATTTCCCTCTCCTCCCTTGAAGGAGTTTTTCCACCTGATGATATAGGTCCTGGATCTTGAATGGGGAAGCCAGAAGGGCATTCACATTTTTCTCCCCAATGAGTTCCCGAAAAGAGGATATGAGGAGAATAGGGATGTTGGCTCCCAATATCCTCTCCAGGATATAGTGGTTGGTCTTCTCTGGGATATGGTGAAATATTATCAAATGGGCCCTCCTCAGGTCTGTCCCCTCCCCTATTACCTCCACCTGATAATCTCTATCCCGAAGCAGGTCTTCCAACATAGTGCGCATATATGGGTCTTCAGAATAGATGGCAATCGTGCCCCTCTGGAGGGAATGCTCCAACCTCTCTCGTATCTTACCAGCGGCATCCTCTAACATAGCAAGGGTATTCCTCATCTCCTCTTCTGAAACCTGGTGTGAGGACATTCTATGAATAAAATGGGAAAGGGACCTCTTCAGACCCATATGGGCCCCTCCAGAAACATTGACCCTGGAGACAAACTGGATAATGGATTGCTCTATAAATTCATCCATGGAAGAATAGAATATGTCCTTGCGTGGCCTATCCAGTATCCTGCGGGTGATTATCCTAAAACATCTACCCGCTGTAGAATCAGGGGCAAAAGCGCACAATGGCGCCTTTATTTCCATCTCCTTTTTAAAGATCCTATCCTCAAAGATGGCCCCCAAAAACAAAAGTGGCAATTCCAGAAACCTCTTGCACACCTCGTTTAACCTAAAGACCACCTTTTTTATCTGTTCACGAGAAAGGGTCCTGTTTAACACAAAAAAAGGGGGATATCTCAGGCCATTCCTCTTAAGACTCTTTATAAGGGCATAGGCGTCAGTTATAGAGGTGGCCTCAGGAGTAGAGACCACAATAAGCTCAGGGGCAGAAAGACAAAAGGAAAGCACCGACGGGGCTATGCCAGGAGAATTATCTATTATGATAAAATCATAGCCCTTGAGATGGGAGAAGCCTTCTATAAATCTTTTCCGTCTCTCATGGGACAGGTCTGCTAGGGCAGGTATTCCAGAGCTTCCTGGAAGAATATCCAGATTTTCATATATGGAGACTAGCACCTCTTCAATGGACTTTCCTCTGAAAATAACATCTTCCAGGGTAAGATGAGGTTGTATTCCCAGTATCACATCTATATTTGCAAGACCCAGGTCTGCATCAATCAAACAGACCTTTTTCCCTTCTTTGCAAAGACAATAGGCGAGATTAAGGGCGCAAGAGGTCTTTCCCACTCCCCCCTTCCCACTGGCCACAGAAATTATCCTAGACCTCGTATTCTTCAAAAAAGCCCTCCTGAGACAGGACCTCCCTTATATCCCTGAGGAGGGATTTTATATGGAATGGCTTGCGAATGCATTTATATACACCCTTACTTATGGCCTCCTTCATTTCTTCATGGGTGGCCATCCCTGTAATCACGATAATTGGGATATGCATATCCCTACTACGAATGGCGTTTATAAGAGAAAGGCCATCCAGTACAGGCATCTTCATGTCCAACAATAAGAGATCAAATCTCTTCTTTTCAATGAGTTCCAATGCCTCCATACCATTGGAACAGGCAGTGGCGGACATAGACTCAGACTCAAGGGTCTCCATAAGGATCTCCTGAATATGGGTCTCATCATCCACAATCAGGATATGGGGCCTTATGTTAAAAGAGTCCCTCTGCACCGAGATAGAGGAAAGGGAATCCAGTTCCCTGAGTTCTTCTATATTTATGGGAAGGGTTATAATGGCCTTTGTACCCTCTCCTTCCTTACTTTTTATCTCAAGTCTCCCATAATGATTTTCCACTATGGAATTGGATATGGAGAGTCCCAGACCTGTGCCCTTTCCCGGGGGCTTAGTAGTAAAGAAAGGGTCAAATATAGTCTTCAAGTGCCTGGAAGATATTCCGCATCCATTATCTTCTATCTCCACAATGACCTTATTCTGAGATTTATGATGTCTGGTGGAGACCCTTATTCTAGCCTTTTCTCTCCCCTCCAAGGCATGTTGGGCGTTTATGAGAAGATTTAAAAAGACCTGCTCCAGTTGACTTGGGTCTGCCTTTATAAGGGGAAGTTCCCTATCATAATCTTTTATTACTTCAATACCTTGTTTTCTGAGACCTGGGGCCACAAAGTCCAGGACCTTATCCAAAAGAGAAGATACATCCACCATGGAAAGAGCAGGGGGTGCAGGTCTGGCAAAATCCATTAATCTGGAAAGTATATTACTTATTCTATCAATCTGTTCTGTTATCTGAAGAAGATGTTTCTGTTTTTTTGGATCCTTTTCCTTTAAATGTAAAAGTTGAGCACGGGCATTAATAACTGCCAGAGGATTATTTATTTCATGGGCCGCACCTGCAGCAAGCTGACCAGCAATAGCAAGCCTTTCAGTATGTAGCATCCTTTGCTGAAGTTGTTGATTTTTCCACAGGGCAAAGGTGAGCTCTTCTGTCTTCTTTTCAAGTCTCTCTCGCAATAGGACATTTTCCAAGGAAGAGACAATGAACTTTACTATATTATAAAATACCAATCTTTCCCCTTCAGCAAAGAAAAAGTCCACATCTGCAGGTGCAAGACACAATTCCCCTTCAAGGGGGATGCGCTCACAACATAGAGGGAGTGTATAAAATGGCCCCTTCTTTAGAGGGGCATCTTTGAGACCACATATATCCTTCTTCAGACCAATCCTATCCTTATAAGAAGAAAAAAGCTCCTTTAAAATGGGAGAAAACTTAGAACTGTGACTATCCCATACAGGGGAACCATCTTTATCCAGAAAACACCTTATGGCACGAGCACCCTTCTCCAGGTGCCATATATACCCATCCAGGAGCCAGTTATCCCTATCCAGGACATAGATCAAACCAGCTCGAAACACAGGATACCCCAAAAAGGCATCTGCAACCACCTTAAATACATCAGATGTGGAGCTGGCCTTACTTACTTCCAGCCCTATCTTATTGACTAGTGCCTGGATCTCCGTAAGTTTTTTAAGTTGCTGACGCCTTATATTTATATCCAGGGCAAGTTCACTTATCTTTAAGTTGGCCCTTTTGATGGTGGAAAGGTATAGCTGACCAAAATCTGCCTCTAATTCAAACAGACGGGCCTTTTCTGGATAGCTTTTTAAAAATTTCTCCCTTATACTTTCCATCTCCTGGGGAGAAATCCCCAAGGCCCTTCTTATACGATCTGCCTCCTCTTCTTCCTCAAAAATAATTTCACCATTATCTTCAACAAAAAATTCATGGGCAAGGATATTACCCAATTTCACCACCAACAAGATCTCTCCACAGGATGGAAGCTCCCTTAGAGAAAATGTGGTGAGATGGTGATAAGACATTACATCCTGAAACTTTTCAGGAAGATTCCATTGACTAGCCAGCCTCTTTCCCAAAAGGGTATGATCTACCTGAAACACAGAAAACTCTGCATCAATAGAGCTATTTTTCCTGGGAAGCCTTTCTAGGACCTTCTTATAACTGGAAGGCTCTGCCACAAGAAAAACCACCTTACCCACATCATGGAGGAGGCCCGCGGCAAAGGCCTCCTGATGTATTTCAGGATAACAACACTGGGCCACAAGCTGAGAAAATATTCCACACGCCAGACTATGGGTCCAGATCTGACGTTGAATATCATAAAAGGAAGAAGAAATAGACTCCATTATGCCACAGGAAAGTGCCCCTGCCAGGATACATTGAAGATTGGTAAGTCCTATATAAGAAATGGCCAGAGGTAGAGATGTTATCTTTGAAGAAGGAAGATTGGAGAGATTATTGGCCACCCTGAATATCTTCATAGAGATGGCCACATCTCCTTCTATTATCTTTCCCAGCTCCTCCAGATCCACATCTCCCTCCAGGGAGAGAGAAAGGGCGTGGATGGCTATGGAGGGGAAGGAGGGTAGGTCCCCTATCCTGGAAAGAATGCTCTTTACCCTCCTATATGTATCTTCTGAATATCTTTTTAAACGGGACAACCCCCACCTCTCCCTTTTAAGACACTATAGGGGGAAAGAGTAATCTGGAAGACACCGTATTATCAAGTCCTTTTTTTAAAAAAACCTCCCCCCTTCCTGGGGCCAGAGGAACGGTGATGGGAGCGTACATTCCTGGGCATATAGTCCCTTTTGCCCTGTTCCTCCAACAAGACCGCCTTACGGGAGAGTTTTATCTTACCAGTTCCCTCTTCAATCTCTATCACCTTCACCTTTATCTGTTGTCCTGGAGAAAAGCTCTTGTAGATATTGTTTATCCTTCCCAGGTCAAGCTGAGAGATATGGACCAATCCATTTACCCCTGGCAGGATCTCCACAATGGCACCAAAATCCTTAATAACCTTTATCTTACCCTCATATATCTTTCCAAGCTCTGGCTTTTGATCAAAAAAGAGTATCTTTTCTATGGCACTGTCCAGGGATTCCTTATTGGGGGCAAAGATGGTTATCTTCCCGGAATCCTCAATATCCACTGTGGCCCCTGTCTCCTTCACTATTGCCTTTATGGTCTTCCCTGAGGGACCAATGATATCCTTTATTCTCTCAGGAGAGACTTCAATAATCTCTATCTTTGGTGCATACTCAGAAAGGGATTCCCTGGGGCGAGCAATAACCTCTTCCATCTTCTGGAGTATAGAGAGCCTGGCATCCCTTGCCTTTTCCAGGGCCCTGACCAGTATCTCTTTGGAGAGCCCACTCACCTTTATGTCCAGTTGAATGCCTGTTATCCCCTCCTTTGTGCCTGCCACCTTAAAATCCATATCTCCAAGATGGTCTTCATCTCCCAGGATATCAGTAAGGATATAAAACTCATCTTCTTCCTTTATAAGTCCCATGGCAACCCCGGCCACATGGGCCTTTACTGGAATCCCAGCATCCATAAGGGCAAGGGACCCTGCACATACTGTTGCCATGGAAGAGGACCCATTTGACTCCATTATCTCTGAGACCAACCTGATGGTAAAGGGGAAGTCCTCTGCAGAGGGGAGGATAGGAAGCAGTGACCTCTCTGCAAGAGCTCCATGACCTATCTCCCTCCTGCTTGGGCCTCTGAGCTTTTTGGCCTCTCCCACACAATAAGGAGGAAAATTGTAATGCACCATAAACCTCTTGCTGAGATCGCCACTCAGGGTCTCCACATGTTGCTCATCCTGACTGCTACCAAGGGTCACCACTCCCAGGGCCTTGGTCTCCCCCCTGGCGAAAAGGGCTGAGCCATGAACACGGGGAAGTAACCCTATCTCTATATTTATCTCCCTGATCTCATCCAGGGCCCTTCCGTCTATCCTTGGTTTATTTTCCCTTATCCACCTTCTTACAATAGAACTCTCTAGTTTCTTCAAATAGTCAGGGATGCGCTTTAGCCTCTCTGGCTCCTCAGGAAAGCGTTCCTGAAGTCGTTGCACTACATCCTCTTTTATCCTCTTGATAGCGGCCTTTCTCTCCACCTTCTGAGGTATCTTTAGGGCTATCTCTAGGGGGGTATGAGCTATCTCCTTCACCGCCTCTTCCAACTCCATATCCTCTCTGGGCACATCCACCACCAACTTTGGCTTGCCTACCTTTTTCCGAAGTTCATGCTGGATCTCAATGAGCCCCTTTATCTGGGAATGCCCCCACTCAATGGCATCTGCAACCAGCTCCTCTGGAGCAAATTCAGCACTTCCCTCCACCATAACCACTGCCTCTTGGGTTGCAGCAATTATCAGGTCTATCTTACTATAAGCAAGTTCCACCTGAGAAGGGTTTAACACAAAGTTTCCATCTACATATCCCACCCGACCACATGCAACAGGTCCAAGGAAGGGGATCTGAGAGATATGAAGGGCGGCAGAGGCCCCATTTACTGCCAATACATCCGGGTCTGAATCAGGGTCAGCGGACAATACTGTGGCTATAATCTGCACCTCCTGTCTGAACCCCTCAGGGAAAAGGGGACGCAAGGGCCTGTCAATAAGTCGGGAAACAAGGGTCTCCCTCTCACTGGGTCTTCCTATCTCTCTCTTAAAATAACTACCTGGTATCCTTCCCGAGGCATAGGACATCTCCTGATATTCCACCACCAGGGGCATAAAATCTATCTCCCTGTCCATCTCCTGAGTCACTGCTGTCACTAAAACCACTGTATCTCCACTCTGGACCCATATACTTCCATGGGCCTGATTTGCCAGTTTGCCTGTCTCAAAGATGTATTCTCTGTTGTCTATGGCAACAGACACCCTCGTGGGATTAAATCCATTCATTCTTCTATCTCTCCTCAAAGTTAAAATTTCAGGACGCCATATATCCGGCGCCCTGTGTCTTCATGAGGATTTAACCTCAAAAATTATTTCCTGAGATTAAGCCTCTCAATCAATTTTTTATACCTTGTCACATCTTTTTTTCTTAAATAATTTAACAACTTACGCCTCTGTCCCACCAGTTTCAACAACCCATTCCGGGAGTGAAAATCGTGTTTGTGGACCTTAAAATGCTCAGTAAGATAGTTAATCCTGGCGGTAAGCAGGGCCACCTGGACCTCTGGAGAGCCTGTATCGCTCTCATGTAGCCTGAATTCCTCAATTATCCTTTTCTTTTCCTCTACAGAAAGTGCCACAGCAATTCCTCCTTTTTATTAAGTTCACAATTACCTATACCTGGTGGGTCCTCTTCCAAAGACCTCTCAGGATGGAAAACACCAACGTTCCCCCCTTTTCCCTCACCTCCATAAGGGAAAGGGCCTTTGCATATTCGTCTAAAAACACAAAGCGATCCCCCTCCCCTTCAACCTCCACCCCTGGGAGGTCCTTTACCCTGATCTGCATCCCATTGCGTATCTTTTGGGCAATAAGTTCATCAACCATTACCTTCTTCCAGTGGGGAAGACTCTTCTCAAGGGGAAGGACCTTCTCAAAAAACAGGTCCCTCTTGCTCAAGATGAGTTCCATATCCACTGCATCCTTCAGGGAAAAGGGAAAGATCTCCTCCCTAACCAGGTCTTTTAGGACCGCACCAACCCCTATCCGTCTCCCCAGGCTGTGGGCCAGGGCACGGATATAGGTACCCTTACAGCACCTTACCCTGAACTCAACAAAGGGTAAATTTATGTTTAAAACCTCACAGTGGTCAATACTAATTTTCTTCATCCTCTTGGGGGGATGTTTTCCCGCCCTAGCAAGGGAGTAAAATGGCCTACCTTTATATTTGGCGGCAGAATAGGGAGGTACCTCTTGTTCAGTATATGTCTTCCATTCCTCTATCCCCTCAATGATCTCCTCAGGATTCACATCCCTCACATCCCTTCTAGAGATCTCTTCCCCTGTCAAATCATAGGTGTCGGTCTCCACCCCAAGCTCCAGTATTCCCCTATAACATTTTTTGCCTTCCATGATATAGGGGGCCAGCTTTGTCCCCTGACCTAAAAGGATTATCAACAGGCCAGAGGCAACTGGATCAAGGGTGCCTCCATGGCCCACCTTTTTCTGTCTAAAACGTCTCTTTATTTCTTCCACACATGAATTAGAGGTGGGTCCCTTTGGTTTATTTAGGACCAAAATACCATCTAACTGGGAAGGCCTCCTTTTTTTCATAATATAATTGGACCTCATAAATTTTCTTTTACCACATCCAAAAGATAAGAGGTGGCCTCTTCCAGGGAGAGAGAAAGGACCCCCCCTGCAGCATTTTTATGTCCCCCTCCTCCCAGGGAAGATGCTATCTTACTAACGTCCACCTCCCCCCAGGACCTGAGACTGAACTTTATCCCCCCCTGTTCTTCCCTCAATACCACTGCCACCTTCACCCCCTTTATCTGTCTAACATAATTTATTATCCCCTCACAGTCTTCAGAGGTGGTAGCAGTCCTCTCAAGGAGGGCATAAGGAATGGTTATCACCCCCACCTGACCCTCATACACCAAATGGGCCCTCTGCATGGCAAGTCCATGAAGATGGACCCGATTGAGGCTCCATGACCTCTGATACTTTCTATTGAACTCATCCAGATCAAATCCTTGCTCTAGGATCTGGGATACAATAGAGAGGGTAGCTGCAGAGGTATTACTAAAAGTAAAACCACCTGTATCCGATATGATGGCAGTATATATGGCCTCAGCAATCTCTCCCCTCATGGCAATCTCACATGCCCTTGCAAGATGCGCCACCATCTCTCCCACTGAAGACATTGAGGGGTCCACCCAGTTTATATCTCCAAAAAAGGTGTTTGTGGGATGGTGGTCTATATTTATAATCAGAGGGGAATCCACCCCTTCTAGCCCCCCTCCCACCCTCTCTCTGTCGCCACAATCCAGAAAAATGATCCCAGAATATTCACCTCCTTCCAGACTGGTCCTCACCAGGGGAGCAAAGGGAAGCCACTCAAACCGGCTGGGAACGCCAGTTTTGTTATAAAGCAACACCTCCTTCCCTAGAGAGGTAAGCACATAATACAGGGCACCCATGGAACCCACTGCATCCCCATCTGGATTCACATGGGAAGTCACAATAAAAGACCTCCCCCTTTCAAAGACCTCTATCAATTCTCTTACAATCTCCCCACAAGACTCCATGCTGATAAAAACTCTCCTCTGCACTTCTATCCCTTTTCCCTCACTATAGCCTTCTTCAAAAACAAGGACTGCTCCAAGGGTCTAATACCCAAATATATCAATATCCACTCCCACGATCTCTTCACTGGTAATGCGCTCCAGGTGGTTTATCACCTTCTGAAGCACACTCTGGACCACCTTTGCACTGTTTGATACTGTGGTGATTCCCAGGATCAGCGTCCCCAGGCTATCCTGAGAATCCACCTCTGCCACTGCCACATTAAACTTATTTCTTATCTTCTGTTTAAGGCTATTTGCAATCCTCCTCTTCTCCTTCAGGGAAAATACCCCGTGGAGATAAAATTCCACACGCATACACCCTATCTGCATCTTCTAATCCAGTGTGGGTCTCTCTTCCACCTCTTCAAAGGCCTCAATCACATCCCCCACCTTTATGTCATTAAAGTTCTCAAGACCCACTCCACATTCATATCCCTTGCTAACCTCACGCACATCATCCTTAAACCTCTTCAGAGATGCAACACGTCCCGTATAGACCACCACTCCCTCCCTCAACAAACGCACATTGGAGGTACGCTGGATCTTTCCATCCACCACAAAACATCCTGCCACTGTTCCCACTTTCGGGATATTAAAGGTCTCCCTTACCTCTGCCTGTCCCAGATAGACCTCCTTCTTAATTGGGGTCAACAGACCGGCAAGTGCCTCCTTTATATCATTGACCAATTCATAAATAATGGAATAAAACCTTATCTCCACCCCCTCTTGTTCCGCTAGCTCCTTTACCTTGGAGGTGGGTCTTACATTAAAACCTATTATAATGGCATTGGAGGCAGAGGCCAATCTCACATCATTTTCATTTATTGCGCCGGTGGAGCCATGAATTATCTTCACTGTTACCTCTTCAGTGGAGAGCTTGTTGAGGGCCTCAGAAATGGCCTCAAAGGAACCGTGCACATCTGTCTTGAGGATGAGATTGAGATGTTTGATATTTTCCTGTTCCTTTGCCTTAAAAAAGGTCTCCAGGGTAAGCTTAGTCTGCTTTGCCAGCTCCTTTTCCCGGTGTTTCTGTTGACGGGTCTCTGCAATCCTCTTGGCCACCTTCTCATTTTCCACCACCACGAATTCATCTCCAGCGTTGGGCACCCCATCAAAGCCCTGCACCTCCACGGGCATAGAAGGACCTGCGGTTTCCACCTTTTTCCCCCTGTCATCAAAGAGTGCCCTTACCTTTCCATGATAGAGACCACATACAAAGGCATCCCCTGTGCGAAGGGTCCCCTCTTTTATCAATACAGTCCCCACAGGACCCCTTCCTCTATCCAGCCTGGATTCAATAATATGACCCCTGGCCCGTTTATCGGGATTTGCCTTTAATTCCAATATCTCTGCCTGCAAGAGGAGCATCTCCAGGAGCTGATCTAGACCCAGGCGCTTTTTGGCAGAGATATTCACAAAAATGGTGTCCCCTCCCCAATCCTCAGGGATAAGACCATAGTCTGCCAGTTCCCTTTTTACCCTTTCCGGATCAGCATTTTCCTTATCTATCTTGTTAATTGCCACAATAATTGGGACACCTGCGGCCTTGGCATGGTTAATGGCCTCCACGGTCTGATCCATTACCCCATCGTCTGCAGCCACAATCAATACCACTATATCTGTCACCTGTGCCCCCCTGGCCCTCATCTCAGTAAAGGCCTCGTGGCCAGGGGTATCCAGAAATACAATGGAATGTTCCCCCACCTTCACATGATAGGCGCCAATGTGCTGGGTGATACCACCTGCCTCCTGCTCCACTATCCTGGATTGCCGAATTGCGTCCAATAATGTGGTCTTTCCATGGTCCACATGACCCATTATGGTGACCACAGGGGGACGGGGCTTTAGGTCTTCAGGCCTGTCCTCTTCTTTGGGGAGGATATATTCTTCCTCTGAAAACCCCACCTTCTCCACCTCATATCCAAACTCTGCCGCCACAATAGAGACTGTATCATAGTCTATGGCCTGATTAATGGTTGCCATCACTCCCAGTTCCATAAGCGTCTTTATTATCTGCTGGGCCTTTACCCCCATCTTCTGGGCCAATTCTGAAACGCGAATCGCCTCTTCTATCTTTATCTTTCTCTTTGCCGCCTTAATAGGTTGAGTACTCACCTTGGGGTGCTCTTCCACCTTTTCTCCCTTTGCCTGGGACTTTTTCTTTTTAGAAGAGGGTTTGCCCCCTGTGCGATCCTCTACATGGGATTCCTTTTTCTTCTTCCAGGCAAGTTTTTGTTTCCGACTGTCCATCTCCTCATAGATGGAGGAGACATCCACCACCTTTTTCCCCTTTGACTTCTTCCTCCCTGTCCTCTCTTTCTTAGGTGAGGGAGGCTGAGGTTCCACCGGGGGAGGAGTCACCTCAATCTGGGAGGTATCGGCCCCTTCCCTTGCCTCTGCGGCATGCTCCTGGGGAGGAGGAGAGGGATGGGAGATCACCTTTACCTTTGGAGGGCTCTTTTTCCACCTCTTCTTAAATCTTTTCTTATCCCTGAAATGTCTCTTATCCTTCGCGCGCTCCT
This sequence comes from uncultured Desulfohalobiaceae bacterium, assembly GCA_964427155.1. Classification (GTDB taxonomy): domain Bacteria; phylum Desulfobacterota; class Desulfovibrionia; order Desulfovibrionales; family Desulfothermaceae; genus Desulfothermus. The sequence goes on along the minus strand of CAYRSC010000002.1, from coordinate 61,934 downwards.
TTTTCTTTCCTTCCTTCTTCTCCCTGGGGGCCCCTCTCTCCTCTTCTCTCTTCTCTTTCCCTGGCTCTGAAGGGACAGGTCCCTCCCCTTCTGCGACCTCTTCCTCCTCTCTATCCTTAGAGGGAACAGTGACCTCTGTAGCTTCTTCCCCCTCTGACACTGAGGTATCAGGGATTAATACCTCTCTAGACCCTTCTTCTCCAGGGGAAGTGGCCTGTGATTCCTCTATCTCTTTCTCTGACTCTCTCTTCTTCGCTTCAACAACCACTTCTTTCCTTTTTTCGCTCTTCTTTCTCCTTCGGATAATAATATTTCCACCCACCTTTTTCTCAGTAACTGCCTGACTTGACTGAGTCTTAAACTTTTCCCTGATCAGGGCCACCTGTTCCTCTGTGAGTCCACTCATGTGACTTTTAACAGGGATATTTTCCTCCCTTAAAAGGTGCAGAAGTTCCTTATTAGTTATCCCTAATTCACTGGACAGATCCCTAACACGCATCTTCGTGGCCATATTCCCCCCTTCACACGCCCTTATTCTTCCTGAGTCCCTTGTTTACTGGCCTTCTTATTCCAAAGCCCTTCTTAAAAAACTCCCGGGCCCTTAACTCACATTCCGTGTCTCTACATACATAAAATCCCCTTCCAGGGAGAGTCCCTTTAACATCCTCCACAGGACCCTTTTCTCCACTTACAAACCGTCTCAGCATCTTCTTGGGATACCTCTGTTTACACACAATACACATCCTTATTGGAACATGGGCCATGGCTTCAGGACATCAAAAGATTTAAGGCGGAACGCATCTCTTTGAGTTTTTTTTCATCCATCCCCTCAATCCCCATAAGGTCCTCATCTGAAACATCCATGAGGTCATCTATAGAATTATAACCTGCATCCACAAAGGCCTCCACAGGAATCTCCACCACTGATGCCAACTGTTCCAGTTTCTGACGGTTCTGGTAGATCTCCCCATATCTGCTTTCTGTGATTATGTCTATATTCCACCCAAGGAGCCTGCTGGCAAGCTTTACATTCTGTCCCCGCCTGCCCACCGCCAGATAATATTGGTTATCAGGGACCACCACCTCCAGGCTCTTTTCCTCCTCATCCACGGTAATGCTGGATATACGCGCGGGAGAAAGGGCATTTACAGCGTATGTGGTAATATTTGGACTCCATACCACCAGGTCTATCTTTTCCCCCTTAAACTCCTGAATTATCTTATTTATTCGGGAGCCCCTCACACCAACACACGCCCCTATGGGATCCACATCTCTATCCTTGGAATAGAGGGCCACCTTTGCCCTTATACCTGGGTCCCTGGCAATCCCCATAATTTTTATAGTCCCATCACTTACCTCAGGCACCTCCCTTCTAAATAGCGCCTCCATATATTCTGGATGAGAACGAGATATAATGATTTGAGGCCCACGTCCTTCCTTTTTTACCTCAATTATGTAACCTTCTACCCTATCACCCCTCTTATAATGTTCTGTGGGTATCTGCTCTTCCCTGGGAAGAAGGGCCTCTGTCCTTCCAAGATTCACAATAAGTCCTGCCCGCTCCTTCCTCTGGACAGTACCACTCACTATCTCTCCTACCCTATCCTTAAATTCTTCATAGATAATCTCCTGCTCAGCATCTCTCATCCTCTGGATAATAACCTGTTTGGCAGACTGGGCCGCTATCCTTCCCAGATCCTCTATCTCCAGCTTAAATCCCACTTCATCATCCAACTGGACATTTGGATCTATCTCCTTTGCCTCCTCCAGGGTTATCTCCCTATCTGGATCTTCCACCTCTTCCACCACTCGCTTAAATTGATATACCTCCATATCCCCGGTCTCTTCATTATAATTCACCTCAATATCCAGCCGATTGTGAAACTTCTTATTTACTGCAACCCGCACCGCCTCCTCCAGGGTATCAATGAGGACATCTCTATCTATTCTCCTCTCTTTACTAATGGTCTCTATTGACTTCTTTAGTTCCAACCCCATGAAAATCCACCTCCACCCATATCAATGGTGTCAACTAATTGACTTTAGGCCTCAACCCAATATAATAAATTTATAGTCTCAATCTCATTCCAAGAAAAAACCCTTTCTTCCCCTTCCACATCCAGCACTAATTCCTCCACCTCTTCCCTCACTGCACACAACCTTCCTCTCCATCTTTTTCGTCCCTCAACTGCCTCCCTTGTCCGCAAGGCCATCATCTTACCAAGATAGGGAGGTAGTTGATGAATATGAAAAAAACGCCTCTCCATACCTGGGGAAGATACCTCCAGGGTATAAGGTCCAGGGATAGGATCTTCTACATCCAAGACCACATCCAGATGTTTAGATACCTCCTTACAGTGGGAAATGGAAATACCCTGAGGAGATTCTATAAATACCCTCAGGAGCCCTCCTCTGCCGCCACTTAAAAACTCCATCCCCCACAATTCAAACCCTAGAGACTCTACCACAGGTCTAACAATACCCTCCAACTTATCCTTAAGCCTATCCCCATCCATCTACAACTCTCCATTAGAAAATTCTGCCCTCTCCAAAAAAAAAGTGGACCCACATAAGGTCCACTCCACACTCTCTATAGTGAATGTATGAGGAGTGGAGCGGGTGACGGGACTTGAACCCGCGACTCCAAGCTTGGGAAGCTTGTACTCTACCAACTGAGTTACACCCGCTCAGCAGATATTTCTTATCTATTCTAAAAGGGGAAATAAGTCAATCCCTCTATTTCACAAATCCACACTCAAAAATAGGGCTATCCTGGTCTGTGTTTTGCATTTTAATCAGAAAAAAAGGAGTTTTTTCCTATGCAAGATAGTGTTTACAATGGATTATTTGGTGCCCTTACCCAGAGTTATCGTCTGGATGTGATAGTCAATAATCTGGCAAACGTAAATACCACTGCATATAAATGTGACAAAATGGCTTTTGAAGATGTACTCTTCCACTTTGCCCATGACTTTCTGGACCCAAACCCTGGAATCTGTGGGGGAGTAAGGTGGCCAGAGAAGGATTTGCTTACCCAGCCCCGTATAGCGGAAAAAAGGATAGATTTCTCTCAAGGACCGCTAATTTCTACTGGGAACTCCCTGGACCTTGCCATCTCTGGACCGGGATTCTTCAAGGTGATAACCCCTCAAGGACATACTTTTTATACTAGGGCAGGAAATTTTTCGCTGGATTCTCAGGGATTCATTGTAGATCCCCATGGAAACCAGCTCCTGGGCACCTCTGGTCCAATCCAGCTTCCCTCCAGGGGAAAAATAACAATTCAAAAAGACGGAACCATCCTGCTGGGAAATGTCCAGATAGGAAAGATAGATGTAGTGGAGTTATCCAATCTTCGGTCCCTGAAAAAAGTGGGAGAAAACCTATACGCTCCCAAAAAGGGGACAAACATCCAGGAGCAACCTGCCCAGGGATCTAAGATCCTCCAAGGATATCTGGAGGGTTCTAATGTGGTTCTGGTAAAAGAGATGGTGAAGATGATAGAGACCCTGCGAACCTTTGAGGAATGCCAAAAGGTAATGACCAATACCAATGATGAAGACAGAAACTTAATAAATAAGGTGGGGACTCCCACATAATAAAAAGGAGGTGATGGGAGATGATGAGATCCCTATGGACTGCAGCATCAGGCATGGTGGCCCAACAATTAAACATAGATACCATTGCCAATAATCTAGCAAATATAAATACTGTTAGTTTCAAAAAGAGTAGAGCTGAATTTGAGGACCTTATGTACCAGACCTTAAAAATTGCAGGTACCCAAAATCAATCCGGGCAAACAGTGCCAACAGGTCTTCAGGTGGGGCTTGGAGTAAGACCTGCCACTGTGCACAAGTTTTTTAAAGAAGGGAGTCTTAAAAATACGGGGAATCCTCTGGATCTGGCCATTGCAGGGGATGGTTTTTTTCAGGTGGATGTAAATGGGCAGATAGCATATACCCGGGCAGGGGACTTTAAATTAGACCAAAATGGCCAGATAGTGACCTCTCAAGGATATCCCCTTCAACCGCCTTTTACTGTCCCACCCAATACAGAGAATATCGTTGTCTCAAGTGATGGTCATATCTCTGCCTTGGACAAGGAAGGTAATGAGCTCGCAGGCACGGACATTCCTGTATATCTCTTTATCAACCCAGCGGGGTTAAATGCCATTGGAGGAAATCTCTATCTGGAGACACCTGCATCAGGTGCCCCTCAACAGATGACTCCAGGCACCAATAATGCGGGAAGGATCGTTCAGGGATTTCTAGAGATGTCCAATGTGGAACTGGTAGAAGAGATGGTCAATATGATAATGGCCCAACGGGCCTTTGAAAGTGATTCAAAGGCCATCACCACCTCTTCCCAGATGTTAGAGATAGCAAACAGGCTGGTAAGGTAAGGAGGGTTAGAAATATGGCCAGGAAATGGTACCTGTCCCTTATCCCCCTTATAACCCTCTTCCTCCTTATCCCCTCACACTCTTATGCCACTTCCAGGGGAGAGGGATTTATCCTGGACAAGATGGCCCTTATAAAAAGATTGAGCTCCATTATTAATGAAAAAACAGTCTCCTGGAATGCCCGCGTCCTCATAAAATCCTTTTCCATCCCAGACCACATTGAGATGTATCCAGGAGAAACCCTTCAGATAATAGTTGGAAACGGAAAAATACGGCCTGGTGCCAATCCTGTGGTATTTAGAGTCCTTCATAAAAATCGTCCCATCAAGACCTTAGGAGGAAATTTTTTCCTGGATGTATGGAAGGCACTGCCCTGTGCCGCCAGGCCATTGAATAGAGGAGAGGTCCTTACTCCGGACAAGATTACCTATGTGGAAAAAAATCTTGCATATATCTCATCTCCTGTATGGGACGGCAGGAGTGGTCCTTGGCGTATAAAAATACCCATTGGAAGACTTCAGGTGATAACAATGTCCCATATAGAGCCTGTCCCTGTGGTTGAGAGAAATCAAAAGGTGAATCTTATATTTAATGGGAGGGCCATCTATCTGAAGGTGGTGGCCCTTGCCCTGAAAGATGGCAACATGGGAGATATTATACCTGTTCTCAATCTCCAGAGCAAAAAGGTGGTATACGCAAAGGTGGTGGGACATGATACTGTGGCAATCCAATAATAAAACAAGGAGAGGGTCATGAAGAAGGTCTTTATCTATATTTTACTGTCATTACTTACTAGCCTTACCCTGGGATGTGCCACAGGGGGAAAGGCCCCTCCTTATGTACCCAGACTTACACCTCCTGCTCCTTCTCCAATCTCCAAGATAGAAGACCCAGGGTCTCTTTTTCAACCCTCAGAGGCCCGTTACCTCTTTGAGGACAACAGGGCCAAACGAGTGGGAGACATTGTATTGGTGAAGATAATGGAGGATATGTCTGCATCCAGCAAGGCAGATACAAAATCTGAAAAGAAAAATAATGCCTCCCTGGGATTTGGCGCCTTTTTTGGAGCAAAGAATGTCCTGGGCCTCCCTATGCCTGTGGGTTCCTCTCCAGTCTTAAAGGCATCTCATGAGAGCAAACTAGACACCTCTGGGGAGACATCCAGGAAGACACAGGTAAAGGCCACTGTAGCCGCCAGGATAGTAAGGGTCTTTCCCAATGGACTTATGGAGCTGCAGGGCTACAGGGAAATTCTTGTAAATGGTGAAAATCAGGTAATCTCCATTCAAGGACTAATCAGGGCCAGGGACATTGGACCAGACAATTCCATCACCTCGGATCAATTGGCAGATGCAAAGATATATGTATATGGGAAGGGAGTATTATCTGAAAAACAAAAACAGGGATGGATGGGCAAACTCGTGGATAAGCTATGGCCATTTTAGAGGTAAGAGAGATGAAGAGAGTAATAACCACTGTTCTATTTATCCTCTTATTTCTACCCTTACCCTCATGGGGGGAAGTGGTTCGTCTAAAGGATATTGCAAACTTTAGCGGAGTAAGGAGCAATCTCCTTGTGGGATATGGACTGGTGGTTGGTCTCTCAGGTACTGGTGACAAGAGAGGGGCAGAATTTACCATTCGCTCTATTGCAAATATGCTTGAAAATATGGGAATAAAGGTAGATCCCACATCCATAAAGCCAAAAAATGTAGCAGCAGTAGTGGTTTCTGCTCACATGCCTGTATCTGCGAGACCAGGAGACACCTTAGATGTCACTGTCTCTTCCATAGGAGATGCATCCAGTCTCCTTGGAGGGGTGCTCCTAATGACTCCCCTTAGGGGAATAGATGGAAAGGTTTATGCCATTGCCCAGGGTCCCCTCCTCCTGGGAGGCTATTCTGTGGGAGGGCAGGCCGCATCTGCAGTGAAAAATGTCCCCACTGTGGCCAAGATCCCAGGTGGTGCCACTGTAGAGAGACGGGTGCCATTTGATTTTAATGCCCAGGACAACCTCACCATATCTCTTCAGATAAGGGATTTTCTTACCACCAAAAAGATCGCTGACCAAATAAACCAGCTCCTCAAGGGGAAGTACGCTACACCTGAGGACATTTCCACCATTCGTCTCACCATACCGCCAAAGTTCAAACACCATCTCGTGGACCTCATGGCCACATTGGAAAACATGTATGTGATCCCAGATTCCAGGGCAAGGGTTGTAGTGGATGAAAAGACAGGGACCATTGTAATAGGAAATAATGTGAGACTGTCTCCTGTGGCCATTGCCCAGGGAAATCTCCAGGTGGTTATAAAAGAACTCCCTCAGGTTTCCCAACCTGCTCCATTTAGCCTTGGAATCACCACAGGGGTGCCTCGCACCAGTCTCACCACCAAGGAAAAGGTAAAAAAATTGAATATAATAAAGGGGGCCACCCTGAAAGAATTGGTGGATGGATTAAATGCCATTGGGGCCTCTCCAAGGGATCTTATCTCCATCCTGAGGACCCTCAAGGCCGCAGGGGCCCTCCATGCAGAGCTGGAGGTCTATTAAATGATAGGTGCACCCAAGTTATATCTCTCAGACTATGGGGATAGGGCTCTACAGGAGAAATTAAAAGAACTAAGGCAGACAGGCCAGGGGGGGGTATCCCCTGAGAAACTGAAAAAATTAAAAAAGGTCTCCAGGGAATTTGAGGCCCTATTTTTGGAGAGGATCTGGAGGGAGATGAAAAAGACCATCTCCCCTGATGGACTCTTTCATGACCCCATTGCAGAAAAATATATGGGACTTTTTGACTGGCAATTTGCCCTCACCCTCTCTAGGGACGGGGGCATAGGTCTTGGCGATTTCCTCTATAATCACCTAAAGGAACAGCTTGAGGAACAGAGTAATAAAACAGTGGTTTCCTCCTCACTCCCCCCAACACAGAAAAAGAAGGGGACAGAGGAAGTAAAAAAAGAGAGGTTCAATGGTCAATGGGAGGAGGTGGAGCACCTGGCCAGAGAGATAGAAAAAGGGGCAGAAAAAAAATTAAACCTTAAGGGGAAGTGGCCCATTCCAGGGGACAGAGATATAACCTCCCCTTATGGCTGGAGACGGGATCCCTTTTTAGGGGAGATTAGATGGCACAATGGGATTGACATAGGGGCCCCCACTGGCACTCCAATTCGGGCAATATCTCCGGGAAAGGTCATATTCTCAGGATACAGCAAAGGATATGGAAACCTAGTAATCCTGCAACATAAAGGGGGCTGGGAAAGTTATTATGCACATAATGAGAAAAATCTAGTGAAGGTGGGGGAGGAGGTAAGGGCAGGAGAAATAATAGCCAGGGTGGGGTCCACAGGAAGGGCCACAGGCCCCCATCTCCATCTGGAGGTGCGCCATGACGGCACTCCCATAGACCCCCTGAGAGTATTTCCCCACCTTATGGCTCACCGCCGTGTCAAGGGTGAGGCATCCTAATATAAAAACAGAGTTTGCCGAAAAGAAAAATAGAGGGAGGGCAGTTATGGGTATTGAAAGGATAAAAAAGGGACTGTGCAGACAAATAAAGGCACTTTCCCTGCTTCACCAGCTTCAAGTGGAGGAATATGAGATCCTGAGAAGTTCCAATAAAACCCAGCTCTCCAACAATCAATTCTCTATCCAGGCATTGTTAAAACAGATATTAAAGGAACGAGAACACCTGAAAAGACTACTTAGAGAGGGGTGGGGAGTAGATAGGCTTTCAGAAATACAGGGAAAGCTCCCTGAGGGGGAGTGGGAAGGGCTGGAAAAACTCCTATCCACGCTAAGGGAGATGGAAGAGAGATGTAGTATCCAGTCCACCCGCAACGCAGACCTGGCAATCGCCCATCTGGAACAGACCAGAGAATTGGTACAATTTCTGTATGATAAGATCAAGCCAAAGGAAAAATTTACCTACTCTAGGTATGGTAAATTTGAAGAAAAAAGCAGCGGTCCATATATTATAAACGGGAGGTTATAGATGCCAGGATTGAGTTCTGTCCTGGACATAGGAAGATGGGCCCTCTTTACATCCCAGAGTGCCATAGAAACTGCGGGAAACAATATAGCAAATGTAAATACCCCGGGATATAGTCGGAGAAAGGTAATCATTGAAGAGGCCCCTTCCATAGACTTCTCTCCTGGACAATTGGGGCGGGGAGTAAGGGCAAAAGAAATAGTAAGAGAGTTTGATGACTTTATTGAAAAACAATATCTAAACAAATATGCAGATGAGGAAAGATGGAAAAGCCTCCATGAAAATCTAGATAGTGTCCAAACTGTATTCAAAAATGAGGAAGGAAGAGGGCTAAGTGCGGCCCTAGAAAAGTTCTGGAGCGCATGGCAAGACCTGGCCCAGCGTCCAGACGACGGGAGCGTGAGGACTGCACTCCTTGGGAGTACGCAAAATCTCCTCCAGACCATAAATATTGCATCCACAGACCTCAGGCGCCTTCAAACCCAGGTAAATGACTTTATTCAACAAGATGTGGACAAGGCCAACAAGTTGATTGAGGAGATCTCAGATATAAATAGACAGATTATTGCCCATGAAATTCCAGGTAAAAATATCCCCAACGAATTATACGATAAGAGAAACAAGCTCATGAGGGAACTGGCCCAGCTAATGGACATAAATGTAATGGACCATGGGGGAGGAAACCTCTTAATCACCACCAGGGCAGGACACACCCTTGTGGATGGAGTAGAGCATTACCGTATAGCATTTGAGAGTCCCCAGACCTTTACCACCCTCAGTGCCAACTCCAACTTTGATGGTCAGATATATTTTGACGGCTCAGATGACTATGAATATACCTTTGAAGTGGTACAGGCAGGACCAGTTACAGACTCAAAAAACTCCAGCCCTCCCCCTGCAGAACTAAAGATATCTATTGACGGAGGAAAGACATGGCTTAAAGATGAAGATGGAAATCTCATCACAATACCTGCACTGGACTATAATGCAAAGGTTCATGTACCAAATAGCAATATAGATATCTGGTTTGGAGACCCCAATGACCCTTCCACCTATTCAGGGAGCAATGACCTCCAGGTGGGAGACAGGTTTGAGGTCATTCCAAAACACGGACTCTATTGGTATAAGACCTCTTCTTCCAAAGTAAATATCACCCCTATGATACTGGGAAATGGTACCGATAATTCCAGGAGATTAGTGGGGGGCACCCTTACAGGAGAATTCAATTTTAGAGATAACTATGTGGGAGAGATAAGAGAAAAATTTAATGAATTTGCGAGAGAATTGGTATGGGAGGTAAATCAGAGACATTCCCAAGGGGCGGGCTTGAAAAAATTTGCAGAAGTTACAGGAACTTATACTACCACAAACACTAGTGTACCCCTTGGAAGTGAAAGCTCCGGCCTTGCTTTTTACGACAAACTTCAAAAAGGAAATGTGGAATTTTACATATACAACAAAGAGACTGATGAACTAATTACAGGCCCTTTAACCCTAGACATGGACGGAACCTATACTGATAACGTAAAATCCCCCTTTGACCCTTCTACAGATTCCCTGGAGGACATAAGAGATGCCATCAACAATGACCCCCGCATAAACACCTACCTCCAGGCATCTATTATAGATGGGAAACTCCATTTAGAGGCAAAGAGTGGATATAGGGTGGCATTTGGCACGGATTCAAGTGGTCTGTTGGCGGCACTGGGAATAAATACCTTTTTTGAGGGCACCTCTGCAGAGAATATTGCCATAAATCCTGTGGTAAACAACAACCTGGACTTTATAAACGCAGGAAAGGTAAATGGCTCAGGAGAAACAAATCCCGGAGATAACACTACTGCAAATTCAATTGCCAAACTCCAGTATACCCAGGTGGAATTTACCACCAAGACAGAAGGGACAACCCATGACACCCTTCAAAATTATTATAACTCCTTAACTGCCCAGGTGGGGGCTTATACCCAGAGGGCGGATTATAATCAGAAGTTTTTTGAGTCACTCACCAAGGACCTTGATGAACGTCAAAAAGAGATCTCAGGGGTAAATCTGGATGAAGAGATGAGTAACCTACTAAAATTTCAACAGGCATACACTGCTGCGGCAAAATTGATTACAGTGTCCGAACAGATGATGAATACTGTGCTCCAGATGTTTGTAGGATAGGATCCCATAAGGAGAAAATGCCATGAATAGAATATCACAGAGTATGCTTTATAATAACTTTGTGTATTATCTCAATCAAAGCACTTCAGAACTCCAGAAACTATATGCAGAGGGATCTTCCCAGAAAAAGATAAATAAACCATCGGACAATCCCGTGGGTATGGCCCGGATACTTGGATATAGAGATTCTTTAAGTGCCCTGGAACAATATAAAAATAACATAAACAATGGAAAGGCATGGCTTGGTCTTGCAGATACCACTCTCTCACAGGTAGAGGATCAGATCACCAGGATAAAGGAACTTGCAGTACAGGCGGCCAATGGAAGCCTTAACGAATCTGATAGACAGGATATTGTCCAGGAAATCAGACAGATATATGATCAATTGTTAGATCTGGCCAACACAAAATATGAAGGAAAATCTATATTTGGGGGACATAAATATAACATAGACGCATATGAAAAGGGACTTGCAGTATATTCCAACAAAAAAGGAGAAAATGGAGAGGACGATGTAATTCCATATGTAAGAGATATTGAAGGAAGTTCTGATAAAACAATTAAGGTAAAATTTTATAAAGATAATACTGCAACAGCCAGGATAGGAATAGATGATAACATACAATATACAGTCTATAAAGACAACAAAGCTATCTATAATGGAAAGCTAAATAGTGGGGAAACCACACTCAATCTTGATGGAGTAACCCTTACCCTGGACAAGGGATATGAAGTGGTTACTGACTCTACACTTGCCAATGAGCCCAACACCGAGCTTATAATTGCCCCCACTGCCTATTATAATGGGGACAATGTAAACAGGGCGGGAGTAGAGATATACCAGGGATTTAACTTTCAAATAACCCCTTCCAATAAAGGTAGTTTTGAATCTAATGCAATGGTAAAAATATTAACAGATACAACCATTGGCAGTGGCACAGATGTAGAATATAAATATAGTATAGACGGAGGAGTTACATGGAGTGATACCCTTCTAGCGGACAACAACGACCCTAACAAGCTGATATTGGACCTTCCAGGGGGACAGGTCACTCTTAAAGACCTTCAACCCACAGGAACACCCTCCTCTCTTTCTGGAGTAAAGTTTGAGATACATGGGATCGGGGTCAAAGAGCTAGATACCACCAATGTCCATGCCTTTGCCACTGGAGATATACAAAACAATATCGTGGTGAGGATAGATAACATAGACACCACCTCTAACGAGATCTCCTATTCTTATAGTCTGGATGGGGGAGAAAGTTGGGATAAAGGTCACAAGGTATCTATAACCACCACCCAGAATTATCTGGATCTACCTGTTCCAGGTGGTCTATTTAAATTGGCCACCACTGATATTGCATCTATCCCCCAAGGGGCTCAATTTGTTATTGAACCCAGAAGGGCCTACATTCATTCTGAAATATCCACGGGGATCTCTCTTCCCATAAACAACATAGGACCAAAGATATTTGGAGGACACTATAAAAATACAGGAGGACTAGAGCCAGCATTTGAGGAGGACCAGGGAAAAAACCTATTTGAGACCGTTGGGAAGCTAATAGCCTCCCTGGAATTAAATGACGTGGATGGTATAAGGGATTCCCTGGACAATCTAGATGCCTCCCTCACCCAGGTAGGAGAGATCCACGCAGATATAGGTGCCAGGCTTAACCGCTTAAATACTGCAGATTCCATCCTCTCGGACCTAGAGGTAAACCAGAAAGAAAGAAAAAGCTTTATTGAAGATGTGGACTTTGCAGACCTCCTCACCCAGATAAGCCAACAACAGGTGGTATATCAGGCGATCCTTAAATCAGCCTCCATGATAATGAAGATGAGTCTGGTAAACTTCGTATAATGCCATCTTTGTGTTGACCTCTATCCCCAAAATGGATAGGGAACAGAGCCATACAAATACCCAAACCATGGGGCACATCACCTCCCAATGCTAGTATCTATTATAATACCCACCTATAACAGGGCATCTAGATTAAAAAGGGCCATATTCTCTGTCTTATCCCAGCAGAATATAGAGCAAATAGAACTCATTGTGGTGGATGATGGATCCACTGATGACACCAGGGAGATGATAATGTCCATCAACGATCCCAGGCTCATATATCTCTATCAGGAAAATAGGGGGGTCTCTAGTGCGAGAAACAGGGGAATAAGACAGAGCAGGGGAGAACTCATTGCCCTCCTTGACTCTGACGATATATGGAAGCAAAATAAACTCTCTCTCCATTTAAAATTTCATCTGGAGGGCCAATGGGAGATCTCCCAGACCCAGGAAGAATGGATCCTCCACGGGAAAAGAATAAATCCCGGTCTTAAACACAAAAAAAAGGCGGGATGGATCTTTATTCCCTCTCTAGAATTATGTCTAATAAGTCCCTCATGTGTGATGTTCTCCAGAAGATTATGGGAAGAGATGGGCCCCTTTGATGAGTCCCTGCCTGCCTGTGAGGACTATGATCTGTGGCTAAGGGTTACCGCCCATTATCCTGTGGGGTTATTTCCTGTGGCATTGGTAGAGAAATATGGAGGACACCTAGATCAACTCTCCAGACGTATAATAGGTCTGGATCTCTATCGTATCTATGCACTATTAAAAATATATAGACAACCACTGCCCCAGGAATATAAAGATGCAGTAATAAAGCAGATAAAACAAAAGGGCAAAATCTACATAACAGGTTGCATTAAAAGGGGAAAATGGGAAGAGGCAGAGAGAATAAGACAACTCATAAGGAATATAACAGGATTAACAATATGAAATTTCTACCAATAGGAGACGGAGATGAAGTCTCAATGCAAAAGATGTGGTAGATGTTGCTCTCTAAATCCTCCAGCCCTACACAAAGAGGATCTCCATCTTATAACAGAAAAAATAATTTCATTGTCCTCCCTTATTACATTTAGAAGAGGAGAAGTAATATGGGATAATGTAAAACAAAAATTTATATTCCTTGAAAGAGAACTAATAAGGCTGAAAAATAAAAGAGGAGAAAGGTCCTGTATCTTTTTTGTTGAACAAACTAATTCCTGTTCCATATACAAATACCGTCCCATGGAATGTAGAAAGTTTAAATGTTGGGAGCCTGAAGGATTAATAGAATATTATGAGAGAGATAGACTTGAAAGAAGCGACATAATAGATTCCCTCTCGGCAATGGGAAAGATTATTCTAGACCACGAAAAAAAGGTGCCTGCCGCTCGTCTTGTAAAATTAGGGCGACTCTTGAAAACACAAAATTCCCCTTTCATCCAAAAAGAACTTACCCCCCTTATCTCCTACGATATGACCGTCCGCTCATACTTAAGGGATAGAACAAACATAGGAGAAGAGATGGATTTTCTGCTGGGAAGGGATGCCCTACAGATCCTAAAACAGTTTGATATAGAGGTAAAGGTTCCACATAACCACCTAGACTAAATTTATTTGTTTCCCACGCCAGGCCCTTTTGGTTATAAAAAATTTCCCCATATAAGTTTTACAAAAATTTTGTATATTGTAACAAAGATGTAACAATAAGACCCCACCCTTAGCTGTAAGGCACCAGGGTAAAAATATCCAAACACTAATGAAAGGAAAACAAAATGAAACAGGGCTCCTTAAAATTAAGGCTCCTCTTTCTCATCTGGGGAATCCTGGGAATATCTCTTACCATCCCTGGCCTATACTTTATAAATATCCTCCAGAAACAGGTAAAGCAGGATGCCATCTCCAATGTAAAAAAGGAATTCACCCTCATAAGATGGATCCTCCTCCGGAGATTTCATAAAAAAACTCCCCCCGCCAATATGGATGCCTTTATAAAAGAGCTGGGCAAGGAGGCAGGGGACAGAATCACCTATATCCTGGAAGACGGAGTAGTGATTGCGGATTCCAAGGTACCAGAGGGTAAAATAAAACACATGGACAACCATGCCACTCGCCCCGAGATAATCCAGGCAAGACATAGGGGATGGGGAAGTAGTATCCGATTCAGTGGGACCCTGAAAAAACAATTGATCTATTATGCCGAAAAGATCTCCTCAAGGCACCTTCCCCCTGGATATTTGAGAGTGGCAAGACCCTACTCCCGCATAGCAGAAGAACTCTCCAGGATAAAGACAGGGATATGGCAGATTACCCTGGCTTGTTTTCTACTCTCTGGATTCCTCGTATTCCTTTTTATATCCAACTTCACCAGAAAATTTGACCCCCTTATTGAAGTAACTAGGGACCTGGCAAGGGGAAGACCTGCAAGAAGGATTGCCTCCCCTGGAAAAGAATTTGACCCCTTAGTGAATGCAATCAACACAATGGCAGAAGGGATAGAGAACAACCTTAATATTATTAATTTACAAAAGAAAGAACTAAGGGCAATTCTTGATGGAATAGATGTTGGAATAGCGGCAATAGACAAGGAAGGTAATATATTACAACATAATCTATACTTTGAACAAATATGTAAATTACCACATGATGAAATTATTAATCGTAATATATCTGAGTTATTAATAAATAAAAAATTGTTTGAAACAATTGAAAATGCATTAAATAAAAAAATTGACATTAAAAATGTAGAGATAAAAATAAAAGAAAATTTTTATACTATAAAAGTAATTTCAAAACATCAATATGGAAACATATCTGCACTTGTCATATTTCACGACATAACAGACAAGAAAAAAGTGGAAAATATGAGGAGAGATTTTGTGGCAAATGTCTCTCATGAACTGAGGACCCCTCTTACCTCTATTCGAGGCTATACAGAATTACTTCTGGAAAATGAGAATCTCGCTCCAGAGGATATAAAAAAATTTTTGAAGATTATCCAAAAAAATACTGAAGATATGGTATATCTCATAGACAACATACTAAATCTGGCACGCATAGAATCAGGGAAGATAAAATTTCATCGGGAAAGGATAAATATAAAAGAGTTATCCCTGGAGGCATGGAGCAAATATGAGGATATGGCAGGAGAAAAGGATATAGAGTTTGTGCCCCCTCAAAGGGACATCTTTGCCGTGGGAGACAGGGAAAAGCTACTTATTGTATTTAACAATCTCATTCATAATAGCATAAAATTTCTCTCCCCCAAAGGGAGGATAGAGATAGTTATTGAAGAGAACAAAGGGGAGATAAAGGTGGGAGTAAAGGACAATGGGCCGGGAATTCCTGGACCAGAACAATCCAGGATATTTGAGAGATTTTATCAGGTAAAGAGGTTTAGACCCAAAGGTATCAAGGGCTCAGGACTGGGATTATCCATATGTAGAAATATCATATCTGGCCTGGGGGGAAAGATATGGGTAGAAAGTCCCCCAAAAGAAGGGGGCAGAGGATGTATAATCTGGTTCACCTTACAGAGGGAAAAAGGAAATGAGCAAGACAGGTCACAGGAAAAAGGAAAAGATTGAGGTAAGGGGGCTAAACTTTTATTACCGAAGTTTTCAGGCCCTCCATGGGATTGACATGATTATCTATGAAAATATGGTCACTGCCCTCATCGGTCCCTCTGGATGTGGAAAAAGTACATTTCTGCGCTGCATAAACAGGATGAATGATCTCATTGATGGGAGCAGGGTGGAAGGGAAGCTCCTTCTGGATGGAGAAGACATCTATCATCCAGAGGTAAATGTGGTGGAGCTAAGAAAGAGGGTGGGAATGGTTTTCCAAAAACCAAACCCCTTTCCAAAATCCATATTTGAAAATGTGGCCTATGGACTCAAGGTAAATGGGATAAGAGACCGCACATATATCCAGGAAAAGGTAGAGCAGAGTCTCAGGATGGCCGCCCTCTGGGACGAGGTAAAGGACCGGTTGGACAAATCTGCCCTGGGACTGTCAGGGGGACAACAACAGAGACTCTGTATAGCCCGGGCCATTGCCCTGGAGCCAGAGGTCCTTCTCATGGACGAGCCTGCCTCTGCCCTGGACCCCATTGCCACCCAGAAAATAGAAGAGCTCATCTTTACTTTAAAGGAAAATTTTACCATTGTAATAGTTACCCACAATATGCAGCAGGCAGCGCGGGTCTCTGATTTTACAGGATTCTTTTTCATGGGACGGCTTATAGAAATGGATACCACTGAAAACATATTCACCCGTCCCAAGGTAAAACAGACAGAAGAATATATAACTGGAAGATTTGGTTAAGGAGGAGACATGATACTCCACTTTCAAACAGAATTAAATGAATTAAAAAAGACCCTTCTGAATATGGCATCCCTGGTTCAGGAAAGCCTGGAGCAAACCATCTCTGCCCTCTCTGCCATGGACAGCGACAAAGCCCAGAACATCATAGACGGAGACTATAGAATAAATGAATTAGAGGTAACCATTGATGAGATATGTATAAAATTACTGGCCCTTGAAGGGCCTGTGGCCAGAGACCTGAGGTTTATAGTAGGGGCAATGAGGGCAAGCGTTGACTTAGAGAGAATAGGAGATGAGTCCGCAAATATATGTGAGGCCATTATACCCCTGAGCCTAAGACCCTCTCTTCCCCTCTATCTGAAATTAGAGGACATGGGGAGAAAGTCTTTTGAGATGCTGGAAAAATCCATTATATCCTTTGTGAGAGAAGACCCCCACCTGGCTACAGAGGTGTGCAGGATGGACTGGCAGGTTGACGAATTAAATTCCAGGATAATAAAAGAAACCATAGAATATATGAGGGATACCTCCCCTGCCATTGAAAGCTGTATCCACGTGATAAATATCGCCCGACGATTTGAAAGGATTGCGGACCTGGCCACAAATATAGCAGAAAGTGCAGTGTTCATTGCCAAGGGGATCAACATAAAACACTATTGCCAGTTTGATAATCGCAGATAATCATGCCACCCTAAAGGTGGAGGGAAATTATGGGAGACAAGAGGATACTGGTAGTGGAAGATGAGGAGGATATCTTAAATCTTGTGGCATTCAATCTGGAGAGAGAAGGATATGTGGTGGACAGGGCCTTAGATGGGGTATGTGCGCTGGAGAAGGTAGCAAAGACCCCTTACGACCTCCTAATCCTGGATATAATGCTACCAGAAAAAGACGGTTTTGAGGTACTAAAGGAGATAAGGGGGAGCACATCCACCAGAAACCTCCCTGTTATTATCCTAACGGCCAGGGGAGAAGAGGTGGATCGTATAGTGGGACTGGAGTTAGGGGCCGACGATTATGTAGTAAAACCCTTTAGTGTACGGGAACTTGCCCTGAGGGTAAAGGCAATACTCCGACGCTCGGCCCTCTCCATGACAAGGGGAGGTGGGATATGGCAATATGAGGGGCTCAAGGTGGATATGGAAAAGAGGGAGGTATATGTGGATGGTAGAGAGGTGGAACTCACCCTTATTGAGATGAATCTCCTACTGGAATTTATAAACAGTAGGGGACGCATACTTACCCGCGAATATCTCCTCAACCGGGTGTGGGGATATGATTTTGAGGGATATAGTCGCACAGTAGATACGCATATTACCCGGCTACGAACCAAATTATACCCCTATTCTGAGATCATAAAGACCGTGAGGGGGATGGGATATAAATTAAAGTTATAGAGATCCACCAACCTAATTCTCAAATGGGGCCTTCCCCTCCAGGATTTATTGTTCCTCACTCTCGTGGGCAGAGGTGGTACTATGGAGGGTGCTCAACAGTTCCTGTCCCTTCTGAGTCCTTTTCCAGCCCTCAAACAGCTGCATCCACTCCTTAAAGTCATATACCTCTTCTTCCAGCTGGTCTTCGTTAGCCTTTACCCACATGTGAAACACTGAGACCTCTATCTCAAAACTTTTGCTATTCAATACACTTGGAATGAGCATGGGCCTTATTCTCTTGCCCTCCAATCTGGTAAGAATAAAATTTATCACCCGTTTTTGAGAAAGCTCAGGGGTTATTTCCATATGATTGAGGTCCCTAGCAAGCTCATAGAGGAGGGGATAGTTTTTTCCAATATGTTCCATTACCTCATCAGGAACGTCCAGTTCCACAGATTCATCTT
The DNA here is from genome assembly GCA_964427155.1 of uncultured Desulfohalobiaceae bacterium. Lineage (GTDB taxonomy): Bacteria > Desulfobacterota > Desulfovibrionia > Desulfovibrionales > Desulfothermaceae > Desulfothermus. The sequence continues at coordinate 43,380 of CAYRSC010000002.1, read as the reverse complement.
CCCCCTGCCGCGCAAAATAAAATCTGAGCCACATTTCAAACTTTATTACATCTGAAATCTCTTTCAATGCCTGTTTAAAATCTCTTTCCATCAAAACCTCTCCACAGGTTAAAGACTCCTAATGAGATGTCTCACCACACCCATAATCTTCACATCCCCCTCTCTCACCTCAAGGTGAGGATACCTATCATTATCTGATATTAAAAGCAATTTTTCCCCATAGCGCTCCACCCTTCTAAGCAGGGGGGCTCCCCTATATAACAGAAGATATACCTCCCCTGTCTCTATCTCCTCACATGGCTCTATAAGGGCAATGTCCCCACGACTCAAGGTGGGTTCCATTCCCTTTACCCTTACCTCAAACCACAAGATCTCCCCCCTTCCCCATCTGCTTCCATAGGTCTTTAACTCTCCCCATTCCTTTATCTCCAGAGAAGGGGACATCCTTTTAATTAGAATACACTCCTCCCCTCCTGACAAAAAGGGCTCACCTTTTCCCTCTATAAGATAGGTGGGATTTATTCCAAATCTTCTACTGAGTTCAAATATCCATCTGGAGGGCACCACATCCTTGTTCTTGGCAATAGAGATACTGGCCCTCCCTACTCCCAGTTCTCTGGCAAGATCTGCCTGGGTCTTAATAGGGGTGATCTCCCTTAGTCTGGAAAAAAATTCTTCAAATCTTCGCTTCATAGGGGAGAATACCAATTGCTCCTGCCATGTTCAAAAAACCAGTGTCCTGGCACCCCCTTTCGCCTATAAAGGGAAGGGGCCTTTAGCCAGGAGATGAGCCTTTGGTAGGAGTTGTATATCTGAATAAACCTCTTTTCGTCCCCTCCCATATCAGGATGCACTTCAAGGGCACATCTCTTATATGCCTGTTTAACCACAGAATAAGGGTCCCTACATCTAAGCAATTCCTCTCGCGTCAACCTTAAAAACATAAGCTCCTTTCCCACACCGCACACACCTGTATATATGCGAGGAGAGATACTCTTTAAGGAAAATATCCTTTTATGTCCTTTGAGCAAGAGACACCGGGAGGCCTCTTCCCTACTTCCCTTTTGTCTCAAGAAGGACCACCACATCTCACCCAGGTGAAATACCATGCGCTCCATATCAATTGCAGGTTTTACCCCCCTTCTCCTCTCAAAAAAGAAGGAAAACACATCCTCCGATTCAAAGGGAAGCACATTTAGGGAAAGCACAGAGGGAGTAAAGAAGAAGGTGGCATATCTGGTATTGAGGGCCCTCAAGAGGTTGTTAAACCATCCCAGTTTAAAGAGAAACTCTTCCCTACACCTGGAAGAACAATATCTCTTTCGCCCCTTTTCCAAAGGGATACCACAACACAGACACACCCTGGACCTGTTAAATGGAAGCAGATCTCCTGCCCTTACATCACCTTTCATATCCCAGCATTATCAAAGGCCAGAGGGGATTGCAAGTCACTCATGGAAGGGGATAAATATGCCCCATTATCTCCTTATCCACCCTGTATTCCCCGAACCAAGGCGGTATGGAGATAAGGTGTATAGTGTCCCAGGCAAGTAGACAGGAGTGAAGTAATAACCCCTGCCCACATGGCACATGGCTATAGCGTCTCTCCCCTATTATAGGCATCCCCCTTGTGGCCATCTGTCTCCTTATCTGATGTTTTCTTCCTGTTACAAGGGATACAGCAACAAGACTCCTTCCCTTTCTCACCTCCAGGGACCTTACAAAAGCTATGGCCCTTACCTCTTTCTGCCTACCATCCCTCTCCTCCACAAACACATCCCTCAATCTGGTCCATTCCCTCCACCTGGGTTCTCCCCTTATCCAGGCCAGATATACCTTTTTTATCTTGTTCTCCTTCCACAACCCCTGTAGGTATCTTAGATAGGAATAGGTCTTCGCCACCAATAACAACCCAGAGGTCTCCTTATCCAGTCTGTGAACTAGATATGGCGTCTCCCTAGGGTATTGTCTCTTCAACCTGTGATATACACTATCCTTGATGGCCCTTCCTGGCTGGGTGGGAAGATTGGGGGGCTTTACCAGTACCATAACTTGAGGGTCTTCATATACTATCCTCAGCAAAAAAGGATTACTGGAGTGGTCCCTTCCCTCAATTAGTGGAGAATCCCCCTCCACCCTGTATGGGGGAATGCGAATCTGCTGCCCCTGCTTAATCCTTTGAAAGGGTTTTGCCCTCTTACCGTCCACCCTTACCTGACCTGTGCGTATCCATTTCATTATTGCAGAACGGGGCACCTGCTTGTTTACATATTTTTCAATAAATTGATAAAGCTTTTGTCCCCCATCCCTGGATGACACATCCACCACCACTGGCGCAGTCATGCCCCTACCTCTCCTAATAGGTCTTTATTATAATATCCAACAGGATATTATTGGCAGAATTTATGGCCCTGGATAGGTCTAGGAGACGGTGAAAGACCTCCCTTAATTTAAATAATTCCGGTATATCCCTTCCAGATTCAGCAAGGTCCTTTATTGCCTCAAAATACAGGTGCTCCATGTTGTTGAGGAGGAGGTTGGAGCGAATAGCGGCCTCTTGGGAGAGATTGGGCCTATCCTTGAGATGACCAATAGAGTCGTAAAGTTTGGAGGTGGCGTGCTTTAAGGTAGTGGATATCATACGCATATATTGGTTGGGTATCACCTCAAATACCTCTATCTCCTCTATAATGGCCTTTGAGATATCAATTATATCATCTATGGAGCGGGAAAGGGAATAAATGTCCTTGCGGTCTATGGGGGTGATAAAGGTCTGATTCAGGTCATCTATTATAAAACGACGGAAATCATCCGCCTGGTGTTCCAGTTCGCACAGACGCTCACTGGCATCCCCTTCACCCGTATGAAAAAAGGAGTCCAGCACCTTTACCCCATCATATATATTTTCCATCTGAAGGCAGAGCAATTCAAAAAAATCCCTCTTTTTCCGCTGGCGTCTAAAAAACATAGATACCTCCCGCCACATGCCTCATCCATTTAAGGAGGTCATGAAAACTGCTCTGGGGCACATGAAGCACTGAGGCAAGGGCCCAGTAAAAGAGCACCGCCCCCACACATACCACAGGGATAGTAATAAGCCACGCCAACAGGATATCCCTGGCCACTATCCACCTCACCTCCTTAAATTTATGGGCCGCTCCCACCCCCATCACAGAAGAACTCATTATCTGGGATGTACTCACAGGACTCCCAAACAAGGCCGAGAGATAAATAATGCCACCTGCGGCCATCTGGGCATTTAAAGAATGGATGGGCTCCAACTTAAAGATCCTGAAACCCACAGTCCTGATGAGCCTCCACCCCCCTGAGGAGACCCCAAGGGAGATAGAGAGGGCACATCCAAACATCACCCACCAGGGGATAAAGAAATGCCCTATTACTCCATATCCAGCAAGAATAAGGGCAATAAGGCCCATGGACTTCTGGGCATCATTGGTCCCGTGACTGGCACCTAAAAAACACATGCTCAAAAACTGGATCCTCTTTATCCAGTTATTGATGCGGGGATGACAATCTGCAAGCAGAGTAAAGCTCATGCGAGTGAGGAGGTATCCCGCGGCCATGCCTATTATGGGAGTAACAAACATCACCACAATTACCTTATAGAAGAGGATATTCCAGTTTATCACAGAGAATCCAAATGCCCCAAGCCCCCCACCTGTAAGTCCCCCAATGAGGGCATGGGAAGAACTGGAAGGGAGACCAAAGAGCCAGGTAATGAGGTCCCATACAATGGCACAGGTTATCCCACTCAGGATAAGCAAGATGGGTACAGGGGAATTGGGAGGAAAGGCCTCTGGGGAAATTATGCCCTTCCCTATGGTGGTCGCAACTGCAGTGCCAAGCAACATCGCCCCCATAAATTCTGATATTGAGGCCCAAAAAAGGGCCTTATCTGGAGACATTGACCTTGAGGCAATAATAGTGGCCACCACATTACAACCATCATGAAACCCATTTATAAATGTAAAGGCAAAGACCAAAAACACCACAACAGCTACAAACGCATCCACCCCACATTCCCCCCTACCACATTAACCACTTTCTTCACCCCCTTCCACAAGGTCACCAGGAGATCTCCTTCTCCATTATCCTCTTATAGAGACCTGGGGGAAGGAAACACCAGCGATGCACCTCTCCATCATATATCCTAGTGCCCCCTATCCATTGTCTCAAGGGAGTGCGGGGATCATGTCTCATGGATGCTATTGCAAAGCTCCACCAGTTTCCAGGGTAGGTGGGGATGGGAAAGGTATATAGGTCCACAATGGGAAAGATCTCTTTCAATCCCTGCTGCACCTCTATAACTATCTCCCTGTGAAATCCAAGGGACTCACTGTGAGATACATATATCCCCTCTTCTCCCAGGGCATCCTTCACATTCCCAAAAAATTCTTCGCTATATAAACTTCTAGCCATACCAATGGCATCAGTGGAATCCACGATGATTACATCCAGCCCCTTCTTCTCCTTTATAAATTCAGCCCCATCACAAAAGTGGATCTCTAATCTAGGGTCCTCAAAGGCACAGGAGACAAAGGGAAGATATTGGCGGGATATCTCCACCACTTTTCTATCTATCTCAATAAGATACGCCTTTTCCACACACCTGTGTCTGAGCACCTCCCTTATACACCCCCCGTCTCCTCCGCCTATTACCGCCACCTTTCTGGGATTGGGGTGGGTGTGCATGGCAATATGTGTCAACATCTCATGATAGAAAAACTCATCCCTCTCTGTAAGCTGAACAATATCATCTAGGACAAGGACCCTCCCAAAGTCTCCACTTTCAAACACCAGTATCTCTTGATAGGGACTCTTCCCTTTATATAGAATCTTCTCCACATCATATAGATATTTTATAGGAGAAAAGGGTTCATTCTCCATAAATCTTATCATAATACACCTCCCTAAATTATTTCCACTGCAGGTACTGGAAAACCATTAAACTCTGATGCATAAGAGACCGTGTATGCCCCTGCTGAGGGAATGAGCATAAGGGAACCCACCTCCAGGGAAGAGGGCATCTCCACATTCTTATCAATCACATCCATGGAGTCACAACTGGGCCCAGCTACGGTCCATTTTTTATACAACATCTCCGTTCCCCGGTGATATCCATCCAGGGCAGATTCCCCTTCCACAGAAAGGGGAGAGGAGGATGGCTGTTGGGGAATCCAGGAGTATCTTATCCCCCCAAGGGATTCCATAAGCCCATTAAAGACCCCCACGTCCAGATAGAGCCAGTTTTCAAATCCCCTTCTGGCCACTCCCAGTATCCTGCTCACCATCACCCCCGCATCTCCAACCACTGCCCGCCCTGGCTCCAGAAAGACCTCCACCTCTGAGGGGAACCTCTCCCTGAGATACCCCATTATCTCCTTTTCCACCTCTTCTATCCGGGGTGCTACCCGCCTATAGCTTATGGGATAGCCTCCCCCTATATTTAGCATCTTAAGAAAAATGCCCTCCTCTCTGCACATCTCCCACAATCTTCTGGCCTTATCAATGGCAATACACCAATTATAGGTATTAAGGCACTGGGAACCCACGTGGAAGGTAATACCCACAGGCACTACCTTCTTATTTTTATGGGCCATTTTCATAAGAGATAGGGCATCTTCCAGCTCCACTCCAAACTTTTTGCTAAGTGGCCACTCAGCCCCCTCATTTGGGACTGAAAGTCTAATATATACCCTACAGCCAGGTGCGTATTTCTCCAGTTTCTCCAGTTCCGAAGCAGAATCAAATACAAAATATCTCACACCATAATGAAACAAGGCCTCTATAAAGCCCACGGACTTTATGGGATTGCTAGTGATTATTCTCTCTGGCTCTACCCCCACAGAGGCAAGAAGCTCCAACTCCCCCTCTGAGGCTATCTCAAAGCCCATATCCACATCCCTTAAAAGGGATAACACCTTTTTATCTCCATTTGCCTTTACCGCATAAAAGGCCCTTCCCCCCAGGAACTGTCCCACCTTTTTTGCATTTTCTACAATCTTCTCCCCATCCATAAGGAGCAAGGGGGTATGTAGATCATGAGAATCCAGATAGGACATAACCTTAAGCAGGGTCTTTTTGGAGACAATACGCTTGTGATGCTCTCCTATCCAGAACCTCTTTACCATAATCACCTCTCTAGCTGGAGCCGTGTTTAGAAAGACGGGCAATTGCCCTCTTTAACCTGAGGAGATTTGCCCCCACCACCTGGGTTCCATCCTCCAGGATAAACCTGGGGACAGAATTTATCCCCAGTTTCTCAGCCATCTTTACTGCGGCCTTTACCCTCTCCCTGCCCTTTTCACACACATACCTGGCATAGGAGTTCCGCTGTTTCCTGGTAAGGGAAAGATACTTCTCCACACCTATACCTGAACAGATCACTCCGCTTGCTACCTTTTCTCCTTGGGGAATATGGACAGGATAAAAGATTATCTTGATGGTGGAGTTCGTGGAGGAGGCAAGGGAGGGAAGTGCCCTATCCACCCTGTGACAAAAGGGACATAGGGGATCAGTAAAAAGATAAATGACGTGCCTGGTATGGGGATAGGGTTTTACCACAAAGGAGACCAGAGAATCAATCTGAGCCCTGGATTTTAAAAAGATCTGTTTTCTTTGCCTGGAGGTCCTGGCCATCATCTCTTTTATGCCGCGGGATGAAATATTTTTCCTATGGGAAAAGAGCTGCCCCACCAGTGCAAAGTCCTTTCCCAGATAGATGGGGAGGAGCCTCCCCCGTGCCTGAACTATAACCTCACACATCCCCTTCACCCGTCTAATAGAAGAGATCTGCGTATCCGCAGGAAAGCGGGCAGGGATTTCTGCCTTGAGATCAGAGAGAGTGATGTTATCACATGAGATACGGTAGGGCATGTGTGCAGTTAGATACAACCACAGACCAAAGGAACTCATGGCTACTCCCATCACCACTCCAAGGATGAGAAACAAGATGTAGTTCTTCTTCATAATCCTGATCCTGTATTAAATGGGTTAAAGAAAAGACGTAATTATCCCGTGTAAGGAATTAGCCCTTACTTGTCAAATCCCCTTCTCTTAAATAACTATCGGGCCTTTTTATCTCTCTCAATATCCTGTGGGCCACCTCCAGCGAGTAAAGTGCCTGTTCCCCACTTACCACCTCTTCCAGGTCAAGGAGGATGGAGCGGGCAAACTCTCCAAGCTCCATCTTCAACGAGTTTATCTCTACCCTAGGAGGATGCACCATATAAATGGTCCTTTTAAGAGGAGAAATCCCTATTTCTCCCAGAGAGGTCACAGAGAACCCCTCCTCCCTTAAGGCATCAACACCTTCCAGGGAAAATATCTCGCTTTTTTTCTCTAGAAAGTCTATGGAAATATACTGGTCCTTCTGAAACAGCCTCATCTTCCTCATGTCCTTGGCAGAGATACGGCTCGCTGTGAGGTTGGCCACCGCCCCATTTTCAAATTCCATCCTTACATTTGCAATATCCTCGCTCGCAGAGATCACTGGCACTCCGCACGCATGGAGGGAACAGAGGGGATAGGGGATAAGTGTGAGCACAATGTCAATATCGTGGATCATAAGGTCCAAAATTACACTCACATCCAGTCCCCTGGGATGGAAGCGGGCCAGTCTATGGGCCTCCACAAACATGGGAGAGAGTTTAATACCTTTAAGGGACAAAAAGGCGGGATTGAACCTCTCTATATGACCCACCTGGAGTTTTATTCCCTTCTCCCGGGCCATCTCAACCAGGAGCTTTCCCTCCTCTACTGTGGAGGTAAGGGGCTTTTCAATAAACACATGGATTCCCCGACCAATGGCCTCTCTGGCAACAGAAAAATGGGAATGTGTAGGCACCACTATGCTCACTGCATCACATAACTCAAGGAGTGAGTCCATGTCTTCAAAGGCAATTACAGAAAATTCTCTGGATATCTCCTCCAACCTCTTGGGGTCTATATCATAGATCCCCACCACCTCAATACAATCTATCTCCCTGGCCACCTTCACATGGAATCTGCCAAGGTGTCCAACACCCACAATACCCAGTCTTATCCTCTCCATATTATCTCCTACCCCTGGTGACTGTATTCCAATTTACCTCCAGTCTCACCCTGGATCCTGATTTATTGGTAAAATAGATAAACCCCTTTTCCCTGCCAAAAAGAAACACGTCCCTGGTTATCTCCACATCCCGTTTACAATACTGGATTATCTTATCCATCTTCCCCTCCTTCCACCACTTAAGGGCCAGCATCCCATTGGCACTTTTGGAAATGTTGAGTGTGGCTCGGGCTATATTATCCAGAGAGACCCTATATCCCAGTCTCAGGTGAATGTCTCTTAGCATATCAAGGGTTGGGATAGAGGAAAGTCCCTTAGGGGAGTAAGGGGCAAGTACCCGATAGTCAAACCCCAGGATATTAAAGCCCACCACCAGGGACAAGCCCATGAGTATCTCTATTAGATCAGGGACCTCCTCTTCAGTAAAGACCCTAATTTCGTCTCTATCACTCATATAAAGTACTGCACAACTTACCCTCATCCCAGCGGCGTTTTGCCACCCTCCAACCTCCCGCGCAGAACGCTGCGTCTCTATGTCCAGCACCCCAAAATCATCCCCAGAAGACACATTTACATATATTCTTCTATCTCTGCTGTGCTCTATGTCCCCCTCCTTCTTCCACAAAGAGGAGAGGAGAAAAAGGCTACAAGACTTGTCCAGGGGACGATTTCCAGATCCACACCTGGGGGAATATATGCACCTAAAACACCCCAGCTCACACTCGCACTGAGAAATCACCTTATAGGAGAGGTCAAAGAGGTCTTCTATCCTGGAAAACACCTCCCTACTTATACCGATCCCCCCCGCCACTCCATCATACACAAACACTGCAGGAGAGGAGATCTGGGGATGCATAGGGATAGATATCCCCCCTATATCATTTCTATCCACTAATACCAGATGGGGCATTACCCCTATAAACAGATGCTCCAGTCCATGGATTCCCCCCATAAAGTGAAGAAACCTCTTTTCTGCATCTTCTCTTAAACTGAGGGGAAACTCTATCCAGAACCCCTCTGTCTCAAAGAGCAGGGGGTCCATCTCCAGGGGACAAAAACCCAGAAGGCTCTGGTCCTTTATACGTCTCCGCTCATATCCTGGAAACTCCTCTGTAATCTCAAGGCGACCATATCCCACCTCCACCTCTCCCACCCTTTTCCGCTCCATTTCCTCAAGTATCCTGGTATGTTTTACAATACACAGACGGGTAAAATACTTCACATCCCTCTTTTCGCACACCACTTCTCTACCAGGCACATCCATCTCCTGCACCACATATGAGAGGGTGTTGTGGAGATATACAGCCCCAGGATAGGTCTCCCTGTGGGCCCGCACAAGATCAATCTCCCCTATTATCTCTCCAGAGGTCTCTCTTATCACAAGGGGACTTCCCATTCCCCTCAGATTCACCCTTTGATGAATACCTCCCTCTGTGCAGAAGAGAGAACCTTCCCTCTCCACCAGCCTCTTATCTTTAAGGAGCCTGGATATACATGCCCCCACACGGGGATGATCCAGAATAGACTCCCCCCTTTTCACGGGCATATCAGCGGCACAGCACAACAGATGCATCTCCATTATCCTCTCATTATATGGATTTATGGTCACATGTTCAGGGGAGAGGGAAAAAAACTCTTGGGGATATTTCATAAAGTACTGGTCCAGATTATCTTCTCCAGCTATCAAAATCACCGCACTCACATTACCTTCCCTTCCCACACGGCCAGCCCTCTGATAGGTGGCCATAATTGAGCCAGGATATCCCACAAGCACACACATATCCAGTCCACCCACATTTATCCCCGCCTCCAGGGCACTTGTGGATATCACTGCCCTCAACCTACCGCTATTTAAAGCTTTTTCTATCTTTCTCCTGTCCTCAGGCAAAAAGCCAGCCCTATATACCCCTATCCTATCTGCAAATCTGGAAAGCCTCTGCTTACACCAGGCTCCAATTAATTCTGTTACCCTCCGGGAATTGGTATAGACAATGGTACGTATATCCCGATGAAGGGCAGACTGTAATAAAATAAAACCCGCGCGGGGGGCCCCATAAAGAAGGGGATTTATAAAAATAAAATGCCTCTTTCCCCTCCCTGCACCGCTTTTACTCACACACTCCACATCCCTACCAATAAGACTACAGGAGTGTTCCCGGGGGTTTCCAATGGTGGCAGAGCAGATGATGAAACGGGGATATGCCCCATAAAGATTACATATTCTAATCAAGCGACGAAACACCCACGCCATATGAGACCCCATTATTCCACGATAGGTATGCACCTCATCCACCACAATGTGGGAAAGGTGCATAAAGAATCTGTGCCATCGCTGGTGATTGGGGAGAATACCCAGATGAAGCATATCTGGATTTGTCATCACAACATTGGGACATTCCTTTCTGATACGACCTCTTTCCTCACTGGGAGTATCTCCATCATAAACCGAGGCCCAAGGGAGAGGCCCATCCCCTGGTAGATATTTAACCAGCCTATCAAACTCCTTTAACTGGTCTCTAGCAAGGGCCTTTAAAGGAAATAAATACAGGGCCGTGGCCTCAGGATCACGAAAGAAAGACTCAAGGGTGGCCAAATGATAGATAAGGGTCTTTCCACTTGCAGTGGGAGTGGCAATAACCACATCCTTTCCTTCACGGATGAGGGAGAGGGCCTTAACCTGATGGCTATAGAGACCCTCTATCCCCATAGCCTCCAAAAGGGACCTGGATAGGGGGGAGAGGAATCCAGGGATGGCCTCCATGACCTCCTCTTTTTCAGGCTCCACCCCATGATATATTATCTGGTCCTCAAAGAGCCTTGAGTGTTTTAAATCCCTTATAAATAGCTCCACCGGATGGGAAGGAAGAGACATGACACGATTTCCTAGGGTCGTGGAGATATGTTATATTTCTTCAGCTTATACTGGAGAAGACTTTTGGAAATACCAAGCATTTTAGCGGCCCTTACCTGGACAAAATTGCTCTTTACAAGGGCCCGTCTTATAAGGGCCGCTTCTATCTTTTCCAGGGCCTCACTGAGATTTATATTCTCTGGTAACAGGTCAATGGCACTTTTAAATTGAATAGATTCATCTTTTATCTCCGGGGGGAGGTCCTCCACCCCTATTATCTTCCCCTGGGATAGGACCACACAGCTCTCTATGATATTCTCCAGTTGACGAATATTGCCTGGCCAGGGATATGCAGTTAATATCTGCATGGCCTCAGGGGAAAATCCACTTATCTCCTTATTATTTTCCTTACAATATTTCCTTAAAAAATGCGCCACCAGCAGGGGAATGTCCTCGGTTCGTTCCCGCAACGGAGGAAGATGAATATTAACCACATTCAAACGATAATACAGGTCCTCGCGGAACCTTCCATCCTCCACCTCCTTTTTCAGGTCCTTATTTGTGGCGGCAATTATCCTGAAATCACACTTTATGGTCTTTGTTCCCCCCACCCTTTCAAAGGAATGCTCCTGGATGGCCCTGAGGAGCTTTGGCTGAAGTTCAAGGGGAAATTCTCCTATCTCATCCAGAAAAAGAGTACCCCCATGGGCAAGCTCAAACTTTCCCCTTTTCTGGGCTATGGCCCCAGTAAAGGAGCCCTTTTCATGACCAAATAACTCAGATTCCAGGATGCCTGGATTTAAGGCAGTGCAATTTATGGCCACAAAAGGACCATCCTTTCTGGGAGAGGTAAAATGGATGGCCCTGGCCACCAGTTCCTTACCTGTCCCAGATTCCCCTGTGATAAGTACAGTAGCATTGGCCTGGGCAACCTTTTTTATCATCTCCAGGACCTGTGATATGGCCTTACCCTTGCCAATTATGTGATGAAGGGAATGAGAATTCTCCAGAGACTCCTGGAGCAATCTATTTCTCCTGTGGGCCCGGCTCATCTCTGCCGCCCCCTTTACAGATAGGATGAGGTCATCATTGGAAAAGGGCTTATTAATGTAATCAAAGGCACCACACTTCATGGCCTCCACTGCCCCATCCACCGAGCCATAGGCAGTCATAATTATCACCGGGATATGGGGGAATTCCCTCTTTACCCTCTCCAGGAGTTCCTGGCCACTCATCCCCGGCATCTTCACATCGGTGATTATCACATCCACCTCAGACTCCTTCAAAAACATATATGCCATCTCTGCATCCTGCATGGTGGTGACCTCATATCCTTCCTCTGAGAGGAGGGCCTCCAGGAGTAAGAGATAATTCTTCTCATCGTCCACTACCAAGATATGGGCACCTGACATCCTCTAACCTCCTCCCCTTTTCGGATATTTCTCTGGTGGAAGCCTCAGTATCACCACTGCCCCGTCCTCATTTGCCAGGTCCATCTCTATTCCATGACTTTTAAATATATTATAGGCAATGGGAAGGCCAAGTCCAGTGCCTGAAGCCTTTGTGGTAAAAAAAGGTTCCAGGTACTTATCCTTAAAAGAAAGGTCAAAACCCACACCAGAGTCCTTTATAAAGATAGTGGAGTCCTTCAGGGATACCACTATCCTTCCCCTCTGGCCCACCGCATCAATGGCATTGTTCAGGATGTTAAAAAATGCCCTGTAGAGAAGGTCCTTGTCCCCTGTGAAGGGGAGGGAGGGGGGAAGTTTCACCTGAAATTCTATGTCCCTATCCCCTATGGAGGCCCTCAAAAAACCTATACACTTGTCTATAATCTCCCGCAGGTCCACATCCTCTTCATTGGGCTCCTTGGGACGCGCATAATCCAAAAAATCATTCACAATGGAGGAAAGACGCATGGCCTCCTCATATATTGCACGGGCAAGCCGGGCAATGGCAGTGTCCTGCCTACTGAACTTCTTGCTCAACATCTCTGCACTGCTCTGAATAATACCCAAGGGGTTCTTTATCTCGTGAGAGATTGTGGCAACCATCCTACCCATGGATGCCAATTTCTCATTCTGATATATCACCCTCTCCAGCTCTTCCTTCTCCCTTATCCTCTCCAGGATTATCTTGTCTGCCCGAAGGATCACCACATACAATAGGACAAAAAGAATAAAGGAAGAGAAAAAAACTACTACAGTAATCAACAACTGGAAATAATAAATGGTCTCGTAATCCGAGGTAATATCCTGAGAAAACTCCAGGATACCTATTATCTCCCCCTCATTTTTGGGAAAGAGTTCCCTCTCTATCCTCAAGGGGTATATGGTCCTTAATATCACAGAACGAGGCTTTAACTTAAAGGGCCACAGAGAAGAATGGGGGGACTTCACCACCTTAAATAATATCTTTCCCTCTGCCGCCTCCTTTATGGCCCTATCCCTGGTCTTCTTCCCCACCAAAGAGGAATCCAGGGCATATACAATTGTAGAATTGAGGTCATATATCTTTACATTCAAGACCTTAAAACCATGGATGGTGGAGTGAACCACCAGATCCAGTCTCTCATACTGGGCCTTTTGTTTAAGCTCTACCTTTCCAAAACCCAGGACCGTGGGCAGAATAAATCTTTGATATATCTGATGATTTAAATTTTCTGCCAGAAGACGAGCAAACTTTTCATTCTTTTTTACCACTGTTTCTCTGGCATAATTACTTATAATAACCACCAGGAAAAGTCCTGAGGCCACTATGAGGATAAGAGAACTCCACGAGAGGAACTTGGCCAGTTGAAAGGGATGTTCAGGGTCAGGATTGAATCTAGGTCTCAGCATAATCTTTTAAGGGCCTCATTCACCTTATCCAGGGCCTTCTCTAACACCGCAATATCCACTGCATAGGAAAATCTTATACATCTATCGTCTCCAAAGGCCACCCCAGGGACCAGGGCCACCCCAGCCTCTTCCAGGAGGTACTCACACAGGGCAGTAGAGTTTTGGATCTCACCCCCATAGAGTGCATCCATCCGCGGGAACACATAAAAGGCACCTGTGGGGACAGGACAAACCACATCTCTCCATGAAGATATCCTCTCCACTATGTAATCACGTCTTTCCATAAATTTCTTTCTGTTTTCCTCTAGAAAAGACATCTCAGAGGTGAGGGCTCGCAGGGTGGCCATCTGAACAAGGGTACACACATTAGAGGTGGACTGCCCCTGAAGCTTGGAGAGATTCTTTATCACCTCCACATGGGAGATTACATAACCCACCCTCCATCCAGGGATGGCAAAGCTCTTGGCCAGTCCATTTACAATGGCTATATGCTCAGGATATTCCCTGAGCCACTTTGATATGGAGGTAGGTGTGGCAGGGGGATAGACCAACTGGTCGTATATCTCATCTGAGATCACAAATAATCCCCTGGAGAGTGCCCATTTACATATCTCGTCAAATTTTTCCTGGGAATAGTGACATCCTGTGGGGTTAGAGGGAGTATTTAAGATGAGCATCCTTGTGGCAGAGGTATATTTTTTCTCCAACTCTTGAGGGGTTACCAGAAAATTATTTTCCACTTCCGTGGGCACCACCACTGGTTTTGCCCCTGCAAGAAGGACCATGTCAGGATAACTCAACCAATAGGGAGCGGGGATGAGGACCTCGTCCCCCTCATCCAGAAGGACCTGCATAAGGTTGTAGAGCCCCTGTTTCCCCCCATTGGTGATAATCACGTTCTCCTTTTCTACCCCTGCCCCATAAAAGGAATTATAATAGGAAGCTATGGCCTCCCGTACCTCTGGCATACCTGCCGCGGCTGTATATTTGGTGAGTCCCTTCTCCAGTGCATCTCTTGCCCCCTCTATTACAGAGGGAGGAGGAGCAAAGTCTGGCTGTCCCACTGCCAGACTAATGACCTCCTTGCCAGCTGCAGCAAGTTCATTTGCCTTTGCATTTATACCAAGGGTTGCAGAGGGTTTTATGGAGGTTATCCTATGAGAAAATTTTATCATTTCTTCTCTCCCTATAAAATTAAATAGGTTATACACCTCTTGACTACCTGTTGACCTTTTACTTACCTTCCTGTTCAGGTACACGAAGATATCCTTGCTGTTTTTAGGCTTCTATCAAAAACTACCAGGGGTGTAAATCCAAAAGGGTCATAACCTACACAATAAGGGGGATAATATGTGGTGGTTAATATTGTTTTTTATAGGGGGGATACTCATGGGGAACCAACTCAAGGCCCACTCCACCCTTATTAAGGGATGTTCCATCTTCTCAGAGATATGTGTATACTGTCTGCTTTTTATCCTGGGTTATCTGGTGGGGACAATGCCCAATATAAAGAGCAATATCCTCTCCCTGGGGACAGATGCCATCATCCTTAGCCTTTGTGCCATTGCAGGGTCCATCCTCCTCACCCTCCCCCTTGAGAGGTATCTAAGATGAAGGCAAGTTTAATACTCATGGGCTTCTTTATGGCAGGGGTCTCTGCAGGGATATCTCACATACTCCCTCCCAGGGCTATTGAGGAAATGGAGGTGGAAAAATATATCCTCTTCCTCCTCCTATTCCTGGTGGGAATAGGCATTGGAAGTGATACAGAAACCATTCGTTCCATGCTCAAGATGAACCTCTCCGGGCTCCTTATCCCTATAATGGTTGCTATAGGCTCCATTGCAGGGGCAGGAATGGGCTCCCTTCTGGTCAAGATCCCAACCCTTAGAGAATCCATGGCCATAGGTGCTGGGTTTGGTTATTATAGTCTCTCCAGTATCCTTATAGGAGAAATAAAGGGAGGAAAGATAGGTGCCATTGCCCTACTGGCAAATATCTTCAGGGAGGTCTTTACCATCGTATTTGCCCCACTCCTCTGCTCCCTGGTGGGAAAAATCGCCCCAATTGCCAGCGGAGGAGCAACTACCATGGATACCACCCTACCTGTTATCCACAGATGTGTGGGCACCAGATTTTCCATCCTTTCTGTGTTAAATGGGATCGTTTTAACCCTCCTGGTACCTATAATCATTCCCATAATACTCTCATGAAGCAAATAGGCTTTCCCAAAGGACTTATCCAGCCCCAACAGGGACATAGATTCGCTGTGGATTCCCTTTTACTTGCATCCTTTGTACGACCAAGAAGGAGAGAGAGGATAATGGATATGGGATGTGGTTGTGGGGTCATCTCCTTTGGGATACTCCTTTTACACAGAAAAAAACAATTACGTGTAACAGGGGTGGAGATCTGCAGAGAGCTGGCAGAGATGGCAAAAGACAATGCCTTAAACCTGGGTCTGCAGGAGGCCTTTGAGGTAATTGAGGGAGATATAAAATGCCTCACCAGGGACTCCTCCCTTGCCCAATCCTTTGACTCTGTAGTATGTAATCCTCCCTATAGAAAGAGGGAAAGTGGGAGGACCTCACCCTCTTCCCTCAAAAATCTGGCCCACTTTGAAGGAGAGACCACCCTGGCAGATTTTATAAAGGCAGGGACCTATTTTCTAAAAACTAGGGGAAGATTTTATCTTTCCTGGGGTAGTGAAAGACTTGTGGAACTCATGGTGGAGCTCAGGAGACATCGTCTTGAGCCAAAGAGACTCATGTGTGTCCATGGACACCTGGACAATCCATGCCGGATAGTCCTTATAGAATGTGTAAAAAATGGTGCCCCTGCCCTGATAATAGAGCCTCCCCTTATATTATATGAGGGGAGCAAGGGAGAGAACATTCCCCATGAAAGGGCAGTGAAGTTCTGTCCCTTTATAAAAAAATAAGGATGGTCCTAAATGGAAGAGAGGATCTTAACCTTCCTCAGAGACGTGGCAGAAAGACAGATATGGCTCTCTTATGTGGTGGTATTTCTCACCTCTTATCTGGAATCCTTTGCCTTTGTTGGACTCATCATGCCAGGGGCCGGAATTGCGGTCTCCCTTGGATATCTGGCATCCAGGGGGATATTAAATATCTATATGGTGATGTTAGTAGGGGCAATAGGGGCAATAACAGCAGATATCTCCAGCTTTCTACTGGCGCAGGTAATAAGAAATACCAACATATTTTCCTTCATAGAAAAAAGATTCGCCAAAGAAATGAAAAAGGGATATATTTTCTTTGAAAAATATGGGGGTATTAGTGTATTTCTGGGGAGATTTATTGGCCTTACCCGTCCTGTAATACCCTTTATAGCAGGTCTCATGGAAATGAGATGGGACCTATTCTTTATTTGCTCTCTTCTAAGTGGTATCCTGTGGGCACTATCCTATTATGGAGCAGGCTATTTTCTTGGACAGGCCTTCACCAGGATAAATTCTCTCTATCTCAAGGTCCTCTTGATTTTTCTTCTCATATTGTGCTTTATTGGCTATAAGCTGTTAAAGAAAAAAAGGGGGGAAGATTGAGGTGAGAGACAAAAAGGGAATGGGATTAGTTGTAATCCTGGCAATACTTTTAACCTTTTCCATTTCAGGGGAGGCGGCAATGATAGTTACATCCACATCCTATCCTCAAGGGGGCACCATCCCCCAAAGATACGTGATGCCCTCTATTGGAGGGGAGAATATATCTCCAGAATTTTCTTGGAAAGACTATCCTGAAGGGACCCGCTCCTTTGCCCTCATTATGTATGACCCACATCCTATAGCCCGAGATTGGGTACACTGGGCAGTAATAAATATCCCTGCACAGATTACCACCCTGCCTGAAGGTATCTCAGGAAAGGGGACCCTTCCCATTACAGAACTTATTAACTCCTTCGGGTTTAAGGGATATGGAGGACCCCAACCCCCCAGGGGTACAGGACCCCATCCATATGTAACAAAGATATTCGCCCTAGATGTAGAGACAATAAACATGCCCCCTCGTCCTTCCTACAAGGAATTTGTGGAGGCCCTTGAGCCTCACATCCTGGACGAGGCATCTTATACAGGATATTTTGAACAAAAGTAATACTTATTGGGCCTGTTGAGGGGAGACCTCTTTTCTCAACTTATAGGCCAGGGGTAAGATCTCTGGATCTCTATGAAAGAGGTCAGCTGGTTTTATATCCACAAGGGCAAGGGGAAGGACCTCGTCCATGTGGTCCACCTCAACTATCTGGAGGTCCTTTAATATGGTCTGGGGGACCTCTTTAAGGTCCTTATGATTCTCCTTGGGGATTATCACCTTTGAAACCAGGCCCCGATGTGCCGCCAGGAGCTTTTCCCTAAGACCTCCAATGGGGAGGACGCGACCCCTTAGGGTAATCTCTCCTGTCATGGCCACATTATTATTTACGGGCACATTCAACAGCGCTGAAACAAGGGCAGTGGCCATGGTAATACCTGCAGAGGGACCGTCTTTGGGGGTGGCCCCCTCAGGTACATGGATGTGGATATCCACATCCTTATAAAAATCTGGTTTTAGCCCAAATAACTCAGAGCGAGAACGCACATATGATAGGGCGGCCTTTGCAGACTCCTGCATCACCTCTCCTATCTTTCCAGTGACCTCTATCTTTCCACTCCCATGCATAATGGCCACCTCTATCATCAAAAGCTCTCCACCCATCTCTGTCCATGCCAGGCCAGTGGCAAGGCCCACCTGTGCCCTTTCCTCTTTTTCTCCATGTCTAAACCGGGGGACTCCAAGATATGAGCCCACCGAGGTCTTGGTAACCACTATCCTCTTCTTCAGGTCCTTTCCCTCTACCAATTTCTTGGCCACCTTTCTACACACCGAGGCAATCTCCCTCTCCAGGTTCCTTACCCCTGCCTCCCTGGTATATCTCCTGATTATCTCTATGACCGCCCCATCAGATATCTGCACATTGGCCCCTTCCAGCCCATGCCTCTTCAATTGTTTGGGGATAAGAAAATACTTGCCTATCTTTAGCTTCTCATCCTCTAAGTATCCTGGAAGATGGATTATCTCCATCCTGTCTCTCAAGGCCCACGGGATGGTCTGGAGGGTATTGGCTGTAGTGATAAAGAATATATTGGAGAGGTCATAGTTGAGGTCCAGGTAGTGGTCATTAAAGGCATAGTTCTGTTCCGGGTCCAGGACCTCAAGGAGGGCCGCCGATGGATCTCCCCTGAAGTCTGTACTCATCTTATCCACTTCATCCAGACAGATAACAGGGTTATTATACTCCTTTTTTCTAAGAGAAAGGATTATCTTACCAGG
Organism: uncultured Desulfohalobiaceae bacterium; assembly: GCA_964427155.1. Classification (GTDB taxonomy): domain Bacteria; phylum Desulfobacterota; class Desulfovibrionia; order Desulfovibrionales; family Desulfothermaceae; genus Desulfothermus. The sequence continues at coordinate 24,288 of CAYRSC010000002.1, read as the reverse complement.
CAGGGCCCCCACATAGGTCCTTCTGTGGCCCCTAATCTCCGCCTCATCCCTCACCCCTCCAAGGGATATACGGATAAAATCCCTATCCATGGCCCGGGCAATGGAACGAGCAAGTGATGTCTTTCCCACCCCAGGGGGACCAACAAAACAGAGAATGGGCCCCTTTACCTTCTCCACCAGCTTCTGGACCGCCAGATACTCCAGGATCCTCTCCTTAGGCTTTTCCAGACCATAATGGTCTTCATCCAGTATCTTGGAGGCCTGTTCTATATCCAGAGAAGTCTGTTTAAGCCTGTTCCACGGCAGATCCAAAATACAGTCCACATAGTTTCTCACCACTGTATATTCTGCAGAAGAGGGGGGAATCTGCCTCAACTTCTTTATCTCCGCCCTGGCCTTCTCCTTTGCCTCCTCGGGCATCTCCTTTTCCTCCAGGGAGGAAAGGAGATTTTCCACCTCCTCATAGGGGTCCTGTTCCAGCCCCATTTCCTTATGAATGGCCTTTAGCTGTTCACTCAAATAATAGTTCTTTTGATTGGTCTCTATCTGCTGCTTAACCCTTTCATTTATCTTGCTCTCAATCTCTGAATATTCTATCTCACTCATAAGGAGGGCATATACCTGCTCCAGTCTCTTGACGGGATCCCTCTCCTCCAGTATCTCCTGCTTCTTCTCAAACCCTGCCCGCAGGTGGGGAACAATGCTATCTGCCAATTTTCCTGGCGAAGAGATCTGGAGCAATATCTTAAGCGCCTCTCCGGAAATGCGCCTGGTGGACCTGGCAAACTTCTGAAGGGTCTCCCTGGTCAGATGGAGAAGGGCATCCACCTCAAGGCCCTCCTCTTCCATATCCTCTATCAGCTCTATATCCACAATGGGAAAGGTCCCCTCTTTATCAAAAAGCGGTTCATTGGCTGACCATCTTGCCCGCTTTATCCCCTCAAAAAGCACCTTTATGGTCCCATCAGGGAGCCTCAGGAGCTGTAAGATCTTGCATACCACCCCTACGTCATATATATCCTTGCGCTCAGGTATCTCTATCTCGGGATTCTTCTGAGTGACCAGAAAGATAAGCTTATCATACAACTCCAATGACTTTTCCACCGCATTTATAGAGGACTTCCTCCCCACATATAGGGGCACAATGGCCGAGGGAAATACCACTACCTCCCTCAAAGTCATAAGAGGCATCTGCTGAAATCTTATCTCCTTATCCAGATCATAGAGTATCTCCTTCATCACATCCCCCACATAACCTAAGTTTAGGCAGTCCTCACTTCTTTATCAAAAAACAACAAAGGCTCCTTTCCCCTCTCAATAACACCTGAATTTATTACACACTCTTTTACACCCTTTATGGAGGGGAGTTTATACATAATATCCAGCATGATAGATTCCATTATGTTCCTCAGACCCCTTGCTCCAGTGTTTCTCTCCATAGCCTTTCGGGCAATGGCCCTGATGGCATTGCGGGTAAAGGTGAGGGTTACCCCCTCCAGTTCAAACAGCTTTTGATACTGTTTTACCAAGGCATTTTTGGGCTCTGTAAGTATCCTCACCAGGTCCTCTTCTCCCAACTCGTCCAGGGCCGCTATAACCGGCACCCTTCCTACAAACTCTGGGATCAATCCAAATTTTATGAGATCATCTGGCTGACACTCCCTGAGTATCTCCCCTATCTTCATCTCTTTTTTAAAGGAAAACTCCGCCCCAAATCCCATTGTCTTGCCTTTTAAACGACGCTCTATTATCTTCTCCAGTCCAATAAAGGCCCCTCCCATTATAAAGAGAATATTGGTGGTATCCAGACGGATATATTCCTGTTGAGGGTGCTTTCTCCCTCCCTTTGGAGGGATATTGGCAAGGGTACCTTCTATTATCTTTAACAGGGCCTGTTGCACTCCTTCCCCTGAGACATCTCTGGTTATGGAGGCACTTTCTGACTTCTTGGAGATCTTATCTATCTCGTCTATATAGACTATCCCCCTGGAAGCCGCCTCTATGTCATATTCTGCATTTTGCAGGAGTTGTACAAGGATATTTTCCACATCTTCTCCCACATAACCTGCCTCTGTAAGGGTAGTGGCATCTGCTATCACAAAAGGCACATTTAATATCCTGGCCAGGGTCTGGGCCAGGAGGGTCTTGCCTGTGCCCGTGGGTCCCAGGAGAAGGATATTGCTTTTGTCTAACTGCACATCCCTCTTAGAGGATAGAGAGTCCTGATAATATATTCGCTTGTAGTGATTATACACTGCCACTGAAAGCGTCTTTTTGGCATCCTCCTGTCCCACCACATATTCATCTAATATCCGTTTTATCTCCTGTGGGGGGATAAGGCCCCCCTCCTCTACCTCTTCGCTTATCCTGTCCTGAGTCAATATCTCATTACACAGGGCTACACATTCATCACATATAAAGACATCTGGCCCTGCAATGAGCCGTTGTACCTCGTCCTGACTCTTTCCACAGAAAGAACATGTGAGTTTAGTGGTCTCCAAGCCTTTCTTTGCCATATATAATACACCATCTCCCGCGATTATTGCCTAATCGCCTCTTTTGGTTAATATCTTGTCTATTACTCCGTATTCCTTTGCCTCTTGTGGCCCCATAAAGTAATCTCTCTCCGTATCCTTCTCAATACGCTTTATATCATTTCCCGTATGATGGGCCAATATCTGGTTTAGCATCTCTTTTAATCTAATAATTTCTCTGGCCTGTATGTCAATGTCCGTGGCCTGTCCCTGGAAACCGCCCATGGGCTGATGAAGTAATATCCGACTGTGGGGGAGGGCATATCTCATCCCAGGTTCTCCAGCAGCCAGGAGCACTGCGGCCATGCTTGCCGCCTGTCCCAGACACAAGGTGGCAACAGGAGCAGATATGTATTGCATGGTATCATAAATAGCCAGACCAGCAGTGACAGAGCCGCCGGGGGAATTTATGTAAAAATTTATCTCCTTTTCAGGGTCCTCAGATTCCAGGAACAAAAGCTGAGCACATATAAGATTGGATACATAGTCGTCTATAGGTGTACCCAGCAGGACTATCCTGTCCTTTAAGAGACGAGAATAGATATCGTATGCCCTCTCACCCCTTCCTGTGGTCTCTATTACGATTGGAATATTCATATACACACCTCTTCTTTTTTATCCCCTTTTTCAATATACCCTCTCTATTATGAGATGGAGACAGAAGTCAACACAAGAAAAGGGGGAGGTATGACCTCCCACCTTTCAAAAGACCGTAATTAGAAAAGCCTTATGAGAATAAAAGGACTATTTCTGATCAGATTCAGGAGAGGATTCCTGGGCCTGTTCTTCAGAGGAGGATGGCTCCTCTTCCCCAGATGTCTCAGAATCCATATCCTCCTCATCCACATACTCTATCTCTGCATATTCATACACCTTTTCCATGGCCTTGTCTGCAAGTATGCTATCTCGCAGGGCAAACATCATATTATTCTTTATGTAAAACTCCCGAAGGGCCTCAGGATCAACCCTCATCTCCATGGCAGTCATGGCTATCTTTCTATCCACCTCTTCATTGGTTACAGTGAGTTCCTCCCTATCTGCGATCTCTAAAAGCACCAGCTGGGCCTTTACCACTTCCTCTGCCTCTTTTCGGAACTTCTCCTCCAGCTCCTCCTTACTTCCCAGGATAGATGGGTCCTTTCCCTGTCTTTCCAGTCTCTCCACCTCCCTATCTATCATTATCTTTATCTGTTTCTTTACCATGGACTCTGGAAGCACCACATCCACCTTCTCCAGTATCATGTCCAAAAGCCTCTTCTGGACCAGGGATTTCTCAAAGCCTTTCTTCTCTTCTTCCAAACTCCGTCTAATCCTATCTTTGAGCTCTTCCACTGAGTTGAGCCCAAACTTGGCAAGAAACTCCTCATCCAGTTCTGGGAGGATCCGCTCCTTGATGGCATGCAGTTCCACCTCTGCCCGCAGGGTCTTACCTGCAATGTCTTTATTTATAAAATCTTCAGGAAAGGTAACCTCTCCTACCCCTTCCTCTCCTGGAGTAAGGCGGCCCACTATCTTTTCAAAATCCTCCAGGGCATCTCCCATCCCATAATAAAATTCAAAAAAGTCCTTACTAACATCCTTTAAAAAGGTCTCCCCATCAAAGAGCCTGAAACTCACCACCACCACATCACCCTTCTTGGGTTTTCTATCTTCCTTTACTGTCTCAAGCCTGGAAAATGCCTCTCTGAAGACATTAATCTTCCTCTCCACCTCCTCCTCTTTTACCTTTACCCTTCTCTCTCTGGCCTTTAATCCATGATACTCAGGAAGATCTATCTCTGGCCTTATTTCAAAGGTAAAAGAATACTCATAGTCCCTGCCCCTAGTAAACTCCTTGGTATCCACATCCAGTTCTGAGACAAGTTTTAGGTTCAACTCACCTAGTATCTCATTAAAGTGGACATTTAATAGGTCTGTCTCTGCCTGACGATATATCTCATCCTTGAACCTGCTCTCCACAATATAGGCTGGAACCTTTCCCTTCCTAAACCCAGAGAGTTTTAAATCCTTCTTAAAAAGTATTATTGCCGCATCTATGGCAGCATTTACCTCTTCTGCAGGAACCTGCACATTCACCTTCCTCTTCACAGGAGATAACTCTTCCACTTTATATTCCATAATGTATGCTCCTCCTTAAAAACTTCTTTCCTTAAGCCTATACAAACCCTTCCTCAAATTTCTCTACATCTGGGTCCTCTTTCCACTCACCACAACTGCCCCCTCGCCCATCTCAACTCACTCTTTCCCATGCACTTCCTGAAGATATCTTTCAGACCCAACCTCGCCCATATATAAAAAAAGACCTTTCAGAGGCCCCTCTGAAAAGTCTTTAAATCCATGCGAGAGGGGAGACTCGAACTCCCACGGCCAATAATGGCCACTGGATCCTAAGTCCAGTGCGTCTACCAGTTCCGCCACTCTCGCACAAATTTACTTACTTTTCAAGGGGGGACATTAATCTGCATTTTCCCTATTGTCAACAACCAATAGAGGAGAATGCCCTGATAATCCTCTCCCTCAAATAGGTAAAACGCTCATCCTTGGTGACATTTCTCAAACCAATGGCCATTGCCTTTCTTCCCCCAAAGATAATGGCCAGCCTCTTTGCCCTTGTGAGTGCAGTGTATATAAGGTTTCTTTGGAGCATAATGTAGTGCTGAAGCATCACAGGAAAGAGTACTGCTGGATATTCACTCCCCTGGGCCTTGTGGATGCTTATACAATAAGCAAGGGCTATTTCGTCCAGATCAGTGCTGTCATATAATACAAGACGTCCATCAAAATCCACCATCGCCTCTCTCTCTTCTGGATCAATCTCTGCAATCACCCCCATGTCCCCATTAAACACCTCTTTCTCATAGTTATTGGAGAGCTGAATCACCTTATCCCCCTTTCTAAATCCCCTGAGAACAGGAGAAGAGGGGCGAGAGGGGTTTAACCTCTCCTGAAGAAGTCTATTTAACTCCCCTGTACCCACCTCTCCCCGATGCATAGGAGATAGGACCTGCACATCCCTTACTGGATCCAGGCCATATACCCGGGGGATCCTATCACAAACCATCTGAAGGATAGCCCTCTGGACCCTGGCAGGGTCCTCTTCCTCCACCCAGAAAAAATCACACTCTGGTGGTTGTCTTTTGCTGCGAACAGGAAATTTCCCCTGATTTATCCTGTGGGCGTTAATCACTATCATACTCTCCTTGGCCTGACGATAAATGGTGGTCAACCTCTGCATGGGGATGCATCCACTCTCTATCATGTCCCTTAAGAGGTTGCCTGGCCCCACAGGGGGAAGCTGATTCACATCTCCAATCAAAATAAGACGGGAGCTTATGGGAAGGGCCCTCAATAGATTATAAAATAGGTGACAATCCACCATTGAGGTCTCATCTATTATAAGACAATTTATCTTTAACTTGCGCTCCTCATTATATTGAAATTCTCCCCCCTTGCCAAAGCCCAAAAGCCTGTGGATGGTGGAAGCAGGGAAAAAGGTGGCCTCTGAAAGCCTTTTTGCTGCTCGACCAGTGGGGGCGGCAAGGCGCAGAGTAGCCCCCATCTCCTTCAAGAGACGAGCAATAAAACGAATTATTGTGGTCTTTCCCGTACCTGGTCCGCCGGTAATTATAAATACCTTATTGGTACAAGCCCCTATCACAGCATCCCTTTGCTCCTTAGAGAGCCTGATTCCGGATTGAGACTCTATTTTCTCCAACAAAGAAAGAATATTCACCTGCTGGGATACAGAACAAGATAGAAGCATATGGGCCAATCTGGAGGATATCTCCACCTCCCACCTATAAAAATGTCTGAGATACACTGCCTCAATAGATCTTTCCTCCAGGTATTCAATATAGATCCTCTTCTTCTCAAGCAGAGAAGCAAGGGCATCTTCAATTAAATCCCTATTCCCCAGCTCCAAAACCTTTGTCACCACCTCTATGAGTCTCTCACGGGGATAAAACAAATGGCCCCCTTCACTGAGTTTAAAGAGGCTATATATCACCGCGGCCTCCACCCTCTTTGGAGAATCCTCAGGGAATCCCAGCTTTAGGGCGATCTTGTCCGCGGTCTTAAAGCCTATCCCTCTTATATCATAGGCCAATTGATAAGGGTCCTCCCTGAGTCTTTTAAGACTCTCCCTCCCATATGCCTTAAATATCTTCACTGCAAAGGAGGGGGCTATCTCGTGTTCCTGGAGAAAGAGGATGATATTTCTTATCTCCCGCTGTTCCTCCCAGGAATTCTTTATCTTCTCCAGGGTCTTCTCCCCTATCCCTGGGACCTCCAACAACCTTTCTGGCTCTCTGTCCAATACAAAAAGGACATCCTCCCCAAATCTTTTAAGGAGTCTCTCGGCAATCACTGGCCCTATGCCCTTGATGAGACCAGAACTCAAATACTTCTTTATCCCCACCTCTGTTGCTGGAAGGTTCTGGGTAAAGTGCATCACCTGAAACTGGCGTCCAAAACGGGGATGTACCCGCCAATTCCCTGAGAGGGTCAGCTCCACCCCTGGTGCAATCCTTCCAAGGTTTCCCACAATAGTCACAGGCACAGGCTCTCCCCTGCTCTTGAGGCGTGCCACCACAAATTCCTCATCAGGACTATAAAAGACAATGGATAGGACCTCACCAGATATGGTTTCCATAGGCTATGTCAGGCTCTGCCGATAGGTAAGGGATTGTTTCAGGGTCTCCTTGTCCACATATTTGAGTTCCACCCCCACAGGGATACCCTGAGCTAGACGGGTAAGGGATATGTGGGGAAACTCCCCACGGACCATTTCCCTGATAAAGGTCTCGGTCATCTCTGACTCCCGAGTGGCACCAAGGGCAAGGATGAGTTCCTTAACCTCTCCCTCTAAAAGGATCGCCTTTAGCTTCTCAAGGTTTAGCTGGGGAGAATTCATTCCCTCCAGTGGAGCCAAAAGTCCACCCAGCACCAAATATCTTCCCTTATAAATCCCCATCTGCTCCATGGTAAGTAGAGAGTCCCAATCTGGGACTATACACAGGGTGGTTGAGTCGCGCTGAGGATCACTACATATTCCACAGGGATTGGAATCACTCAAGGAGCCACACCTCTCACATATAAAAAGGGATTGCCGCAGATCCCCTATGGAGAGGATAAGCTCCTCTACCTCTTCCCGGGGCATATTTAAGAGAAAAAAGGCTATCCTCAGGGCAGACTTTGGTCCCAATCCAGGGAGACGGGCAAGGTTACGCGCCACTCTCTGTAAGGGCTTGGGAAGACTTTCCAACTAGCTCCTCCTTATTTAAGGATAACTAAAATTACTCCATAAAGACTTGCCTCTCAAGGACTACATCATCCCCATACCGGGAAACTTTAACCCACCGGTCACCTTTGCAAGCTCTTCCTCTCTCATATCCTTTGCCCTTCTCAGGGCCTCGTTAGTGGCCGCAACTATAAGGTCCTGGAGCATCCCTATATCATCCACATCCACCACAGCAGGGTCTATCTCCACTGCCACCACCTCCTGGGCCCCATTGACCCTTACCTTTACCATCCCACCCCCTGCGCCTGCCTCTACCTCCCTAGAGGCTATCTCCTCCTGCACCTTCATTATCTTTTGTTGAAGCTGCTGGGCCTGTCGCATAAGTTCCTGAATATTCATCCCTATACTCCTTTGTGCTGGCTATTTCTGGGATATACGCCAACCACCTTTGCATCAAATTCATCCATTATCCTCTTTACTGCTGGATGAGAAAGGGCCTTATCCCTAAGTGAGACCTGTCCCTCATGGGAAGAGGGGGTGGAGAAGACCACCTCCACCTCTTCCCCCCAGAACTTCTTAATCTCCTCTTTAAAGATGGCAAACCTGGCCTCATTCCCCCTTAACCTCTCTGCCCATACAAGGGGACATTCTATTACAATCCTATCTCCCTCCCTTTTTCCCCTCACCATCTTCTTTTCTATATGGGGAAATAAGGAGAGCTTATTTTCCTTCTTTAAAAAATCTATAAACTCTCTCCACCCTCTCTCTTTTCTCTTTAAACCAAATCCCCTTTCCACGCCTTTTTGCCTTAAAGATGGGCGTTTTTTGTCTCCCACTGGAGGGGAAGAAACCTCTCCCACCTGAGTAAGATAGGGGAAAAAGGTAATATTCATAAATAAAAGCTCTAAAAAAAGCGCGGGGTCCTGCTGTCTCTCCAGCCTGGATTGGGCATGAACAAGCATCTGCCATGCCCCATGGATATGAGAAATGGGAAACTTTTCTGCCAGAAGAGAGATACGCTCGTCCTCCACCTTGCCCCCCATCTTTACCAGAAACATATCTCTCCATACCATACTCATCTCCTGAAGGAAATAGAGGATGTCTATTCCTCCAGCCAACAGGGCCTCTATCTCTTCTATAACCCTATTCACGTCCCTTGAGGCAATGGCCTGGACCAATTCAAATTTGGCCTCTGAAGGGGCAAGACCCAGCATTTCCCTCACCAGCTTGGAGTCTATTCCCTCCCTCCCCAGGGCAAGTACCTGAGAAAGCATGGAAAGAGAATCCCTCACACTTCCCCCTCCCCTCCTTGCAATGAGCTCCAGGGCATCTTTCTCAAAAGATACTCCCTCCCTCTGAAGGATCTCTGCCAGCAAAGAACTCACCTCTGCGATGCCAAGACGCCTAAACACAAAGTGTTGACACCTGCTTATAATTGTGTCTGGTATCTTATGGGGCTCAGTGGTGGCAAGGATAAAGACCACATGGGCAGGGGGCTCTTCCAGGGTCTTTAAAAGTGCATTAAATGCCGAGCGGGATAACATGTGCACCTCATCTATTATCACCACCCTATAACGGCACTTCACTGGCGAGAGGCTTATATCCTCTATTAGTTTTCTCACATGGTCCACTCCCGTGTGAGAGGCCCCATCTATCTCCAGGACGTCCAGAGAGACCCCCCTGGTTATCTCCTCACAAATATCACACCTGTTACATGGTTCCTCACAGGGGGCAGACCTACAGTTTATCGCCTTAGCAAAGATACGGGCCACAGAGGTCTTACCCACCCCTCGGGTCCCACTGAATAGATAGGCAGGGGCAATACATCCCTGGCCCGCAGACAGGGAAAGAGACCTTTTTATATGCTCCTGTCCTATTAACTGGGAAAACCTCTGGGGCCTATAAGAGGACGCCAGGTGAGTGCCTTCCATATCCCCTCGCTTATCTTAGTTAGACCTCATAATGAGTGAGCCATTCTGCATACTTCAGGTTTTCCCCTTTCACTATCTTAAAAAATTCTTGCTGAAATAGTTTGGTTATTGGTCCCGCATGGCCACCTCCAATAGTGCGTCCATCCACTTCTCTGATGGGAGTAAGCTCTGCTGCAGTGCCTGTGAAAAAGGCCTCATCAGCTATATATACCTCATCCCTGGTAAACCTCTGCTCTACAATCTCATAACCCATATCCCTGGCAAGGGTTATAATACAGTCTCTGGTAAGACCAGGAAGAACAGGACCCAGAGGAGAGGTCTTTATCTTGCTGTTCTTTACAATAAAGAGGTTTTCTCCACTGGCCTCTGCCACATACCCCTCTGCATCCAGCATAAGGGCCTCATCATAACCATCCCCCACGGCCTCCATCTTGGCAAGGACAGAATTTACATAATTTCCACATATCTTTGCCTTGGTCATCATGATATTTACATGATGTCGCGTAAAGGAAGAGGTCTTCACCCTTATCCCCTTTTCCAGGGCCTCTTCTCCCAGATATGCCCCCCAGGGCCACACAGCAATTATTAGATGAATGGGATTAGTGGAGGGATGCACCCCCATGACCCCGGTACCAATAAAGGCAAGTGGACGAATATATCCCTCTCTTAGTTTATTTTTCTTAAGGGTTTCAATAATGGCCTCACATACCTGGGAAGGAGTATAGGGGATTTTCATGTTTAGTATCTTTGCAGAGTCAAAAAGTCTGTTTACATGGTCCTCAAGGCGAAATACCGCAGAGGTGCCATCGGTACACAAATAGCTCCTTATACCCTCAAATACCCCTGCTCCATAATGAAGTGTGTGGGTGAGCACATGGACCCTGGCCTCATCCCATGGTACAAACTCGCCATCAAACCAGATAAAATTTACCTTCTCCACCATAAAATCTCTCTCCTTTTGTTTGTGAATATCCTATCTCTTAAACCCCTTACTATCTCTGGATGTTCTGAAGATAAGATTTAACGGGCTCATCTTAAAGCCAAAGATCTTTCTTATCTGATTTTCTAAATACCTTTCATAATCCGGTCTTAATAATTTTTTATCATTCATAAAAAATACAAAGGTGGGGGGCGTAGTATCCACCTGAGTGAGATAATAAAACTTTGCCCTCCTATTCCTCACCACTGGAGGCTGATGTCTTGAAAGGGCAATCTCCAAGCCCCTGTTTAATTCTCCTGTGGGAATCCTCTTATTTACTTCATTCCAGAGCCTTTCTGCAAGGGGAAGAATACCTCCAAGACCACTTTTGTCTACTGTAGAGGTAAAGACAATAGGCACATGGGAGCAAAACCTTAGCTTAGAGGCCAAAAAGGCTCGCAAGGTCTCCCGCTTCTGAGGGGGTACCAGATCCACTTTATTCACCGCCAGGATAAGGGGAACCTTCTCCTTTTGAAGATACTGGAGAAGTGTCTTGTCCTGATGGGTAATGCCCGTAATGGCATCCACCACCAAGATGCTGATGTGGGCCCGCTTACTGGAGGCAAGGGCCCTTAACACGCTAAACCTCTCCAGGGAATCCCTTATCTTGCTCTTTCGCCTCACCCCTGCAGTATCCACAAAGATATATGTCTTGCCATTGCGTTCAAGCACCACATCTATACTGTCCCTGGTGGTACCTGCCACTGGGCTCTCTATAAGCATCTTTTCCCCAAGAAAGGCATTGATCATGGACGACTTCCCCACATTGGGACGGCCAAGCAGGGCTATCCTAAGTCCCTGAAGTTCTGGGACCTCACCTATCTGGGGGAGCCTTTTACAGATCTGTTTAAGGAGGTGGGGGATATTATAGCCATGTGCCGCAGAGATTCCAATGGGCTCCTCAAATCCGAGAGAATGGAATTCCGGGACCAGGCTATCTACCTGCTCCCTCCCATCCACCTTATTCACCACCAGCAACACCTCTTTATTGCTCCTCCTTACAAACTCTGCAACCTCTTCATCCAGGGGTGTGACACCTGCCTTTCCATCCACCACAAAAAGCACCAGGTCTGCCTGGGAAAGTGCCTCCTCCACTTGTCTAAAGATCCCCACCTCTATCTCGTCCTCTCCCTCAAAAACAAGTCCCCCTGTGTCAAAGAGGGCAAAGGGGGGAGAAGTATATCTCACTTCCCCATATATCCTGTCCCGGGTAACCCCATCCCTGTTGTGGGTTATGGCACGATTTGAGCGCAATAGTCGGTTAAAAAGGGTGGACTTACCCACATTGGTTCTGCCCACAATGACCACTGTGGGTAACATAATCTACTCCTCTCCCATCACCTTCGGAATGTTCTCCTCAAAAGGGGGATATATTATCCCTTTTTCACATATAATGGCATCAATAAGCATTCCTGGGGTCACATCAAAGGCATAATTATACACACCCACCCCTTCTGGCACAATCCTCATCTCCCCTATATGGGTGACCTCTTTTTCCCCGCGCTCCTCAATGGGGATCTCTTCCCCGTGGGCAAGCCTCATATCAAAAGTGGATAGGGGGGCAGCCACGTAAAAGGGGATCTCGTGATGTCTCGCCAGTACAGCCAGGGAATATGTGCCTATCTTATTTGCAGTATCCCCATTCCTAACTATCCTATCTGCACCTACAATTACGGCATCAACCATCTTCTTTGCCATCAAAAACCCTGCACTATTATCACATATCACATGCGTCCTTATCCCATCATTTTGAAGCTCATAGGCAGTAAGTCGTGCCCCTTGCAAAAAAGGTCTTGTTTCACAGGCAATTACCTCTATATCCATACCCTGAGATTTTGCGGCGCGCACCACCCCAAGGGCAGTCCCATATCCCCCTGTGGCCAGGGCCCCTGCATTACAATGGGTCATTATGCGCCTCTTATCCCTTATAAGGGCAAGGCCCTCTCTGCCAATAGCCTTATTTATAAGTATATCCTCCTGATGAATGTCCTTTGCCATCTTCAGCCACATCCATCGGAGCTCATCCACCGTGATATCTCCATCATTGTCCAGGATGGACCTCATACGCTCTACCACATATCTAAGATTTACTGCAGTGGGACGGGCATCCTCCAGCAATGAAAGCTTATCCCTCAACACATCCTGCCACCCTTCCTCTCCCTGGATGCTGAGGGTGGCCAGGTAACACCCATAGGCGGCTACTACTCCAATGGCAGGGGCCCCCCTTATCACCATCTTTTTAATGGCATGCACCACATCCCGCAAACACCTACAGGTAAACCATCTCTCCCGCTGGGGAAGGGCCCTCTGATCAAGTAAAAAAAGGGCATTTTCCTCTTCTGAAAATTTAATATGTCTCCACATATAAAAACCCCTGCTATTTTTCCTCCAATCGTTTTCTAAAGATCTCATTTACCAATTTGGGATTGGCCTGACCCCTGGTCCTCCTCATCACCTGTCCCATAAAAAAACTTAAAAGTTTTTTCTTCCCCGCCTTATATGCGGCTACCTCTTCTGGAAACTCTTCAAGGACCTCCTCCACCACCTTAAAAAGACTATCTTCATCTGATATCTGGGATAGGCCCTTTTCCTCTATATAAGAAAGCGGATCTATACCATTCAAAAAGAGGTGGGGGAATATATCCTTCCCTATCTTCAGACTTATCCTGTTCTCCTCAATGAGCCTTAACAGAGATGCAAATTGCTCAGGGGTAAATCTTACCTGGGAAATATCAAGATGATTCTCATGGATTTCCCTGAGGACATCTGTCTGAAACCAGTTATACACCTTTCTAGGGCTATTATATAACCTTACCACCTTTTCAAAATAATCTGCAAGTGCTTTATCCCCTATAAGAAGCTGGGCCTCTCCATGAGAAAGCCCATATTCCCCCTGAAAACGTCTGCATCTGTCCTGGGGAAGCTCAGGGAGTTCCCTCTTCCACCTTTCTATACTTTCCCTCTCCACCACCACTGGCACCAGGTCAGGGTCAGGGAAGTATCTATAATCATGCGCCTCCTCTTTTCCCCGCATGGAACGGGTAATACCCTTTGACTCATCGTATAATCTGGTCTCCTGAATCACCTCCTCTCCATCCTCTATAACCTCTATTTGTCTCTTTATTTCATAATCCAGGGCCTTCCACACGTGTCTAAAGGAATTCATATTCTTAAGCTCAGTACGAGTGCCCAGTCTCTTCTCCCCTCTGGGTCTCACAGAGACGTTTGCATCACAGCGAAAGCTACCCTCCTGCATATTCCCGTCGCATATATCCAAATACACCAGGATGGAACGCAATAATTTGAGATATTCCACTGCCTCATCAGGGGAATTCATATCCGGACCACTAACTATCTCAATCAAAGGTACCCCTGTCCTGTTGAGATCTATAAGTGTCTTATTCTCTCCAGGTACATGAATGGACTTACCTGCATCATCCTCCATGTGTATGCGGATTATATTAACCCGCTTTTTCTCTCCCTCCACCTCTATCTCTAAAAATCCATGTTCTGCCAGGGGTTGTTCATATTGAGATATCTGATAGCCCTTTGGAAGATCAGGATAAAAATAGTTCTTCCTGGCAAACAGAGAAGTGGTGTTTATTTCACAATTTACTGCCAGGGCCATCTTTACCGCATATTCCACTGCCTTTTTGTTTACCACAGGAAGGGCACCAGGCATAGCCGCACATACAGGACAGGTATTGGTATTTGCAGGCATCCCAAAGGTGGTGGCACACGAACAAAAGAGCTTTGATCTGGTCTTTAGCTGGGCATGTACCTCCAATCCTATTACTGCCTCATATTGGCTCATGATCTCTCCTCCTATTTTTCCTTGGCCAGGATAAGATATATCTTTCCATAATTAGACATATGGCCCGCCATAAACCTGGCATCCTCTCCCTGGCCAAAAAATAGATCCACATGGTTTCCTGTTATCGCTCCCCCCACATCCTGGGATATTCCAAAACCAGTAAGGGGATAACCCCTTCCTCCCCTCACTGGTACCTCCACATTAAAGACCAGGAGAGAGCCCAGAGGAAGGACCCTGGGGTCTGTGGCAAGACTGAGTAGGGGAGTGAGTTTTACCCCCATGGCCCCATAGGGACCGTCCTTTAAAAGCCGGAAAAACACATAACTGGGATTACGATAAAGTACCTGGGGCACCAGTTTAGGGTGTTTCTTTAGAAACGCCATTATCCCATCCAGGGTGGCATTTCCCCTGGAAATATATCCCTTTTTTAGTAAATATCTACCAATGGATATGTATTGTCTCCCATTTTTTCCTGCATAACCTATATACTTATAGGTTCCATCGGGTAAAATCAATCTCCCTGAGCCCTGAATCTGCAAAAAAAATACATCCACGGGATCCTTTGCCCAGGCAATAATAGGGGCCTTATGCAGGATTGCACCTTCTCCATCTATCTCTCGCCTGGAATAATAGGGTCTTATGTGGTCCCCCTCTATCCTGTATATGAGATATTGCCCCTTCCACCTGGGATGAAAGGCCCCCAGATATGCCCTTTTAAGGTCAGAAGGAAGGCCATAGATGGGATATTTATACACCCTATCTCTGGAGAGAGATGCCTGGATATCCATTTCAAAATAACCAGTAAACAATGTCTCCGGGACAAGCTCATACCAGTTAAACCTCTTCACCAGCAAAGATGGGTCCCCATCCAATTGGGGCAGGATCTTCAACATCTCCTCTACAGTCTTTTTAAGACGGGAAGTGGATATATAGAGATTCTCCACCCAAAATCCCCTCTTAGGGTATCTGTTAAGGTATCTCAAGGTGGAGGAAAGGGTGGCATTTAACTGACCCCAGTCCTCAATGCCTTGAAGCCCTATATCAAGCCGGGAGAGGACCTTTGAGGCCTGTGAAGAGGTGAGCAGGAAAAAACCTTGCCTTTTAGGAGGATGAGGTACACATCCCTGGAAAAAGATAAAACACACCACTGTCAGAAATATAAGGAACTTTATTCTGACCATGGCCCTGTGGTTATATGTATCCCTTGAGCTTTAGTTTTTTTATATAGGAAGAACCTGGAGGAATGAAAAATCTCAGGGGATTAGGTGACCTATTTATCTCTACCACATCCCCAATGGAGAGGGGAAAGCCCTCCTGTCCATCTATGGTAAACCACGCCTCACCTGATGGCTCCTCCACCCATATACGAATCAGGATATCTGATGGGAGGATCAGGGGCACAGTCCTGCTCATAAAGGGAGAAACTGGACATAGCTCTATCACATCCAGGGAAGGAAATACTGTGGCCCCCCCTGCAGCAGTACAATACCCTGTGGAACCATTGGGGGTGGAAACTATGATCCCATCCGCCCTCAGACAGGAATGCCCTTCTCCCCCTATCTCCACACACAAAGTAATCAATCTGGCCAGATGGCTCCGACTTACCACTAGGTCATTTACCGCACATCCCCCTCTTATCTTTTTTCCACCCCTTTTCACTGAATACTCAAGAAGTAATCTTTCACAAACAGATGCATTGCCCTCAAGTACCTCGGCAAGGCATTTTCGCCACTGTTCTGGCTCAATATCTGTAAGAAAACCCACCCTTCCAAAGTTAATCCCCAGAAAGGGAATATTGTAGCCAAAGTATTTCCTTATCACAAACAAGAGGGTCCCATCCCCACCCAATACCAGGATCAAATTGGGGAATAGGTCAAGCTCCTCCAGATCAGGAAGGTGAGAGTTAGAAAATAGCTTATATCCTATCCCCTTACTCTCAAACCACTCCCCTATCTCCTTGCCCAATCTAGGTGCCTCTCCACTCTCTCCCTTTGTAATAAGGAGGACGCTGGATATATGGGTATTGGACATAACCTCCCCTATTTAGTCCAAAACCTGGAGATGTTCAAGGGCATAATTTTGCATCCATGGTGAAGGAGAAGGTTTGCCTTGCCTACTCTAATCTGATAATTACCCCTTCTATAGATAAAAGGGAAGGGGCAAAAGATGCTTGTGGAAATAGTAGACAACAGGGATACCCCTCTGGGGGTCATGGAAGAAAAGCAGGTACATGCCCTAAAGCTTCCCCATAGACGTATCCTTGTTTTGGTATATGACAAAAAAAACAGATTTTATCTCCTGCGTGATGGGAAGAAAAGCTCTTTCTCTCCCTGGAGACTTCCTGTATGTAGCCACATCAGAGCAGGATGTGCTCGGGAAGAGGTGGCCCTCTCCCTCCTTAAGGCCAATTTGGCCATAAGGCCCAGAAAATTAAGGCCCATCTTTCCACCTTACTATGTGGAGGAGCTATGTGAATTTATCTTTGTATATGGGGCCCTTATACCCCCTTATGACTCTCCCATTACCCCTTCCCATATGGAGAAGGTAGCCCTTTCCCATGAGGAAATGGAATTTCTCATCACAGAATATCCTCAATTAATATGCAGATATGTCCTCATGTGCTGGCGAGAGGGGGCCTTTGTTCGGTTACTCAAATGAAAGTGGTCTGCAAACTCAACAGGGGGTTATCTCCCACTGAAGCCTCAACCGCCTCTTTTTTCTTATATCTATCTCTACGGCCAGGGCAAGTTTCTCCTGCTGGAGAGAAAAGATCTCCCTGGCATATATCCGCCCCCTAGAAAGGTCTTCTTCTCTCATTAACCTGTATATCTCTTCCTCCACCTCTTTCTGTCTCTTCTCAAGCTCAGCTATCTCTCTCTCCAATCTTTTTATTTCCTGCCACAAGGATTCTCCTTCTCTTCCTTCCTCCATCTCTCATCTCCTCCCTTTTCTCCATCCCATCCCTTATCTCGGGTAACATGCGATATAGAGGCCAATAGGAAGGCCATATAGCTGTAATCTCGCCTGGATTGGCAAGAACTATGTCTATCCCTGAGGTCGCCAAAAGGGAAAGGGCAAGGCTCCACCGGGCGCAAGGGGAATATAGGGAGACCTCTTTTGCTCTTTTCAAGGGCAGTCCCCTAAAAGTAACCATCTCGTTTCTCTTTTCAACATCTATTCCCAGTGCTCCACAGACCTCCCTCACTTCATCAATGGCTGAGGCAGGCACATTGGCCAGAGACACCTTTCCCCTTGCTCGAGAAAACAAAAGACCACACGAGAGAGGAACTGCCGTGTCCATTCCCTTTACATCCAGTATAGTAGGTATCTTTTTTTGCTCTCCTGGCTGAGAAGTTATCCCTCCCTCCTTTTGAGTAACCACACCAAAGGAGGAAAGCACACCCAAAAAGATCTCTTCATCTGGAAATCTACCTGACAACATCCCCCTTATGTCTGCCTTTCCACCAAGCAATAGGGGAAAGGCCAGGAGATATGAGCATAGCTCCACATCCACAGGAAGATTTAGTGACGAGTCAATATCAGGGGAAGCAGAGGAGCAAACCCTTATGCCCTCTTCATCCCTCTCATACTCTATCTGGAACATCTCATAAGTCCACAGGACCCTTTCTAAAAGAAAGGGAGAGGGCCAGCTATGGATTTTGAGATATAGGGGACGTGAAAACACAGGGGCACTCAGAAGAAAGGCCACTACCATTTCCTCAGGAGCATCTCCCCCAATCACTATCTCATCACTTATAGTACCTGTGGCCTCCAACCTCACAGGAAGTCCATAACTACCAGGAATAAAAGGTACTATCCTGGCCCCCAATTGGGGAAGCAGGTCAAAAAGGGGCCTTAAGTCCTGGGTGCGAAGACGTGCCTCACCAGTAAATTTACATATGCAAGGTCTGGAAAGGGCATAGAAGAGAAGGAGATAGAGGTTTAATAAATCTCCCCCCACAAAGAGGGCATGGCGATCAAACTCCATCTGCGATCCCCTATCCCTCTCCACAGTATCTTTCTCCCATTTAAAAGAGGCACCTACAGAATTTAACACCTTTAACATCTCATAGAGGGGATCATTGAGCACCACTTTTTTGAGGGAGATAGAAAGGTCAAGGGCCGCAGACAGATAAAGGATAAACCTAGTGAGGAGACGATCACAGGGACCTGCAATATCAATAGACACTGCCTTGCGTCTAGGAGAGAGCACAAATTCCCTCTCCTCCTCTCGCTCTGCAATATCATAAGAGAGGTGGTTTATATGATTATATATGTTCCTCAAAATACGACTGTTTACCCTCTTATCCTTTATGCGACGATACCACCCCTTCCACATCTCTCCTTCCAGGTCTCCACTAGAAAAGGAATTCCCTGAAAGGCGTCTTTTCTTAAGTACCTCAGCAAATAAAGAGGCCCTCTCCAGGATGAGAGAAAGTATCCTCTCATCCAGATCTTCCACCTGCCTCACGTTTTTGTCCCTTTTTATATTCATATGCTCCCCTGATTATTTCCCATGTAAATCCTTCCCTACGTGGGTAGGTCTCCCCATATACTGCGCATGCAAAAGAAAGTCCAGAGGATTCATGTGGGGAAAATAGGATAAAAATCAGCTAACCCTGCCAAGCATAATCAAATCCTGATCAAGGTCGGAAGTAATGTAAAGGGTGCATCCGCTAATAAAGGAACAATTAGTTAGTACTAAGGGAGGGAGAGCCAGTTCTGAAAATCTCCTCTCCTGCTGGTAACCTCCAGGGGGATTTTTTATTTTAAAGACCCCTCTCTTATCTTGCCCCTTCTCCATGACGTTGGGGAGAGTTTACTCCTTATAAGGAAGGTTGACAAATTCCCTCTGGCGTGTTTCAAAATAAAGGACCATTTTTTTCAGGAGGCTATATGTTAAGGTATTCCATAGTAGAATTTATCTGTAGCTTTACTTCAGAGACCATTCTTCCTCTCTATTCAGGCAATATCTTCAGAGGGGCCCTGGGGAAGTCCCTGAGAAATATATGCTGTCCCCTGAAGAGGGTATCCTGCCAGGAGTGCCTTTTGTTTTCCGGGTGTGTATATGCCTTTTTATTTGAATCCAAGGTGATAAAGCAAAAGAATAGATCCCCCAATCTTCCCCTTCCCTTTATCTTAGAGCCCCCTTTTTCAGGTAAAGAGAGGTATGCCCCTTTAGAGGATTTCAGGTTTTCCATTATCCTTATTGAAGGGGGGATAAGGTGGTTATCTTATATCATCTATAGTGTAATAGAGATGGGTAAGGTGGGCATTGGCCTCAATAGAAAAGAAGGTGGGGGGAGGTTTGAGGTCAAGAGGGTAATAAAGGATAAAAGGGTTGTGTATGAGGACTCCTCACAGGGCATTATGGTGTTACCTGAGGAACATGGCTCTCTCAAAATAGAAGATATAGCTCCCCCTACACCCCCTATGGAGAGGATAAGGGTGGATTTTTTAACCCCCTATAGGGTGAAGTTTAGAAATTCTCTGATCACAGACTTTGATTTTTCTGTGCTCATAAGGGCCTGTTTAAGGAGGATATCATCTCTGGAAGCCACCTATTGTGGGGGGGAGCCCTCCCTGGATTATAGGGGGCTTATTGCCAGATCCAGGGAGGTAGAGATAGTGGAGGAGCAGAAAAGATGGATGGAGATAAGGAGATTTAGTTTTCGGCAAAGGAGCAGCATGCGGCTGGGGGGATTGGTGGGGCATGCCATTTATAGGGGAGAATTGCTACCATTTTATCCCCTATTAAAGTACTGTGAAATAGTGCATGTTGGAAAACAGACCACTTTTGGATTTGGGAAAATAAGGGTATGGGTTCCATGAAGAGGATACTCCTTGGGGTATGTGGCCTCAATCCCCAGGTGATTACAGAGACCTTATATGCCCTGCTTTTGCAGGGAAGGAGTGTCCATGAGATCCACATGATAACCACCTATCCAGGATATGAGAAACTCCTCTCCTTTATTGCCCCTTCTGGTCCCCTTATGCGTTTTTTAGAGGAATATAATCTCCCCCACAGGGTGAGTTTTCCCCCTGAAAATATTTACATATTGAGAGATGAATCCGGAGAATATGTGGAAGATGTAGAAGATGAGGTCACAAATTATAGATTAATAGAGCTTTGTCTTGAGGTTACCTTTAAGCTATGTAGCCATCCTGAAAATATAATTTATTTTTTGGTAGCAGGTGGTAGAAAGACTATGTCTTCCTGTCTTTCACTTGCGGCCCAATTGTATGGAAGGCCCCAGGACAGGATATATCATGTCCTTGTGTCCAGGGAATTTGAGTCAAGTAAAAATTTCTGGTATCCTCCCAAGAGATCAAGATCTGTTTTATTATATGATGATAGAGGGAATCCTTACAAAAAAGAAACTAAATATGCAAAGATACAATTAGTGTCCATTCCTTTTTTTCCCGTAAGACACTGGATAAGTGAAGAACAATTAAAAGGACCTCTCCCTCCCAGTGAGATTATATCTCATGTAATTATGGACAAAGATTCACATCTCATAGTGGACATTAAAAATTGTAGGATATGTTTTGGTTCAATGGAGACAGATTTACATCCTGCCTATATGGCACTTTATGCATGGTTTTTAAAAAATAAAAAGAGATGTATGAAGGATAGGCCATGTGGAGGATGTATAGAGTGTTTTGTTGATGCATCCACCATTTTGTCCTCACAATCAGAGATAATGTACATATATAACAGCATACCTGGAAGTAGAGATATAGATAGTTTGAGTGGTTCTGGTATAAAATCACTCACCAGGGAAAATTTTAATAGTTATAAGTCAAAGATAAAAAGCATATTGATAAAGTCATTTGGATTATCTGTTTATGAAAAGATAGGAATAGTCTCTGTGGGGAGGAAACCCGATACCAGATTTGGCATAAGGATAGACAGGTCCAGGATCAGGTTCATATAGCATGAGATTTCAACATTGAAGTTGTAGATGGAGAGGTATTTTTTATTTATTTTGAACCTAAAAAAGGGGGATTGTATAAAAGTGAAACTTGTATGTCTGTTAAATCATACTCTCACCATGGATCAGATGTTGGATGCCTATAATAATTTAAAGGTGGACTCTATTATATATCCTCCTGAAGATATAAAGCTCCTATGGAGAAATATCCCTGTGGGAGAGATGCCTCTTGGTGATTATTTACTTCCAGTATTTAACTGGATTAAACAAGAGTGCTCTTTTAATGATTTTGTTCTCATCCAAGGGGATTTTGGTGCCACATATTTGACCATCAGGTTTTGTTTAATCAATTGTTTTATCCCTATCTATTCTACAACTAAAAGGATTGCAAGGGAGGATATTCTTCCATCGGGAGAGATAAAATTAAATCATATATTTTTACATCAGGGTTTTAGGATTTATGGGATATAGGTATGCGTTTTTATGTAACCATTCAGGGTTCTGTGATCAGTAAAGAAGGAGATAGGTTACTGGTTAAAAAAGATGGAGATGTATATCATACTATCTTTTTGCATAAATTAGAGCAACTGTTGCTATTTGGAAATATCAATTTAACTCCCGCAGCCATCAAGAAGCTCTTTAAAGAGGGCGTTGATACTGTATTTCTTTCAAAGGATGGTAGATTTGTGGGAAGGTTCAACTTAGAGGAGGGCAAAAATTTTTTTCTTAGGAAAAGGCAGTTTTATCTATTAGATGAGAAAGATTTTATATTATCTATTGCCAGGTCTATAGTAAAGGCCAAGCTATTTAACATGGTCTCTTTACTTATGAGGATAGGGAGGACAAAGGGCAAATCTGCATGTAAGAAGGCCGCTTATGAGATCAGGTCCATTATGGAGAAGCTAGATGGGGCCACCTCTGTGGAAAGTATAAGGGGATATGAGGGAAAGGGCTCTTCCATTTATTTTTCTGTATTTTCAGAGGGACTTCTCCAGGATTTTGGTTTTAGAAAAAGGGTAAGAAGACCTCCCACAGATCCAGTAAATTCTGTATTATCTCTGCTATATACCTTTTTGTTCAATCGGGTATATTCAGCAATAAGGGTGGCCAATTTAGACCCATATCCTGGAAATCTTCATTCACCAGATTATGGAAGATATGCCCTGGTTATGGATCTAATGGAGGAGTTTAGAGTGATTATTGCTGATACCCTCTGTCTCTCCCTCTTCAACCTTGGAATCCTCAAAGGGGAGGATTTTGTACAGGTGAGAGAAGAAAGGGAGGAGGAGATGAGAGATGAGGATGTATTAGCAGAGGATGAGATTGTTAGGGACCGATTTGGCCTTATGAGTGCCAATAAGGCCAGTGAATTCTTTGACGTGCCTGAACAGCGATTTTCAGAGGATGGGGTGGATGCATGTAGCAATGATAGGGGAAAATTGCCGGTTGTCCTTAAAAGGGAGGCCCTGAAAAGGGTCATCTCTTCCTTTGAGAAAAAACTCCAGACAGAGTTTTATTATGAGCCCCTTGAGAGGAGGATCTCCTATGAAAAGGCCATACTGGAGCAGGCACGACAATATAGACGTGTAGTGGAAGGGGAATTGAGCACCTATGTGCCTTTAACCTTAAAATAACCCTAATTATGAATGTGGTTATTATCTACGATATCTCAGATAACAAGACAAGAACTCGTTTTCATCATTTGTTAAAGAACCTGGGAATAAATGTACAAAAATCTGTTTTTGAGTGTGATATTAATGAGTATGAACTTGTAGAGATAAGAAGATTTTGTAAGAGACATTTAGATATGGATACTGATTCCGTGCGCATATATAAGATATGTTCCCAGTGTATGTCAAAGGCAAGTGTGCAGGGTACTACTATAAATCTAAGGCCCAGGGTGTGGGAAATTATATGAGATTTCTGGTTATATATGACATCTGTGATGATAGAAGGCTTCAAAAGGTGGCAAAGATTATGGAAGATTTTGGTCAAAGGGTCCAGAGATCAAAATTTGAGATGGACCTGAATGAGTCTCAGTTAAAAAGATTAAAGGAGAGAATTGGAGAGGTAATAAATCCAGATGAAGATGGTGTAAAATATATTCCCATCTGTAAGAAATGTCTTGCTAAGGTGGAAATTATGGGTGAAGGAGAATTTATTGATTCAGATTTTGAGTTTTATGTGGTATGAGGTATGTTAATCCCAAAATTTATGGAGAAATAAGATGAGGGCAGATAAAAACACATTAATTGTTTCTCTTGCCGCACTATGTCATGATCTGGGAAAGTTTGTGGAGGGGTGTTTTGAGGTATCTAAGGAGTATATCAAACAAAACCAACAGCTTTATCAACCTGTGTATAAAGGTAGATATTCCCACAGGCACGCCTTATTCACTGCGGCCTTTATAGATTTTAACAGAAGATTTTTTCCTGAAGAATTATTTTCACCAGAACTTGGGTTAGATAATTTTTTAAATCTAGCCGCCATGCACCATAAACCAGAAACTCCCTCCCAATGGATAATTACAGAGGCAGATAGGCTTAGTAGTGGCATAGACAGGGACAGTTTTTCACAAGGAGAAGAGGTTTCCCCTTCTAGATTCAAGTCCACAAGGTTGGCCCCAGTTATTGAACAGCTTCACCCTGAAAACAAAAAGGAATTCAATTCTATTGAGGATTTTAAATGGCAATACAATTTATCCCCTGTATCCGCTACCACTATTTTCCCTGTGTCCCGCAGGCAGGATAATAATCCTACAGAATATGATGACCTTTATATGGGTTTTGTTTCAGCTATAAAAAAATTGCCCCATAGAAAAGAGAGCCTTCTTTTATGGATGCAACACTTTGAATC
>CAYRSC010000001.1:0-22288 GCA_964427155.1 uncultured Desulfohalobiaceae bacterium | reverse complement strand
GATAAAACAAGGCAGTTTATAATAGAGCTTTGTAAATGGGAAAATTCTCTAAATAACCAGATAATAGAAAAAGCAAGAAATGACATACTAAAGACAAATGATGGAAAGATCCCAAAAGTGCTTGACCCATTCTCTGGTGGAAGCTCAATCCCTCTGGGGTGCATCCGCTAGTAGCGGGAAAATTTTTTGAAATTATTTTTACTGTAAGCAGCTAAAAATATAGCCAATTTTTCTATTTTTGTATTATCTCTGTAAAAAAGGAGAGAATACAATGCTTGCACCTACAGCACAATATTTAACTGATGTTAAATTCCTGAAACTAAAATTGTCCTTGGTAACTATATGAAAAGTTTATAAAGTCTTTTTATTTCAATTATTGAAACATAAAAAAATAATGGGATATCCTCTTGTGAGCCAAAATTAATTTCCATAATCATTGAGCAAAAAAAAGTGGCTCCCCGGGGCGGACTTGAACCGCCAACATGGTGATTAACAGTCACCCGCTCTGCCGCTTGAGCTACCGGGGAAGATTGAAACAGGAAGGTATCTTACCTGCTTAAAGAAAAATGTCAAGCAATTTCTCCCTCCCCCAGGGGTCACATAATTGTATAATGAGTTCCTCCTGCCTGCAGATAGAGGTAATCTGCAAGGAGCCATCCTGAGATGGCAAGACACTCCATATCCAGATAATGGGAGGCATTATCTGGAAATAGCACCCTTGCCTCTGCAGGAAATTCCTCATCCACGTCATTAAATACCAAAAGCATATCCATGGTGGGCAAGGCATGAAACCTTTGAACCAGCTCATAGGAGAGGGACATATCATCAGGGACCATTCCCCCCATGGCCCTACACGCCATCTCCAGCTCCTTTATCCTTCCTGAGAAATTCCTTGCTATTGCCTTTTCCACATTATTATGAAAGGCCCCTGCAAAGGGAGCCGCATCCCTAAAGTCCTTAAAGGTCCACCATTGAGAAAAGCAAGGAGGGGGCTCCTTGGGAGTAAGCAGGATATATTTTGCCAGGACCACACATTCTGCATAGATAGGGGCATCTCCCTCTTCCACCACTATCCCCTGTTTTGAGACCCTATAGGTCCTGTGAAAAAAAGGAACGATGAGTTCCTCTCCCTCCAGGGTAAGATTTAATCGCCTGGAGATCTCCCTAAAATCCAGGGACTGCATCTGCCTTAGATAGTCGTGATATATCTTTTCAAATATGGGACCTCGCTTCTCCATACTTAATATCCCCTCAGCTCCTTATAAGGTTAAGCTGGAATAAACTTTACATATAGCTTTCTATTTCTAGGACCGTCAAACTCTGTAAAGAATATCCCCTGCCAGGTGCCAAGCACAAGGGAGCCATCTTCCACAAACACCACCTCGCTACACCCAATGAGGGAGGACTTTATATGGGCATCACTATTTCCCTCCACATGATGGTAATCCCCCCTATGGGGTATGAGTCGCGAGAGGGAGGAAATTATGTCTCTGCTCACAGAGGGGTCTGCGGATTCATTTATGGTGACTGCCGCGGTGGTGTGGGGACAATATAGATATAAGACCCCATCCCTCCACTGATTCTTGCTCACCAGCCCCCTTATCTCACTGGTAATATCCACCATCTCCTCTCTTCTGGAGGTAGAAACCTTTATTGTCTTCATCCCTTATCCTCCCTTTTTCATGCATTATGTCCCTATATATGACCTTGTCAAACAGGGCCATTTTTAATACACTCATCTCTTAATGTTAAAATAAGAAAAATGCAAACACAAGGAGAGAGGAAGATGCGTTCCATAAGACCAAAGAGGATAAAGGTGGACACCCTGGGAGAGACAAAGGTCCCCTCCCCAAAGAGTATGGCCCCGTTTTTATCTGATGTGGGAGAGGTAAACCTCTACATATCTGAAGAGGTGGTGGAGACAGAAGACCCTGCCCAGCGATACTTTATATTTGAGGAGGCAGGACCCCGGGAAAAGATATATTTTGACCCATCCAAGACCAAGTGCGCCATTGTCACGTGTGGAGGACTTTGTCCTGGGATAAATGATGTAATCCGCTCCATTGTGATGGAGGCCCATCATCAGTACAGGGTGGCTGCTACCATTGGAATAAGGTATGGACTTCAGGGCTTTTTACCAGAATATGGTCATGAGATCTGGGAACTAACCCCAGATAATGTCTCTGAGATACATGAATTTGGAGGCACCATTCTAGGCTCCTCCCGGGGACATCAGCCTCCAGAGGAGGTGGTGGACGCCCTAGAGCGAATGAATGTGAATGTCCTGTTTATGATAGGTGGAGATGGGACCATGAAAGCGGCTGCTGCAGTGTGGAAGGAAGTAAAAAAGAGGCGCATGAAGATTGCGATAGTGGGTATCCCCAAGACCATTGACAATGACATCTATTTTGTATCCCGTTCCTTTGGTTTTGACACCGCAGTTTCCAAGGCAATAGAGGCCATCCGCTGTGCCCATACTGAGGCCCTTGGGGCACCAAATGGCATTGGCATGGTAAAACTCATGGGGAGAGAGTCTGGCTTTATAGCGGCAGAGGCCACACTGGCACAAAAGGATGTAAATGTGGTGCTTGTGCCTGAACAGCCCTTT
The DNA here is from genome assembly GCA_964427155.1 of uncultured Desulfohalobiaceae bacterium. Taxonomy (GTDB): domain Bacteria; phylum Desulfobacterota; class Desulfovibrionia; order Desulfovibrionales; family Desulfothermaceae; genus Desulfothermus. Next base: position 19,680 of record CAYRSC010000001.1, on the reverse strand, counting down.
GAATTAGATGGTCCTAATGGACTTTTAGCCTATCTAAAGAGACGCATAGAGGAAAGGGGCCACGCAGTAATTGTGGTGGCAGAAGGTGCTGGACAGGACCTGTGGAGAAGGATAATGAAACAAAACCACGAAGAGATCCCCACTGATCCCTCTGGAAACCCAATCCTCGGAGATATTTGCGGCTTGTTGAGGGAAAAGATAAAGGAATTTTTTAAAGAGCAAAACATCCCCATTACCTTAAAGTTTATTGATCCAAGCTATATAATAAGGTCTGTGCCTGCAAATTCCAGTGATAGTGTATATTGTGCCTTCCTGGGACAACACGCGGTGCATGCGGCCATGGCAGGAAAGACCAATATGGTGGTAACCAGACTCATGGAGCGATTTGTCTATCTACCCCTCTCCCTGGTCACACAGAAGAGGAGAAAACTGAATATCCATTCCAGTTACTGGAAGGGAGTGCTGGCCTCCACAGGACAACCCCCCTCCTTTATAAATGAATAGACAAGGGGAAGGATATGGAAGAGATCTTGAAAACTCCCATGAGAACACAGGACGTATTCCTTGAATTACCAGCGCGCTTGTTTTATCTTCCTGCCATAGGACATTTTGCAAAGGCCATATTTTCCAAACATCCATACCTGTCCCGGTGTAGAGACCACTGGCTATATTCCCTTGAGCTTCTACTATATGAGGCGTGTTCAAATGTGATAAAACATGCCTATAAAGACCAGGAGGTGGGGAAACTCAGGATAAGGCTCTGGTTTGAACCCACCTCTGTGGTAATTGAGGTCATTGACTTTGGGAGGGGTTTTGACCCAAGCTCCATACCAGAGCCTGACCTTAAGGATCCCCCAGAGGGGGGCATGGGACTTTATTTGATAAAAAAGCTCTCTGACAGGTTTTCCTATTTTTATTCCCACGAGGAAGAGGGAAATGTATTGCATGCAGAGGTGGTTATACCAGATAGGGAGTGTATGGGAGGATAGCACTATAACCTGTTTATCACCAGTTAGGAGAAGATACTATGGCTAGAAAGGCACCACCTGAGCCAGAAGAAGAAGGCGCACCAGAATGGTTAATGACATTCTCTGACCTCATGTCACTATTACTTACCTTTTTTGTGCTCCTTCTATCCTTTGCCAACATGGACATCCAGAAATTCAGGGAGATGCTTGGCTCCATAAAGGATGCCTTTGGGGTACAGGTAAAAAGACCAGAGGCAGATTATGTGGCCTTTTCACCCTCTCCCTTTGAGAACAAGATGAAACTATCAAAACAGGACAAACAGGTCCTGGGAATGGTGCTAACAGTAAAGAGTCTTCTGGGCACAGAGGCCAAAAAGGAGCCCATAGAGATAAATGCTGAGGACCGAGGAGTAATGGTGAGGGTCCAGAGCGATGTCCTGTTTAAACGGGGCAGTGCCCAATTACTCCCCTCGGCCAAAAAGGTACTGGATTCTATTATCAAGCTGTTGAAAAAAAATGACTGGATGGTGGCCATCAGGGGCCACACAGACGATACAGAGGCAAAATATAGTAAATATCATTCCCCCTGGGACCTATCCATTGCCCGTGCCACCACGGTATTGAGATACATATTGAAAAAGGGCAAATTTAATCCCCGCCGCTTTCGGGCCGAAGGATATGGGGACACCCTTCCCCTTGTCCCCAATATCTCCCCTCAAAATCGGGCAAAAAACAGGCGGGTGGAATTCTATTTTTACCGGCCAACTGTGGAGACCTACTGAGGCCCCACACCTCTATTATTTTCTCATGGCAGGCGCTAGAAATGCAAGGAGCTTTTCCTTGGTAATGGTTGGATGCTCCCCATTTGCAATGGAGACTATCCCTTCCAGGATTATCTCCATGTAAAGGCTCTCTTCTTTAGAGCGCTCCTCCAGTTTTTTTGCAATGGGGATAAATACCACGTTCGCCAAAATTGCCCCGTAAAAGGTGGTCAAAAGTGCCACGGCCATTGCTGGCCCAATGGAGGAGGGGTCGTTTAATGTCTGAAGCATCTGCACCAGACCAATAAGGGTCCCTATCATTCCAAATGCAGGGGCCATTGAGCCCATGCTCTTAAAGATCCCCTGACCAGTGGCGTGTCTTGCCCTCATAAAATCAATCTCTATCTCCAGTACAGAACGCACAAGGTCACTATTATTCCCGTCTGCCACCAGGATACACCCCTTTTTGAGAAACTCATTATCTGTGGCGGCCTTCTCAAGGGCCACCAGTCCATCCTTTCTTGCCACCTCTGCCAGGGAGGTAATTTGAGATATTATCTGATTTGGGTCCATGGATTTTGTAAAAAAGGCCTTGAGGGCAACCTTTACCGCACTAAAGACCGTACCCATGGGATACATAATAAAGGTCACTGCCAATGTACCCCCCACCACAATGGCCACAGAGGGCAGGTCCACAAAGGACTTCAGGTTTCCACCCATGAGGATGGAGCCAAATATAAGCCCAAAACCAGCCAGAAGCCCTATAACCGTGCCTATGTCCATTCAAACCCCTCTCTAACTCTGTGTTTTAGTTTTTCAAATCTGGCAAGTACAATCTCATCTTCCTTAAACGAAAATGTGGTCCCCTTTAAAAAGTCATTTACCTTATAAAAGGCAGGTCCAATGGATATCTCTACCCCTGGATATATCTCTCCCCTTACAATGAGCTTACATCTGGAAAACTCTGTGGACTTTATCTTGGAACTTATCCTGGCGATCTTTCTGGATAATATCCTAATCTTATTGGTAAGTTCCTGTATCTCCAGGGACAAAAGGGCCTCCTCATCCCTCTGCTTTTGTTGCTTTACCTTTAAAAGGGTTAAACGGGAGTTTAGGGCATCTAGCTTCTCTTCCAGACTGGAGAAGTGATACATGTCCACTGGATCATATCCCAGAACCACTATGGTGGGAACATTCATCCCCCCTCCCAGGTCCCCTTCAATCAAGATCTGTTCCTGAGAATAGAGCTTGCCCCCTACTGCCTTACCCCTTATGATCAAATTTTTCCCCACAAAGACCCTGGAGTGGAGACAATGCCCCTCATCCAGAAGGGAATGTCTAGCCACTAGAGTGGCATTTTCCGCATACTTTACCTTGATATTCCTCTCTGCACGAACCAGGCACCTCCCCTCTCCCTTTACTCCCCCTTCCACTGCAATAGAGTTAAGGGCAATTACCCTTGCCCCTTCCACAATCCCCTTCACCAGGATAGAATTTCCCTGTACCTCAAAACCGGTCTTTATGTCCCCATGGACTACAATATTATTTACAAAATAGATATTCCCTGTATGAAAGTCCACATTGCGTCTCACATTTAACAACTCTTTGACGCAAATCCTCCCTTCCTCATCATAATATACATATCCATTTACCAGGGCTATGAGCTGGTCTGGATTCTTGGGGTTTACGCCGCAGCCACGCCCCATGGGAAAACGCTTCTCCTTGAACAAAAATCTCTCATCATATTTTTCAATCTCATCAGGGGACACCTTCCTCCATTCTGCAATAACTTGATCCCTAACCACATTTTGAACATAGCCAAGATTATAAAAATCCACTTTACCATCCTCTTGCTCCTTTGGCTTCAGGTTCATATAGTCAAAATCAGGGTCAAAATAGTGATGTAAATAATACATATCCCCTATTCACCCACATCCTTTTTAAGGTGGCCAATAATCACAAGAGAGACCAGTGCCCCCAGGTTGTTTGCACTCATGTCCAAAAAGGAAAAATCCCTCCCTACCACAAAATACTGCCTTATCTCCAGTGCTGTACCCAGCATAATAACAAATAATACAAAAAGCACAAATCGTCTTATTGAAACACAGAATAACCCTGGCAGGGCCGCTAGTAACCCATAGGTAAGAAAATGAAGGATTTTATCCGAGTTGTCAAATGTCAGGGGGATGGGGATGGTGGGAGTAAGGGAATAGTGTATATCCATACATACACATATCACCCATACCCCAAAAAAACACAACCTTATCCTTTTCTCCTCCAGTCTTATCTGTTGCATCAGGCACTCTCTTGTTGAATTATTAATTTCCCTTATAATATGCTATGCATCCTCCTGCAAATCCCCTTATGGTATCCAACTCCTTCCAACAGGTCATGGGATTCTCGCACTCCTCTGGGAATTTAAGGGGAAACCCCCCTCTTTTAAAAATGCAGGGGGGGAGCCTCCCCCCTGTGGTCTATCTCTTGAAGATGGCGCCCTTTGAGGCAGAAGATGCCATCCTGGCATATCTCTTCAGGAAAGAGGAGGATATCTCTTTTTGTTTTAGTTTTATCCTCTGTTTCCTCTCCTCTAGTACCTTATCCTCTACCCGCAGGGTTATCCTCCTCTCTGGAATATTTATCTCTATCTCATCCCCTTCCATAATATAGGCAATGGGACCACCCTCTGCGGCCTCAGGAGATATATGACCTATTGCTGCACCCCTGGTGCCCCCACTAAATCTACCATCTGTTATAAGGGCCACATCCCTATCCAGGCCCATACCCGCAATAGCAGATGTTGGGGTGAGCATCTCCCTCATCCCTGGGCCTCCCTTTGGCCCTTCATACCTTATGACCACCACATCTCCCTTTTTTATCCTGCCTCCCAGTATGGCCTCCACTGCCTCTTCCTCAGAATCAAAACACCTGGCCCTGCCTATCCTTACCCTCATCTCCTCTGCCACAGCAGACTGCTTCACCACGCACCCCTCTGGGGCAAGATTGCCATATAAAATGGCTATGCCTCCTTCAGGGGAATAGGGATCATCTATGGGCCTTATCACTGTATAGTCCTTTACCTGGGCCTTGGATTCCTTGAGGTTATCCCCCACGCTCTTCCCTGTGACAGTGAGACACCCCAGATCTATAAGGCCCTTTTTACTGAGTTCTGACATAACCGCCTGTATCCCCCCTGCGTGATACAGATCCTCCATCCTGTGCTCCCCTGCAGGGGATAGTCTGCACAGGTTAGGGGTCTTTCTGCTTATCTCATCAAATATCTCCAGATTTACCTCTATCTCTGCCTCTGCAAAAACAGCAGGGAGATGGAGAACCGTGTTGGTGGAGCACCCAAGGGCCATATCCACGGCAATGGCATTTCTCATACTCTCCTGAGTAACAATATCCCTGGGCCTTATATTCTTCTCCAGGAGCTCCATGACCTGCATCCCTGCCCTCTTTGCAAGTCTTACCCTTTCTGCATACACTGCAGGGATAGTCCCATTGCCTGGAAGGGCAAGTCCTATTGCCTCACTGAGACAATTCATGGAATTGGCTGTAAACATTCCTGCACAGCTCCCACAACCAGGACATGCGGTAAGTTCAAGTTCCTCCAGCTCCTCCCTGGAGATATCCCCTCGCTGGTACCTGCCCACACCCTCAAATACGCTTATTAGGTCGATCTTCTTCTCCCCCATCCTTCCAGCAAGCATGGGGCCTCCACTTACAATTATGGCTGGAATATTCAGACGAAGCATGGCCATTAACATGCCAGGGATTATCTTGTCACAATTGGTCACACATACCAGGGCATCAAAGGGATGTGCCACTGCCATTGCCTCAATGGAGTCTGCTATTAACTCCCTGCTGGGAAGGCTCATCTTCATCCCCTCATGATTCATGGCCACCCCATCACATATACCAATGGTGGGGAACTCCAGGGGCACCCCCCCGGCCAGTCTGATGCCGGCCTTTACTGCCTCTGTTATGGTATCCAGATGGATATGACCTGGTATTAACTCATTGGCAGAATTGACCACCCCCACAATGGGCCTTTTTAATTCCTCAGGGGTGAGGCCAGTTGCATAGAGAAGGGACCTGTGAGGACTCTTTTCAATTCCCTGCTTCATCTTATTGCTTCTCATATCACCGCTCCTTAGAGGTTAGGGTTAAAATCGGGCAGGATCAATATTTCTCACTGCAAGATATGACCCTACCAGAGTAATTAGCATCACCACCCCAAAAAAGACAAATATGGTATTTAAGGGCAAAAACTCTATCTTTATCCACAGAGGAGGAGTGTAGGCAAACCTATTTAGACCCACCTGGGTGAGCTTTACCAGGGAACATCCCAGCACAAAGGAAAACATGGTGAGGAGGAGGGCATCCAGGATAATGGGCAGACGTATAAAGCTGGGAGATGCCCCAACCAGCCACAATATCCTTATCTCCTCTTCCCGCATGGCCCTTATAAGGGAATAGGATACAAAGATAACAAATCCCATTATCTTTGCGAGGACTATGAGGATCACCCCTCCACTGTACTTTGCCATCCTCTTCCATGCCCTCTTTATCTCCAGCCCCTTTGGAGAAAATATCACATCCTCCACCCCTTTTAGCCTTTTGAGCCTATCCACAAGCCCATAAAATCCCTTTTCCCCTACATCCACCTCTATTACAGTGGTATAGGAGAGGGGATTGGGAGAGATAGAGGGTAAATTCACTCCCTCAGGGGAGGTGTGTCTCAGGATGTTAAGGGCCTGGGCAGGGGTATAGACCTTTTTCACATGCACATGGGGCAGGCCTTTTAGAGTATTAAGACAGGTATTAAATTCCCTTGTGTCCATCTTCTTCCAATAGATTATGAGGCGAAGGGAATGAGAGGAGGAAATACAATATCTACTCAGATTTACCCACCCCATAATTAAAAGGCCCCCAAAATATATGAGAAAGGCCAGGGATAACACCAGTGCCAGTTGCTGTTTCTTTCGCAGGAGCAGAATCTCCAGGGTCTGCTCAGAGATATTTTTCAAAAAGGACATGGATCTACCCCTCTATGAGTCTGCCTCCCTGTATCTTAAGGAGACGTGTCCCCTTTATCCAGTTTCTAAGGGAGGGGTTGTGGGTGGCAAAGACCACAGTGGTCCCGTGTCTATTAAATTGTCCCAGTATCTTTATAAGTCTCACAGAGAGTTCTTCATCCAGGTTTCCCGTGGGCTCATCCGCCAGCAACAGCTCTGGATTTACCACAATGGCCCGGGCAATTGCCACCCTCTGCTTTTCTCCCCCTGAAAGGGTGCCGCATATCTCTCTCCTGAGATGAGAGATCTTAAGGCTCCTCAGCACAATATCCACCCTTTTCCTTATCTCCACACCACTTAAAAAACGCACCTTCAAGGGAAGGGAGACATTCTTCTCCACGCTTGCCTCTTCCAGGACCATAAAATCCTGATACACCATTGAGACCCGTTGCCGAAGCTTATAGAGGTGAGAGCGGGGAAGTCTCCTTACATCTATATCTGCAATCCTCACCATACCGGTCTTTACTGGTAGCTCCCCATGGAGGATCTTGAGGAGGGTGGTCTTACCAGACCCCGAAGGTCCAGTTATAAAGAGGAATTCTCCCCTCTCCACTGAGAGAGATACGTCCTTAAAGACCACTCTGTCCCCAAAGGAAAAAAAGAGGCGCCGTATATCTATTATGGACTTGTTCTCTAACCCCATTTCTCCACTTCTATATATCCCTTCCACTCATGGGCATCTTTTTCTATCTCTTCTCTGGTAACCGTGGATGTTCCCACCTTTGCCACCACCTTGCCTGCACAGAAATTGGCAAATATACATGCCTCCAGCAGGGAAAGGCCACATGAGAGACCCAGGGCCACCACTGCCACCACTGTATCCCCTGCACCAGTCACATCAAAGACCTCCCTGGCACAGGAGGGAAGGTGGTAGATCCTCTCCCCCTGGAACAGGACCATTCCCTCTGGCCCAAGGGTTAGCAGAAGATTTTTACACCCCACCCTCTCTATTATCAGCTTCCCTGCCATGACTATATCCTCCTGGGTCCGCACCTCCATCCCTGCCAGCTCTTCTGCCTCCTTGCGATTTGGAGTAAGGAGAAAAGGAGAGGAGTAATACTCAAAGTTCCTCTTTTTTGGGTCCACAATAACCTGGGGACAACTGGACAATATCTCTTTAAGGGAGAGGGGACCCAGAAAACCCTTTCCATAGTCAGAGACAACCACTACCCCCCTCCACTTACATATCCCCTCTAGAAGGGTCCTCCCCGCATTGGCCAGGATATCCTCCCAGTGGACATCTTCCCTGTCCACTCGCACCACCTGCTGTTTTCTGGCAATTATCCGGGTCTTTTCTATGGTGCAATACCCCTCCAGCTCCAGGAGACGGGAGCCTATCCCCCTCTCCTCAAGGAGGGCCCTTAAGGCCCTCCCACTCTCATCCCTCCCAATGGCCCCCACCATCTCCACACTTCCACCCAGGGAGACAATATTGCTGGCAACATTTGCCGCACCACCAGGCCTCACCTCCTCCCCTCTCACCAAAACCACAGGCACAGGGGCCTCTGGAGAGACCCTCTCCACCTCACCATATTGATACCTATCCACAATCACATCCCCCACCACCAGCACAGGGAATGCCCTTTGAGAAAAGATGGACTCCAGTACATCAAATAGGGAGGGTATCTGTATCTGCATCTATCTCCTCCTGTGTTTCACGTGAAACAATCTCCCCCTCCTCTTCACACAAAGAGTATAGGCGCATGAGTAAAAGCTCCAGTTCCTGCTGGGACTCAAAGAACAGACTTATCTTTCCCTTATCCAACGTCCCGCTCAAGGAGACCTTCACCCCTATCTTCTCCTGAAACCTCTCCTTCAACTCCCTACCCATCCTCAAAAACTCCTCACTTGTCCTCCCCCTTTTCTTTTCCCCTGATACAGGAGCGGGAAGCCTTCCCTTTTTTCTAAAGTGCTCTGCTATCCTTTCAGCCTCTCTCACGCTCAATCCCTTCTTTATTATGTAAGAAAAGGCCCTTTCTCTGGCAGAGTTATCTGAGATGGAGAGTAGTGCCCTGGCGTGACCTGGCGTAATTGTTCCCTCTTTAAGGGCATCCTTTATAGGGTCTTGCAGTGAGAGGAGACGCAGGGTATTTGCCACATGGGAACGGCTCTTTCCTATCTGCTTTGCAAGCTCCTCCTGGGTAATCCCCAGGGACTGTCTCAGCCTGTTATAGGCCTCTGCCTCTTCAATGCAATTTAAATCCTCCCTCTGGAGATTCTCAATAAGGCCAATTATCAGGGCCTCTTCATCTGATATCTCTGTAACTATGACCTTTACTGTAGAGAGGCCAGCCCTTTTACACGCCTCATACCTCCTCTCTCCCGCAACTATCTGATATCTATCCGAGGCATGGGGAGAGGGTCTGACAACAATGGGTTGAATAAGGCCATTGGAGGCAATGGATTCTGCAAGCTCCTCAATGGAATCTTCAGAAAAGGTCTTTCTCGGTTGATGGGGGTTTTTGTCCAGGAGGTGAATGTCTATCTCCCTGTAGGGACTTTCAGGGGTTTCTTTCTCGTCCAGGGAGATTTTTTGTTGAAAAAGCACATCTAATCCTTTACCTAATCCCCTGGGCTTTGCCATATTTTCTCTCCAGATGTTTTTATTTAGTTTTAAAAAGGTTTTAGCTTTTAAAAGAAAAAAAATCAAATTCTCTCTTCCCTGGAAGAGAAGTATTAAAGGAGGCGTTATGGAGCAGGGAGATAAGGTGATTGATGTATATGACAGGCATGGCAGACTCCTTGGGATATTCATCCATGCAAGCCTATGGGAGAGGATCGGCACAGAGGTCTCCAGGATAATAGAGAAAGAGCTGGATAGTGGGGAAAAGGAGAAGATAGAGGAGGTGAAAGAGCCCCTCTCTGATTGGGAAGTCTTCAAGAAGTGCTGGGACTTTAAATACCCTTATGACTTTAGTGTGAAGTGCGGGGTGTGTGGAAATGAGACCACCAACTGGGAAGAGGATAGGGAAAAGAAGTTCCTCCTCACTGCCGCAAGCGTAAGTGGACTTGTGAGCTTCAGGTGTCTCAGGTGTGGGGCCAAGGTGGTAAAAAAGCACTTTAAGGACAAGATCACCACTGAGACCATACCCTATAGGCCCTCCTAAGCTAGCTCATGCGTCTTATAAACTCCCGTGCAAGTTCCAAGTATGCCCTGGCACCACTGGATTTTATGTCATAACATATAACAGGGAGACCGTGGCTCGGGGCCTCAGAAAGCCTCACATTTCTAGGTATCACTGTATTAAATACACGGGAGTCAAAATGCTTTTTTACCTCTGCAGCCACCTGATGAGAGAGATTATTCCGCCGGTCAAACATAGTGAGGACCACCCCGAATATCTGGAGCCGGGGATTCAATCTGCCCTTTACCAGCTTATAGGTCCTCACCAGATGGGCAATCCCTTCCAGGGCATAGTATTCACATTGAAGGGGAATAAGGAGCCTTGATGCCGCTGTGAGGCCATTAATGGTGAGGAGGCCAAGGGAGGGGGGACAATCAATAAAGATAAACTCATAAAGACCAGATAGCACATCCACCACCTCTTTTAAAAAATACTCCCTCCCTATCTTGTCCACAAGCTCTATCTCTGCCCCCACCAGGTCCTGGTTCGCGGGGAGAAGATGGAGATAGGGAAGTGATGTCTCATATACCATGGAAGGGGCATCCCCAGGGTGAAAAAGGGCATGGTAGGTACTTCTCTCCCCCTCAGGGGAGATGTTCAAGCCGCTGGAGGCGTTCCCCTGAGGGTCTAAATCTATGAGCAGGGTCTTCTTCTCAAGGGCCGCAAGGGAGGCACACAGGTTTATGGCGGTGGTTGTCTTTCCCACCCCCCCCTTTTGATTTGCAATAACTATTATGTTGTCCATCCCCCTGCTACTCTTCCCTGAAACTCCTGTGACAATAATTTTTTGCATCCTCCAGGGAGGATATTAACCTATATATCTCCTGAAAATCATTACCCTTAACTGCACTTATTAGCTGATTTGCCAGGTGGGCAAAATCCTCTGCCTCATAAGACCATTCATCTGTGGCATAGTTCTGTAGTCTGGATGCAAGGCGGGTAAAGTCCTTGATAAGGGATATCTCAGGGATATCCCCCTCCTCCAATATCTCATTTATCCTGGTAAAGATCCCTTCCAGCTTTTTCTTGTAAGTCTTAAAATCCATCTACTTCCTCCAACTAAAGTTGATAATATTCCTTATACCATTCTATAAACCTGGGTATTCCAACTTCAATGGGAGTAGAGGGCCTAAAACCCACGTCCTTCATAAGGTCATCCACATCTGCAAAGGTCCTTGGCACGTCTCCAGGTTGCAGTGGGAGAAAGTTCTTTCTCGCCTTCTTTCCCAGTGCCTCCTCTATTACCTCTATAAAGCGCATAAGGGATACAGAATTATTATTACCTATATTATAAAGCCTGTAGGGGGCAGGGCTAGAGGAGGGGTCAGGATTGTCTCCGCTCCAGTGCTCATTGGGAGTTGGTATCCTCTCCAGTACCCGAATCACACCCTCCACAATATCATCAATATAGGTAAAATCCCTCTCCATCTTACCAAAATTATATACATCTATGGGCCTGTCCTCTACAATGGCACTGGTAAACTTAAAAAGAGCCATGTCTGGTCTTCCCCAGGGACCATATACAGTAAAAAACCTCAGTCCTGTACAGGGGATATTATAAAGATAACTATAGGTGTGTGCCATTAGCTCATTTGACTTTTTGGTGGCCGCATACAGACTTATGGGATGGTCCACATTGTGATGCACACTAAAGGGCATGGTGGTATTTAGCCCATATACAGAGCTGGAGGAGGCAAACACCAGGTGCTCAATCTCTACCTTTCTACAGCACTCCAAGATATTCATAAACCCCACGATATTGCTCTCAATATAGGAATGGGGATTGGTGAGGCTATATCTCACCCCTGCCTGGGCCGCGAGATTTACCACCCTTGAGATCCTCTGGGAAGAGAAGACCTCTTCCACACCAGCTCTATCCTCAAGGGATATTTCATAAAAATGAAAGCCCCTATACTTCTGGAGGATCTTTAGTCTATCCTTTTTAAGCCTAACAGAGTAGTAGGGAGAGAGATTGTCTATCCCGATTATCTCCCTCCTCCCCTCTTCAAGAAGCCTTCTTGAAAGGTGAAAACCTATAAATCCTGCACAGCCGGTTATCAATACAGCAGACATACTCACTCCTTAAAAACGTGGTAGAGGCAGTCTCTTTAAAAGATGCCACACTAGATTTTTGAGCTCCCTGTTATCTGGCAACATCTCATCTGGAGAGGGCAAAAACAGTAGTCTCATCTCTCCATAGGGGCATGGACCAAAACGAAACTCCTTATTGGGAACAAGCTCCCTGGCACAATCCCTTCCAAAGATGAGGATATATGAAATTCTCCCCTCTCCCCTTTGATTTATCTCCCTCACTGTGCTCCAAAACTGGCGGGGGGTATTTATTATCTCCTCCCCTTTTAAAAAATTATGGGGCAAAAAGATATATCCCCTCTTCCAGTGAAGTGCACTTAACATCCTTTTAAAAAGGTGGGAGCGTTCCGAGGGAGACCTCATATCTTGAGACAAAAAATAGTAGGTGAGGACATATCTATAGGGTGGGACGTGCGCAGAGAGGGCCTCTTTTATGAGGGGATTTTCATGGGCATCTAATCCAGTGCTCAGGGGAATAAAGACCGCATCTACTCCTGAGAGAGACCAGAGCCAGTCCTCAAACTTTAGGCTAATGATATCAACTCCCATATCTTCCAAGCTACATCTGCTTTGGACATATTCTCCATGGTAATTGCTCTTTTTGATTTGTCAATAATGGTAACAGAGTTGGTGTCCCATTCAAATCCCGAATTTTTTTGATTTATTTGATTGGCAACTATCAAGTCAAGATTTTTGTTTACCAGCTTTTCCCTGGCAAGGTCTTCAAAGTGGGAACTGGATTCTGCCGCAAATCCAATAAGTCTCTGATGTGACCTTTTTCTCGCGCCCAGGGTCTTTAATATATCTGGATTTAATTCAAATTCAATAGTGAGAGGCCCTGTGATGGAATCCTTTTTGAACTTCTCTTCTTTTGGCTCACAGGGGCGAAAGTCACAAACAGCGGCACACAAACATGCTATAGTGCACCCTCCCCACAGATCAACACACGCCTCATACATCTCCCTGGCAGTGGTTACATGTATCACCTCCACCTGAGGAGGAAGATACACATCACATGGACCGCAGACACAAACCACCTCTGCATCTTTCAACCATGCGGCAGTGGCAAGGGCAGAGCCCATCTTTCCACTGGAGGGATTGGACCAGAAACGTACAGGGTCCCAGAATTCCCTGGTTGGTCCAAGGGTGATTAATACCCTCTCTCCCTTGAGGTCAGATGGAGATATGGCCCGCAGGGTCCAGAAATATATATCCTCCACAGGGGCAAGCCTTCCCTCTCCCTGTTCCCTGCATGCAACCTCTCCCCTTTGAGGGGAAATTATCTCTATTCCCATCTCCTTTAACAGAGAAATATTTCGCTGGGTGGCCACTGCAGACCACATCCTGGGGTTCATGGCAGGTGCCATCACTATCTTTCCACCAAAGGAAAGTGCCTGGGCACTTAACATATCATCAGCAAGACCATGGGCTATCCTGGCAAGGGTATTTGCAGTTGCAGGGGCAATGGTGAAGACCTCTGGAAGTTCCCCAGGGTAGAGGTGGGCATAAACTTCTTCCCCCTCAAACATCCCTTCATATACTGGCTCTGCCCCCAGGGCAGAGAGGGAAAGGGGGGTTATAAACCTCTGACCTGACTCGGTTATGGTAGCGCTCACCCGCATATCGCTGTGAATAAAGTCCCGTAACAGCTCAAGGGCCTTATATGCGGCAATACTTCCACATATACCCAGGTGAATTCCCCTTCCCTTTATGTGGGAAAATCTAAGATAGGGGGGAATCATGGCCTGATTATCTCCTCTCCTGTAGAAGATTCCCCAGCAGGGGAAGTACTTATACGTGGTATTACCCAGATAGAGGTCTCTGTGGTAAACCCTTTATCCAGGATCCTGATAACACAATCCTTATGTGGCTTGGAAAATAGGGCAATAAACTTGCCATACTTAAAATAGCTCCTGAGGGACCACCCGTTTTCTCCCATCTTTTTGGCAAAAAAATTGAAAAGAGATAGAGGCTTTACCCTTGCCCTATACACCAATACACCCGCCTTTATGCTTGCGCTCTCAAATACCAGGGAACATTTTATGTCCAACTTTAATTCAGGGGGAATGGGGATATCAGGGAAATCGTACGCTGTTGATTTTTGATATGCAGTAGGATAGGCTCCTGCTCCACTGGCCCTGGTGGCCTTGCTGGAAGAGGTGCTTAAATGGGCACACCCACACATACACAAAATACAGGTCCACAGGAGTATTTTTTTCATATATCAGCTCCTATAATCTTTTAAGGAGTAACACAATGGAAATTCCGGAAAAATACCGTCTCTCTTCTTATTATTTTCATCTTCCAGAAGAGTTGATTGCCCAGTATCCACCAAAAAATCGGGGAGAGTCAAGACTTTTAGTGCTGGATAGAAAAAAAAACGAGATAATAGATACCCACTTCAGGGACCTTGTAAATTACCTGCCCCCTGATTCACTACTGGTATTTAATCAAAGCAGGGTATTTCCAGCCCGTCTATATGGAAAAAAGGAGACAGGGGGAAAGGCAGAGGTGTTAATTCTCACCCCCCTCCCACTTTTGGTCATCCAGAGGGAAGGGAAATATATGCGGGCAGAGATTGAGGCCCTTATAAGGCCTTCCAGGGGAATGAGAGAGGGAAAAAGGATCTATCTGGGGGAGGAGATGTATTTTGTATTAAACCGCAGGGAGGGAGCTGGGAGATGGCAGGGTGCCCTCTACTGGGTGGGGGAATTATATAGCAGGATAAAAGCCCAGGGTAATATCCCTCTACCTCCATATATTAGACGATTGCCAGGAGAAATAGACCAGGAGCGCTATCAAACCATATTTTCCAGGGAAGACAAGTGCGGATCAGTGGCCGCCCCCACTGCAGGGCTACATTTTAATGAAGAAATATTTTCCAACCTCTCCAAAAAGGGAATAAGGTGTAGTTTTATTACCCTGTATGTGGGACACGGCACCTTTTCTCCAGTGAGGAATGAAGACATTAGAGTACATCAGATGCACAAAGAATATGTAGAGATCTCCGAAAAAGATGCCAAAATAATAGAAGAGGCACGGAGAGAGGGTCGCAGGATTATTGCAGTGGGCACCACTTCAGTTAGGACCCTGGAAGGGGTATCCAGGAAATTATCAGGAAAGATACTACCATTTAAGGGATGGATAGACCTCTATATCTATCCAGATTTTAACTTCAAGGTGGTGGATCACATGATAACCAATTTTCATCTGCCAGGCTCTTCTCTTATCCTAATGGTATCTGCCTTTACAGGGAGATCCCTGCTTCTAAGGACGTACAAACATGCAGTCACCCAGAGATACAGGTTCTTTTCCTATGGAGATGCCATGCTCATATTGTAAGGAACATTTAATAGATCACTATCCCCGCATAACCAACTACTCTCTCCATATCCCCTGTTATCTCTCCTGAAGTGGCATATCCCACCATCTCTGCCCGTGTATATCCCAATGCCTTCACACAACTTAGACCAACGGTCATGGGTAAAACGCCACACATGGTGATATGGTTTTTGCGCACCGTCTCAAATAATCCAAGAGGATCTATCTCTAATATGGCATCTATGGCCATTTTATCCAATTTTACAGCCCTATTGTGAGGAATAAAGTGACTCATATCAGAACTCACAACCAGACAAATATCCTTTCTCTCTCCCATCACCCTGGAAATCTCCTTCCCAACCTCAATCAAAACAGAAGGATCTGTCTCCATTATGGAGAGGGGAACAATAGTTAAGGAGGGATTTTTTCTCCACAAAAAAGGTAAAAGTACCTCTAGGGAATGCTCCCTAAGGTGGGCACTATAATCTGGCTGGATATAATTAGAGGCAGAGAGAAGCTCCTGTGCAACCTCCTCATTTATGGAAACCTCTCCCAGGGGCATCTTCCAAATCCCCTTGTTCCAGAGAGAAAGGCTGGCACCTATTCCCGTATGATTTGGCCCCAACAATATTACACAATGGGGTATCCTTGCCCGGGAGAATGTCTCTCCAGCAATCCTACCAGAATACATATAACCAGCATGTGGGGCCATAATGAGACCAGGATCCACTTCCTTAATATCCTCCTCCCCTTTCAGATAGGAATCTACTTCCGCAAGTAAGGAAGAGGGATTTGCAGGATAAAACTGTCCTGCCACAAAGGGCTCTCTTATCATGGACCTTACACCTCCTTATTGTAAAAGTTTTTCTGCCTCTCTCTTTAACCTGAGGTTTTCCAGGTCAGAGGAGGCCATCTGCCCATAAAATGTGTCTGGATACTTATCCCTTAAGGAGGTAAGTATCTCCTTCCACTTATCCAGATAGCCAGCATCATGATATAACATGGCAAGGTTGTATTCAAATTGGGGCCAGTTTGGATAATCTTTTGGGATATATTGTTTAAACCTCTCCGCCCACTCTATTGCCTCTAGTATCCTGCCAGAATTTTTTGTTACATCTATAAGCATATTAAAACAATCTGCAATCTTTGCAAAGGAGTCCTTTTGTCTTAAAAGAATAGAAAGGGCCTCCTGGGCATAGAGGTAAACCTGTTGATAGTTATCCAGGTTCATCTCCTCCTTTGCGAGAAAATAAAAGACATATCCCCTCTGCTTTTCTGTAATATGGGGGTCAAGGGCAAGGTCCTTTAGATAGGGAATGGCCTGTTTTCCCATCCCCAGGTTTACCTTTGCAAGTGCATATGCATATTTTAGCTGGGAGCGCACATCAGGAGAAAGATATTTATTCTTTAAAAATCTGTCTCCAAGCTCCACAATATCCCTCCATGACTCACTTTGAAGATATATATTTAATACCAGCTCCAGAGCGGCAACCCCTGTTTTGTCCAGTTTCTTTTTAGAGAGATATGGCCTGGCCAGGTTAAGGCCCATTGCTGGCTTCCCAGTTCTCCACATGGAAATAGCAACACCTATCACTGTCTCTGGGTCTATTTTGGTGAGGTCCTTTCTTAAAAAGGAATAATCATTCCAAAGTGATAGGACATAAGAATACATACCATTTTTTACTGCCTTCTTTATGAGAGAACTCAAGGCAATTCTTCCTATCTTAAGGGCCCTCTCTTTTAAAGGACTCTGGGGAAATTTCTCAAAAAACCTCTTAACTGACTTCAGTGCACTGGAATAATTATTTTTCCATAAATACCACATGGAAAGTTTTAATTGAGCCAGGGGTGCAAGTGGGCTATCTGGATGTCTTTCTACAATTTCCGTATAGATCTGAACCGGCCTCAGGTTATAGGGCCTGTTAAATACTGAAAACATTTCCTTTATAGTGGGTTCATCATATATACCCTCTTCAGCAAGTCGCATCTTTGCAATTAATCCTCCTTCCTTATCAGGATACTTTTTTGCAACATATATATACATTCTTTTTGCATATTGTTTTAATCCCTTTTTTAGATATAGATCTCCTATTCTAGTTAAAATAATGTCTGCATCTTTCTTTTGTATATCAGGGACTATATTATAGTATTTCCAGTAGTATGAAAGAGCAAGATCATATTTTTTGTTGAACATTGCAACAAATCCATTTAATTTTAGTATATCAGGAGCTTTTTGATAGTATAAAGGCCACCTCTGTTCAAGATATTTCATAACTATCCATGCTTTTTTATACATCTGTAATTTATATAATACTCTAGTTAATTTAATAGCTGCATCTCTTACAACAGAAGAGGTTTGATAATTTTCAACAACTGTTTTATAATTTTCCATTGCATTTATATAATTTTTATTTTTATAGTAATAATTTCCAAAGTAATAATAAGCTTGTGCTACATATGAAGATTTTGGATATTCACTTTTAAGTAAGTTAAAATATCCTTTTGCTTCCTCTAAATTATCTACTATTAAATTTAAATAACAGAGTTTTAACAGTGCTTCTGCTTTATATGGTGAATTTGGAAAAAGATATAATCCTTCTTTTATTAGATTTGTTATTTTATAATAATTTTCTTTTAACTTATCTTTATATACCTGCATATAAACATCTACAAGAATAAAAATAACATCTTCTCTTATCTTCATTGGAAGATTAACATCATTATAAAGCTCTTCAAGTGCCTGTCTAGCAGAATCATATTCTCCATTATTTATCTGTAATTTTATCTGAAATAATTTTTGTTCATAATCTACCTTGGTGGTGGCGTTTTGTTCTTCATTGCTAGATAAATTAGTATTAGTAGAATTCTGAAGAGAAGAGGGTTTTGGAGTAGGAAGCGTCTTTTTACTTCCGGATCTTAATTCCTGGGTAGTTAATTTATTGGAAGGGGGATTTTTAGTTGCATTTTTATTATATAAAACAGGATGTTCAATTAATAGCTTTGGTACAATCTTTTTCTTTATTTCATATTTAATTGGTATATTTTTGTTTTTTTTTTCTTTTATATTTTTTTTATATTCTATTTCTTCAATATAAGAAAAATTAGTATTTGGATTATAAATAGTAGCTTTTTTGTCAATTTTTCCCTTTATATCCCATATAAGTTTTATTCTTTTATTATTTTTATTGACAGTATTATTATCATTATTTAATTTACTAGTAGAATTATTTATACTAAAAGTTTTTGTTGAATTATTAGCAGTACTATTAGAATTAATTTTAACATTAGTATTATTAGAATTAGATACACTAATATTTTTCTCTAAAATTTTCTTTTTACTAATAGTATTATTATCATTATTATTTTTAATTGTTGTATTTTTAAATAAATTTTGTTTTATATTTTTTTTATTATTTTTTTCAGCTAACTTATTGTTTATATAATAAAAATCTATTACTATTTTATTTTCATCTTTTAAATAAAAATATTTTACTTTAAACTTTTTACTTTTAGTTTTAATTAAAAAATAATTTTTATTTTTATAAAATATTACAGATGATAATAATTTTGTATCTTGTATATTATATATATTCTTTTTAATATTTTCTTTACTTAATAAAGTATAAGGTATTTTTAAAATAACACTTCTTTTCTTTAAATTAATTATAACTTTATATTTATAATTTATTATATTCTTAAATTGAAATACCAATCTTTCTTTATCAGGATGAATCCCCCAATATACATTTAAAGCCCATATAGGTTGTGCTACTAATACAACAAAAAGAAAGATAAATATTATTTTAAATTCTTTTTGCACCCCTATTCCTCACCTGAAAAGATTCAAGCAAATATAAGCAAATTTTGTACCATTTTATCCCATTCCCTTTTTCTTCAACTTTTCAATAAGGGTAGTTCGTTTAATTCCCAGGAGCTTAGCCGCCTTATTTTTCACCCCTCCACTTTTTTCAAGGGCCTCTTTTAACAGGGAATTTTCTATATATTCCAAAAAGTCTTTAAGGGTAAATCCCATTTCTCTCATAATATCAATAGTTGGGAGTACAAATCCATTAACTGGGGCAGTAGTAGAGGAATTGAGGTTTCGTTTTTTAGAGACATCCACCAGTGTACTATCTAATATTTTTGGGGGAAGATCTTCAGGGGTTACTATATCTCCATCACATAATATACTAAATCTCTCCATTAAATTTTCCAGTTCCCTCACATTTCCAGGCCATGGATAATTTATGAGTATATCTTCTACCTCTCTGGTAAATTTAAGTGGATTTCTATTATTCTCCATACAAAATCTCTTTAAAAAATATCTTGCCAATAC